>JAJEGU010000051.1 GCA_022819645.1 Pseudomonadales bacterium
AGCTCTGATCAAGTTAGAGCTTCCCTGCGGCACATGGAAGTGCCGCCGAATTCGATGGCGTAAGCCATTGAATTCGGGAGCAAAACAAAACCACGCTTTTGTTTTGCGATAATGAAAAACTCCACGGATGGAGTTTTTCAGTGAGGAAGGATCCGTGTTTTTCGCAATAGAGCCTCGGAAATCCCACAATAGCAGATTCAATCAGGAAGTCGCTGGACTTGCCCGGGGAATTGGACTAGCCTGCATGGGTGAACTCTGGATTCCCGGAGTTCGGATTGCCTTTATCGGTAAGCGAAAACATGCAAACAGGACGGTGTCGCCATACGATTATAAAGTTGCTGCTATTGGTGGCTTTCACCGGTCAGGCCGTGGCGGCGACAAGCATGTCCTGTGATACGACATCTACACCGATACACCTTCATGCGGATATCCAGTTCGCGGAGTCAGGGCACCATCATCCCGCGAGTTCGGATGCATTCTCGTCAGACGGTCCGGATTGCTTTCAGGAGTGCGCATGCACCCTGAATGGCTGTACCTATTCGGTATTGCCCGCTTCCGGTTCAGATTCGCCTTTCGGCCTCATTCCGGCTCTCGGCAACTTTGACGAATCCGTCACAAGCCGGATGTCCGCCCCCCTTTTGCGCCCGCCAATTCTCCTTTGACAGCATAGCTGCGCCTGTAATTCGGGTGCGCCTGCCATGAAATTTCAACCAGGGCTTCGCCCTGACATCCCGCTGCAGCGCAACCCTCGGCGAAAGACGTAAAGATCGTTGCACTTCCCGGCAGGCGCAGCTATTCGAGAAGAATGGCGGCGGGGTATGCGCGAGTAGCAACACAACAGGAGCAATTGACGATGGCGCGAAATTCACTATTGAAGAAGGTGGCTGCCATTTGCTTGACCGGACTGTCGACCCTGGTCATGGCGCAGACCGAATTGACCCTGGAACAGGCGGTATCGCTTGCTCTGGAGAACGATCCCTGGCTGGACGGGAGCCGCTACAGGGAGCAGGCGCTGGCGGCGCAAAGCGTGGCCGCGGCGAGCCTGCCCGATCCCATGGTGTCATTCGGATTCGAAAATTTGCCGGCGGACGGCTTCAACTTTCGCCAGGAACCGATGACGCAATTCAGGGTCGGCGTCAGCCAGGTGTTTCCCCGCAGCGAAACTCGCGAATTGCAGCGCCGGCAGCTTAGTGAAGAGGGCGCGCAACAGCCCTTGATGCGGCAGGATCGCCTGGCCGGAGTCACTGTCGCCGTTTCCCGATTGTGGCTCGAGTCCTATCGCAACCGGTGGGCCCGGCAGTTGATAGAAGAAGATCGCGCGCTGTTCGAATACCTCGTCGATGTAGCCGAATCGAGCTATACCAGCGCGGTCGGTGAAACCCGGCGGCAGGATCTGGTGCGCGCGCAACTCGAACTCACACGCCTGGAAGACCGGCTGACCCAGTTGCAGCAGCAGCAGGAAATAAATCTCGCCGGGCTGCACGAGTGGCTGCCCGGGACCGACATGAGCAACATGGAACTCAGCGATACATTGCCGGCGTTGACGCTTGGCCAACCGTTTGCCGACGGGCAAGACCCGGGCCGCGCCGAACGGCTTGCGCAATTGCTGCTGGCGCACCCGCGAATCAGATCCATCGATCAGAAGATCGTCGCGACGGGCACCGGCATTCGGTTGGCGGAACAGAAATACAAGCCGCAATGGAGCGTCAATGCCAGTTACGGCTATAGAGAGGACGACCCATTGGGAGTCTATCGAAGCGATTTCATCTCCTTCGGAGTGAGCTTCGATTTACCGATGTTCAACACCGATCGCCAGGACAAGGGAGTGCAGGCGGCACAGGCCACGGAAGCAGCCGCCCGGACCGAGAAAACTCTCGCGCTGCGGTCGATGCTCGCCGGCCTGGAGGCCGCATTGGCTCGCCTGGAACGGCTGAATCAGCGCGAAACGCTCTATGAAGAGCGGCTCTTGCAGGAAATCAGCGACCAGGCCGAGGCCTCGCTGACGGCTTACACCAATGAAACCGGCGACTTCTCCGAGGTCGTGAGAGCGCGTATCGCCGAACTGAATACCAACATCGATTTCCTGAACATCCAGATCGATCGGCTGCAAACCATTGCCGAACTGAACTACTACCTGGTTTCAGTTGAATGAGACCAAATCCGGAGCAATTCTCCATGAACAAATCACTCGTTTATACAATGCTGGCACTGGCGGCGACCGCGGCGGCGACTCATTTTCTGACGAGATTCGGCATGAACCTGTCCGCGACCGACCGCGATGGGCAAGCCGGCGCCGCGACTCCACTCTACTGGGTTGCGCCCATGGACCCGGATTACCGCCGCGACGGACCCGGCAAATCGCCGATGGGCATGGATCTGGTTCCGGTCTACGCGGACAGCGGCATGGATTCGGGCAATCCGGGCATGATTTTCATTTCGCCGGACGTCGTCAACAATCTGGGAGTGCGCACGGCGCAGGTAGAACACCGTTCGATGCACACCCGGATTACCACGGTAGGTTATGTGCAATACGACGAGGACCAACTCGTGCATATCCACCCGCGGGTCGAAGGATGGATCGAACGACTTTACGTGCAGGCCGCCGGCGATCCGGTCGAGGAAGGCGAACCGTTGTATTCGCTGTATTCCCCTCAATTGGTTAACGCCCAGGAAGAACTGTTGCTGGCCCTCAATCGTGACAACGAGCGTTTCGTTCAGGCCGCCGAAGATCAACTGCGGGCGCTCCAGATCAGCGACGCGGAGATCAACGACCTGCGCAACACGCGCCAGGTGAAACAGACGCTGACCTTTTATGTTCCCCAGTCCGGCGTGGTGGACAACCTCAATATCCGCGAAGGCTTTTTTGTCGGACCCGGCACGACGCTGATGTCGATCGGCACCCTGAACGACGTATGGGTCGAAGCGGAAGTCTTCGAACGCCAGGCGGCGCTGGTGGAAGCCGGACTGCCGGTCACGATGTCGCTGGACTACTTGCCCGGCAGACTTTGGGAAGGAAGCGTCGACTACGTCTACCCGACCCTGAACGCCGAAACGCGCACCGCGCGGGTCCGGCTGCGATTCGAGAATCCCGATGGACTGTTGAAACCCAACATGTTTGCGCAAGTGACCATTCTTGCCGAAGCGGCGGACGATGTGCTGGTGATTCCGCGTGAAGCCGTTATTCGCACGGCCAGACAGGATCGCGTCGTACTGGCCATGGGCGACGGGCGCTTCAAGTCTGTCGCCGTCAGCCTGGGGCGGCTGGACGACCAGTACGCGGAAATCACCCAGGGCGTGGAAGAAGGCGAGCGGGTTGTCGTCTCCGCGCAATTCCTGCTGGATTCCGAATCCAGCCAGACTTCGGATTTCATGCGCATGAGCCACGATGACGAAGCAGGCCTTCATTAGGTCCATGCTTATCGCCGGCAGTTCGCGAATTTCGGGTTCGCCAGGAGACAGTCATGATTGAAGTCATTATTCGCTGGTCCATCAAAAACCGGCTTCTGGTGCTGCTGGCTACTGCGATCGTTGCGACCGCGGGGTTGTTCGCTCTGCGAAACACTCCGGTGGACGCGATTCCCGATCTGTCGGACGTGCAGGTAATCGTCAAGACCAGTTATCCCGGCCAGGCGCCGCAAGTCGTGGAAGACCAGATTACGTATCCGATCTCCTCGGCGATGCTTTCGGTGCCCGGGGCGGTAACCGTCCGGGGGTATTCCTTTTTCGGCGATTCCTACGTCTATGTGATCTTCGACGAAAACACCGATCTGTACTGGGCTCGTTCGCGCGTGCTCGAATACCTGAGCCAGGTGGCGCCCTCGTTGCCGGCAAGCGCGCGGCCGCAACTGGGGCCGGATGCAACGGGCGTGGGCTGGGTATACCTGTACGCGCTCGTCGACCGGACCGGCCGGCACGATATCAGCGAGTTACGTTCCATTCAGGACTGGTTTCTGAAATACGAACTTCAAACCGTGCCCGGCGTATCGGAAGTCGCTTCGGTTGGCGGCATGGTCAAGCAGTACCAGGTGCTCGTCAATCCGGAGAAACTTCGCGCCTTCGATTTACCCCTGGCGCAGATCCGGACGGCGATTCAGCGCGCCAACCAGGAAGTGGGCGCTTCCGTCGTGGAAATGGCGGAAGCCGAATACATCGTACGCGCATCGGGTTACATCCAGAACGAGAACGACCTCGCCGACATCCCGTTGAGCGTGAACGTGAACGGCGCGCCGCTACGGCTGAAAGACGTCGCCGAGATCAATATCGGCCCACAGATGCGAAGAGGGATCGCCGAACTCAACGGCGAAGGCGAAACGGTCGGCGGCCTGATCGTCATGCGTTACGGCGAAAACGCGCAAAGAACCATAGACGGCGTCAAGGAGAAACTCCGGGAGCTGCGGCAGGGTTTGCCGGATGGCGTGGAGATCGTTCCGGTCTATGACCGATCCGGACTGATCTCGCGGGCGATCGACAATCTCTGGCAAAAACTGACCCAGGAACTGCTTCTCGTGGGATTCATATGCATGATTTTCCTGCTCCATTTGCGCTCGTCCCTGGTCGCCATTGTCAGTCTGCCGATGGGCATTCTCGTGGCTTATCTTGTAATGTACATGCAAGGTCTGAACGCCAATATCATGTCCCTCGGCGGCATCGCGCTCGCCATCGGGTCAATGGTGGACGGTGTGATCGTACTGATCGAGAACCTGCACAGGCACATGGAGCACCAGCGGGTCACCAGGGAAAATCGCTGGCGGATCGTCGCGGATTCGGCCGCGGAAGTCGGGCCGGCGCTGTTCTTCAGCTTGCTTATTGTCGCGGTGAGTTTCCTGCCGGTGTTTACCCTGGAGGCCCAGGAAGGCCGCCTGTTCTCCCCTCTGGCCTATACGAAAACCTATGCGATGGCCGCAGCGGCAATATTGGCGGTGACGCTGATACCCGTACTCATGGGCTATTTCATTCGGGGCAATATTCTCCCGCAACGGAAAAACCCGGTGAACAATATGCTGATACGAGCTTACGTTCCGGTTCTCAGAACCGTGCTGAACCATCCGAAGACCACTTTGGCCGCGGCGATACTGGTTGGCGCAAGCGTCTGGTGGCCGTTGCAAAACATGGGCAGTGAATTCATCCCGCCGCTGGATGAGGGAGATCTGATGTACATGCCAACGACTTATCCGGGCATCTCCATCGGCAAGGCGCGTGAATTGCTGCAACAGACGGACAAACTGATCCGCACGGTTCCGGAAGTGGAAACGGTGTTCGGAAAGATCGGCCGAGCCGAAACCGCCACCGACCCGGCGCCGCTGACGATGATCGAAACCTTCGTGCAGTTGAAGGACAGGAACGAGTGGCGCCCGGGCGTAACTCCGGAATCACTGAGAGCCGAACTCGACGGGCTGGTGAACCTTCCCGGCCTCACCAACGCATGGGTGATGCCGATCAGAACCCGTATCGATATGCTGGCGACCGGCATCAAGACGCCGGTCGGCATCAAGATCGCCGGAGACGACCTCGCGCGAATTCAGGAAATCGGGCAACAACTGGAAACGATCTTGTCCGGCGTACCGGGCACGGCTTCGGTATATTCCGAACGCGTGGCGGGCGGGCGTTACATCCAGGTCGATATCGACCGGGAAAAGGCTTCGCGTTTCGGCCTGAACATAGCCGATGTCCAGGAGGTGATCGGCTCCGCCATCGGCGGCGTGAACGTCACCCAGACCGTCGAAGGCCTGGAGCGCTATCCGGTCAATATTCGCTATCCGCAGTCCTATCGCGATTCACCCGAGCAACTGTCTCTGCTGCCGATCGTGACGGCGGCCGGTGAAAGGATAGCCCTGGGCGACGTTGCCAGCGTGTACATCGAGGACGGCCCGCCCGGCATCAAGAGCGAAAATTCGCGAATCAACGGCTGGGTTTATATCGACATCGAAGGGGTCGATGTGGGCGGATACGTCGAGGAAGCCATGCGGGTCGTGGACGAACAGCTTGATGTGCCGGCCGGCTATTCGATCAACTGGTCGGGTCAATACGAATACATGCTCCGCGCCAGGGAAAGACTCACCTATATCGTCCCGCTGACACTCGCCGCGATTGTCGTTTTGCTGTTTATCAATTTCCGGCAACTCGCGCCGGTTCTGATGGTGATGGGCACGATGCCCCTGGCTCTGGCGGGCAGCTTCTGGCTGACGTACGGAATGTCGTTCAATTTTTCGATCGCTGTCGGCGTGGGTTTGATCGCGTTGGCCGGCGTGGCGGTCGAACTCGGCGTCATCATGCTGGTTTACCTGAACCGCTGCCATAAAAATTACCTGGATGAGAATCGGGCCGCCGATCAGCCGCCGGCCCATGCAACCCTGTTCGACGCCATACTTCACGGCGCGAGCATGCGAGTGCGGCCGGTGCTGATGACGGCCGCCTCCACCATAGTCGGGTTATTGCCGATCATGCTGGGCACCGGCGCGGGTTCCGAAGTTTTGAGCCGTCTGGCCGCTCCCATGGTCGGGGGAATGGTCAGCGCGGTGCTGATCACCCTGCTTGTACTCCCGGCGGTGTTTTACCTTTGGCACGGAAAAACGCCGCGGCCACGGCTGGTCAGCAACACAGGTCGATTCACCTGATTGACATGCTTGACCACTCGTCCGGGATTCTTCTTGAGATCCGTCAGGGCAACCAGGTCTTCGCTCACGATAGCACCTGTTTTCAGTTCTGCCCAATGCCCCATGAATTCGGCCATAAACTGCTGCCGGCGAGGGATGGATGTCCCATCCAAGCAGGCCGGAAAAGTGGTGATTACCCGGCGGGCCGACCGCCGACTGTCAGGAATATCCCGTCAATTCCCGCGCCAACCACTTGATCGAGGCCAAGCACACCATATCCTCAATGTATGGTGGATTATGTATACATTTTGCGCCAAATCTTGCGTAGAATGTATACTTCCTCGCAAAGGTCATGCCATGAAGCACGGAGAAGCGCAGCAGATTCTAGCCGCGACCAATCGCTGGTGGCGCGAACCGACTCGATGGGTCGGCGACGATCCGGACCTGCGCCAGGCGATGCGCGCCCCGTTTCGCTACCAACCCGATGTGCTGTCCGACCTCGCGCCGGGCGGACTCTACATCCTGCGCGGCCCGCGGCGCGTTGGCAAGACGGTCGCGGTCAAGGATGCGATACGGCAACTCATCTCGGGCGGCGTGCCACCGCGCTGCATCGTCCACATGGCCGTGGACGGTCTGCGCAGCCGCGATCTCGGCCTGCTCGTGGATGCCGCGGACTTGCTGATGCCGGGCGATGGGCATAGATACTGGTTCTTTGACGAGATCACCGGCATCACCGAC
>JAJEGU010000027.1 GCA_022819645.1 Pseudomonadales bacterium
GCTGCATGCCCCGGAGATGGGCAAGGACCTGTGCCGCCTGCTGGCCGACAACGACTTCGACGCTTTCGCCGAACAACTGCGCGCCTTTTTCGCCGGCGTCCCGTACCAGTGGCAGACCAGGCCGGAACTCGCCCGCTACGAGGCGTGGTACGCGGGCATGCTCTACGCCTGCTTCCGCACCATCGGCGTCGATCTCCGGGTGGAGGAATCCACCAGCCATGGCCGCTCGGACATGGTGCTGCTGCATGGCGGCCAGGTCTTCGTCATGGAATTCAAGACGGCGGAAGAGGGCGAGGAAACCGAAGCCGCCCTCGACCGGGCCGTAAGCCAGATCCGCGCCCGGGGCTACGCCGACCGTTACCGCGACCGCGGCGAGCCGATTCACCTCATCGGCGCCGTTTTCGGCAGGAAGGAGCGCAACCTCCTCGCCGTGCGCGCCGAACCCGCTTGAGGCCACAGGCTCCCAACCGCGCTTGCAATCACTGGCGCGTTGGTGGGATATTTGACTTGGGCCGAACGCCGCCGGAAATCCCCGCCCGGATGCCGGCGCCGGGGCAAACGCAAATGGCGGAGTCAACATGACGCATCCCACGTTCGACAGCTTGCACGCCAAGCTCGAAGACCTTCGCCGCCGCCGCAGCACCTTCTTTGTATTGCGCCAGCTCAGCCTGTTTTGCACCGTCAGCGCCCTGCTGATATTCAGCTTTACCCTGTTGTTCAGCGAGTTGCAGCCGGCGCCCCTGGCGAGCCTGGCAATGCTCGCGGCGCTGCTGGGAACCATCGGCGCACTGGGTTGGCGGCTGTTCGGCGTGCTGCGCCGCCGCCATGCGACCCACCAGCGCCTGGCGCATTATGTGGAAGACCATATCCCCGATCTGGAACAGCGCCTGTTGACTTCCCTGGAATTCAGCGAGGATGAACTGCGTTTTGGCCGCCGGGGCGTGTCCCGGCAGTTCATCGCCCGCCTGTGGCAGGACGCCGAGCGGCAAATGCTGCGCCAGCAGCGGGAAATGGAATCGATTACCCCGGTGGGTCGCTCCTGGCTCGGTTTCGGGCTGTCGGCGGCCGCCGTACTCGCGGTCTCGGTGGTCCTGTTGACATCGGGAACCCTCAGGGATTCCTTCAGTCGCCTGCTTTGGCCGTTCGAAGCCGCTGAAATCGTGATGCAGGGCGAGCCGCCGCCGGTGATCGAGATTCTCATCGAGCCGGGCGATGTGGAATTGCAGCGCGGCGACGGCCTTACCGTTGCGGCCCGGGTCAGCGGCGCCGCGCCGGGGAACGTGACCCTGCGCCTGCAGGACGACAACGTCAACTGGCGCGATGTGGCGATGAAGCGGGACGGCGGCGGCAGCGACGGCGCCGCGTTCAGTTACTACATCCCGAGCCTGGTGGAAGACACCACCTATTATGTGACATTCGATCAGGGCGATACCCAAAACTCCCGCCAGTACCGCATCAGCGTATTTGACCTGCCCCGGGTGGAACAGATCGATGTGGCCTTTGATTATCCCGAATACACCGGCATGGAAGACCTGCTCGAAGAAGACGGCGGCGACCTGATCGCCCCGGCGGGCACCGCGGTGGAAATCACCGTGGGCTTCAACAAGGCCGTGGCCGAGGCCCGGCTCGAATTCGACCCCGCCGCGGAAGGCGCCGACATGCCCGACCTGCCACTCAACATCGACGGCGATACCGGCGCCGCCTCCTTCACGCTCAGCCAGGACGGCGTGTACCGGGTGCGGGCGGTGGATCATTCCGGGCTGGCCAGCAGCGACCCGCTCGACTACTACATCAGGCCCATTGTGGACCAGCCTCCGGAGCTTGCCCTGCGCCGCCCCGGCAGGGACCAGGACGTCATGCCCCTGGAGGAAGTCATCCTCGAAGTCGACGCCAGCGACGACTACGGCCTGACCCGCTTCGATCTCAATTACAGCGTGGTGGGCCAGGACGAGATGGCGGTGGACTTCCTCCCCGAAGAGGCGGTGCACAGCATATCCGGCGAGCAGTTGATCTATCTCGAGGACCTTGCCGTGGAGCCCGGCGATT
Source organism: Pseudomonadales bacterium (assembly GCA_022819645.1). Classification (GTDB taxonomy): domain Bacteria; phylum Pseudomonadota; class Gammaproteobacteria; order Pseudomonadales; family Pseudohongiellaceae; genus UBA9145. The sequence continues at coordinate 2,047 of JAJEGU010000027.1, forward strand.
TCGTCAGCTACTACCTCACCCTCGCGGACAATAACGGCCTCGACGGTCCCAGCGAGGTGATTTCCGATATCTATTTTCTCCAGGTCATTCCCACCGACCAGGAATTCCGCCGCAACCAGGGCGGCGGCGGAGGTGGCGGCGGTCAGGGCGGAGACAGCAGCGCCCTGGTCAATATCCAGAAAGACATCATCGCGGCAACCTGGAAGCTCAAGAACCGCGAGTCCCGGGCGACGCCCGAAGAGTTCGCCGCCGACGCTGAAATCATCGCCGAATCCCAGCTCGAAGCCACCCGCCAGGCGCGCATGTCGATTGACCGACTGTCGGAAAGGCTCAATTTTTCCGACGACTCCTACGACCAGGCGGTGGAAAACCTCGCCCTGGCCATAGATCAGATGAATCTCGCGGCGGCGGAGCTGGACCTGCTCCAGGTCACCAGCGCCCTGCAACCGGAACAGGCTGCGCTGCAATACATTCTCAAGGCCGAAGCCAATATCAACCGCACCGAAATCAGCATGCGGCAGGGAGGCGGCGGTGGCGGCGCAGCCCGGCAGGAACGCGAAGACCTGCGCGAACTGTTCGAAATGGAGCTTGGCCAGTTGGAAAACCGCTATGAAAATCCCAATAGCCGGGGCCAGAGCGCCCGGCAGCAGGAAGAGGCCAACCAGCTCGAGGAACTCGCCCGGCGCCAGGAGGGCCTGACCCGGGCCCAGCGCAATCTCGCCCGCCGCGCGGAACAATTGACCGAAGAGCAAAAGCGCAGGGAACTCGAAAGACTGACGCGCCAGCAGGAGCAACTGAGCCAGGAAGTCCGGCAACTCGCCCGGCAGATGTCCCGGGGTCAGCAAAGCGCCAGCGCCTCCCGGGGCCAGAGTTCCCAGGGCGAAAGCGGCGGCGCCCGGCAGACCGAGGCGCTGCGGCAGGCGGCCCGGCAGATGCAGGACGCAGCCGAGGCGGAATCGCCCTCCATCGCCGCCGCCAGAAGCCAGAAGGCGCTGGAAAACCTGCGCCGCCAGCAGCAGCAGCTCGGCGAGCAGGCGGATCGTTCGGTGAATCAACTGGCGCGCAATCTCGGTCAGCGCGGCCAGCAATTGCTTGAGCAACAGCGCGAGCTGCGGGAAGCCATGGAAGAGGCCAGCCGGGAAATGGGTCTCGGCCAGACCCGGCAATCGGTGCGCAATGACGCTGATCTCGACGAGCTGATCGAGGCCCAGCAGCGCCGGCAGCAGGAAATCGAGGAAATCGAGGACATGCTGCGGGCGGTCATCGCCCGGGGCGGCAACGAGGATCAGCGGCTGCTTTCCCAGGCCCAGCAGGCGACCCGGGAGTTGCGCCCCATCCAGGAAGAAATGCAGACCAGCAACCGCATCCTGCGCAATGGCATGGTCAATCTCGCCGCGGATATCGAGCAGACCGTGGAAGACCAGATCGAGGACCTGGCCCAAAGCCTCGCGGCGCTCGACCCGGCCCAGGCTTCAGGCAACCCCCTGCAGCAGGCGGCGGCGGACGCCCGGCAGTTGCGCGAGCAGTTGCAGGAACTCGAAAGCCAGGTTCAGGCACTCAATGAAAACGGCAACCAGCCCGGCCCCGGCATGCCCGGCCTGGGTGAATTGCGCGAGCAGTTGCAGCAATCCCGCCAGCTCGCCCGGCAAATCAACCAGCAGATGCGGCAGCAGGCCCAGCAGGGCGCCGGCGGGCAGGCCCGGGGCGGCAACCGGAACGGCGGTTTGCGCCAGCCCGGCGCCGACCGCTATGGCCCCGGCGGCGAAATCCGCACCGATGGCGGCAGTCTGCCCTGGGGCGATGCGCGTTCGGTGACCCAACAAATCACTCGCCAGGACATCGAAGACTTTCTCAACCAGCCCGAGTTGTTCCGCGCCCTGCTCGAGCCGGTCATCGAACTCGAAGGCGCATTGCGCGCCCAGGCCGAACTCGATGAAATCAACAACCGCCTGTACGCCACCATCGAGGAGGACATCCCCGACGAATACCGCGGCCTGGTACAGGAGTACTACCGCGTACTGTCGGAACAGCAGGGTTCGGGCGATTCGGCGCGCTGAGCATGCAAGTCACCCAGCCCACGCTGCTGTCCGCGCTGCAACAAGGCAATCTGAGCTTTGCCCATGGCGTCAGCCCGTGGCTGTTCGGGCTCATTTCCCTGCTCGTTGTCGCTGCGGTCTGGCTGAGCTACTACCGCACCACGCGGCCGCTGTCCCCGGCCTGGAAAGCCTGGTTCATCGGGCTGCGCTCCCTGGTGCTGATCCTGATCCTGTTCTGCCTGCTGCGACCGGTGGTGAACACGCGCCAGGTCTCGCCCCAGGATACCTACCTCGCCGTGCTGCTCGACAATTCCCAAAGCATGACCATCGCCGACATGGACGGTCGCAGCCGGGCAGCGGCTGCGGCGGACGCCTTTCTCGCCGGCCCGGTGATGGATGAACTCGCCGAATCCTTCCAGCTTCGCAGCTTCGCCTTCGACCAGACCATCCGCCGGGTCGCGCCGGGCGAAAACGACGGCGCGCTCGGCGAATCCGGCGCCGGTTCCGCCATCGGCCAGGCCCTGGAAGCCGTGGCCGACCAGCTTGACGGGCTTCCCCTCGGCGGCGTGGTGCTCGTCAGCGACGGCGCCGACAACAGCAATAGCGACCCGATCATCGCCGCCCGGCAATTCGGCAACCGCCGGATTCCCGTTTTCACCGTGGGCGTGGGCCAGGAGGACATTCCACTCGATATCAGCATTGTGGACGTCAGCGCCGCCCGCACCGTGCTCGAAGGTTCGGTCTTCACCGTGACCGCGGCCCTGCGCCACCAGGGATTCGCCGGCCAGGAAGTGGAACTCGCGGTGCTTGACGGCGGCGCCATGGTGAGCAGCGAAGTCGTCAGCCTCGGCGCCGAGGGCGTATCCCGGCGCTTCAGCCTCGAAGTCACCCCGGAACGCGCCGAGCGCATCGTCTACGAACTGAGGGTGGGCGTGCAGCCCGGCGAAATCATTACCCGCAACAACAGCTACAGTTTCCTGGTGGACAATACCGACAAGCCGCCACTGGACATCCTCTATCTCGAAGGTCATCCGCGCAACGAATACAAGTTCATCCGCCGGGCGGTGGAGGATGACGAGTCCCTGCGGCTGGCGACCTATCTGCAAACCGGCCCCGGCAAGTTCTATCGCCAGGGTATCGAATCGCCCACCGAGCTTGCCGAAGGCTTTCCCGGCAGCCGGGAAACGCTGTACGAATACGAGGCGATCATCCTCGGCGATATCGAAAAGGAGTTCTTCAACGACGACCAGTTGCGGATGATCGAGGGCTTCGTCGCCGAGCGCGGCGGCGGCCTGCTCAAGAGTGGCATGGTGGACGAGGAATTCATCGGCACCCCGCTGGTGGACATATTGCCGGTGACCCTGGTGGAGGAGAATTTCCTGCCCAATCAACTGCGCGGCGGCATACGCCGGGGCGACCATCCCAGCGGCGAGCTGTTCACTCCGCGCCTGACCCGCAACGGCGAGTTCTCGCCGCTGCTCCGGCTCGCCGGGGAAGACGCCGCAAACCGTTTCGCCTGGTCGCAACTGCCACAGTTGCAGGGAGTGTACGTCACCGGCCGCATCAAGCCCGGGGCCGAAGTGTTGCTGGAGCATCCGGCGCTGCAATACCGGAACCAGGCCCTGCCGGTGATCGTCACCCAGCGTTATGGCAGCGGTCGGGTCCTGTCGCTCACCACCGCGAGCACCTGGCGCTGGCAGATGATGATGGACTCGGAAGATACCTCACACGAAACCCTGTGGCGCCAGATGCTGCGCTGGCTCGCCGTGTCGGCGCCGGACCGCGTGACCCTGGAGTTCGACCGCGAGTTCTACAATATCGGCGACGAGGTGCGGGTCACCGCCCGGGTGCTCGACGAACAGTACGAGCCCGACAATGACGCCAGCCTGTGGATCCAGACCACCAACCCGCTGGACGAAATCACCGACACCCCCATGGAATGGAATATCGAGGAAGACGGCATTTACCGCTCTTCCTTCATTGCCGACCAGGAAGGGGTTTTCGACCTGCTCGTGGACGTGGCCAGCGCCGCCGGCGAGGAAAGCGCCGAAAAGCGGGCCGCCATTGTGGTGACGCCTTCCCTGCGCGAATTCAACAATGCCGGCATGGACCGGGGACTCCTTGGCCGCATGGCGGAGGCCGCCGGCGGCAGCTATTTCGATCTCGATGAGGTGGGCGGACTGCCCGAAGCCATCGAATTCACCCCCAACGCCTTTTCCCGGGAAACGCAGATCGACCTGTGGGACGAGCCCTGGCTGCTCGCCCTGCTCGTGGGCCTGCTTTGCATCGACTGGATGACGCGCCGGCTGCGGGGCTTGTCATGAACCGGCTGCCAACGCTCCTGCTACTGCTGGTTTTCACGACTCCCGCGGCCCGGGCGCAACTCCCCATGGAAAGCGACTATTTCCTCGAAGCGCCGGATTCCGCCAAGTACGCGGTGATTATCGTCGGCCCCTCGGTGGGCGCCGACAATGTTTCCCGGTTCCGGCAATGGGCCTATTCGCTCCACGACATACTCATCCGGGACTACGGCTATTCCACCGATTCCATCACCCTGCTCCACGACCCGGACGCGGCCGGCCCCAATGCCGGCAACCGGCTCGACGGAACCAGCGACCGGGCCGGCATCGCCGCGGCATTCAGCGAATTGCGCGATCAGGTGAGCGACGGCGACCAGCTTACCGTCTATCTCATCGGTCACGGCTCCGGCGAGGGCGGGGAAGCCAAGTTCAATATCATCGGCCCCGATTACACCGGCCCGGAGTTCCGCGAATTGCTTGAGCCCTTCGCGCGGCAGGACATGGTCATCATCAATACCACCAGTGCGAGCTACGGTTTTTCCACCTTCCTCTCGGGAGAGGGCAGGGTGGTGATTTCCGCCACGCGCTCGGCCTCCGAAAAATACGATCCGGTTTTTTCGCGCTACTTCATCGAAGCCCTCGACGGTCGCGCCGGGGACCTGGACAAGAACAACCGGGTGTCCCTGCTGGAAGCCTTCAATTACGCCCGGGCCAATGTGGAGCAATGGTACGCCGACCAGGGCCGGCTTGCCTCGGAACACGCCGGGCTCGACGATAACGGCGACGCCATGTTCAGCCTCGGCCCGGGCCTCGATGATCCGGACGGCCGCCTGGCGGAAATCGCCTATATCGACTCCGCCGCGGCGGAAACCGCAAACCTCGGCGGCGAAGCCCTGGCGCTGAAATCCCGCATGCAACAACTGGAACGCTCGGTTTTCATTCTGCGGGGCCGCAAGGCCGAATTCCTCGAACCCGACTACTGGCGCCAGCTTGAGGAATTGCTGGTGGAACTGGCCCGCGTCACCGCCAGATTCCATGAGTTGGCGCCATGAAACCCGAGCCCCTTGCCATGAATATCCTGAACCGCCTGCTGCTCGGCCTGATTTTGCTGCTGCCCGCCGCGGCGATCGCCCAGCCCGAAGATGGGCCGGCGCTTGCCGCGGCCCCTCTGCAGCGCGGCGGGCAATTGCTGCTGTCGGGTTCCTACGCCGCCGCCGCCGAAGTATTCCGGCAGGCCGATGGGCTGGACCGCACCGCCGGCGTCATCGGCGCAAGCCGCGCCCTGGCGGGCATGGGGAACTATCAGGAAGCCATGGCGGTCTGCGAGGAACTGATCGGCGGCGACTATGCGGCTTACCCCCTGGTCAGCACCCAGTTGGCCGAAGTCAAGCGCATGACCGGCAATTCCGCCGGGGCGATTGCCATTCTCCAGGCGGTGATCGACGGTCTTGGGGTGGAAGGCGCGCCGGTGCGAAGCCTGACGCAGCAGGCTTCCCTGCTGCAGTTCACCGGTCGCGGGGAGGAAAGCGATCCCCTGCTTGAGGAAGTTGTGGAACGCTACAACAATGGCCTGATTTTCAGTTCCGCCGATGTCGCCATGACGGCCCTGGCAAGCTGGCTGCTCGGGCGCTTTCACGACGCCAACAGCCTGTTCCAGGAAGCTACCCGGGCCGACCCGCAAAATCTCGAGGCGCAAACGCTGTGGGGCAACCTGTTCCTGGAAAAATACAACGAAGGCGAAGCGCGAACCTCCTATGAGGACGCGCTGGAAGTCAACAACCGTTATGTTCCCGCCCTGGTGGGCCTGGCGCGGATCACCGGCGATGAGCGCAACCTGCAAAGGGCCCTGGCGATCAACCCCAATGCGGTATCGGCCATGGAAGTCTGGGGCCGGCAGTTGCAGCGCAATGAGCGGGTGGAGGAGGCCGCGGGGCATTTCTCCCGGGCGCTCGATCTGAATCCCGAAGCCCTGGGCGTGCTCAGTGCCATGGCGGCCCAGGCGGCCATGGAAGAGCGCATGGCGGACTATGAACTGCACGCCGCCCAGGTGGAGGCTTTCAGCCCCGGCAACCCGGTTTTCCTGGCCGATGTGGCGGATCATTTCGGCCGCAATTACCGCTTCACCGAAGCCGTGGAATACGCCCGCGCCGCCATCGCCGCCGACCCGGAATACTGGCGGGGCTATACCTTGCTCGGCAGCAACCTGATCCGTCTCGGCGAGGAAGCCGAGGGCCGCGCCAATCTCGAAACCGGTTTTGATAACGACCCGTTCAATGTGCTGTCCTCCAATCTGCTCACGGTATTCGACACCCTGGAAGAATACGCCACCCTGGAAAGTGAGCATTTCCTCGTTCACATGTCGCCCCGGGACGCCAAAATCCTCTGGCCATATCTGGAGCCGCTGCTGGAAGAGGCCTGGGACGAAATGGTGGAAAAATGGCAGTTCGAGCCGGAGTACCCGGTGCTGATCGAGGTTTTCGAGAATACCCGGGATTTCGCCGTGCGTTCCGTGGGCCTGCCCGATATCGGACCGCTGGTGGGCATCTGCTTCGGCAAGGTGATTACCCTCATCTCCCCGGACACCCTCAGCGCCAACTGGCAGGAAATCGCCTGGCACGAATTTTCCCATGTGATTACCCTGCAAATGACCCGCAACCGGATTCCGCGCTGGTTGTCGGAAGGCATTTCGGTATGGGAGGAACAGCAGGGCCGGCCCTATTGGGGCCGCCGCCAGGGCCTGGACCTGGTGCGCGCCGCCGAGCGGGAGCAGTATCTGCCCGTGTCGGAGCTGAACTCGGCCTTCAGCGGCGCCCGCAGCAATGCCGACCTGGGTTTCGCCTACTTCCAGTCCTATCTGGTGGTGGATTACATCGAGCAGACTTTCGGCTTCGACAAACTGCGGGAGCTGGTCGTGCAGTATGGCCTCATCAAGCGGGACAGCGAGCGCTTCCGGGAAGTTTTCGACCTGTCCCTGAACGAGTTCGACGCGGGCTTTCGCGACTGGATCGCCCAGCGGGTGGCCGAGATCAATGTCCATGTCCACAATGAGGACGTGCCGGACGAGGTCGAAGGCCACGGCCACGGCATTCGCGAGAACTCCAGCGCGATCCTGTCGGAACTCTACAACAACGCTTCCCTCAAGCAGTACATGCGCAGCCGGCTTGAGGAGAACCCCCGGGACTTCATGGCGCATCTGCAGCTCGGCATCGTGCTGTTCAAGGAAGAGAACTTCGCCGAGGCGAAACAGTCACTGGAGGAGGCCCATGAATTGCTGCCGACTTATTCCGGGTATCCGAGCCCGCCCCTGGTGATGTCCCAGATTTACGAAAGCGAGGGCAACCTCGAGGAACAGCGGCGCTGGCTCGAAATCCTGCTGGAAAATCTGCAGCACGACGACCAGTCCGCCCTGATTCTGGCGGAAGCGGCCCTCGATGCCGGTGACGCCGAACGCGCCGACTATTATATCGACCGGGCCCTGCAGGTGGACCCGTATGAAAGCGAAGTTCACGCCCTGCGCGCCAGGCTTGCCGGCCTCACCGGCGACTCATCCCTCGCGGTCACCGAGTACGAAATCCTGCTGGAACTGGAAATTTCGGACCCGGTGGAAGCCGGAACAAGCCTGGCCGAAGCCTATCTGCGCGATGGGCGCCCCGCTGCCGCCCGGGAAACCGTGCTGCGGGCGCTGGAGACCGCGCCAAGCTATCTGCGGGCGCAACAGATACTGCTCCAGTCCATTGACGGGAATCCCGCCAGTGAAGCCAATTGAGGATTCTCGCCCGGCATTGTCCCGTCGCCGCCCCGGGCTGCTCACTGCATGTCTGTGCCTGCTGCTGATTTGCGCCGCAAGCCAGGCCCAGCAACCGCGTTTTGAAGACAACGAGGATCTTGCCATCTACGGCGACGACATCACCGAATTCACCTGGGTGCGGGGGCAATACACCAATCATGGCGGCGCCGGCTTTTCCTATCGCCGCCGGGGCGGCTGGTGGGACACCGATTATCCCGATTCCGACGAGAACTTCCTGCGCGGCGTCCAGCGCTACACCAATATCGACACCAACCCCCGCAACCACACCTTCATGCAACTGACCGACCCGCGCATTTTCGAGCATATCTTTCTCTACATGAACTGGAAGCGAGTACCCATCGGCTCCAGCTACAGCGGCCCGAATTTCAGCGCCGAGGAAATCGAAATCCTGCGGGAATTCATGTTCCGGGGCGGATTCGTCATGGTGGACGATTTCTGGGGCCAACCCCACCTCGACGACATGTACATGGAAATCGGCAAGATCTTCCCCGACCGGGAAATCGTCAAACTCGACATCAGCCACGAGATTTTCCACATCTTTTTCGATATCGACGAACTGGCCCAGGTGCCCGGACGCATGGTGACCTGGGATTTCGGCGGCTACATGAATCTCGATGACCCGAGCTATCCGCCGGAAGTCTATGCCGTGCTCGACGACGATGGCCGCGTCATGATGCTGGCGAACTACAATACCGATCTCGGCGACGGCTGGGAGCACACCTTTTACGCGGAATATCCGACCCGCTACACCAACGAGGCGTACAAGATCGGGATAAACTTCCTGATCTACGCGTTCAGTCACTAGGAGGCTGCGCCGCAGGAATTCGCGAAAGCGATAACGGATTTGCAGCCGTGAATTCCTGCGGCGCAGGCTCCTGGGTCATCAACCTGGAAATTTCCGGATTTCCACAAGCAACGGGAAACAGGGCATGTCAGAAGCACAAGCGACAGCAACAGCAGACGAGGCGGCGGACGGCGGCGAGGCCGTGGTGCGGGATCAGGATGACCTGAGCCTCGTCAGGCGCATGCAGGAAGGCAGGGAGCGGATCGTGGAGGAAATCCGCAAGGTCATCATCGGCCAGCATGAAATCGTCGATGAACTGCTCATCGCGCTGTTCGCCGGCGGGCATTGCCTGGTCACCGGGGTGCCGGGGCTTGCCAAGACCCTGCTGATCAAGACCGTGGCGGATATTCTCCAGGTCAGGTTCAGCCGCATCCAGTTCACGCCGGACCTGATGCCCGCCGATGTGGTGGGCTCGGAAGTGGTGGAGGAAGTCGACGGCCAGCGCAGCCTCAAGTTTGTCGCCGGGCCGATTTTCACCAATATCCTGCTTGCCGACGAAATCAACCGGACCCCGCCCAAAACCCAGTCGGCGTTGCTGGAAGCCATGGAAGAGCGCCAGGTGACCGCGGCGGGCAGAACCCATCCCATGTCGGCGCCGTTTTTCGTGCTGGCGACCCAGAACCCCATCGAGCTCGAAGGCACCTATCCCCTGCCGGAAGCCCAGCTCGACCGCTTCATGTTCAAGATCGAACTCGATTACCTGTCGGAGTCCGACGAAGTCACCGTGGTGAGCACCACCACCCAGACCTATGACAATCCCCTGTCGCACCCGCTCAGCGGCGAGGATATTCTCGATTTCCAGCGTATCGCCCGGCAGGTGCCCGCGGCGGAAGCCGTGATTCGCTACGCGGTGCGCCTGGTGCATGCCTCCCGGCCCCATTCGCCCACTTCGCCCCAGTTCATCAAGGACTGGATCAGTTGGGGCGCCGGCATCCGCGCTTCCCAGAACCTGATTCTCGCGGGCAAGGTGCGGGCCCTGCTTTCCGGGCGCTTCAATGTTTCCTATGGCGACGTGCGGGCCCTGGCGCCGTCGATCCTGCGGCACCGGATACTGCTCAACTTCCACGCCGAGGCGGAACGGGTAACCACCGACCAGGTCATCACCCGGCTGCTTGAGGCGGTGCCCGCCCCGGCGGCGGAACTCGAGGACTAGCCCGGGTGTCGGAATCCCTCAATTTTCTCGATCCCTCGGTACTCGCGGGGCTTTCCAATCTCGAGATGCGCGCCCGGGTGGCGGTGGAGGGATTCCTGTCGGGCCTGCACAAGAGTCCGGAGCGGGGCTTCAGCGTCGAATTCAACGATTACCGCCACTACTATCCCGGCGACGACATGCGCCATGTGGACTGGCGGCTCTACGCCCGCTCGGGGAAGTTCTACGTCAGGCAATACGAAGACGAAACCAATGTGCGCTGCGTCATCCTGCTCGACAACAGCGCTTCCATGGCCTATGGCACCGGCGATTTCACCAAGCTGCAGTATGGCGTCACCCTGGCGTCGGCGCTGTCCTACTTCATCATGCGCCAGCGCGACGCCGTGGGGCTGATCGTTTTCGATGAAGAGATTCGCGATTACATTCCACCAAAATGCCGGCAGATGCACCTGATGCGGATTTTGCGCTCGCTGGCGAAAGTGGAGCAGGGCGGCGGCACCGATGTGGTCAAGCCGCTCACCGACCTGGCCACCTCGCTCCACAAGAAAAGCTTTGTGGTGCTCATTACCGATATGCTCGACGACGAGGAGCGCGTGATTCGCACCCTGCAGAACCTGCGCGCCATGGGCCACGACGTCATCGCATTCCAGATCATGGACCACGCCGAGCTCGAATTCCCCTTCACCGAGGCCACCGAGTTCATCGACATGGAGAACGACGAGAGTTTCATTACCTCGCCGGCGGCGATCCGCAAGTCCTACCTGCAACACGTCCGGGAATTTCTCGACTATTGCCGCAGGAAATGCCAGGGCAGCGGGGTGGACTATTGTCTGATGGACACTTCCCAACCCCTCGACCAGGCGCTTTCCGCCTATATGATGCGGCGGGCGCGGAGCTTCTGATGGTCTTTCTCACGCCGCTGTTCCTGCTTGGCCTGTTTGCCGCGCTGGTTCCGGTGGCGATTCATCTCATCCGCCGGGAAAAACCGCCCAGGATGAGGTTCAGCACGGTGCGCTTTCTCAAGAAAACCCCGCGCAAGCTGGTGCTGTTCCAGCATTTGCGGCAACTGCTGCTGCTAGCCCTGCGCGCGGGCCTGATCGCCCTGCTGGTATTCGCCTTCGCCCGCCCGCTGATCAACCTTTCGCTGGCGCGGTTGCTCGACGCCGACCCCGAGTCGGCGGTGCTGCTGCTCGATGTGTCCATGAGCATGCGCTACGAAGACGTGTTCGAAACCGCCCGCAGCGAGGCCCTCGAGCTGATCGACTCCCTTGACGCCGGCGACGAAGTGGCGCTGATCACTTTTGACGAAAGCGTCGATCTCGTGCGCGAATTCAATACCGATCTCGACAGCGTCCGGGCGCTGCTGCGGGAGATTGAGCCGGGCCATGGCGCCACCGACTTCATGCCGGCCCTGCGCCTGGCCAATGAATTGCTCGAATCATCCCGCTTTGAAAACCGCGCCCTGTATCTGGTTTCGGACTACCAGCAGGCGGGCATGGACAATGTGGAGGAAGACTGGAAGCTCGCCCCGGGAGTCCGCTTCACCGGAATCGACGCCGGCAGGCCCGAATCGGTGAATCTGGCGCTTACCGACGTGCGCTCGCCGGAGCAATTGCTCGAAGACGAACCGCGGCAGCAGGTGCTTGCCCGGGTCCGCTCCACCGGGACCCTGTTCGCCGGGCAAGCCGACGTCAGCCTGCTGATCAACGATCAACTCATCGATCGCCAGTCGGTGGCGCTCGATGACCGCTCCGAGCGCGTGGTCAGCTTTGCCGCGAGTTTTCCCGAACAGGGCAGCCATGTCGGCCGCATCGAACTGTCCGGCGACAATTTTCCCGCCGACAACGCCTGGCATTTCACCGTGGATGTGCTGCCGGGAATTCGTATTCTGCTGGTCAATGGCGAGGCCTCCGAGCAGTGGTTCGACGATGAAGGACACTGGTTCTCCCTGGCGGTGAGCAGCTCCGGGGAATCGCCCTTTCGCCTGCAGGCGCTGGAGCCTGTGGATTTGAGCCCGGCGACCCTGGGCCAGAACGACGTGGCGGTGCTGCTCAATGTCGGCGAACTCAGCACCGGCCAGACGAATGCACTGGCGGACTACGTGCGCGACGGCGGCGCCCTGCTCATTGCGCCCGGCGATCAGGTGGAGCCGGAGCGCTTCAATGAACAGTTCGCCGAAATCAGCCCGGCGCAACTGGCGAGCCCGGAACTCACCGGCGCCGGCGATTATCTGGTCATCGCCGATTTCGACCGGCGGCATCCGGTGTTCCGCTCGCTGGATACCGACTGGTCGGCGCGTTTCCAGCATCACTGGCGGCTTGCCGCCAATCCGGGCGCGGAGGTGCTGATGCAGTTCGATAATGCCATGCCGGCGCTGGTGGAGCAGGAATTCGGCGAAGGCAGGGTGCTGCTGTTCGCTTCGAGCATGGATCTGGAATGGAACAATCTGCCGCTCCAGGGCCTGTTTCTGCCTTTCATCCATGAAACCCTGCGCCACCTGGTGCAGCCGGAGCTGAAGCAGCGTTCGTATCAGGTGGGGGACCGGTTTTCCGTGGACATCAATGGCGCCGGACTGGTTGCCGGCGTGCAAGGCCCCGACGGCAACGCAATGACCTTCGCCGGCGAGAACTTTTTGGTGGAAGCGAGCATGCCGGGCATCATCCGCGCCGGGGTGGACGGCGGCAATGAGAATTTCGCCGTGAATGCCGACGCCGCCGAGTCAAACCTGGAAAGAATGGCGGTGGCGACCCTCACCGACGCCATCATCAATCCCGATACCGATGTGGTTCGTTCCCGGGAAGTGCAGATGGCGGAACTCGCGGAGGAACTCGAACGCCCGCAGCGCATCTGGTGGTGGATTCTGCTGTTCGCCATGGTCCTGCTATTGGCGGAATCCCTGCTCGCCAACCGGACCTATCGCTAGGCGAAAGAAGCACCAAAATGGTGCATTAATATTTCAATCCTTGTAAAACAATAACTTGCAATCCCGATTGTCATAAAAAAGTCATATTTCTGAAAAAATTTAGCGATTTTCCTTGATATTGCCGTGCTGATGCGCGATATTCGAGGCAGTGTTTTTTGCTTCGGGGTTTCGCATCATGCCGGTTTTCCTCGCCAGCATCAGGAAATCCATCTTTTCCGGGGCCGGTTTGTGGAGCTGGGTCGCGGTCACTATGCTGGTATTGCATTCGCCTGCCAGCGGGCAGTCAAGGGATTCACTCACGGCGGATTCCCCGCTGACGGATTCGCTGCTCAGCCAGGCCCGGGCTCTCCAGGAGCGGAACGAACACACGGCGGCACTGCCCATTCTGCGCCAGGCCCTCAAGTCGGCCCGCATGTCCCGGGGCCTGCACCATGAGGACCAGCTTGACATTCTCTACAGCCTGATCGAAAGCGAGTCGGTGCAGGCCAACTGGGAGAAGGTGGACGATTACTTCACCCTGTTGCAAAGCCTGTACCTGCGACTGTATGCCGATGACCCGGCCCGCCTGGAGAGTGGGCTTGCCAGAATAAGCGACTGGCATGCCGATGCCCTGCGCCATGGCCTCGATGGTCGCACGGCGCCGCATCTGCGGCAGGCCCGCAGACTGTTCAAGCTGAGGCTGGAGATTGCCGAGGCCGCCCCGGTTCTGAATCAGGGCAAGATCGAAAGCCTGCGGAGCAATATCCGCATCGCCGAATCCCATCTGGGCCTGTATTCCCTGGTCGACAGCGGAATCCTGCACGAACGGCAGGCGCGACAACGGGAGTTGCTGCTGTCAAGTCTGCGCTAGTGTGCTGTCCCACAAGTTCGCCGCATTTCAGAGCGGTCCTGAAGCGTCAATGCAAGGCGCCGTCCGCGGGCAATACCGGGAGTATTGCCAAGGGCGGCAACGCCGCGGTGGCGCTTCAGGACCGCTCCCGAAGG
>JAJEGU010000042.1 GCA_022819645.1 Pseudomonadales bacterium
GCGCAGCTTCGAGCGCGGCCGCAACGGTACGGAGCTATGCTCCGTGACTGGAGTAAGCCATTGAATTCGGGAGCAAAACAAAACCACGCTTTTGTTTTGCGATAATGAAAAACTCCACGGATGGAGTTTTTCAGAGAATACTTAAGGTTGCGGGCAAAACCGGGGAGTATGCGAAATGAGCGCTGAATCGATTTCCGCAGGCAATGGCGCCAGAGGCATTCTGGGCTGGATTGAACGCGGCGGCAACCGACTGCCCGACCCGGTGGTGATTTTCCTGTACTGCATCCTCGGGGTCGTCGTTCTCAGCGTTATTGCCGCCGCCATGGGTAGTTCCGCCCTGCATCCCACCCAGGTGGACGCCGCGGGCAACGCCCTGGTGGTCCGCGCCGAAAGCCTGCTGTCGGCGGACAATATCCGCCGCCTGCTGGTGGAAATGCCCACCACCTTCACCAGCTTCCATCCCCTGGGCTATGTGCTCGTGGTCATGCTTGGCGCCGGCGTGGCGGAACGCTCGGGCCTGCTCGGCACCGCCATGAGCGCGGCGGTAAGCAATGTTCCGCGGCTGTTGCTGACGCCGGCGGTGGCCCTGGTGGGCATGCTCGGCAATCTCGCCGCGGATGCGGCCTATGTGGTGCTGATTCCCCTGGCCGGGGTGATTTTCGCCGCCGCCGGCAGGCATCCCGTCGCCGGCATCGCCGCCGCCTTTGCCGGGGTTTCCGGGGGCTTTTCCGCCAATCTGCTTCCCGGGCAACTCGACGCCCTGCTGTTCGGCATTACCGAAGCCGCCGCGGAAACCATACTCCCCACCTGGGACGCCAATATCGCCGGCAACGCCTGGTTCATCGTCGCCATGACCTTCGTCTTTCTGCCGGTGATCTGGTATATCACCGACCGGGTCATCGAGCCCCGGCTGGCGCCCCTGGGCGATGGGCCGGCGGAAAGCGGCAGCGCGGGCATCGTCAAGGACCCGGGCACCGCCATCAGCGATGCGGAAAAGGCGGGGCTGAAACGCGCCGGCTGGGCGATTCTGGGTGTTGTGGCGCTGTGGATTTTTCTCTGCATCGGCCCCGGCACGCCATTGATCGACGAATCGGCGCCCCCGGAAGCGCGCCTCAATCCCTTGTTCCAGTCCCTGGTGGCGGGCTTTTTCGTCATCTTCCTGACGGCGGGCTGGGCCTATGGCAGCGCCGCCGGCACCGTGAACAACCACCGCGACCTGGTCAGGATGATGCAGGACGCCATGGGGGACATGGCCTATTACCTGGTGCTCTCCTTTGCCGCGGCGCATTTCGTGGCGATGTTCAACTGGTCCAATCTCGGCCTGATCTTCGCCATCCACGGCGCCGCCGTGCTGGAAAGCTCGAATCTGCCCGACACCCTGCTGATGGCATCCATCATCGTCTTCGGCGCCCTGCTCAACCTGTTCATCGGCTCGGCAAGCGCCAAATGGGCCCTGCTCGCCCCGGTGCTGGTGCCCATGTTGATGCTGGTGGGGATTTCACCGGAAATGAGCACCGCCGCCTATCGCGTCGGCGATAGCGCGACCAACATCATCACCCCGTTGATGCCCTACTTCCCCCTGGTGCTGGTATTCGCCCAGCGCTGGCAGAAGGATTTCGGCCTCGGCAGCCTGGTGGCCACCATGCTGCCCTATTCGGTGTTCCTGCTGCTGGCGGGGCTGCTGCTCACCATCGTCTGGGTGTATTCGGGCCTCCCGCTTGGCCCCGCCGCCCCGGTCTCGTTCAGCATGCCGTGACCTGGGAGCCTGCGCCGTAGGAGCAACCGGAGATTCCGCAACTGCGGGAATCTTCTTCCTGTCATTCTGCGCGTAGTCGCAGAATCTCCCTGAGAGGCCACTGCCTGAGATTCTGCGACTACGCTTCGCTTCGCGCAGAATGACAGAGGGGGCGCTTCGCTTCGCGCAGAATGACGGAGGGGACGCTTCGCTTCGCGCAGAATGACATGAAGGTTGGAGCGCCATAATGAGAATTGCTGGAATGACGGGCTACTGCTTGCAAATCGAAGGTGACGAAACGAAAATCGGCGCTGGCGTTCAAGTCAATATTCACCGAACAACGCAGGTAACGGCATGAAAAAATTCTTGTTCCTCATCGGCCTGGCCCCGGGCCTGACATTTCTGCCCGCGGCGAACGCCCAGGAAGTGGAGTATCCGGCGGTGTACAGCGAACCCATGCCCTTGCTGGAAGAAGCCATGGGCGACTTCCACTATCCGATTTCCAGCGACAGCGAACTCGCGCAACAGTACTTCAACCAGGGCTTCCAGCTCATGTTCGGCTTCGCCAAGGTGGAGGCCACGCGTTCCTTCCGCGCCTCCTGGCAGGCGGACCCGGACTGCGCCATCTGCTACTGGGGCGAGGCCTGGTCCTGGGGTTCCTATCTCAACGGCGCCATGACCACGGCGGAATCGCCCAGGGCGCTGGCGGCGGCGCGCAAGGCCATGGCATTGATCGACAGGGCCAACCCGAAGGAAGCCGACCTGATCCGGGCGATCCAGGTGCGCTACGTGGAGGATTACGATCCGGAAACCCGCAGGACGCAGGATGAGTTGTACCGCGACGCCATGGCGGAACTGGCGGAAAAGTACCCGGACGATCTCGAAATCGTGACCCTCTACGGCGACGCCCTGTTCCTGCTTGAGGAGCGGCGCGGCTATCGATCCCTGGAAAACCCCAATACCGTCCACCTGCACAATGTGCTGCTTTCGGTGCTGGAACGCGACATCGCCCATCCCGGCGCCTGCCATCTGCTCGTGCATGCGTCGGAATCGACGCCCACCCCGGAACTCGCCGCCCCCTGCGCGCGCTATCTGGGCGACACCATCCCCGGCTCCAGCCACATCAACCACATGCCGAGCCATACCTGGAACGAGATGGGGCTCTGGCATGAGGCGGTGCGGGCCAACACCAGGGCCTGGCATTCCGACCAGAAGGCCGCCTATGGCCGCGGCATTTCCACCTACGCCACCCATAATCTGACCATGCTCTACTACGCTGGCGCCATGGGCGGGGAAAGCGCCGCTTCCCTGAAAGCGGCCCGGGACCTGGCGGGGCTCAACGGCAATACCGCCATGCTGAGCCTGGCGCTGGTGCGTTTCGGCCGCTTCGAGGAAATCCCCGCGGTCACCGAAGCGCCGGCGGGTGAAGTCAATCGCGCCATGTACGATTTCGCCCAGGGCTACGCCGCACTCAAGCTCGGCGACGCCGACCACGCCCGGCAAACCACGGAAGAATTGAAGGAACAAGCCGCCACCACCACGGCGCGCTTCCGCTTCCACGACGGCGCCGACATCATCGGCGCCATGGCGGGCATTCTCGAAGGAGAAATCCACTGGAGCGAGGGCGACCGCGAAGCCGCCCTCGGCGCCTTCCAGGAAGCCATCGCCTACTACAATGACCTCAACTACGACGAGCCCGAACCCCTGCCCTTCTCCCCCCGCCACTGGCTCGGCGCGCTATACCTGGAAATGGGCGCCCACGACAGCGCCCTGGCGGAATACCGCCAGGACCTGAGCGAACATCCCAACAACGTCTGGTCGCTCTGGGGCGCGCAGCAGGCCCTCCTCGCCCGGGGCGAATCCGATCCGGAAATCGACGCCACCCTGGAAGAACTCGGCAACTACGTGGACATCTGGTTCCCCACCACGAAGTTTTGAAAATATCCACCGAATGATTGACATCCGGTGCTAGCTGCATTATAAATCCGAGCACGGTCGAGAGGGCTGTGGTGTTCGCGGTCCGTTGGGGACAAGTTCCCCACTCGGCTGTTTTTTTGCCCAGGAATCAACCATGTACCTTCTGTACGTAGATGGGTCGGGCTCGGTCAAGAATCCCAATGAAACCTACTTTATCCTCGGCGGTATTTCTGTCTATGAGCGCCAGATCTTCCATTTGATCAAGCAAGTTGACGAGTATGTCGAATCGCTGAAATTGGGTCCCGCCGAAGAAATAGAGCTGCATGCCAGTGTCATAGCGCGCGGCAGTCAAAGACCCTGGAAAGGAATCCCGCGAAAATCTCGATTACAAATCATTGAAGACGCGTTGGAAGTGGTTCGAACCACGCACAAGACCAACAAACTGTTTGCAGTGGCAGTTCACAAAGCCCATTACAGCCCGAATGACCCGGTTGAGCATTCATTTGAAGAAATCTGTAATCGATTTGATCGACAGTTAGGTCGATTCTACAAGCGATCAGGCTATTCCTCCGCAGAAGCGCAACGTGGCCTCGTTGTCATGGACAAGTCGGACAATTACGAAAGCGCCCTGCAGAGCCTGGCCAGAACATTTCGTATCCATGGAACTCGTTGGGGAAGCTTGCGGAATATGGCTGAAGTCCCGATGTTCGTGGATTCCCAGGCGTCGCGCATCCTGCAAATCGCTGACTTGACGACCTGGGCGGTCTGGAGACGCTATGAGTATCAAGACACCCGCTATTTCGACAAGATTATTTCCAGGTTTGACTCCGAGGGCGGTGTGTTACACGGGTTGGTGCATTTGAGTCCAGATTATGAAAATTGCGTTTGTCCAGCGTGCCTGTCCAGATCAATCCGGAATTCTGTTACACATTGACATATCCTGTGTTCCGAGCCTCAAGCACCCGAGCCATTACGCTTGACCCAATCGCGTAATGCTGCATCTATCCGGGTCTGCCATCCTGAGCCCCCAGCCCTGAAGTAATCTAGAACTTCCGGCGACAGGCGAATGGTCGTAGACTGTTTTGGTCGCTCAAGTGGCGGCCGCCCGCGCCGAACCGGTGATTTGGAGAATTGTTCAGGCCAACGACCACGGGAAAGGTCCGGTGCGGTGTCCGGGTCAAAGTTTTCATCTGCAGAGTTATTGTTCACACTCATCTGTCTGTCCTCGTCAGGTTTGATAGAATTGTTTTATGTTACTACATTAAAAGGATTCGTCAACTCCTGGAATAGCAACGGACTCATGTTCAAAAATGGTATCTAAGGATACTCATGCGGAAAATGTTGCAGTATCCGCTAACAAAAGATCGAAAACGCTGGTAGTAACAGAATCCGGCGCGAGCGCGTGAATCCCCACGCCATGCTCATGGATGAAGTCCGGTTGCGTCAGCCAACCAACATCATTCTCTACTCTCGGAGTCAAGAGCAACACATAGTCGGGCCGTTTCCCGTTCCAGCGCAGGGAGTCCCGGTAGATGTGCGCAGAAGCCATCGCTTCCAGAACGTTGGATCGTCCGGTTCGGTACTTCGCGTCAAACACGTACCACTTGGAATTGCTGCCATCGTGTCGTACCAACACAATATCAGGCTCTCGCTCACCCGAGATTGACCGGAAACAACGGGAGTTCGGGCTTTTGTCTCCCGCAAGGAACCTTGGCTGTAGCAAGAGTTCGATGTTCGATTGGCCGTCTCTTGATGCGGTGAAAGCAGCCTTTGCATGCGAAGATCGATTTGTCGATACTGACCATTCATGGTCATCAAAGAAATTTGCCAAATCTTTCCCGAGTTGAACGAAACACCATCGTTCGTAGATCTCCCAAGTCGGAGAAATCCACAGGCGCTCCGGCTGTGGAGGACCATCCGCGCCAAGTCGCAGAATCCGCCAACCCAAACCGTAAACGCTGGAATACGCCGGGTCGGCGGAAACAGCATTGAGGCCAGCTGCCGAGATCATTCGCCGGGTAACTTCGGATAGCGGAGAGGTTCGTTGAAATCGCCGCAGGCTATGTTCCATACGACCCAGAAACTCTTCGCGACGCGGCCATCGGCCGGAAAAGGGGTGTGCGGGTCGAGGATGCGGTTTCTTTATCGACGATCTCCCGGAGTTCCCGCTTGAGTCGAACCGTGCGGTAAAGCACTGCCCGCACGATGGCGGCAATGCATCGGTTGGCGGCGCTGTCGAGTGTTTCTCTGGCAACGGGCACATTGAAGTAGAGTGGTTTGTCTGTCAGCGCCGAATTGCCTCCAAGGCCCAGGATCGGCAGAAGCTGAGGAACGCTGAGTGCTGTCAGGGCTGTTTGCCGATCCGCACGACGCGCCAAGTGCGGAGGCAAGTGTGTCCGTTCGGCTACCAGTTCCCTGAGCGGTTGCCGTGAAATGGCGGATAGCGCACGTAGGAACTTGTCCCCGTATGTGCGCATTCGCGCATATTGAAGCCATGGAGAAGAAGTGTTGCCCTCGTGTCCCACCGGCAGTGCGGCGGGCTCCGCGCCAAGCGCCAGGCTGGGATCGAACTCCCATATCTGGTCGAGCATTGTGTCGAACATATCACGACCGAGCTTTTCGGGATTTGGCGATACATCCAGCGTGTAGTTCGCCCGCAAACGCCCGTCGGAACAGAGCAGTTCGGCGCAAACTTGGCCCGCGTAGAATCCGGGATTCCACATCCAATCGTCACCATCGGTTTTGAGAAATTCATCGTCGATTAACAAGCAGTCGCCTTCGCAGGTTTTTCGGATTCGGTATTTCCCACCTTCGCGAAAGCCGGTGGCAACATCGTTTGGATCAACGCGCCACGTCACGGGATTCGATTGAGAGTCCTGACAAGTGCGAACGTAAAGTTCTGTTGGCTCATCGCCCACGGGCTATCGCCAGAAACGTGCGCTGCCGGTCGATTCAAGATCGTCCGACAACTCCTTGACCTTGTGAACGCAGTTGCTCATTCCGCGCACTCTGAGGATTTCCTGAGAATTTTTAAGGGCTTCGCGAAAACGCGGCGAATCATCGCCGCGCAGCTTCGGAAGAATCTTGGCGTAAACGACATCATCCAGCACTGCCACAACATCCGCGTCGGCGTTTTCGACTAATACGCGGTCCATGTAGTCAAGCACATCATCGACAACTCTCCAACCGAAGTGCAACCGAGCCGGTTGCAGGCTCTCCATCAAACCCGTTAATAGCTCGCGAATCTTTCCTTCGTGCTCCTTGGCTCGCTCACGTTTCCCCCAGTCTCGATACTTCGTCAGATCCACATCCCAGAATTCGATGGTGAAGGCCCGGTCCAAAACTTTGTCCGAAATGCCGTGGGTCGTTTCGTCCATGTTGACCGTTCCAATGATTGCCAAGTTATTGGGATAGGGCACGGTAGGCGGTACGCCGTCTAAGGATCCGTCCTCACTGTGAAGTCTCAGCGCTTCCCCGGTTTCCATGGCCGATAGGATTGGAGCGAGATATTGCTCGGGACGGGATAGATTCATCTCGTCAATAACGGCCGTGAACGGCTGCTCGGGGTTTTCTGAGGCCGTGATAATAAATTCCAGGAACGGCGTACGGATATAGGAATTGCTCTGCAACGGATTGACATATCCGAGCAAGGAGGAGGGATCGTACCATCCAGGCTGAACCGGCACAGTACTCAGACGACTGCTTCCGCCCGAGTCATCCCCAATGGCCTTACCATAGGATCTTGCCAGCCGTGTCTTACCTGAACCGGAAAGCCCTGTGAGGACAGCGAAGTGGCGACGTTTGTTTGCCCACAGCCCATAGTGAAGCTTGCGGACCACCGATTCTGGAAAATGACCATGCTTCGATACTTTTTCATGTATCTGAGCAAATGGTGGCACGCTTACCGAAACGGTTTCAGGTTCTACCGGCACTTCTGTATCATCTACAGGTCGTTGATACGGTGCCAGCGATTCCGGTTTCCAGTGAATACGCAGTGCCCATTCTTTTCCGGCATTGGTGAGAGAAAGGAAACCACTTTCTTCACGGTCCAACATTTCGAATTCGAGCAATTCTTTGATAATCACATATGGTATGCGAGTAGTAGTCCATTGAGGGTTTACACGTTGAAGTCGACTTGCTAACTCCGCTCTTGAACAGTGATTCTCTTCTCTCAAAATAGTTAACACGTGGTCTACACCGAGAATTCTGGTTATTAGCCAGTCCATAAGTTGTCCGGGATCATCTGATTCCAGAAACGCCCGCCCTCGATCGGTAAGAACAACCTGGTCTCCGTCCAATTTCAGACAGTCCAACTCGCGCGCAAGGATGTAGATTACGTGGAAGGCTGATTTGTCTTGCAGACGTGGATTTACGCTCTGGATATGATTCTTTAAATCTTCACGTGTAGTTTCGTCGCGGCAGGATTCGAGGATGTTCAATAGCGCGTCGCGACCTCCGGTTATACCGGTCAAGCCTTTTGTTCGTCTGGCCGCGGGCAATGGTACGAGGGATTCCTCAGTGTTTAGTTGAACAGGAGAGTCATTGTTTTCTTTTTTAATAGGTGTGACATAGTAGTCAAATAGCAGGCGTGGTAATCGCATCCGGTCGACTATTGCGTCGATGTCATCTTCTGTGGGCACGGCCCCTTTCACTTCGTCGAGTCTTCGAAGGATGTTGGCGTGGCGGGATGGACCATGGCGCCCTGGGTCGCCAAACAATTCCTCGTGTAGCTTGATCGCGTCGACTTCGCTGGCCATGGTAGTGAATTCCAAAGGAAAGAATCCCGCCATCACCCTGTAAATTTTCAACCACGGAGTCCTTTCAGTGTACTCCCGCACTTTACTTGCCAACTGGTCGAAGAAGTTCCGCAGCTCAATACCTCGATCTTCACGCACGTCTGGTAACTGTTTCAGGGAGCGCTCTGCGAGCCAGCGGCAAAAATCCGCATCTTCGATAGCTTTTTCAACTGAAATGAATCCTTGGCCTACGGAACTGACTGGATGGACATCTGCCCAAATCTGTCGCTGAAATTCCTGGCTGGCGCGTTTTTGAAGATCCGCTTCTCGCACTTCGGCAAGAAAACTAGATAATCGCTCACGCCACTCAGGGCCACATTCCCCATCCGATACACGCTTTTCAATATCCAAGCATGCTTGCTTCAATTCATCAAAATTTTTGAGATCTACCAATGTATTGATTCTCCCTTGTCCGATATGTTTCACTCTGATGTCGCTGCATCATAGCCACTCTGCGTAAATCATTCAATTGGCAACACGATATCCAGTTACGATACCTGATGGCTTAATCAAGGCGCTCGTGCAGTATCTGGAGTAGTGACCTCATTCTTTCGTCATGTTTTCCCATTCAGGCCGAATTGCGGGAGGCGTTGATGTTGCCGAACATGCAGCGGATGATCATTTTTTCGTAGCGGGAGCGGTCGGCTTCCCGGAGTTCTTCGCGGTTGACCTGCATGAAGGCGAATTGCTGGATGACGAGCAGCGGCAGCACGATGCGCTGGCGCAGTTCGATGCTGAGGCGGCTGGCGGGGTTGTCTTCGAGCAAGGTGTTCTGGCCGGAGATTTGCAGCACCATTTCCCGGCTGAGCCGGAATTCGTCGTGGATCAGGCGCCAGAATGCGCCAAAACGGGGATGTTCGGCCAAGTGGGCGGTGAGCGCGAAATTGGCCTTGCTCATGCTTTGCATGCTGTTGCCAACCAGGGTGCGGAAGAAGCGGTTGCGCTGGTGGAGTTCCTTCAGTTCCCGCAGTTTGCCGGCGTCGGCGACCTGCCGCAATGCAGTGCCGAGGCCGTAGAAACCCGGCACGTTCTGGCCGAGCTGCCCCCAGGCGCCGACGAAGGGAATCGCCCGCACATCCTCGAAATCCGTGCCGCCTCCCCCGCCCCGGCGCGCTGGCCGGCTGGCGATGTTCGACTGGCTGTAGTAACCCATGGTGCTCATCTGTTCCAGATAGGGCAGGAATTCGGGATGCGACTTGAAGCGCTGATAGTGTTGCAGGCTGATGGCCGATAGCTGTTCGAGCAGTTCCCGCTGCCCGGGTTCGATTTCCCGCTCGGGCAGCTCCAGCAGATTGTTTTCGAGCCCGGCGGCGAGCAATTGCCGCAGATTGTGCTCGGCGGCCTGCCGGGTACCGTAATGGGAGCTGATGGTCTGGCCCTGGACGGTGAGCTGGATCTGGTTGCTTTCTATAGTCTTGCCGAGGGCGGCGTAGAACTGGTAGGTATTGCCGCCGCCTCTTCCCGGCGGCCCGCCCCGACCGTCGAAAAAGTTCACTTCCACGCCGGCTTTCCGGGAGACCCGGGTGATGTCCTCCTTGGACTTGTAAATCGACCAGTTGGCGGTGACATAGCCGCCGTCCTTGGTGCCGTCGGAAAAGCCGAGCATGACGGTCTGGCGGCAGTCCCGCCGTCCCAGGTGCTCGCGGTAGCGCGGGTCGTTGTAGAGTAGCCCCATGAACTCGCCGGCCCGTTCCAGATCGGCAATCGTCTCGAACAGGGGCACGATATCCACGCTGGGGCGCTGCCAGCCCAAGCCCCGCAGCAAGGCGAGCAGGACGGCCACATCGAGTGGACCGCGGCAATTGCTGATGATGTAGCGGTGGCAGGCAAGTTCGCCGTTGCGGGCCTGGATTTCCCGCATCAGGGCCAGGGATTCCATGGTGTCGGCGAACAGCGGGTCCGTGGCGCCGGACCAGTCGAGATTCTGGTCCAGGCCCAGCAGGAAATCGATCTTCTTCGGTTCCTCCAACCGGCTGAAGTCCGCGGGAAACTTGTCGGGATTCCGCCGGATCGCCTCCGCCAGGCTCGCGCCGAGCACCCGCGAATCCTGGCGGATATCGAGGCTGGCGAAATGAAAACCGAAAGTGCGGACCTTGAGCAGGAAGGAATCGAGCTGATCGAGATAGAGCGACTGGTAGCGGCTGATGACCATTTCCCTGATCTGCTCGAGTTCGGCGATCAACTCCGCCGGCGAGGCGAAGGCTTGCTCGAGTTCATTCACCAGTTCGCGGTGCAGGCGGAGTTCAATCTCTTCCAGTCTTTCGTGAACTTCGGCATAGCTGAGCCTGCGCTTCAGCCTGCGTACATCCCGGTGGTAGCGGCTGATGATGAGATTGCGCAGTTTTCCGGCAACTTGGGCGGTGATCGTGGGAGTCACCCGCGGATTCCCGTCACGATCGCCGCCGGGCCAGAAGCCGACGCTGAGCAGTTGCGGATTGGGCCGGTAGCTGCCGTTGAACTGCTCCCCGAGGCGGCTGTGGATTCGGGCGATGGCGGCATAGAAGATATTGCCGAGATACCAGCCGAGATTGACCGCCTCGTCGAGTGGCGAGGGTTTTTCCTTGTTGAAGAAGGGCGTATTGCCGAGTTGCTGCAGCAGATTGCGGGCCCGGGCAATGTCCTGCCCGCGGATGGCCTCGGTGAGGTCGGTAATGATGGCGAGCACCTTGCCCGGATAGAATTGGGTGGGGTGGGCCGTGAGCGTCACCCTGGCGCGGAAACGTTCGAGCAGGGCGCGCAGTTCGCGCTGCGAGCCTTCACCGCCGGACCCGTCGCCGAGGCGCTGCAATTCATTGCCCGCCGCGGTTTCGTGGATTTTTTCGAAGGCGGCGTCTTCCAGGGCGTCCACGAGTACGATCTGGCGCTCGACGTACTGGATCACCTTGAACAGAAAGGCAACCTTGGCGTCTTCGTCAAAATCCGGGCGATGGCTGGCGAAAAAATCGTCGAGTATCTGCCGCGGATTGGCGCCGGATTCGAGCCCATCCCGGCAGGCTTCTTCAAGCAGGGGCAGCAGCACGCCGGTTTGCTGCACGGCGTCGAGTGGCAGGGTGAGAAACAGGCCATTGTAGAGCTGATAATTCAACTCAACGAGATTGCGGTAATCCTTGTGGACAGATTGGATGGACATGGCTATAAGGGGGGACCGCGCAGCCGCGCATGATAACGCACCCATGGCTAGTGTGCTGTCCCATAAGTTCGCCGCATTTCAGAGCGGTCCTGAAGCGTCAATGCAAGGCGCCGTCCGCGGGCAATACCGCGAGTATTGCCAAGGATGGCAACGCCGCAGTGGCGCTTCAGGACCGCTCCCGAAGGGCGCGTCCCCCGCGGCGCGTGGCCGCGTTGCGCTCCTTGGCAATGGGGCGGGCCATTACCTGCGGATCGCGCCTTGCCACACACCGCGGGGGGCGCGCTGAAATACGGCGAACTTATGGGACAGCACACTAGGTCTGGAGTTCCGTCGAAACCTCATGTGGCCCCCAATGGCTGATGCGGCGGGTTTCGGGATCTCGCTGCTGGCGCTGGCTGTGGCGGCGGCGGGCGCCTGGCTGCCCTGGGCGGCGTACCGCGCCTGGCGCGGGCCATGGCGCAGGGTGGCGCTGGCTCCCTTGCTGTTCGGCTTGCTGTGGCTGGTGTGGATGGTTGCCCGGACGGCTGCGAATCCCGGCGATGGCGCGAACTGGCAGTTGCAGATTTTCGCCTGGGCCATGCTGACGCTGGTCTACATGGCCTGCGCCTTCACCATCAAGTCGATTCTTGACAAGGCCCGGCGCTGAGAGTCCCCCCGTCATTCTGCGCGAAGTCGCAGAACCTCATGGGGAATTCCGTGAGAGGGTGCCTGCCATCCCTGGCGCGGGATGAGGGTAGCAGGAGGCGCATGATGGCAGGTGATTTCAGAGCGCAAGCAGGCCGAACAGGAAGAACAGGAGGGCGGCGAGGGCGGCGCAGCACAGCGCGTAAGGCAACTGGGTTCTGACGTGATCGATATGGTCGGTGGCCGAGGCCATGGAGGCCACCACGGTGGTGTCGCTGATGGGTGAGGCATGATCGCCGAAAACCGAGCCCGACAGCACCGCCGCGAGAAAAAATCCGGGATTGACGCCAAGGGCGAGGGCGGTCTGCACGGCAATGGGCACCATGATGGCGAAGGTGCCGAAACTCGAACCGATGGAAAAGGCCGTAAAGGCCGACAGAATGAAGAGCAGCGGCAACAGCAGGCCTAGCGGCAGGGTGTCTCCGGCAAGCCCGGCGACATAGGTTCCCGTGCCCAGTGCATTGGCCACATCGCCCAGGGCCAGGGCGAACAGCAGAATCACCGCCACCGGCAGGAGCCCGCCGGCGCCGCGCAGAAAGGTGCGCATCAGCTCATCCACATGGCTGCGACGATCGAGGAGCACAAGCAGCCAGCAGCAGGCCAGCGCCAGCAACACCGCCCAAAGCACCGAAGTCGAACCCGACCCGGCCAGCATGTCGCCGTCGCCGGTAATCCACAGTGCGGCGGGCATACTGAGCACCATGACTGCAATCGGGGCGATCATGTAGCGGGCCCGGTCGCCCTCCCCCGCCGTTTCCCCGCTGGAAAGAATCGAGGGGTCCACCATGGGGGTGGCATTGGGCCACAGCAATTCGCCGGATGCGGTGCGACGCTCAGCCCGGGCCATGGGGCCGAGATCAAGATTGCGCCAGATGACGAAGGCGCTGAACAGGATGGCGAGAATCGGATAGAAATTGAGTGGAATCGCCGTGAGAAAGACGCCGATGGGTTCATCCACCGAGGTCGAGGCAAGCAGGCCGAGCACGATGGCGCCCCATGCGTTGAGAGGAATCAGAATACACACCGGCGCCGAGGTCGAGTCGATGATGTAGGCAAGTTTTTCCCGGGAAATCCGGTAATGGTCGAATAGCGGTCGGGAAATCGCCCCGGCCACCAGCAGGGTGATATTGGATTCCACAAAGACCACGATGCCGGTGAACCAGGCCAGCCATTTCGCGCGCCAGCCGTTGTTGACCCAGGCGCTTTGCTCCAGCAGGCGGATGAAGCCGCGTACGCCGCCGGTCTGCTCGATGGTGGCAATCAGGCCGCCGATAATCAGGGTGAATACCAGCACCCGGGTATCGCCGGGGTCGGAAAACACGTTGATGAGGCCATCCAGGGCCAGGGGCAACGCGGAAATCGGATCAATGCCCTGGAGCAGGCAGAATCCCGCCCAGATGCCGATACCCAGGGAAATCACCACCTGCCGGGTGGCGATGGCCAGCAGGATCGCCAGCAGTGGCGGCAGAATCGATAGCGCGTTCGGCTGATAAGTCTCCATGCGCCCTGCTGCCGTTGCTGTGCCGGTTGTTATTGCGCCTATTGTCCCAAGCTGGCCATGGTGATCACATAGGCCCGGATGGCTTCGGCATCGGAGTCATCGATGACCCCTTCCCAGGACGCCATGCCGGCGTCGGCCAGCTCCCCTTCCATGACCACGGCATGCCATGCCCCGGCGTCGCCAAGCAAGGGACTCATGCGCAGGTCGGGATAGGTGTCGAGGCGGATGGAAACCGCAAAGGGGCCATGGCAGACGCTGCAATTGCGGTTGTATGCGGTTTCGCCCTGGGCAATGGTTTCATTGGAAGCGTCAATCTGGGGCAGTTCCGCGGGCGCCGGGTCGTCATCGGCGAGTTCGGGCATTTCCGGCAGCCTTGCGTCACCGCCGATACGATACACCAGCAGGCGCGAATTGTTGCTGGAAAGGTCCGTGGTGGACACCGCCGCGCCGGAGCCTTCAGCCGGCAGGGCCGGAGAGCCCACGAGCTGGGCAATGTACTGCTCGCCGTCGATGGTATAGGTGGATGGCGCCGCCATGACGCCGGCCTGGGTCAGGGCGCTCCACAGGCGTTCGCCGGTGGCGTCATCGAATGCGGCGAGTTCGCCGGAGCGATTGCCCTGGAAAACCAGGCCGCCGGCAGTGGCCAGAACGCCGGCGGCGCTGGAGCCGCCGGGGTGCATGACGCGCCAGACTTCCTCCTGGGCAACCGGATCCCATGCCTTGAGCAGGGCGGCGTTCACCGGCGCATCCGGCAGGCTCAGCATGAAGCCCACCCCCCGACCGAAATCGATGCCGGTGTTCCAGCCTTCCGGGTCCACCACGAATTCGGCGTCGGCGACATAGCCCAGAAAATTCTCGGTCACCGGGATATAGACCAGATTGGTGCGCTGGCTGAAGGCCATGGGATACCAGTTGTGTCCGCCGAGGGGCCCCGGGCTTACCAGCGCCGGCTGCCCGGTGCGGTCATAGCGCGCTTCGGGCATTTCCACCGGGCGCCCGGTGTCCGGGTCGATATGGCTGGCCCAGTTTACCGGAGTGTAGGGTTCGGCGGAGATGAACTCGCCGGTTGCGGCGTCGAGCACATAAAAGAAGCCGTTCTTGGGCGCCTGCATGACCACCCGGCGCATCTCGCCGTCGATTTCCAGATTCGCCAGCATGATGTGCTGGGTGGCGGTGTAGTCCCAGGTTTCGCCGGGAACGGTCTGGTAATGCCAGGCATAGCCGCCGTCGTCCGGGTCCAGGGCGACGATGGAAGTCAGGAACAGGTTGTCGCCGCCGTCGGGGCTGCGCAGGCT
Organism: Pseudomonadales bacterium; assembly: GCA_022819645.1. Classification (GTDB taxonomy): domain Bacteria; phylum Pseudomonadota; class Gammaproteobacteria; order Pseudomonadales; family Pseudohongiellaceae; genus UBA9145. Next base: position 15,059 of record JAJEGU010000042.1, read on the forward strand.
CTGGTTCCAGGGCGAGCCGTTGCCGACGCCGATATAGAGCAGGTCGAGTTCGGCGTCATAGGCCATGGCGTCCCAGACCGTGCCGCCGCCGCCGAGGCGCCACCATTCGCCGGTCCAGGTATTGGCGGCGGCGGTCATGACATCGCTTTCGTAGCCGTCCGCGGGATTGCCGGGCACGGTGTGGAAGCGCCAGACCTGCTCGCCGCTTGCCGCGTCATAGGCGGTGACATAGCCGCGCACGCCGTACTCCGCGCCGCCATTGCCGATCATCACCATGCCCTTGATGACCCGGGGCGCGCCGGTAATCGTATAGGGCAGCGCCGGATCGGTAGTCATGGTTTCCCAGACCAGGCTGCCGTCAGCGGAGTTTATCGCCACCAGGCGACCGTCTATGGTGCCCACAAAGACCTTGCCATCCCAGACCGCGACGCCGCGATTGACCACGTCACAGCAGGCGTCGCGGCCCTTGTTGCGGTCCACCTCGGGGTCGTACATCCACAATGGCTCGCCGCTCGCCGCGTCAAAGGCGTACACCATGCTCCAGGCCGTGGAGACATACAGCGCCCCATCCACCACGATGGGCGTGGCTTCCTGCCCCCGGCTGGTATTAACCTCGGCATACCAGGCCAGCCCGAGTTCGCCCACATTGTCCCGGTTGATCCGGTCCAGCGGGCTGTAGCGCTGCTCATCGTAGGTCCTGCCATAACTCATCCAGGAACCCGGCTCGGTATCCGCCGCCGCCAGCCGCGCCTCGTCAACCGCAGCCCCGTAATCCTGGGCCAACGCTTGTCCGCCCAGCACGATCCCGCCAACCAGGGCCAGGGCCCTCAAGCCCGAAGTACCATTCATCGCATCATTCATTTTGCTTGTCGCCCAAACTGAAATTTAATTGGAATTGCATCCCTGCGGCACAATGTGGAAACTGCGTTGCCCGGCTATCTTTCCATGGGCCTGACTACATTACAGGAAGTTGTTCGGCCAGATGATGGAGCGCCACATGTGGGCGACCGGGCTGCCGTCAAAGCCGAGCCCTTCCTTTGGCTGCTTGAAATGGCGACCGATGATGTCAGTGAAATCGTCCACATCGACTACCACGCCTTCCTCGAAGGAATACAGGTCATTGAGGGTAATCAGCCGGGACGACATGTACCACTTGTGGTTTCTGGCTTCTTCCCAGGCCTTGACCAGGTAGGGCTCCGGCTTGTAATCGGCGCCGAAGAAGCGGATATAGGCCTCGGGATACTCATAGCCCACGCTTTCGTCCGGGAAAAAGCGCAGCGCCTGGTGCTTCTCGATGGCCCAGGCGACTTCCTCGTCCACATAGGGGCCCACCATTTGCGCGCACCAGTAGCCGTGGTCGGTGCGAATCAGGTTGGAAACGCAAATGTCGTGCAGCAGGCAGGCCAGCACGATCTTTTCGTCCAGGCCATTTTTTTTCGCCAGCCGCGCGCTTTGCAGCACGTGATTGGCCGGGGCGAAGCGCAGCTTGAAGAAGTCGATCAGGGTCGGGGCTTCCGGCATCACCGGCAGACGCGGGTCGTTATGCTGGTACCAGGGCCGGGTATCGCCGGGAATCGGGTCGGGAGTGGGTTCGATGCTGCACATCCAGGGGGTGGCGATGCGCTTGTCGAGTTCGTCGCTCATGGCGTCTTCCAGGGCGTCGGCCTTGGCGGTGAGTGTGGCGGCGCCGGCAATGGAAGCGACAGAGGCGGCGCTGAGATTACTGAGGAAGGAACGGCGGTCCATGATTCTTCTCCGGGATTTGCGGGCGCTCCGGGCAGTATGTCACAGGTGGCGCAAATGCGCCAACGGTGCGCTGCGGTGAGAACAAGCTACAGCAATCCCCGGCAACTCCGCCGAAGGGCATTGGATGCCGAAGCGATGGCCTCATTCCATTGCCGAAAAAACCCGCGGCATCGAAAAACCCTCCCGCACTGCGAGATGCTGGTCCCGGGAGCCTGCGGCGCAGGCTCCTGGTGTGCTGTCCCACAAGTTCGCCGTATTTCAGCGCGCCCCCCGCGGTGTGTGGCAAGGCGCGGTTCGCAGGTAATGGCCCGCCCCATTGCCAAGGAGCGCAACGCGGCCACGCGCCGCGGGGGGCGCGCCCTTCGGGAGC
>JAJEGU010000071.1 GCA_022819645.1 Pseudomonadales bacterium
TCAAGTCAGAGCTTCCCTGCGGCACATGGAAGTGCCGCCGAATTCGATGGCGTAAGCCATTGAATTCGGGAGCAAAACAAAACCACGCTTTTGTTTTGCGATAATGAAAAACTCCACGGATGGAGTTTTTCAGAGAATACCTGGGAGCCTGCGCCGTAGGAATTCACGGCTGCAAATCCGCTCCCGTCCACGCCCCCGGCCGTTCGATTTCGTGGCATATTCACCAATATTCGCCTAAATCGATCGGCCGGGGGCGCGGCGATAGCGAATTTTCGCTTTCGCGAATTCCTACGGCGCAGGCTCCCAGGCCCGCCACGATTTCGTCCATGCGGGCGCCGCGGGAACCTTTCACCAGTATGACGCTGTCTTTTTCCCCCGCGCCGCGAAGCGCTTCGAGCAGCGCCTGGCGGCTGGTGAAATGCCGGCCCCCGCCGCCGAAGCCCTTCACCATATGTCGGCACAATTCGCCGGCGCCCCAGAGTTGATCGATGCCCCGGGCGGCTGCGTGGCGACCGATTTGCCGGTGCAGGCGGCCCGCCTCGGCGCCGAGTTCGAGCATGTCCCCGGCCACCAGCATCCGCGGGCCGGGCAATTCCGCGAGCAGGTCGATGGCGGCGCGGAAGGAATCGGGGCTGGCGTTGTAGCTGTCGTCGATGATGCGTTGGCCGCTGGGGCCGGTGAGAGCGCACAGTCGACCGCTGGCCGGCGCTGTGGCTTCGAGGCCCGCGCCCACCGCATCCACCGCCGCGCCGGCTTCGAGCGCCGCTGCCGCGGCGGCAACCGCATTGGCGACATTGTGCTCGCCAAGCAGTCGCAGTTGCACCCGCATCCGGATTCCGGGGCCGACCAGCGTGAAACCCGGCTGGCCGCTGGCGTTCAGTTCGATGCCGGCGGCGAAGTAGTCCGAGTCGCCCGCCACTTCCCGCAGGCTGAACTGGCGAATCCGGTGCGCCGCGCCGCGCCGGCGCCAGGCTTGCAGATTGGGGTCCGCGGCATTGAGCAGCAGCACCCCGTCCGGCCGGAGTCCCTCGATGATTTCCCCCTTGGCCCGCACCACTCCCGGCAAGCCGCCGAAACCTTCGGTATGGGCCATGGCGGCATTGGTGATCAGCGCCACGTCAGGGCGGGCCGCCGCGGTGCAGAAGGCGATTTCCCCCGCCCGGTTGGCGCCCATTTCAATGACGGCGAAGCGATGCTCCCCGGCAATCCGCAACAGGGTCAGGGGGACACCCACCGTATTGTTCCAATTGGCGTGGGTGGCGAGGCAGCCGCCTTCCCGCGACAGGATGTTCCGCAGCATTTCCTTCACCGTGGTCTTGCCCTGGCTGCCGGTAACCGCGATCACCCTGGCGTGGGAGCGCTCGCGGTTGATGCCGGCGATTCGCGCCAGCGCCAGGCCGGTATCCGCCACCTGCAACTGGGGCAGGTCGCCGGGCTGGCGACGGCTCACCACCGCGCCGGCGGCGCCGCGCCTGCCGGCCTCCGCCACGAAATCATTGCCGTCGAAGTTGTCGCCTGTCAGGGCGAGAAACAGATCGCCGGGCCGCAAGCTGCGGGTATCGGTGGATACCCTGCTGAAGCCGGCATTGCGGCCATGGAGTTCGCCGCCCAGTTCCATCGCCAGCGAATCGAGCATCATTTCGCCTATCAAGATCCTGTTCCCGCGCCGGCTGGCACGCGCCGCCCCAGGGCCTCGCGCACCACGCCGGCATCGCTGAATTCGCGCCGCTCGGCGCCGATCTGCTGGTAATCCTCATGGCCCTTGCCGGCAACCAGCACCACATCGCCCGGGGCCGCCCCGGCAATGGCGAAGGCAATGGCCCGCTCCCGGTCGCGCTGCACATGGGCCGAACCGGGCTGCTTCATGCCGCTGCGAATCTGGCTGACGATGGCGTCGCCGTCTTCGAGCCGGGGATTGTCGTCGGTGATTACGGTGTGATCCGCCAGCTTTTCCGCCAGGGCGCCCATGATGGGCCGCTTGCCCCTGTCCCGGTTGCCGCCGCAGCCGAATACGCACCAGAGTTGCCCGGTGAAGTGTTTGCGCAGGGCGGTCAACGCGCCTTCGAGGCCGTCCGGCGTGTGGGAGTAGTCCACCACGGCGGTGACATCGGCGGCGTCGCCCCAGACCTCCATGCGGCCGTCCACCGCCTGCAGGCCGGATACGAGTTCGCAGATGCGCTCGATGCCGATCTCGCCGATCCGGTGGCGGCAGGCGAGCAGGGCGCCCACCACCGCGAGCATATTGCTGACATTGAACTCGCCGAGCAGCTTGCAGTCGATCAGCCCGATGCCGGCGGGAGTGTGTATTTCGGCGCGGAATCCCTGGCTCGTGATGGTCACCGCCTCGGCCCGGACCATGGCCTGCCGGTTGGCCACGCCATAAGTGGTCACTTCCACGCCGGAGGCGAGGTCGTTGATGATGCGCATGCCATAGGGGTCATCGAGATTGATGATGGCGTGGCGCAGCCCGGGGCTCGCAAAAAGCCTGCGCTTGCTGGCGCCGTAGGCTTCCATGCTGTCGTGGTAGTCGAGGTGGTCCCGGGTCAGATTGGTGAAGATCGCGGTTTCGAATGCCACGCCCTGCACCCGCCGCTGGTGCAGCCCCACCGAGGAAACTTCCATGGCTACGGCGCCGAGGCCCGCCGCAGCCATTTCCGCCAGGGCCTTTTGACTGAACACCGCATCCGGGGTGGTCAGGGGGCAGTCCGCCAGCTTGCCGGGAACGCCATAGCCCAGGGTGCCGATGACTCCGGCGGGGCAGCCCACCCCGGCGAACAGCCGGGCGATGAATTGGGAGCAGGTGGTCTTGCCATTGGTGCCGGTAATGCCGAGCACCGACATCCGTGCCGAAGGGTTTTGGTAAAAACGCCCGGCGATCGCACTGGCTTTCGCCACCAGATTGTCCACGGCGACCACCGGCGTGCCGTCATGCCAGCCCACCCCCCGCCAGTCCGGGCCGGACTCGGCAAGCACCGCCGCCGCGCCCTGCCGCACCGCGGCTTCGATGTATTCCCGGGCGTCGTGGGTACGACCGAAAGTCGCGAGAAACAGGTCGCCGCTTTCCACTTGCCTGCTATCGAGCTTGATACCGCGCAAATCGATATCGAGTCGGTCCGCTTCGGGGCCGAGTTCCGCCAACCCGCGGATCAGGCGCGGAAGACTGGTTTCCAGCGGCAGCGAGGCGGGCGCATTCATGGTTCGACCAATCCTTCGGCGCCGGATTGCGCCAGACTGCGCGCGGGCGGGGCGGGAAGCGGCGCGTCATCCGGCGGCACATCGAGAATCCGCATGGCGCCGGAAGCGATGCGGGCGAACACCGGCGCCGCCACCTGGCCGCCGAGATGCTCGTCCCCCTTGGGTTCATTGACGATGACCACCACGACAATCTCGGGCCGGCTGGCCGGGACCAGACCCACGAACAGCGAATTATGCAGATTGTCCTCATAGCCCGAGGCGCCCACCACGTGGGATGTGCCGGTCTTGCCCGCCACCTGGTAGAGGGGAATGCGCGCCGCGGTGACCGCGCCGCCGCGGGAGCGGTCCACCACGGTTTCCAGCATGTCCAGCACCTGCCCCGCAATGACGGGGCTGATGACCCGCTCCCGCGGCAGCGTGTCGAGTTCCCCTTCGCCGAGCCTGAGCAGGGATACCGGCTTGCGAACGCCCTCATCGGCAAACACCGAATAGGCCCGGGCCAGGTGTACCGCGGTGGCGGACATGCCGTAGCCAAACGAAAGCACCGCCGTGGCGTGCTGGCCGATATTGGCCGGGTCCGGCACCACGCCGGCCCGCTCGCCCGGGAAGCCGGATTCCACGCTGCGACCGAAGCCGAAGCGCTGCAGGACATCCACCATGGGCCCGGCGCCGATGCTCGCGGCAATCAGGCTGGTGCCCACATTGCTCGATTTGGTAATGACGCCGGTGGTGGTCAGGGTGCCGTAGCCGAACAGGTCCTGCACCGTGCGCCCCGCCACCACCATCCAGCCATTGCCGGTTTCGATTACGGTGTCCGGGGTATAGCGGCCGGATTCGAGAGCGGCGGCGATGGTGAAGGGCTTCATGGTGGAGCCGGGTTCGTAGGTGTCGGTGAAGGCGCGGTTGCGGGTGACGCTGAGGTCTTCGATCAGCGACTTGTTGTGGGGGTTGTACGAAGGCTGGTTGGCCACCGCGAGCAGCTCGCCGGTCTCCACGTCGAGCACCACCGCCGTGGCGGATCGGGCATTGCGCTTGAGATATTCGGCTTTCAACTCCCGGTAGGCCAGATTCTGCAGGCTGATATCGATGCTCAGGCGCAGATCCCTGCCGGGCTGGGCGAGTTCGATGGTGTTGAGTTCCTCGATGATATTGCCCCGGCGATCCTTGATGACCCGGCGACTGCCGGGGACGCCAGTGAGCCAGTCATTGTAGGCGCGTTCCATGCCTTCCTGGCCATTGCCGTCGATATCGTTGAATCCCAGCAGGTGGGCCGTGACTTCGCCGTGTGGATAGAAGCGGCGATACTCCCGCTGTTCGTAGATTCCGGGGATTCCCAGCGCCAGCACCGGCTCGGCGTCGAAAGGCGTCAGATGTCTTTGCAGATAGAGGAAGCGCCGGGAGCGGTTTTCCTCCAGGCGGCTGCGCAGTGTTGCCGGATCGAGCCCGAGCAGGCGCGCGAGTTCGCCGATTTTCTCGCCCCGGGGGTTGATTTCCGACGGGTCGGCCCAGATCGACTTCACCGGCGTGCTGATGGCCAGCGGTTCGCCGTTGCGGTCGGTAATCAGGCCGCGGTCGGCCATGAGCGGCACGCTGCGCAGGGTGCGGGCATCGCCTTCCTGCTGCAGGAAATCCCGCTGGAACACCTGCAGCGCGGTTGCCTTCCAGGCTGCGGCGGCAATGCCCAGGGCCATCAGCAACAGCAGCAGGGACGGGCGCCAGGCGCCCGCGGGCCTTGACAGGCTGGCTCGGGTCATCGATGCACCACCACGATGTCTTCCGGTTCGGGCACGCGCATGCGCAGTTCTTCCCGGGCGACTTGCTCGATTCGGTCGGAGAGGGCGAATGTGCTGATCTCGATCAGCAATCGCCCCCGCTCTTCTTCCTGTTGATAAACCTGTCCGCGCAGTTCCTGCAATTCCCGGGACATGTGCCGGTGTTTCCGGGTGGCGTCCACCAGCGCCCAGCCACTGATGACAATGATCGCCAGCAAGGTCAGCAGGGTATTGGTGGAAGCCTGGCCCAGTCCGGCCCAGGCCCAGGGGGAGGGGCGGCGCTTGCTTGCGCTTTTTACCGCAGTCTGGCGCGGATTTTTGTCCGGCTTGGCCATTTACAGTTTCTCCGCCACCCGCAGCACCGCGCTGCGGGCCCTGGGATTGCGCGCCACTTCAGCGGCGCTCGCGCGCCGGGGTTTTCCCAGCGGGCGCAATTCAGCGCGGGGTTTCCCCGATTGCATTTCGCTTTCCCTTACCGGCAGCCCCCGGGGCAAATCGTCTCCGGATCCCGCCATGAATCGCTTGACGATGCGGTCTTCCAGGGAATGAAAGCTGATTACCGCCAGACGGCCTCCGGCCCGCAGTCCCGCCAGGGCGCCGGCGAGCCCGCGGCGCAGTTCGTCGAGTTCCTCATTGATCCGGATGCGGATTCCCTGGAATGCCCGGGTAGCGGGATGCTTGCGCCTTTCCCGGCCGGGCAGTGCCCGCGCGATGATTTCCGCCAGCCGCGCCGTGGTCCGGATCGGCGCCGCCGCCCGCTCGCGCACGATGCGGGCGGCAATGCGCCGGGAATGTCTTTCCTCGCCGTAATGAAACATGGCGTCGGCCAGTTCGCGCTCGGTTGCCTTGTTGATCCAGTCGGCCGCGCTGACGCCGGCCCTGGGGTCCATGCGCATGTCGAGCGGGCCTTCGCCGCGAAAACCGAAGCCGCGGCTTTCGTCTTCGAGTTGCGGCGAGGACAGGCCGAGATCGAAGACCATGCCATCGACGACGCCGGTCAGGCCCCGGGACTCGAGTTCCTCGCCAAGTTCGCCAAAACGCCGGTCGATGACGCCAAGCCGGGGCTCATGGGCGGCCATGGCCCGGGCGGCGGCAATGGCTTCCGGGTCCCGGTCCATGACAAGCAGCCGTCCCCCGGGGCCGAGTTGCGACAGAATCGCGGCGCTGTGCCCGCCGCGGCCGAAAGTCGCGTCGAGGTAGATTCCGTCCGTTTTCCCGGCAGCCTGTATATGCAATGCTTCCACCACCGCTATCCTCATTACCGGATGATGTATGGCGACGCCATTCATCGGCAGTTACTCCGGCCGGCTCCATTACAGAGCCAGATTTCTCAACTCTTCGGGCAACTCCCCCTGTTCGTGTACTTCTTCCAGCCATTCCTCTCGTTTTCTGTGCCAGTTCCGCTGGCTCCAGATTTCCAGCTTCTTGCCCTGACCCACGAGGCAGACGTGCTTTTCGAGGTGGGCGTACTGCCGCAATTCCTGGGGCAGCAGCACCCGGCCGATGCCATCGAGTTCCAGATCGTTGGCGTGGCCGATTAGCAGATGTTTCACCCTCCTGACGTATTCGTTGAGGCTCGACATGGCGTCGATCTGCCGCTCGATGGCGTCCCACTCGGCGGGCAGATACAGCGACAGGCAACGATTTCTGGTATCCAGATCGATCGTCACCACAAGCCGCCCGCCGTGTTCGCCGGACAGGCGTTCCCGGTAGCGGGCCGGCATGGCCAGACGCCCCTTGGCGTCGAGGCTGACGGTGTTCATGCCACGAAACATGGCGCTTCCCCGAAGGCTTCAATCCGTAATTAACCACAATCGCCCACAAAATACCACTTTTTTCGATGATTTTTGCGAACAATCTCATCCATGAGATTGTTCTCTACCGAATTTGATGTCTGGCGTCATCAAATTCGGCGGCACTTCCATGTGCCGCAGGGAAGCTCTGACTTGATCAGAGCTTCCCTTGTGGATGGTTGTCCGCCAGATTGGCTGGATCTGCTTGCGACCGGCATGAAAACACCTGGCCGATGGCGGGTTGCCTGAAGAAACTCAAGCGAAAGGAAAAGCCCGAGCCAGCCTGTAAGCCGGGTTCTGTCGAGGACAATCATTCATCTGCGACCCGCGTCGCCGCGGGCCTGTAGCGGCCTACCCGAACCCGGTGCGAGCGACACCATGGGATTCCTATTTGGCCTTGCTCCGGGCGGGGTTTGCCTTGCCGCGGACTGTTGCCAGCCGCGCGGTGCGCTCTTACCGCACCATTTCACCCTTACCGGACCGGAGTCCGGCGGTATGCTTTCTGTTGCACTTTCCGTAGGCTCGCGCCCCCCAGGCGTTACCTGGCGCCCTGCTCTGTGGAGCCCGGACTTTCCTCCGCCCGCGCCGGGGCCACAGTGCGGCCCCGGGAGCAAACAGCGATTGCCCGGCTGACTCGGATCGCCAGCCTAGTCAAGTTTCCTGTTGTTGGCAACACTCAAGCTCCCGTATACCGGCTCCCATGCCCTGTATTGCGCACCTTCCAGCTACTGTCACAAGTGATGCCGGCCAGAGCGTCAGACAAGAAATTTCAAAAGTTCGATAGTTGCTATTGAATTGAATATATACAATAAATTCCGTAGTCTTGAAAATAATTTTAGATAATGAATCTCAAGCTCGCGTCCGTCCCAAGCCAGATACTGCACCGTGGACGGCGTCGCCCGGGCCACTTGAGTGGAAATTTTCGGGATAGTTCCCGCCATCCATGGCGCGGATTGAATGGCTTCGACCACCCCCGGTCTCGCCATCCATGGCGAGCCGTTCGGGCCTTCAAAAGCGCTGCTTTTGATCGGCTGCGCCGACCGGCCCTCACCCATGGACCACCACTGGCGCGAAAAGCATACTGATCGAATGCTACAACAACGGCAAGGCCGGTTACGCCGCCGATTCCCTGACGGTGACGGTCTATGGTGTTCCAAAACCGGTGATCACCACCACGCTTTCAAAGTCCCTGCTCGAAGCCAACGTCGACAAGTTCACCGTCACCTATTCGGCGACCAATGCCAAGTCCTGCATGTTCGCGGGCACGAAGTATCCGACCAGCGGAACAGCCACACTCGGACCCTATCCGGCGGGAAAACACTCGCTGACATTTTCCTGCTCCGGAGACGGCGGTTCGACTTCGCACACTTTCAACTGGGAAGCCATCAAGGCGGTTACCCTCGGCGCCAGCGTCTCGCCGGCGACGGTCAAGGCCGATGGATCGGATACGGCGCGTGTTTCCTGGACCAGCGCCAACGCGGATTCCCGCACTCTGGACGACACGAACGCCGCCAAGTCGGGTTCGAAGAATTTCGGCCCCTATTCCTACAGCGAAGCCGGTGCAAAATCCACGACGGTTGCCTGCAAGAACCGCCTCGGCTCCAAATCGAGCGCGGTGAACTGGACCGTGGACGCGCTTGCGCCCGTGGTTTCGGCTACACTGTCCCAAAACCCGGTTGTCGCGGACGTGGATACGGTGAATCTCTCCTGGACCAGCAGCAACAGCGACCACTGCTCCTATGGCGGCAGGCAGCGGGGAGTCAACGGCACCGTCTCGAATCTTGGCCCTTTTTCCGCCGGAAAGCACGCATTCACGGTCAGCTGCACCGGCGCGGGCGGCACGACCAGCGATACCGTCACGCTGACCGCCGAGGAACCGACGCCTCCGCCGACGGTCACGGTGAGCCTGGACCCCGCAACCATCACGGCGAACACCGGTAGATCGACCCTGGCCTGGAGCAGTACGAACGCGACCGGCTGCTCCCGGAACAACAGCACTGTGGCCACCAGCGGCAACGCCAGTGTCGGCCCGTATTCGCAGGGCAGCCACACCTTCACCATAAGCTGCACCGGCCCCGGCGGTTCCGCCAACGGCAACGCCACGCTCACCGTGGACCCGCCGCCCACACCCGATGCTCCGGAAGTCACGGCAAGCCTGGACCCGACCACGATTCCAGCCAATACCGGCCAATCCACATTGAGATGGAGCAGCGTCCGGGCCACATCCTGCGAATTGGACGGCTCTCCGGTTTCCACGTCCGGCAACCGGCGGGTCGGACCCTATGCGAAAGGCTCCTACCGCTTCACCGTCACCTACACCGGCGCGGGCGGCACGGGCCGCGACACCGCCAGGCTGACCGTTGCGCCGCTTCCCACCGTTACCGTCAGCCTTGCCAAATCGACAATCACCGCGAACAAAGACAAGGTGGAGATGACCTGGTCGAGCACCGGCGCCACTGCCTGCCAATACGGAAGCGACGCCCTGCCCACCGGCGGAACGCGGGAAGTCGGCCCGTTTGCCGAAGGCGCGCGCGATGTGACCGTGAGCTGCACCGGAGCCGGCGGCACGGCCAGCGACTCCGCGAGCCTGGCCGCGGTGAAGGCGACCGGCGAACCGGACCATGACATGGACGGCATTCCCGACAGCGAAGACCCGGACGACGACAATGATGGCATACCGGACACTTGGGAAATCGAGAACGGGTTTGATTCCCGCAACGCCGCCGATGCGGACGGGGACGCGGACAACGACGGCCACAAGAACCGCGACGAACACGATGGCGGTTCGGACCCGCGCTGGACCCTGAGCACCCCGGGGAACATTCCGGAAATCTTTCCCGGATTCAACGCCAACTATACGGTGGAAAAAGGTTTCATCGACGGCGACTCGCTCACGGACCTGCTGATTCGGAACCCGGTGCCCGGCGTGGTGCCCGCGGTAGCGGATTTCGTGATGATTCAAAAGGCTGGCGGTGGATTCGTTTTGAAGGGTCCGAATGAGGTGCAACGTCGCGCCGCCGCGCCGCCCCTGGCGCCGATCAACTCGGTGATCCGGCTGCACGACCTGAACGCGGACGGCGTGATGGATCTGATGCTCAAGGGTCTGGATAGCCAGATCGAGAACGCGGCGGACCAGATCATATTCAGCGGCTACGACGACATCTATGAGATTCCGGGCAGCCATGTGGCGGTGGACAAGACGTTCAAGAAATTCTTTTCCGACCTGGCCGAGTGGATCAGGAATCCGGCCTATCTGGAGGGCGACGTTTCCGTGGGAGGATCGGTCCCCATAGTCAAAGTGGACGAAAATCCGAATGAAGAGGAGTTTTTGCAGTCTGGGACCGGATTTTTCGCGGGTTACTCACTGTGGGGCACGGCGACAGTCGCATCCTACATCTGGAGCAAAAATCAACTGAACTGTATCGGATTTTCCTCGGTCTTCTGTTTGCTGATGGGCAATGACGGATATTGGGTGGAACGTCTCCCGGTGGAGTACAGGGGTCTTTACCTGTATCCGCAGTATCCCAACAAGGTATTGGTTGTGATTCCCGATGGCGAGACACTGCAAGAGACGAAACTGGACATCTACAATACTTCGCGGTTCGATTATGAGGCGAGGCTGCTCGCCTTGAACTATCTCAGGCAGTTCCGGGACAGCAGGACACTGGATCCGGGTTCTCGCGTCGCCAAGGTGATTTCGGATACATTGGAAAGTGTCCTGAATGTGGAGGTATTTGGAGGCTCCCTGGAAAACGCCGAACGCGCCGTGTTCGCCACGATCGACAGCTACTGCGCCACAACAGGACCGGAATGCGACATTATCAAGGTGATCGAATACATTCTCTACAGAATTCGGCAGGTCCTTATCTTGTGCACATCGGTTGATCCGGATGAGTGCGAAGTCGTGCCGCATCCGCTGCCAGTTCCAGGAACCACGGATCCCGGCGATGAATCGGACCCTGTCGTGGAGATCACGAAAACGGGTACCGATGAACTTCTGATTTCCACGGCGCCTGCCATGCCCGTGGCGACATTCAATGCCGAGGTAAAGGGTCTCAGCGGTAGTGAATACCAAATTGAATATGACTGGCATGCCTATCTTTATAATCGCGAGACTGGAAAAAAGAGTCAAATCTACAAATTCGACAAAACAGTTGAGGTGGAGGACGAGAATGGTAATTTGGTGACAAAGACAGTTCAGATGACCAAGCGATTCTATGTCGACAAGCATCATGATTTCCTGGAAAGAATCCCAAGGGTGGGTACGGTATCCGGACTTGCCGGTACAGATGTGTTTAATAACAGTTGGACGATACCTTGGGGGAACATCCTTCAAGGGGGCAATTTAACAGTGGAAGTGACCGCAACGGTATCTTCGGGAGGAAACGAAATCGCGAAAGTATCCGATCAAGAGGTATTCCCGATTACTGGAACCAATCCATCCTTGGAGAAAATGAGGGAAATCATAGGATAATCCAATGAAAAAATGGCGGTTGCCTGGAAAGAAAGTTCGCACAGGCAATTTAAAGGTCTCCAGTACGGTGGTGCGGGAAAACCTGTATATGGTCCACCGGACGGCTGGGGATTGATGCAAATTGACAATATCCCTGGAGTGACAAAGACAGTAGAACATTTTTGGAACTGGCGCGTAAATATGAATACCGGTTCAACTTACCTGGATGATCTGTATGATGACGCACTGATGTATTTTGAAGAACATCATGTACCTAATTTCAGCGGTGATTCTGCCACTGGTTGGAGTTGGGACCCTACCAAAGCAGATGAGAATGACGCGGTTAAGGAGCGAATTTGGGACGATGCTTTTTCCCGATACAACACTGGAAATCCCATGTATTCTCCAAACGGAAACGATGGTAAAAAACATTGCGAATATGAAGTAGAGCATGAGGAAATACTTGATGAAAAAACTAAAACCAAGTATGACCCTTTCATGAATCCAATTGGCTGCAAGTACGCAGAAGAAATCAGGAAAATAATGAAGGAAAAACCTTGGAATGATATTCCCGGTGGAGATAGATTATGACTAACAACAATTCTGATGCTTCGAAAATTTGGTTGCTACTACAACGGTACCTAATTTTTTCAACAATTTCTTTTATTATCCTAGCAATCTTCTTTTTCAATTTTGGCTTAAGGTTTTCATTTTGGCGGGAAACCACAACGATTTGGTACGGTTATGCAGTTGATGATGATCGAAGAATTTATATGGTTAATTTGAATGAAGGAAAACTCAAGTGGACTTCAGAACCGCTTGGACAAATTGGAAATCCTACTGAGATAGATCTGGATAGAGACAAATCAATACTATACATTGGCAGTGGCCCGGAGTTTATTGGAAGGGCGAGAGGATATGTTCCATTGGTTGCGGTAAGCCTTAAAGAGGTTCCAGAGATATTGCTTGAAAGTTGGGTAGATCCCGCTTACTCGCCCGAGTCCGATATGAATGAGCCACCAATCTATTACCTGAAATTTAGTCCTGAATCAGGCTTGCTGCATAATTCCTTGGGAAGCAGAAATTATCCTTCCAGAAGAATTGTATACGACCCTACCACTGAAAGCATCATAGGGCAGAATGATGCATTTATTACAAAAGATTTCGAATTTTCTCCGGATGGAAAATTTGTTGCCGAAATACATCCGGGGTTAAGTAGAGAAATCGCGAATGGCATACCAGAATTTCCCGGAATTGTAATAGTCTGGGATTTGGAAACCGGCGAACAGATATCTCGAACAGAACATGAAAATAACAGGAACTTATATCCGCCTTGGGGAGCCTCCAATGATCGCTTGGTACACGTAAGGAGGAATAGACTTTTTAACAGGCTGGAAGTTTTTGATCGAGATAGCGGGGAACTGCTGGCGCTTCATGAATTTCGAGAAACATTTGATTTCGGTGCGCCAACTCAATATCATCATGCAACCCCCATACCCAAAAGTGATGACGTAGCTATGACTTTTGGTGGTAGTGTAGTCGTATTCGACCCAATAACCGCAGAAGTTAAATCAAGAACTTACGTATCGGACTCGATTCTTACAGAAGTGGTCGTAACTGATAAACCACTGCTCCGTACAGATATAACGGAATTCGGTTACAGAGACAATTTGTAGACGCGAGGAAATAAAGAGGACACCCACCCATTCAGAACCCACGGAGAACCGGAAGAACCCAGGAAACCCACGGGAAACCCACGTGGCGGGAAACCCACGGGACACCCATCCAGTCGATCGTCCTTCAGATGCTGCCCCAGTCCTTGTTCCGGGAAACCCACGGGACACCCATCCAGTCGATCGTCCTTCAGATGCTGCCCCAGTCCTTGTTCCGGCGCCGATTTCCAGCCCATCCCAGTTAATTTCCCCAAAAACTTGGCGTTCGGAACCATTCCCGCCTATACCTTCCCCATCGGAACCCACGGCCGGCGGAAGCTCCATGACCCAGCCCCGTTCACA
>JAJEGU010000049.1 GCA_022819645.1 Pseudomonadales bacterium
TCACTTCCGGATTGAGGAATGGCCGCAGAATCCGGGCGCGTGGTTTCCCCAAGTGCCTGACCGCGCTTTCCATGACAGCGACCCTGCCCGCTTTGATGGAACCGCAGACACTCCGGGACCGAACGGAAAGTTCGCTTGCGCGCCGTAGTCGATCATCTCTCTGGGGCCAGCTCAACTCGTCGTTTTCGGCAACGTTTTGCATGATATAGACGAGCCTCCCGAGTCTGATGGCTTCCCAACCCTGATGTCGGGACCCGATTTTTTCTCCGGCTTCCACAACCACGGGCGCGTCGCTTACAAGGGCCATGATCCAATTCCTTCGCGGGAAGTTCTGCCGCTTGAAGGGGTGCCCTTCCGGAAATTTGATGCGCGACAGCATCCCGTGAAAATAGGATAGTATCCATCAGTTATGGAAATCAGCGGCTCATCTCCTGGCACCATCAACTGATCTATAACGGAGAATGAACTCATTGTTTATTCAGGAAAATTCATGAAATTCCGATTGCCGTCCCGGCTTGGCCCCACTCTGCTCACATGTCTTTGCGCGGTAACTCCCGTCGGCGCGCAGTCGCCCGAGCGCCCCAATGTCGTCCTGATTCTCGCGGACGATCTTGGCTATACCGATATCTCGCCCTTCGGCAGCGAAATCAATACGCCGAATCTCGCGCGACTCGCCGCGGAAGGCTTGTCGTTCACCAACTACCATACCGCGGCCAATTGCGCCCCGGCCCGCGCCATGCTGTTGACCGGAGTGGACAGTCATCGAAACGGCGTGCCCAACATCCCTGAATCCATTCCGCCGGAGCAAATGGCTTACGACCACTATCAAGGCGTCCTCAGCGAGAAGGTCGTAACCCTGGCCAGTCTTCTGCAGGCGAACGGCTACCACACTTACATGACCGGCAAATGGCATCTGGGACATACGCCTTCCCTGTTGCCTTCGGCGCGGGGATTCGACCGCACCATCGCCATGGCCGACACCGGCGCGGACAACTGGGAGCAACGCACTTATCTCCCCATCTATGAACAGGCCAACTGGTATGCGGACGGGGCGCCCCATACCTTGCCCGACGACTTCTATTCTTCGGAATATTTCATCGACAAGACGATCGAATTCATCGCCTCGAACGAGAGCGGCGACCGGCCGTTTTTCGCCTACATCCCTTTCCAGGCCGTGCATTTTCCCATTCAGGCGCCAAGGGAATATTCAGACAAGTATGCCGGCGTCTACGATGAAGGCTGGACCGTGCTGCGGGAAAAGCGGCGGCAGGCTGCCATTGCCGCCGGGGTGATTCCCGCCGGCTCCGATATGGCGGTTACTCCCGGCACCCGGGACTGGAACGGGTTGACGGACGAGCAAAAACGTTATGACGCCCGTCGCATGGAAGTCTATGCCGGCATGGTGGACGCGATGGATGCGCACATCGGGCGCCTGATGTCGTATCTGGAAAGTATCGATGAGTACGACAACACGATTTTCATATTCACCTCGGACAACGGAGGGGCGAGCACAGGCCTCGTGGATTCCAATGGAAATTCCCCGCTCAACGCATGGCTGGAGCAGGAGGGATATCACACGGACTACGAAACCATGGGGGAGAGAGGATCCTGGATGGCGATCGGTCCGAACAATGCCACGATCGCCAATTCGCCGTTGATTTACTTCAAATTTCATGCGAACGAAGGCGGTCTGCGCGTGCCGCTGGTGATTTCGGGTCCGGGCGTAACGCGGCGCGGCGAATTGACCGATGAATTCACGTTTGTGACCGACCTGGCGCCCACTGTTCTCGATCTGGTCGGCATCGAAGATCATCAAGGAAGCTGGAACGGTGACTCGGTCGAGCCCATAGTGGGTTCGAGCCTGGCTGAGTATCTGGCGGGAACCGCGGACCGGATCCATCCCCCCTCCGAGCCCATCGGCTACGAACTGGGCGGCAGCAGCGTCCTGTTCAAGGGCGACTACAAGATCGTGATCAACCGGTTCGAACGGAACGAGACCGACTGGCGCATGTACGACATCAAGACGGATCCGGGCGAGGTACACGATTTGAAAGACGCGCAGCCGCGGCTGTTCGAAGAAATGCTGGCGGACTATGAGGTCTGGGCGGAGGCCAACAATGTGCTGCCAATGCCCGAGGGCTACAATCGCGGGCGCGCCATATTTGGAGGCAGCCTCAATTAGGGAAGCTCTGATCAAGTCAGAGCTTCCTGGCGAGCATCCCCCTGGGAGCCGGCGCCACAGGCTACTTTTTCAATGAGCGGATGGCGTGCCTGGCGAGGTTCTTCAGTTGCCGGGCGCTTTTGCCATTGCGGGAATTGACGCGGATACCGTGCAGGGTGTTGATCAGAATGTCGGCTGCGAGATACTCGTCAACGCCCTTCCTCAGCTTGCCCCTGGCCCTTGCCTCGCGCAGCCGCTCAATCAGCGCCTTGCGCATGCGGTTCAGGGAAGCGCGCAGCAGGCGCTTGATTTCGTCATCGTAATTGACGCTGGAACAAAGCGAATTGACCAGCAGGCAGCCGAGATTGCGCTGTCTGGCCGGGGCGTTGATCACGGTCTGATTGAAGAATTCGTTGATGGACTGCCAGACGCCGAGTTCGGGATTTTTCAGCGAAGCGCCAATCTGCTCGTCAAGCATCCGGTCATAATGCCGGATGACGATCTTGAAAAAGGTGTTCTTGTCGGTGAATGCGTTGTACAGCGTGCCGCGGTTGATGCCGCAGCAGGCGAGCAGCTTGCTGACGGAACTCGCCTCGTAACCTTCGCGCCAGAATTGCTCCAGCGCGCCGGCTATCACCTCCTCCTCATTGTAGGCAACCGGCTTTGTCAAGGGACCGCCCAGGCGAGCCGGATATGGTCTTGCAGCGGCATCCTCCGGCGGATGTCGCGCAGGCGATGCAGGCGCATTTCCGCCAGTGCCACGCCGGGACCCTTGCCAAGCTCGGCGAGAATTTCGCCCCAGGGGTCGATGATCATGGAATGTCCCCAGGTCTCCCGGTTCGGGCCATGTCGGCCGCCCTGGGCCGCCGCCACGACATAGCACTGGTTCTCGATGGCCCTGGCGCGCAGCAGGCTTTCCCAGTGCGCGGCGCCGGTTACCGCGGTAAAGGCCGCGGGAACCGTGATGATCTCGGCGCCGCGGCGGAACAGTTGCCGATAGAGTTCGGGAAAGCGCAGGTCGTAGCAAACGGAAAGACCGAGCCAGCCGAGATCGCACTCGACGCATACCACTTCGGAGCCTGCTTCATAGCTTAGCGATTCAGAATACTGCGCCTGCCGGTCTTCCACCATGACGTCAAACAGGTGAATCTTGTCATAACGGGCGATCATCTCGCCAGTCGCGTCATAGACCAGGCTTGCCGCCCGTACGCGGCCGTCCGCAATCCGATAATCGTCTTCCCCCCGGGTTTTGCCGGGCCGCGATGATATGGGCGCCGTACCCCCCACCAGAATCAGGCTATGGCGCCGGGCCTGGTCCGCCAGAAACTGCTGGATGGGGCTTGCCGGCGCTCCCTGAACTTCGCCGTGATTACGCATGGGTTCGCCTTCCAGGGCGGCGAAAACTTCCGGCAGAAGCACGAAATCCGCGCCGCCGGCGGCGGCTTCGGCAATCAGTTCGGCGGCATCAGTGAGATTCTGCTGCACATCCGGCCCGCTGACCATCTGCACCGCGGCGAGTTTTTGAGTCATCTGATGGCAGGCCTCCAGTCCCTGGTCAATCATTGCCAGGCGTGCCGAAGGCCTGCTTGAATTCCGGTTCCAGCCCCTCCCAGGGGCCTTCCAGGATATAGACGGCGCTGGTGAGGCTGTCCACCTGGTCACCGAAGATCCGGTCGAACAGATAGGCGCCCACCGCGAGGGGCAGATTGCCCGTAATGAGGCCGATCCAGGGAATATTGTCGCTGACCGGCAGGGTGACGGACAACTCGCCGGCGATGGTCTCATCCCGCAGATTCACCGCGCCGGTAATCTGGTACAGGCTCGACGGACCGGAAATCATCAGTTCATCCTCGATCTGCGCCAGGCCGTTTTCCATATTGAGGCGGCCGGTGATTTCATCAAAGGCCAGCCCCCGCCGCAGCAGGTCATCGCTCAATCGCAGCCGGCGCATGATGGCGTCGAAATTGATGATGCTGATCAGCTTGAGCGTGCCGCCGCCCGCGGTGGTTTCGAGAAAGCGGCCGTTTTCCAGGCGCATGCCGATATTGCCGCTCAAATCCGGGCCGTGGAAGAAGGCCGGCGAGCCGGGCCATTGCAGGTCGGTGGCAAATCGGGCGCTTTCGCTTTCCAGGCTCGCGGCGTAGCCGCTGTCCAGCAGCACCGCGGCAATATCGTCAGCGATCAACTCGCCGGCGAGTTCCGTCGCGTGATCCTCCCCGTCGTAGCGCCAGCGCAGCCACGGCCCGGGAGTTTGCGCCGGATCTTCGCCCCTGTTGACCTCAGGCGCGGGGGCGGTGCGCAGGCCGCGGAAATCGAAACCGAGATCGGTGAACTCGGCGCCTGCGGCATCCGGCTCCAGGGTAAAGCGCCAGCGCCCCCAGGGAGTTCCACCGATGCGGATTTCGCCGGCGCTGAACTGCATACGCGGCAGGCGTCTCGGATCTACCCGGGCCAGTAGATCGACCCGGGGCTCAGGCTCGGCGACCTCGGATGTTTCCGTCTTGGCCAGGGGCGCGTCTTCGCCCTTGAAGCGCAGATAGTCGAAATGAGCCCGCAGATAATCATCGGCGGTCAGGGGAATCTCCACACTGCCCTGCACCGAGGCGCCGGACAAGTCCACACGGAAACCGCTGGAAATCGGGTCCATCCGTATCGCCACGGTTTCGAGCTGCTGGCCATAGGCGTCCACTTCTCCCACGTCCAGCTCCAGCCAGGCGAAGTCCCCATGGAAACCGCCTGACGCCGGCGAAGCCGCCGTGATATCGGCGAGCAATCCGGTCCAGTCTTCCAGTGCGAGACGCTCCAGGCTGCCGGTAACCATCAGGCCGCTGCTTGCTTCCGCCTCTACCCGACGGCCTCCGGCATTGCCCAGACGCAGCCATCCCTGGCGGATTCCCGCCTCCGCAAGACTCAGGTCAAAGCGCAATTCGCCGCCAAGTGCGCCAACCATGCGCTGTTCGCCGCCGAGCTGATCGATTTGCAGGAACAGGGGCAGCGCCTCGCCAGCCTGTTTGGAGAAGGGCTCGGGCAAATCGAGAAACAGGCCCGCCAGATCGGAGGCCAGCCGCAGGGAAGCGGCGCCGCCGGCGCCCTGGTCGAGATAAAGTTCGGCGGCATAGAGAAACGAGCCCCGGGCATTTTCCAGCAGGCCCTTGACCAGCCCGCTCTGGCGCGGCCATTGCAGCAGGTCGCGCCGCTCCGCCCTGCCCCGGGCAACGACAGCGATCCGCCCGATTTCCCCTGCTTCGCCCCGGCTGGAAAGTTCGATGCCGGCGTCGCCGCCGAACATTTCGGCTGTGAACTCGCCCTTTTCGATGCCAGTGCGGGTATCGAAAACGAGTTCGCCATCGACTCCGGAGAGATCCAGCTCGTACTGGGACACCCACAACTCGCCACCGCTCAAATCGAGGGAGAGCCGGATGTCGGTTTCCGCTTCAGCGCCGCCCAGGGGCATCAGCACATCGAAACCGCCTTGCAACTCGCCGCTTGCGCGCCAGCCGGCCAGCGCACCGCGCAGGCCGGGCGCGGCGGGAATGGCTTGCAGCCAGGCGAGGCCGTCGGCTGCCGTGGCGCTTCCCTCGCCGGAGACGGCAAGCAGGCTGACTCCCGAATCGTCGGTTTGCAACTCGCCGCGAATCACCGGAGCTTCCAGCCCCCGGCTGCTGCCTTCTTCCATGAAGATCTCGATTTCGCTGTCATTGCTGTGCACCAGGGCGCGGCGGCTGTGCAATTCCGGCCATTGTGGACCGAAGCGCAGCATCCCGTCGCGCCATTGAAAGAAGCTCTGGAAAGTCTTCCCGAGTCGGTCCGATCCCTGAGTGGTAATGCCCCGGAATATCCCGCCGCTATTGTGCAGGCTGCCTCCGGCGATGGCCTCTTCCAGAAACTCCATGCCGCCGCGCAGACCGCCGCGGATCGACGGCCCGTCGGGCAGAAAGGGCGCGCTGGCGGCGGCGTCCATCTGCAGCACTCCCACCAGCAGGTCCAGCTCGCTTTCCCTCTCTTCCCCCCTGGGCTGGTCGAGCCGGGAGTGGAAGCGCACCCGGCTGTCCACGCCGCTGCCGCTTCCCGCAAGCACGCTGCTGCCGATTCGCAGCGCCGTGCCCTGGCTGTAATCCAGTTCGAAATTCACCCGGCCGTTCATTTGGTCGTAAGCCCAGGTGTCGTTGTACAAGCTGGGGATATTGATGGTGAAATCCGCGGCGTCGATTTCAACCCGCCCGGAGGCGCGGCGGGCGTCCAGGTCGGCGGTTACTTCCAGATAACCGTCAAGGCCGGACATGGCGGGAGCATTGCCCAATGAGGCGATGGCGCCGCGGTCCACATTGGCCCTGACCCGGAATTCGCCGCCGTTCCGCCCCAGAGGCGCATGAAGGCTGATGTTTTCCAGCGTGCCGAAAGGGCGTAACTGCTCGAGTGCATTCCGGGCCGTGTCGGGAAGCCAATCCAGGGACGCCGCCAGCTCTCCCAGCATGGCAAGGTCTGCCCGGTCGGCGCGAACGGTCAGGGAGGTTTCCGGCTGATGGGCCAGATACAGGTTTGCGGGCTGCCAGCTCTCACCCTGGTAGTCAAAGGCCATATCCGCCAGGGCATAATGGGTGGTGTCTCCTTCCCGGCGTATTTTCACTGCGCCGGATAGCGAGTTCAGCGCGGTCAGCCCGCCATTGCCACCGCTCAGGGCCAGTTCCTCCATGGTGACGGTGGAGACAATCCGGCTGGGCTCGCCATCGCTGAAATCCACCCAGACGTCGCCGCCGCCGTTGAAGGTTTCCAGACTGAAGCCGATCCTCTCCTGGTCACTGAAGAGATAGGAATAATCCGCCCGGGGGACGGCAAGATGCAGGCTGCCGTCGATTACCGAAAGATTACCGCCGCGCACTTCCAGGGAAAGCGCGAGCGGGCGGCCCTGCCCTTCCGGGAAGATATCCACGTGCAGGAAATGATTGCCGTTGCGGTTCTGGATTCTGGCGGCGCCGTCAATAAAGCGCAGTGCTTCGCCGGTGCGGGTCCGCACCGTGAGCAGCACATCCCGCAGGTCAAGCTGGGCCACATCGAGAAAGGCGCGGTACAGGGTATCCGGATCGATGCCGGCGCCGGCGGGCATGGCGATATCCCCGAGCAGCCAGCCGCCGTCGCTGGTCTGGGCGAGTTCGAGTTCCAGACGCTCCACCACAAACTCTTCCAGCACCCAGCGGCGCTGCAGGATGCTCCGGGCCATGTTCACCACAACCCGGCCGCGATCAAACTCCAGGGCGCGGCCTGGCGCTTCGGGAGAGCCGGCGCCCGGGGTCACCTGCATGGACAATCCGTTGACCTCGATGACAGGATTGAATCCGCTGAATCCGCCACTGAGGGATTCCACTTGCACCGGCACGCCGGTAATGGCGTGGATCTGGTTTTCGAAGAAGCCGGAATAGCCGGCGATGGCGGGCATGAACTGCCTCCCCACGCTGACATAGGCCGCGAGCAGGACCACGGCGAGGAGCAGGACGAGGCCGAAATGACGCCATAGCCTGTCCAGCATCGGCCGAGGTTCACGCTCGGGTCTGGCTTGCTGTTGCGTCATCAGTTCAGGTCGAGCGAGCGGGCCAGGCCGCCAAGCAGCAGCCAGGCCAGTGGCCAGAGCAGGGCGCTGCTCATGGCTGGCGCGAGGTAAATCATGCTCGCCCCCCGGGGCAGGTCGAACAGGATTTGCAGCCATTGCAACAGCAACAGTTGCAGGCCGATGATGACCAGCAGTACGCTCGCCTGCTGGAGAACCGTATAGAGCCGCAGCCGCAGCCGCAGCCGCAGGGTGAGATAGGCCACCAGCGCCAGCCCCAGGGCATGCAGGCCGAACAGCGAGCCGGTAAGCGCGTCCACCATGATGCCCACCAGCCAGGCAACACCGACGCCCACCCGCTCGGGATGGTTGATCACCCAATAGACCAGCACCAGGGCGACCCACTCCGGGCGGTAGTACAGCGCCCATTCCGGCACCGGCACAATCGCCAGCAGGGCCGCTGCGATGAAAGTCAGGGCGATGAGGCTGTTGAGCAGCGCGGGGCTGGCCATCGGTGGAGACTCAGTTGGCGGAATTGACCGACACCAGACTGGATTCTTCTTCAATGCCGGCGGCGTCATTCACCGCCGCCGCGTAATCCGGATTGGTCGCGTCGAGCACAAGCATGACATGGCGCGTGCTGGAAAACTGCGCCTTGGGCCTGGCCTTGATATTGGCGTATGGCTGGCCCGGGCTGCGGGATACGCTGATGATTTCCGCCACGGGATAGTTCTTGGGGTAGATCAGGCCCATTCCCGAACTGATCAGGGTATCGCCGACTTCCATATCCTGGGTCGGAATGACGAACTCGAGATCAAGCTCGGTGCCGCTGCGCTGGCTGCCCCTGGCCAGGGCGCGCTCGCCATTGCGGCTGACTTCCACCGGCGTGACGTGATTGGCGTCGGTAATCAGCAGGACCCAGCTTGCAAAAGGCATGACCTGCACAACCTGGCCCATGAGGCCATTGGCTTCCAGCACCGCCTGACCCTCAAACACGCCATCGCGGCTGCCCTTGTTGATCAGGATGCGGCGCGAGTACGGGTCCGGGGAAACATTGATGATTTCCGCCGGCAGCACTTCCTGTTCCAGCAACGCCGAGGCATTCTGCAGGGCCAGCAGGCGGTTGTTTTCCACGCTGAGGCTTTCGGCGAGCAGCAGCCGCTGCCGGGAAAGCAGCAATTCCTCCCGCAGCCTGGCGTTTTCCTCGATCAGGTCGGCCCGGTTGACGAAAATATCGTTGAATGAACTGCCGATACGGGCCGGCGTGTCTGCCAGCCAGTGAAAAGGGGCCGCGGCCACACCCAGCGCCTGGCGGGCATGTTCCATATAGCCGAAGCGCTGATCGGCAATCATCAACAGTATTGAAACCACGGTAAACAGGATGATTCGGTATTCCTGCCCGGGGTTTCTTGCAAAAGCGGCAGTCTCGATCTCGGCAGCCCTCTCGCCTCAAAGCAATGAGGCTTGCAACAGACTTATCTGCCCCAGTCTAATGCCTTGACGGTCGTAATCACAAGGTCCTATTCCATTCCCAGCCAGTCGGATTCGTACTGGTCCATCATTTCCATGGCCTTGCCGCCGCCGCGGACCACGCAGGTGAGCGGGTCTTCGGCGAGCACCACCGGCAGGCCGGTTTCTTCCGAGATCAGGTAATCCAGGCCTTTCAGCAGGGCGCCGCCGCCGGCAAGCACCACGCCGGCCTGGGCTATGTCCGAGGCGAGTTCCGGCGGGGACTGTTCCAGGGCGCTGCGCACCGCCGACACGATCTGCGCCAGGGGCTCCTGCAGGGCGTCCCGGATTTCGTCGCTGCGCAGGGTGAAGGAGCGGGGAATGCCTTCGGCGAGATTGCGGCCGCGAACGTCGATTTCCCGGATGTCCGACTCCGAAGTCATGTAGGCGTAGCCGATTTCCTGCTTGATGCGTTCCGCGGTGGCGGTGCCGATCAGGCTGCTGTAGTTGCGCCGCACATGGGCGACGATGGAGTCGTCGAAGCGGTCTCCGCCCACCAGCACCGATTCGGCGTAGACCACGCCGTTGAGGGAAATGATCGCGATTTCCGTGGTGCCGCCGCCCACATCCACCACCATGGAGCCGCAGGCCTGCTCCACGGGTAAGCCCGCGCCGATGGCCGCCGCCATGGGTTCCTCGATCAACTGCACCTTGCGCGCCCCGGCGCCAAGCACCGATTCGCGAATCGCCCGGCGTTCCACCGGCGTCGCCTTGCAGGGTACGCAGACGAGCACCCTGGGGCTGGGCGGAAAAAAGAAATTCTCATGCACCTTGTTGATGAAGTACTGCAGCATCTTCTCGGTGACCTGGAAGTCCGCGATTACTCCGTCCTTGAGCGGGCGGATGGCCACGATATTGCCCGGAGTGCGGCCAAGCATGAACTTGGCTTCCTTGCCCACCGCGGTGACCGATTTCTGACCGCCCTGGTCGCGTATCGCCACCACCGAAGGCTCGTCAAGCACGATGCCGTTGTCCCGGGTGTAGATCAAGGTGTTGGCGGTGCCCAGGTCGATCGCCAGGTCGTTGGAGAACAATCCTCTGATTTTCTTGAACATGTGACGATTCCAGTACTGCTCCAGCGCGGGCGGGATGACAGGTTCCCGGCTGGAAATTTGGCAGATTATGAAGCCTTTTTCACAAATCTTCCATTGCGCCGCGAGAAATCGCCAGGGCGATCATGACAGTGAAAAATTCCAGGCGGGAATTTTTCAGGGAATTCCAAGTATAATCGCCGCTTCCCGCAGCCGCGACGCCATTCTTCCACAGCCATTGGACACGCCGGAAATCGACAAGATCGCCACTCTCGCCAGGCTGCGGGTCAGCCCCGGTGAAGCCGGTGAGGTGGCGGCGAGAATCAGCGAAATTCTCGGCCTGATCGACCAGATGCAGGCGGTGGACACCGAAGGGGTCGAGCCGCTGGCGCATCCGCTGGACGCGGTGCAGCGCCTGCGCGCCGACGAAGTCAGTGAAACCGACCGCAGGGAAGAACTGCTGGCGCTGGCGCCCGCAAGCCGGGACGGCCTGTTTCTCGTTCCCAAAGTCATCGAATAGCGCAGCCGGCGAGTTTCCGATGTTGCACCTGAGCGTTACCGAACTGGCGGCCGAGTTGTCTCGCGGCGCGTTTTCCAGCGTCGAGTTGACCCGCGCCTGCCTCGACAGGATCCGGCAGCGGAATCCGCGGCTCAACGCCTTTATCACGGTTTGCGAAGAATCGGCATTGGCCGAGGCCGCCGGGGCGGACCGCGCCCGCGCCCGGGGCGATACCCGCCCCCTGCTCGGCATTCCCCTGGCCCACAAGGACATCTTCTGCACCCGGGGGCTGCCCACGACTTGCGGGTCCCGCATGTTGCGGCATTTCCTGCCGCCCTATGACGCCGGCGTGGTGGAAAAGCTGCGTGAGGCGGGCGCGGTGTTGCTGGGCAAGACCAATATGGACGAATTCGCCATGGGTTCGTCCAATGAAACGAGTTTCTTTGGCCCTGTTTGCAATCCACACGATCCGGACAAGGTTCCCGGCGGCTCCTCCGGCGGTTCCGCGGCAGCGGTTGCCGGGGGACTGTGCCCCATGGCCACCGGCACCGATACCGGCGGTTCCATTCGTCAACCGGCCTCCTTCTGCGGTATTACGGGGTTCAAGCCGAGTTATGGCCGGGTGTCGCGCTGGGGCATGATTGCCTTTGCATCGAGCCTGGACCAGGCGGGGACACTCACCCGCACCGCCGCCGACGCCGCCCTGATGATGCAGGCCATGGCGGGGCTCGACCCGCGGGACTCCACCAGCGTTGACCGGCCCGTGGAGGATTATGCCGGCGAAGCTGGCGTTTCCTTGCGGGGCCTGCGGGTGGGTGTCCCGTTGCCGCATTTCACCGAAGGCCTGAGCGCGGGCGTCGAGCAGGGCGTTCGCGCGGCGCTGGGAGAGTTGGAGAAAGCCGGCGCGGAACTCATCGATATCGACCTGCCCAACAATTACCTGTCGGTGCCCGCCTATTACGTGGTGGCGCCCGCGGAAGCCTCCGCCAACCTGTCGCGTTATGACGGCGTGCGCTACGGCTATCGCTGCGAAGAACCGAAAGACCTGGAAGACCTTTACACCCGCACGCGCAGCGAGGGATTCGGCGAAGAGGTCAAGCGCCGCATCCTGGTGGGAACCTATGCCCTGTCCGCCGGCTACTACGATGCCTATTACGTCAAGGCCCAGCGCATCCGGCGGCTGATCCGGCGGGATTTCGCCAGGGCGTTCGCCAAGGTGGACGTAATCGCGGGGCCCACCTCGCCCCATGTGGCCTTTGCCCACGGCGCCAAGGCCGACCCGGTGGAAATGTATCTGGAAGACATCTTCACCATCGCCGTCAATCTTGCCGGACTGCCGGCCATTTCGGTCCCCGCCGGCCATGACCGGGGGTTGCCCTTCGGCCTGCACATCATCGGCCCGGACTTCAGCGAAGCCCGGGTGCTCGGTGTCGCCCACCAGTTCCAGCAACTGACCGACTGGCACCTGCAACTTCCCCGGGACACCCATCTTTCCCCAACTTCCCCGGGACACCCACCTTTCCGCACTCCCGAGGACACCCATCATTCCCGGAACGCCCGGGAAGGGGCGAGCTGATCATGGAGTGGGAAACCGTCATCGGGCTCGAAGTGCATGTCCAGTTATCGACCCGCTCGAAACTGTTTTCAGGGACATCCACCGCCTTTGGCGCCGCTCCCAACAGCCAGGCCAATATCTACGATCTGGCCATGCCGGGGACCTTGCCGGTCTTGAATGGCGAGGCCCTGCGCATGGCGGTGCGCTTCGGCCTTGCCATCGGCGCCGAGATCAGCAGGAAATCGGTGTTCGACCGCAAGAATTATTTTTATCCGGACCTGCCCAAGGGGTACCAGACGAGCCAGTTGGAATTTCCCACCGTGGGCCGCGGCTCCATCGTCATCCATCTCGATGACGGCAGCGAAAAGGAAATCGGCGTCACCAGGGCTCACATGGAAGAGGACGCCGGCAAATCGCTCCACGAAGAATTCGCCACCGACAGCGGCATCGACCTGAACCGCGCGGGCACGCCACTGCTGGAAATCGTGTCGGAGCCCGATTTGCGCAGCGCCGGGGAAGCCGTGGCCTACCTGAAGAAACTGCATTCCATCGTGCGCTATCTCGACATTTCCGATGGTGACATGTCCCAGGGTTCCATGCGCTGCGACGCCAATGTATCGATCCGGCGGCCGGGAGCGGAGCTCGGCGCCCGCACCGAAATCAAGAATGTCAATTCCTTCCGTTTCGTGGAGAAGGCCATCCATTACGAAGTCCGCCGCCAGCAGGATGTGCTGGAGGACGGCGGGACCATCGTGCAGGAAACGCGCCTGTACGACTCGGTTCGCGACGAAACCCGGCCCATGCGCGGCAAGGAAGTCGCCAATGACTATCGATACTTCCCCGAACCGGATCTGCTTCCCGTGGTTATCGACGAGGAACTGATTGAGCAGGTCCGCGCCGAATTGCCGGAATTGCCCGATGCCCGCAGGCAGCGCTTGCGCGAAAAGTTCGGTTTGTCGGACTATGACGCTGGCGTGCTTACCGCAAGCCGGGAGGTGGCGGACTATTTCGAACAGACCGCCAGCGCCTGCGGCGACGCCAAACTTGCCGCAAACTGGGTCAGCGTCGAATTGCGTGGGCTGCTGAATCGGGAAAACCTGTCGATTGCCGACTCCCCCATCAGCGCCACATGCCTTGCCGGCCTCATCTGCCGCATCAAGGACGGCACCATCTCCGGCAAGATCGCGAAAACGGTTTTCGAGCATCTGGCGGACGGCGAAGCCAGCGTTGACGAGATTATCGAAAAGGAGGGACTGCGCCAGGTCACCGATACTCGGGAAATCGAAAACCTCGTGGCGCAGGTAATCGCGGAAAACGCTCCCCAGGCACAGCAGTATCGCGATGGCCGCCAGCAGGTGCTTGGCTATCTTGTGGGACAGGCCATGAAGCTTTCCCGGGGCAAGGCCAATCCCGCCCAGGTCAATCAACTCCTGCGCGACAAATTGCAGCCATGAGGGAAGGCAAGAAGCGCGGCGCCGAGCGCACCCAGATCGCCACCCGCAATGAAGAGTGGTCCGACGAGCGGCTCAAGGGCTATCTCGACTTGCTTCCGCCCGCGGGTATGCCGGGAGATTACGCCATCCTGCTCAAGGCCTACCGCGGTATGACCGCCGAACTTTTCGCCCGCTTCATCCCCTTCTTCATCAAAGCCGGCAAGAACATCAACGTCACGCTGAGAGACGGCAGCACCTTCCTCGACCACGTGTCCGAACACCGCAAATCCACCGAATACGCAACAATCCTCAAACAGGCAGGTGCCGAAACCGGAAAATAATGAAAAACTCCACGGATGGAGTTTTTCAGAGAATAGTTGATTATCTGCCATGGCCCCGTCCGACGGGGAGCCGGGCTCAGAAATAGATGTCCAGCTTGCCGGAAGTCTCTGAAAATCCGCAGAAATCCCGATCCTGTGTGACAAGCCCGATGCACGAGACTTCAAGCGCGCTCGCAAGCTGGATCGCGTCCGGAGTACGGAGCCGGGTCACACCACGAATCTGCGCCGCCCGATGTGCGATTGACGGCGTCAAGTCGATGACACGCCAATTCGGCGGAGACGTGAGTGCTTCGCGGTACGTGTCGGCAAGCGACTTGTTCCCCTGTCGCAACGGTCCAGTCAAAACCTCGACCAAAGACACCGTGGTAATGACCAACTCGTAGTTCCCAGCTTCCGCTCCGAAAAAGATTTTCTCATACCGGGCGGAAAACTCGGGATGATCTTCGAGGTAGTGGATGATGGGCGCGCTGTCCACGAGCAACCGGCCCCTGCCCGGCAACTCGCGTATGTCGCGCATTACCACCGGCGCTCATTTTCAATGTAATTGGAAACTTCACCGTACACCCCCCTCGCCGAACCTCGCAGTGAGGTAAGGCGCTTTGCATCGTTTTGCCGCAGATGCGAAAGGGGAACGATCGCGGCGCAGGGAACACCTCGTTTCCGTATGATGGTAACCAGGCCTTCGGTCCTGGCCCGGTCGAGCAGTTCCGGCAGTTTCTTTCGCGCTTCCTCGGCACCCGTCTGATACATCAGGAATATCTCCTGTACTGTTCGTACAGTCTACTTTCGCTGGACTAGTTTTTCAACTCCACCAGTAGGACACCAGCAATTCTCATTATGGCAATGGGTGCGCTCATATCAGTCATCCTGCGTGCAGTCGCAGGATCTCATCGCGTGGCCATTGCAAGAGATTCTGCGACTACGCTTCGCTTCGCGCAGAATGACATGAAAGTATCTAAGGAAGGACACCCACCTACTTCCTCGAATGGCACCCGCTCGAATGGGACATCCATCTTGGGCTAAGGAGAAACACAGGGCACCCATCCATCCAGTCAAGGTTTGTATCCGTCCCAGCCAGGGAAGAAAAACAGGACACCCATCCAACTGTCAGCGTTCACATTCATCCCCAGACTCTGCCCCGGCCCTGACCGTCAGCCCCTCGCCATTGATTTCCCCAAAAAACTTGACATTCGGAACCGTTCCCGCCTATACCTTCCCCATCGCAACCCACGGGCGGCGGAAGCTCCATGACCCAGCCCCGTTCACAAATCGTCCAGCCGGAATGCACCCGCTATTACCACTGCGTCGCCCGCTGCGTGCGCCGCGCCTGGCTCTGCGGCGAAGACGACTACACCGGCGGGAACTTCGACCACCGCAAGTCCTGGCTCCTGGCGCGGATGAAGGCGCTGGAGGAAGTCTTCGCGATCCGCGTCGCCGCCTACGCGGTGACGGGCAACCACTACCATGTGGTGCTGTATCTGGATATCGAGCAGGGCCGGGCCTGGGACCGGGACGAGGTCATCGGGCGCTGGACGCGGCTGTTTTCCGGCGATCCGCTGGCGCGGGCGTATCTCCGGGGCGGATTGGACGGGGCGGCGCTTGGACAGGTGGATTCGGTTGACGCTGGAGATTCAGAAGCGGGCGATCGTGCTGTTCCACGGACTGGAGCGGGTGGAGGCGTGGGAGAGGCGTCGTTTGAAGAAGGCGGCGTAGGCAGGGAAACCAGGGTAGAGGGATTTGGGAAATGCGTCTGACTCGACTGGAAATAGAAAACTTCAAGGGCATCG
>JAJEGU010000034.1 GCA_022819645.1 Pseudomonadales bacterium
TGCCAAAATGTCGGCGAACAAGCAAAAAAAAAGAGTGTCCCAGTCCGGACTCACCGCATTTCCAGCAAAATCTGTTCGTTCCGCATGCCTTTGACCTCTACAATTGACCTTCGTGAATAGGTGCGGCTAGGAGCCTGCGCCGTAGGAATTCGCGAAAGCGAAAATTCGCTATCGTCGCGCCCCTGGCCGGTCGATTGAGGCGAGTATTGGTGGATATTCAACGAAATCGAGCGGCCAGGGGCGTGGATGAGAGCGGATTTGCAGCCGTGAATTCCTACGGCGCAGACTCCTATACCGCCCGGATGACTATGCCGGCGGGGTTTCTTTCTCCTCGCCCAGGGCAAAAATGCCATTGCAATTGCGCAGGTAACCCTGGTAATCCATGCCATAGCCGAAGACGTAACGGTCCGGAACCCGAAGGCCGGTGAAGTCCGGTCTGGGCAGATCCAGGCCGCGAGGCCTTTGCTTGTCCACCAGGATTGCCGACAGGGTCCGTGCCGCGCCCTGTTCGCGGCAGAGTTGCAGGACCGCTTGCAGGGTATGGCCTTCATCGACAATGTCATCGACGACGAGTGCGGCCCTTCCCCGCAGGTCGAGGCTTGGGCTGACCCGCTGTTCGATGCCGCCGCCGCGGGTGGTGTTCCGGTAGCGGCTGATATGCAGGAAGTCAATCTGCAGGGGAAAATCCAGCCGCAGGGCAAGTTCGGCGGTACAGACCAGGCCGCCGTTCATGACGCAGAGCAGGACGGGATTGCTGTCCGCCAGTTCGGCGGTGATTTCTCCCGCCATGCGATCCATGGCCGCCGAAATTTTTCCGGCGCTGTGTATCAGCTCGGCCGAGGAGGCAACCGCCGCAATCTCATCCAGGGTGGTCATGCCACGCCGGAATCCGGTTCCGGCCGGGGTTTGGTTTCCAGGCCAGGCAGACCGTCAAGCGTCGTCGTCGGGAAGGCAATATCGGCGCCATGGGAATGAATGACGCCAACGATTCGCAACAGCACATCCTGCTTGATCTCGTGGAAGCGCACCCAGTTGGTGGTCTTGGTAAAGGTGTAAACGAAGAAGTCCAGCGAGGACGGCGCAAAGTAGTTGAAATTCACGATCATGGTCTGGCTGCTGTCGATTTCCTCGTGGGCACGCAACATGGCTTTCACATCGGAAATGATGGCATCCATCCTGGCTGCGTCCTGATAGCGCAGACCGATGGTTTCATGGATGCGGCGATGACTCATTCGCGAGGGGTTCTCCAGCGACAGCTTGTTGAACACCGAGTTGGGCACATATAGCGGCCGCTTGTCGAAAGTGCGCACCACCGTGAGCCGCCAGCCGATCTTTTCCACGGTGCCTTCGATTTCCCGATCCGGCGAGCGAATCCAGTCGCCGATGGCAAAGGGCTTGTCCAGATAAATCATCAGCCCGCCGAAGAAGTTGGCGAGCAGATCCTGGGCCGCAAATCCCATGGCAATGCCGCCGATGCCGCCGAAAGCGAGCACGGCGGTGACTTCCACGCCAAGCGTGGGCAGCGCGATAAGCACCGCCGCCACGAAAATCGCCAGCCGCAGCAACCGCACCAGGGCGTGGAGCGTGGTCGGGTCCATTCGGGTCTGGACCTGGTCCGGCTCGGCCTTGAGTTGTTCGAGCACGCGATTTTCGACGCCGCTGCAAAGTCGCAACAGGAACCAGCCGAAGGACAGCACGATGATGAGCGAGCGTACCGTGGCAAATACTTCCCGGGCAATCAGGCCGGCCATCAGCCCCTGCTGGGCGAATTGCAAAATGGACGTCGCCACAGTGAGCGCCAGTGCCCAAAAGAACGGCCGCCGCACAGCTTCCGGCAATGCATCATCCCAGACACTGCGGGTCTTTGTGGTTTGGCGCTCGATGAATCTGAATATCTGATTGGCAATGAATGCTACAAGTAATGCCAGCGTCAGCAATAAAACAATCTGTCCAAGCCAGGCCCATTCGTCCAGGAAGTTCATGTTGATCGAATCATTCATTTGTCCAAATGCCTCTTGTCGTACCGGGTATTCTCTGAAAAATTCCCGTCCAGTCGCAGAGCATGGCTCTGCGCCGTTCCGGCTGCGCACGAAGTTGCGCTTCGAAAACGCTTGCCGCCACCCCCGGAATTTCCCATTGTCGGCGCTTCCGTGTACCGCAAGGGAAGTTCTGACTTAATCAGGGTTCCCCTGAAATTCGCGAACTCGCTCCAGCGCCAGCCGCCATTGCTCCCCATCCGGCCTGGCTGCGGGTTTTGCCCGCATGGCCGCGAGCCTGCGGTTACGGGGAACATTCTCTCTTTCCAGCCAGTCTGCCGCCCGCAATGCCTCATCCGGCGCATTGCAGGCAAGCAGCATATCGCAACCTGCCCGCAGGGCCTTTTCCAGCCGCTGTTCCATTGCGCCAGCCTGCTCTGCGGCATTCATGCTGAGATCGTCGCTGAATATGACGCCATCGAAGCCGATCTCACCGCGCAGCACGGTTTGCAGCCAGTGCCGGGAAAACCCCGCCGCATCGAGGCACACCTCAGGATAAACCACATGGGCCAGCATTACCCCCGCCAGCAAATCCCGGCAGTGGACAAATGGCTGCATGTCCCTGCCGCGCAATTCGCTTTCGCTGCGGCCATCCACCGGCAATTCAACATGGGAATCCGCTCCCACCAGCCCATGCCCCGGAAAATGTTTGCCCACCCCGGCCATCCCGGCCTCGGCCATGCCACCGAGATACGCCCGGGCAAGTTCCGCCACCGCATCCGGGTCCGCCGCAAAGGCCCGGTCGCCAATCACTGGCGAAGCCGGATCATACAAGTCCAGCACCGGCGCGAAACTGAAATCGAGCCCCGCCCCGATAATCTCCGCCGCCATGACCTTACCGCAATCCCACGCCAGGCCCAATCCTCTTTCAGGATCAGCCTCATAGGTTTCGCCAATCCCGCGCAAAGGCGGCAAAGCCGTAAATCCCTCCCGAAACCGCTGCACCCTCCCCCCTTCCTGGTCTACCGCAATCAGAATCTCCGGCGCGCATTCCCGTATGGCCCCGGTCAATTCCCGCAACTGCCCCGAAGAGACAAAATTGCGCCGAAACAGAATCACCCCTCCGACACAATCCCGCCGCAGCAACTCCACCTCATCCGCTTCTGGCGTCAACCCGCGCAGATCCACCATCAAAACACCTGGATCATTCATTTTCGTTTCCCATTCCACCCGCTGTCTCCCGGGGCCACAACATCAATGACGGCAAAACTCTGATAAGCGTGAGAGAGCGTCACAATACTCATTGAAACTCAAGGCTTGTGTCTGGCGTGCCGATCTCAAAAGATGCATTAGGATGTCCAAGCCCGGTGGGATGCCGCAAGCCGCTGCCGGGCGGGCGTATCAGGCCGTGCGAGGCAGGAAGCCGAGCCCGAAGCCCGCAGGGGTGCAGGCAAGCGTTTATGAAGCGCAGCTTCATGCGCAGCCTAAAGTTTCCCATATTCAGACGGATAACTGTATAAAATCACAGTATCGATGCAACAACGAGGGTATCATGCACGGACTCACCTCCCGCCAGGGTCAAATCCTCGAATTCATCCGGGGCCACCTCCGCGACACCGGCTACCCTCCCACGCGCTCCGAAATCGCCACCCACATGGGTTTCCGCTCGGTAAACTCCGCCGAGGAACACCTCCGCGCCCTCGCCCGCAAAGGTGCAATTGAAGTGTCGCCCGGCGCTTCCCGGGGCATTCGCATCCCGGAACAAGCGCCGCCGGGATTGCCCATTATCGGTCAGGTCGCCGCCGGCTCGCCGATTCTCGCTGCGGAATCCATCGCCGATTACAGCGCGATTCCCGGCGCCATGTTTACCCCCAGGGCCGATTATCTGCTCACGGTCAAGGGCGACAGCATGACCGGCATCGGTATTTTCGAGGACGACCTGCTCGCCGTGCATCGCACCGCGGAAGCCCGGAACGGCGATATCATCGTGGCGAGAATCGACGATGAAGTGACCGTCAAGCGGCTGCGTCGCCAGACGGCAAGCCGGCATCTGCAACTTGCCGCGGAAAATCCCGATATCGCGCCCATCGAGGTGGACCTGAGCCGGGACCGTTTTGCCATTGAAGGCGTCAGTGTCGGGGTAATCCGGCTCGGGCTGTAATCTCTCCGCTACTTCTTCTTTCTTGTGGCCGACTTCTTCGCGCCCGCGGCCGCCTGCCATTCGCCGTCGCGATAGAAGGCCCGCCAGCCGGTGGGCTTGCCCTCCACCAGGGATTGCACAAAATGCTGCCGGGTCTTGCGGCTGAAACCCACCACGGCGGCATTCCCCTTGTCGTCCCTGACCGGCGCGTCGAGCAGATAATGAAACTTTGGATCGATCTCGTTCCGGTGGGGCAGCAGTTCCGCCACCTGGGGTGAGCGGGTTTCCCGATTACGCGGAAAACCGCTGGCGGCGAGAAACAGGCCGGAAGCGCCCTCGCGCAGGATGTAATGATCGTCCACCTTGCTGCAGCGCAACTCCGGCATCGGCACCGGATCCATTTTCGGCGGCGCCGGCTGGCCATTGCGCAGCAGCTTTCGGGTATTGCGGCAATCTTCCCGGGTGCAACCGAAGTACTTACCGAAGCGGCCCGACTTCAATTGCATTTCGCTGCCGCACTTGTCGCATTCGATCACCGGGCCGTCGTAACCCTGGATCTGGAATTCCCCTTTCTCCAGCTCGAAACCATCGCAGTCGGGGTTGTTGCCACAGACGTGCAGCTTGCGCCCGGCGTCGACAAGCCAGGCGTCCATTGCGGTGCCGCACTTCGGGCAGCGGTGTTTCTTGCGAAACTGGATGTTTTCCTGTTGCTCGGCTTCCTCGGCGCTGTCGGCGCGAATCGCCTCTTCGCCCGGAGTGAGATTCATCGTCGAGCGGCATTTCCCATCCCCCGGCAAGCCATAGGCGGAGCAGCCGAGAAACACCCCGGTGGAGGCATTGCGAAGCTGCATCCTGCGACCGCATCTGGGGCAGTCCACATCGACTTCGGTGGGCTTGTTGGCGCGCATGCCGCCGTCCTTCGCCTCCGCCCTGGCGAGTTGCCCGGTGAAATCCCGATAAAACTCATCCAGCAGCTTCTTCCAGTTCTTGCTGCCGGCGGCCACCTCATCAAGAGAGTCTTCCATACGCGCGGTGAAGTCGTAATCCATCAGGTCGCGGAAGCTCTCCTGCAGGCGTTCGGTGACGATATCGCCGATCTTGAGGGCGTGAAAGCGCTTGTTTTCCAGCTTCACATAGCCCCGGTCCTGTATCGTGGAAATCGTCGAGGCATAGGTGGAGGGCCGGCCGATTTCACGCTTTTCGAGTTCCCGCACGAGGCTGGCCTCGGTGAATCGGGCCGGTGGACGGGTAAAATTCTGCACTGGGTCAAGCGCTTGCAGCGCAAGTCGCTCGCCGGCCTTCACATCGGGCAGCACTACATCGACTTCCCGGGAAGGCATCGCGGCAAGATAGCCCGGAAATTGCATGATTCTACCCCTGGCGCGCAATTCGAAATCCGCGGCTTGGACCGTGATGGCGCTCGCCAGAAAGCGCGCCGGAACCATCTGGCAGGCGATGAGGTGCTGTCGGATCAGTTGATAGAGCCGGCGCGCGTCATGGTCCATGTCCTGCAAGGACTCCGGCGTTCGCTGCACATCCGTGGGACGAATCGCTTCATGGGCTTCCTGGGCTCCTTCCCGGGCGCGGTAGGAATTGGGTTTCGGCGGCAGGTAATCGGCGCCGAATTCCTGCTCTATATGGCTCCGGGCAGCGGTAATCGCTTCATTGCTGAGGTGGGTGGAATCGGTTCGCATGTAGGTGATGTGACCAGCCTGGTACAGACGCTGGGCCAGGGTCATGGTCTTGCTAACGCCGAAACCGAGCCGGGTGCTTGCGGCCTGCTGCAGGGTCGAAGTGATCAAGGGCGGTCGCGGCCGGGAAGTGGTGGGTTTATCCTCGCGCTTGCTGACCTCATAGTCGGCGGTGCGCAGCGTTTCCAGCGCCTGCTCGACGCCTTGCCTGTCCCCGGGACGGAAATTCTTGCCGGCCTGCCTGACCACCTGGCACTTGAGGTCCTGTTTCGCCTCCGTGCGCAGTCTGGCGAAAACTTCCCAATACTCTTCGGGATTGAAAGCCCGGATTTCCCGCTCGCGCTCCACAACCAGCCGCACGGCAACCGATTGCACCCGACCGGCGGAAAGCCCCCGGGCCACCTTGGACCAGAGCAGGGGCGACAGCATGTAACCCACCACCCGGTCGAGAAAGCGGCGCGCCTGCTGCTCTTCCACATAGCGCATGTCCACCGTGCCGGTGTCGGCAAAGGCTTCCCGGATGGCCTTGCGGGTGATTTCATTGAAGACCACCCGGCGATAGCGATCCGGGTCGCCGCCAATGGCTTCCTGCAGATGCCAGGCGATGGCCTCCCCTTCCCGGTCCCGGTCGCTGGCGAGATAGATGGCAGATGATTTTGCCGCGATCTTTTTCAGGTCTTCGACGATCTGTTCCTTGCCGGGAAGAATTTCGTAGCGGGCCTGCCAGTCGTTTTCCGGGTCCACTCCGAGGCGCTGCGCGAGTTGTTGCCGCTTTTTCTGTTCCGGGCTGAGATTGGTTTTGCCGCGCCCCCGGCCTGGGGCGGCCCGGCCTTTTTCCGGCAAGTCGCGGATATGCCCCACACAGGACTTGACGACAAATTCCGAACCAAGATAGCGATTGATGGTTCTCGCCTTGGCCGGCGACTCGACGATGACCAGTGACTTTGCCATTACTGCTTTCCTTCCCCCCTCTTCCTTCAACTCAAGTGAACTTCGTGGATCCAGCCATAGTTTTCGCTGATTCCCCCTTGCTGGATGCCCGTAAGCAGATCATAGAGTTCCTGCATCACCGGACCAACGCCGGCATCGGATCCCTTGCCGCCAGGCTGTCCGGGATTGACTGCATGCCAGGCGTCATCGAACCAGACTCGGCTGATCGGCGACAATACCGCCGCAGTGCCGCAGGCGCCCATTTCCACGATATCATCGAATTCGGCGCGCAGGTCGATGGGCCGCTCCGCGGTCGCCATGCCGAGCCGGTCCGCGGCGAGCCGCATGATGGACCGGCGGGTCACGCTTGGCAAGACCGCCGCCGAAGCCGGAGTGACCAGGCTGCCGTCGCGCAGCACCACAAGAATATTCGCCGAACCCGCTTCATCGATGTAGCGCTGCTCCGTCGCATCGAGATACAGCGCTTCATTGGCGCCCTGGCGCTGGGCGGACTGGGTGGCAAACAAGCCCCCGGCGTAATTGGCGCCTATCTTGAAACTGCCCGTGCCCCTGGGAGCGGCGCGGTCCATCTCCGAAACCGCAAGCGAAATCGGCGCCAATCCCGCCTGCTTGTAGTAAGGCCCCACCGGAGAGACGAATACCCGAAACTCGAACTCCCTGGCGGGCCGCAGGCCGAGATTGTCACCCACGCCGATCAGCATGGGCCGCACATAAAGGCTGGCGCCGGAACCGAAAGGCGGAATCCACTCGCGGTTTGCCTGTACCGCCGCCTCCACGCCGCGCAGGAACAAGGCCTTGGAAACCGCCGGCATCAACAGACGACCGGCAGCCTCGCGCATGCGCTCGGCATTGAGTTCCGGGCGGAACAGCAGCACCCTGCCGTCCCGCGCGCACTGGGCCTTGAGACCCTCAAAGCATTGCTGGGCGTAATGCAGGGCCGGCGAACCCTCGTGCAATGGCATGATTTCGCTGGCGAGCAGTTCGCCTTCGCTCCATTCACCCTCGCGCCAACGGGCGGAAAAGCGCGCGTCGGTCCTGACGTACTCAAAACCGAGTTCAGCCCAATTGAGCGCCCTGTTGCCGATTTTTCCGTTCATTTCCATAATCATCAAGACATCATTCTTCGCGGTGGACATTTCCGCCAGACAACTCTATCGCCGGGTCTCGGCTGGGCCAGGAGCCTGCGCCGCGGGAATTCACGGCTGCAAATCCGCTCCCTTCCACGCCCCTGGCCGCTCGATTTCATAGTATATTCACCAATATTCGCCTCAATTGATCGGCCAGGGGCGCGACGATAGCGAATTTTCGCTTTCGCGAATTCCTGTGGCGCAGGCTTCTGGACTTTCAGGTCTTCCTGCAAGCGAACCCCGGCAAGACCCATGGATCATCTGATCGACATCGGCGCCAATCTCACCCACAAGTCTTTCGAGCACGATTTTCAGCAGGTTGTGGATGATGCCAGAAGCGCCGGGCTAAAGCACATCATTCTCACCGGAACCGATGCCGCAAGCAGCGAGGCCGCTGCGGGTCTGGCCGTCGTCGCGCCGGATTTTTTCAGCAACACTGCGGGTTTCCACCCCCATGTGGCCAGCACTTTCGATCACGATGCCCGCATCGCCATTGCCACGTTGTGCAGGCGCGATCAGACCGTCGCCGTAGGAGAAACCGGGCTTGATTACAACCGCAATTTTTCCTCCAGGAAGGAGCAGTTGGCCTGCTTTGAGCAGCATCTGGAAATCGCCGCCGCGGTGGGCAAGCCCATGTTCCTGCACCAGCGCGACGCCCATGATGACTTTCTTGCCCTGCTTAAAAAGCATCGCGAGCGTATTGCCGGCGGCGTAGTACACTGCTTTACCGATACCCGGCGAGCCCTGGATGACTATCTTGATCTTGACATGCATGTCGGCATTACCGGCTGGATCTGCGACGAGCGCCGGGGCCGGGAATTGCAGGGCATTGTGGGCCATATCCCGCCAGAGCGGCTGCTGCTGGAAACCGATGCGCCCTATCTTTTGCCAAGAACCCTGCGGCCCAAACCCTCCGGCAGGCGCAACGAACCAAAGTATCTTCCCGCAGTACTCGCCGAGGTCGCCCGCTGCACGGGACGCGATGCGGCAGAGATTGCGTGGCAGACTACCGCCAATGCAATTCGCCTGTTCGGGCTGAAAACGTGAATTCTCTCGTCATGCCGCACGCAGTCACGGCATCTCATTGGGTGGCCGCTGCCCGAGATTCTGTGACTTCGCTTCGCTCCGCACAGCATGGCGGGAAAGGGGCTTCGACAAACCATCCTGGCTATGTTCTGACCATATCCAACAGGGTCACAATCTGCTCCGGCGAGAATGGCCAGTTCAACTCTTCCCCCGTTTGCGGATTGCGCAGCACCGGAATGGTGAGCCCGTAGCGCGCCACGAGTTTTTCGGACCTGCTGATATCCACCGGGGTCACGCGAAATTCCCGGGATGGCGACAGTTCAGCGAGCATGGCCTCCGCATATTTGCAAAGATGGCAGCCGGCGGTAGTGTAAAACAGCAACTCAGGCATTCGCTGCCGCTTCGCCAAGTTCCCGGATCAGGCCGGGGCCGCGGAAAATGAATCCGCTGTAGATCTGCAGCAGATCGGCACCAGCCGCGAGCATGGCCCTGCCGTCTTCGCCATTCATGATGCCGCCGACACCGATCAGGGGAATGCGATCGCCGATTTCAGCCTTGATCGCGGCAACGGTCCGCCGGGCCGGCAAAGTCAGTGGCGCGCCGCTCAGGCCGCCGTTTTGCCGGGCCAGATTGCCGGGCAGGGAGCCCGGGCGCTGGATAGTGGTGTTGGTAGCGATCACGCCATCCACCTTCCAGGCCAGCAATCTTGCGCAAATCGAACGGATTTCTTGCTCTGACAGGTCCGGCGCCAGCTTCAGCGCAAGCGGCAGATATTTGCCGCTGTCCCCCTCGTGTTCCGCCTGGGCCTGTTTCAGGGTTTCGAGCAAGCGATCAAGTTCATCGCCGAACTGCAAGTCGCGCAAGCCGGGAGTATTGGGTGAGGAAACATTGACGGCGACATAATCGGCAAGCTGCCGGCAGCTTCGAAAACCATCGAGATAGTCCGCGCTGGCGTTTTGCTCCGGCGTATCCCGGTTCTTGCCGATGTTTACCCCGAGAATGACATTCGCGCGGCGTCGGGCGGCCTTTGTCATGGCGTGGGCGATGCCCCGATTATTGAATCCCATGCGGTTGACGATGCACCGCCCGCTGCGGCTGCGGAACAGTCGTGGACGGGGATTGCCTGGCTGGGGCCGCGGCGTCAGGGTGCCGATTTCCACGAAGGCGAAGCCCAGCGCCGCGAGCGCGTCCACATGATCGCCATTCTTGTCCAGACCCGCGGCAAGGCCGATGCGGTGCGGGAAATCCAGCCCCATGAGCCGCACCGGGTCCGCAGTCGCCGGAGCCGCAAGCAGCCGGGACAAGCCGAGCCGGTGCAAGCCATCGAGCGCCCCGAGGGCAATGCCGTGGGACGTCTCGGCGGGCAGGGCGAACAAGGGGCTGGCGATCAGCGAATACACAGGGCTCCCCGGAGCGGGCGGCAGCGCTCAGAAACTGTAGCGGATACTCGCCGTAACATGGCGCGGCAACTCCGGCAGCACAATGACGCCGCCATAGAGATTGGGAAAATTGGCGCGGAAATAGCGTTCATCGGTCACATTCTTGAGATTCAGGTTGAATCGCCAGGCCGGGGTTTCATAGCCGGCGCCGAAATTCGCCAGGGTATAGCCCGGCAG
Organism: Pseudomonadales bacterium; assembly: GCA_022819645.1. Taxonomy (GTDB): domain Bacteria; phylum Pseudomonadota; class Gammaproteobacteria; order Pseudomonadales; family Pseudohongiellaceae; genus UBA9145. Next base: position 10,528 of record JAJEGU010000034.1, read on the forward strand.
CCGGACGCTGCGGGAATAGCCGGAGTGGGTCTGCGCCACGTCGGCGATACTGCCGTTCAACGTCCAGCCATTGTCGAAATCCCAGGTGCCCAGCAGGGAGTATATCCGTTCCGGCATCCCCGCCCGCCGCGGGTCGCCGCTGATAACGTTACCTCCGAGGGCGCCGCCGTACAGTCGCCAGGCTTCCACGCCGGGCAGGTCATCGCTGCCCAGATAGCTGAAGCGCGAGCCCGCCTCCCGGGTGTTGAGATTGATCACTTCCAAGCGGGTATGGCCAAAGGTGAGCAGCAGGTGGTTATTGACGACCCAGCGCGCTTCCAGTTCGATGCCTTCGGTGCGGCTCGCCTGGTTGGTCACGATCGCCTGCGCGGAAAAATCGGTGCGCTCCTGGCGATACGCCGCGGCCGCGAAATACAGCCGGCCATCCACCAGCCGGCCCTTGACGCCGGCTTCCAGCAATTTCGACTGGTCCACCGCCGAGCCATTGCCCACATTGCCGGTGGTGACCTCCGAACCCTGGCCGGCGATGATCGTGGACTGCCGGGAGACCGTCACATAGGGCTGCATGCCATTGGCGAGTTCCCGGCTCAGGCTGAGCGTCCAGGAGAGGGCGTCCACTTCGTCTTCCGCGGCAAGCTCGACACAGTCCCCCGGCGGCAGGCAGAAATTGCTGGAACTGGGCAGCAGCAGCTTTTCCAACGGCTGCCGGCTCGCCAGGGAGATACGATCCTGTCGCAAGCCCAGCAGGGCCGAAAAACCATTGTCGAAACTGAAATCCGCCAGGGCGGCCAGGCCGATATCGGTGTAGTCACCGATGTAATATTCGGTGTAATCGCCGCCGATGCGGGTGGAAAGGAGCCGCGGTTTCGCCAGACCCTGGCTGCGGGTGATGTCGTAGCGGTCGAAGTATTCGTTGGAGTAATCGTTGCCGTGTTCGAATTCGGTATGCCTGACCGAAGGCGAGAGTTGCAGCGCGGCGGTCAGGCCGTCAAGGCGCCAGTCCCGGGAGAACACCAGTTTGTTCTCCACCACCCAGGCGTCGTGGAACTGGGAAAAGCCGTAATTGTTTTCATTGAGCACATCATAGCTTTCGTAAAATAACTGATTGCCCCATTCCCAGCCGGAATCGCTCTCGCCGAGCAGATCGAAATACAGCGTGTTGACCGCGGTATCCAGGGTATCCTCCGGGTGGGTGAAATTCATGTTGCCTTCGATATGGGCCACGCCCGGATTCACCAATGCCAGCAATTCCGGAAAACACCCGAACACCGGGCTCGAACCGATCCGGCAGACGCCTTCGCCTTCCAGCCTTCCCGCCCGCCCCGGCGCAATGCCCGGCGTGAAGGGGTTGAGATCGGTGAAGCCATCCCCGTCCACATCAAACTCCTGATGGGAAACATGGCCGTCCCCATTGCGGTCGAGGTCCGGGGGAGAGCCGGTCACGTAGCGGCCGTGGTCGATCAGTTCCTGGCTCAGGCGATTCCAGCCGGAAATCTCGTTGCTGAGATAGTTGTGCCACATGCCGCCAAACTGGGCCCGCAGGCCGCCGGACAGATCGAGATCAAGCGAAGCCTGCAACAATTCCTGGCCGCGATCGGTATTGTCGTAGTACGAATCGGAATCCTCGGCGAGGGCGTACAGGTAGTAGCCCAACCGCCCCGCGCCAATGCGCGCGGGGCCGCCGACTTCCGCCGACAGCGCCGACTTGTCCCAGCTCCCGGTGGTGAAATTGGCGCCGCCCCGGGTGTCGGCGAACAGCGCTCCGGTTTCCTCGACCCGCGCCGATTTCGGATTGATATTGAGATAGCCGCCGATCTTGGATGGTCCGTAAATCGGCGAGGCGGGGCCCCGCACGATGTCGATGCGGTCGGCGGCGGCGATGGGAGTGGGATAGCTTGCGGGATTGTCGAGCCGGCGCATGCCGCGGAAATAACTTTCCCCCGGCGTTCCCCGGATATCGAGCCCGCCGGCGGCGCCGAAAAAGGATTGGGTGAAAGTACCCGGAGAAAGCGCGATCAATTCGTCGATATCCTGCAAATCGAAGCGCTCCAGCAGGGCCGCCGAAATCGTGGACGCCGAGCGCGGTGTTTCCAGCAATGACTTGTCAAAGCCAAAAACCGATTCCACATAGCCCCCGGGCAAGCTGTCAAGATCGCCGGTGACGACAATTTCCTCCACCCGGGTCTGGGCAGCCGTCCCACCCGAACAAAGCAAAGCCACACAGAGGATGCCGGTCATTCTTGAACGCACTGGACTCTCTCCGTCCTTGTGTCTGCAATTCTGTATATCGGTTCGATTTCGTTGCATATCCACCGATATTCGCCTCAATCGACCGGCCAGGGGCGCGGCGATAGCGAATTTTCGCTTTCGCGAATTCCTGCGGCGCAGGCTCCTAGACTTCCATAACAAAACCATTACAATCGCCCACTTCGCGCCCGCAACCGAGACCCTGGTCAATGAGTCAATATAGTACGATCACGGAATTGAAAAACTGGCTGTCGATGCAGATCATCGGACAGGAACGGCTGATCGACCGGTTGCTGATTGCCCTGCTCGCCGATGGCCACCTGCTCGTGGAAGGCGCGCCGGGGCTCGCCAAGACCAAGGCGATCAAGGATCTTTCCCGGGGCATCGAAGGCGACTTCCACCGCATCCAGTTTACCCCGGATCTGTTGCCCAGCGATATCACCGGCACCGAGGTTTTCCGGCCCGAAGACGGCTCCTTCCGTTTCCAGCAGGGTCCGATTTTCCACAATCTCGTGCTTGCCGACGAAATCAACCGCGCCCCCGCCAAGGTGCAGTCGGCGCTGCTAGAAGCCATGGGCGAGCACCAGGTCAGCGTGGGCCGCGAATCCTTTACCCTGCCGCCGCTGTTTCTGGTCATGGCGACCCAGAACCCCATCGAACAGGAAGGCACCTACCCCCTGCCGGAAGCGCAGCTCGACCGCTTCCTCATGCATGTCACCATCACCTACCCCGCCATCGAGGCCGAGCGCGACATTCTCCATCTCGTGCGGGACGAGGCCGCCAACAAGCTGCCCCAGCCGCCCAGCCAGGTGCCCCAGGACAAGGTTTTCGCCGCCCGCCAGGAAGTGCTCGAAATGCACATGGCGCCGGAAGTCGAGGAATACATCATCCAGCTCATCATGGCGACCCGGAATCCCCTGGTCTACGGCCAGGATCTGGAGGGCTGGCTCGAATACGGCGCCAGCCCCCGGGGCACGATCTCCCTGGACCGCTGCGCCCGGGCCCACGCCTGGATTCAGGGCAAGGATTTCGTCAGCCCGGACGACGTGCAGGAAATCCTGTTCGACGTGCTCCGCCACCGCATCCTGCTCAGTTTCGAGGCCGAAGCCAGCGGTGTCACGCCGGACAAGGTGCTGGAAACGATTCGCGAACGCGTGCCCTCCGCCTGAATGGCCTTGCCGGCATGAGTTCCAGGCACCGCATCGACCCGGAACACGCGCGCTACCAGGCCACCGGCGCGGCGGTTACCCTGCAGCAGTTGCTGATGCAGCGCTACGCCGCGAAGACTCTCGAATACCTTGCCCATAACCGCTCCATTGCCGGCATCAGCGGCCTGCATCTTTCCAAAATGCGCGGCCGCGGCATCGATTTCGAGGAATTCCGCCCCTATCAGCCAGGCGACGACATCCGCCTGATCGACTGGCGGGTGACCGCCCGCACCAGCCGACCCTTTACCAAGGTTTTCCGCGAAGAGCGCGAGCGGCCGGTCATCATCGCGGTGGACCAGACCCGCAACATGTATTTTGGCAGCCGGGTGGCGTTCAAGTCGGTCATCGCCGCCCAGGCCGCCGCGGTATTCTGCTGGCTCGCCATAGACAACGGCGACCGGGTGGGCGGACTGGTTTTCTCCGATCGCGAAGCGCGCCTTGTGCGGCCCAAGCGCAGCCGGCGCTCGGCGCTGCATCTGCTCAACCAGGTGTATGAATTCAACCAGGCGCTTGGCGGCGTCACCAGTGGCGATTCCGAAGCAGGCGAGAGCACCGGCCTGTCCAGCGCCCTCGGCCAGATTCGCAAGATTCTGCGCCCCGGCAGCACCTTGTATGTGATTTCGGATTTTGTCACCCTCGATGAGCGGGCGGTAAACTTTCTCAATCAGCTCAGCCAGCACAACAACGTGGTATGTTGCCTGGTGTACGATGCGCTGGAAGAATCCCTGCCCACGCCGGGTCTGTACAGCATTACCGACGGTCGGCGCAAGGGTGCGCTGAACACTTTCAACCGGCGCGCGAGGATTCGCTACCGGGAACAGTTCGCCGAAAGAATGCGGCTGATCGAGTCCGAACTCGACCGCCTGCAGGTGGCGCTGTTGAAGATTCGCACCAGTGATCTCGTGGTGGAGCAGATACGCCAGTGGATAGCGCAGAACTCCTAGCCCAGCTTGCGGATATTCATTTGCCCGAGCCCGTGGGATTCTGGCCGCCGGCGGCGGGCTGGTGGCTGCTTGCCCTGCTGCTTGCGCTCGGCCTCTGGTTTGGGGGGAGGCGGGCCTGGGCGGTCTGGCGCCGGCGCCGGTTCTGCGGTCAGGCCCTGCTGGAACTCGAACGCATTCTGGGCGCCTTCACCGCGGCGGAAAGCGAAGACCCGGCTGCGGCCCGATTGCGTTACGTCAATGCCTTCAATTCGGTCCTGCGGCGCGTGGCGCTGACGCATTTCCCCCAAACCAGCGTGGCCGGTCTCGGCGGCGATGACTGGGTGCGCTTTCTCCGGGAGCACGGCAACTGTGAAAACCTCGACCGGGACCTCGCCGCGGCATTGAGTCACGGCCGATTCCGGCCTACCATCTCCGTGGAGGCGGGCAAGCTCCACGAATTCGGCCGGGAGTGGATTCGCTCCACCTATCTGCGCCCCCGCCGCCGCCCGCAACCGCATCAGACTGCAAGCGATCTGAAGGTATCAGGTTCCGATGCTTGAATTCACCTGGCCCTGGGCGTTTCTGCTCCTGCCCCTGCCCCTGCTGGTGTATCGGTTGGCGGCCCGCGCCCCGCGTCAGGACGCCGCCCTCTACGTGCCTTTTTTCAACGTCCTCACCCGGCTCCAGTCCGACCATGAAAACCTGACTTCCGGGCGCATTCTCAATCTGATCTGCTGCGTGCTCATCTGGCTGCTCGTGGTGCTTGCGGCGAGCCGGCCGCAATGGCTGGGAGAACCTGTGCAATTGCCTTCCACCGGCCGCGACCTGATGCTTGCGGTGGATATTTCCGGCAGCATGGAAGCCCAGGACATGATCGTCGGCAACCGCCAGGCTTCGCGCATCGACGTGGTGAAGGCGGTGGTGGGCGATTTTGTCGAACGCCGGGAAGGCGACCGGCTCGGCCTGATCCTGTTTGCCGCCCACGCCTATATCCAGGCGCCGCTGACCTTTGATCGCAAGGTGGTGGGAGAACTGCTGGAAGAGGCCGATATCGGCATTATCGAGGAATCGGCAACCGCCATCGGCGACGCCATCGGCCTTTCGGTCATCCATTTGCGCAGCCGGCCGGAAAACAGCCGGGTGCTCGTTCTGCTGACCGACGGCGTCAACAATGCCGGCGAAGTTTCGCCGGAACAGGCGGGCCAGCTCGCCCGCACCGAAAACATCAGGATCTACACCATCGGCATCGGCGCCGACCAGATCACCCAGCGCACCTTTTTCGGCGCCCGCACCATCAATCCTTCCGCCGAACTCGATGAGGCCGTGCTGACCCGTATCGCCGAAGCCACCGGCGGACGCTACTTCCGCGCCCGGGACGTATCCGACCTGGTGGGTATCTACGAAGAGCTCGACCGGCTGGAAGCCATAGAACAGGACGAGCAAACCTACCGCCCCACCCGGGTGCTGTTTCACTGGCCCCTGGGCGGAGCCGTGCTGATCAGCTTCCTGCTGGCGCTGGTGTCGATTCCCTGGCTGTCGCTGTCGGGCCGGGCGATGTTGAGCGACCCGGAAGAACTGCCCGGGGAAGTCCGGAAAGCGTAGAAGTCCCATGGAATTTTCCACCGCCATCTTCAACGAGTTTCATTTCCTGCGCCCCTGGTGGCTGCTGGCGCTGCCGCCCGCGATGGTTTTCGTATTCGCCCTGTGGCGCGTGAACAGCTCCCTGAGCGCCTGGGACAAGGCCATCGACAAGAATCTGCTGCCCTTTTTGCTGGACCGCTCGCGCAATGCCTCCCAGCGCACTCCCCTGTTGCTGCTGCTCTGCGCCTGGTTGCTGTCGGCCATTGCCCTGGCCGGCCCGGTTTGGGAAAAATTGCCCCAACCGGTGCAGCAGCGCGAGGACGCCATGGTCATCGTCATGGACCTGTCGCTGTCGATGTTCGCCCAGGATCACGCGCCGTCGCGGCTCGATCTGGCCAAGCGCAAGCTGCGCGATATCCTGGCCCTGCGCGACGAAGGCCAGACCGGCCTGGTGGTCTATGCCGGCGACGCCCACGCGGTCATGCCGCTCACCGACGATGTGGTGACCATCGAAGCCCTGGTGCCTTCCCTGAACCCCAATATCATGCCCTTGTTCGGCAGCAATCCCATGGCCGCCATGGAGATGGCCATGGAATTGCTCAACAATGTGGAGGCGTCCGAAGGCAGGATTCTGCTCATGACCGACGGCATCAGCGGTTTCGACCAGGAGCTGCTGATTACCCGACAACTCGAGGAAACGCCTTACGAATTGCTGATCATGGGAATCGGCACCGAACAGGGGGCGCCCATCCGCACCAGCGACGGCAATTTCCTCACCGACCGGCAAGGCGTCATGGTGGTGCCCACCCTGAATCGCAGCGTACTGCAATCCCTGGCCAATCGGGTCGGCGGGCGCTATCACGATATCCAGCTTTCCGACTCGGACCTGGCCTATCTGCTGACCGACCTCAATTTGCTCGACGATCCGCAGTTGAGCGATGTGGAAGAAGAATTCGACGTCTGGTACGAAACCGGCCCCTGGCTGCTCCTGTTGATTGCGCCCATCACCGCGTTCGGTTTCCGCCGGGGCTGGCTGTTCAGTTGGCTGTTGGCGGCCGGCGTTCTGACTTTCCTGCCGGCGCCGGAAGCCAGCGCGGCGGAATGGGCCGGACTGTGGCAAACCCCCGATCAGCGCGGCGCCAGGGCCTACGCCGAGGAAGACCATTCCCGGGCCGCCAGCCTGTTTGAATCTCCCGGCTGGCAGGGCGCCGCCAACTATCGCGCGGAAAATTACGATGCCGCCATCGCCGCTTACAGCGCCCTCAACACCCCCGATGGTCATTATAATCGGGGCAATGCCCTGGCCCTGACCGGCAATTACGCCGAGGCCATCGCCGCCTACGACCTCACCCTCGGCATGGAGCCGGAACACGAGGACGCCACTTTCAACAGGGAAATCGTCGAGCAACTGCTCGAGGAACAGCAGTCGGAAGACGGTGAAAGCACCGACGGCGACAACGAAAGCGACCAGTCGGAACAGAATTCCGATCAGCAGTCGGACCAACAGGAACAAAGCGAGCAGCAGGACCAGCAAAGCCAGGAAGGCGACCAGAACCAGCAGCAGGACCAGCAACAGAACGAGGCGCCGGAAGACCAGGAAAATTCCGAATCGAACAGCGAGCAGAATACGCCAAGCCAGAACAGCAACGAGGAGTTCGAGGAACAGCAGTCACTCGAACAGTGGTTGCGCCGGATCGAAGACGATCCCGGCGAGTTGCTCCAGCGCAAGTTCCGCTACCAGTACCGGCAGCGGCAATTGAACGGCACGGCCAACAGTCTGCAGGACGGAGGTCAAATATGGTAAGGCAGACAATCTGCGCGATACTGCTCGCGGTCTTCGCCCTGCCGCTGCTCGCCCAGGAGATCGAGACCAGCGTTGATCGCACTGAACTTGCCCGGGGCGAAACCCTGACCTACACCATTCGAGTCTTCGACCGGCGCCAGGGCATGCAACTCGACCTGACGCCGCTCACCGAGGATTTCGACGTGCTCGGCACCCGCACTTCGAGCCAGATTCGCAGCGTCAATGGCAACGTTGAATCCTGGACCGACTACATCGTCACCCTGTTTCCACTCACCGAGGGCAATCTCACGATTCCCCCCATCCAGGTCAACGAAGCCCTGACCGAACCCGTCGAAGTACTCGTGCGCAATGAAGGCACCCGCTCCAACCAGGGCAATGAGGAGCTTTTTCTGGAACTCGAGGCCAGCAAGGAATCGATCTATGTGCAGGAGCAACTGCTGTTCGCCGTGCGCCTGTATTACACCATCAACGGTATCCGTAATCCCCAGTTCACCGAGCTGGAAATTCCGGATACCGTGATCCAGTTGATCGGCTCGCCCAACCAATACGAAAAACTCATCGACGGCGTCCGCTACGGCGTCTATGAAAAGCGCTATGTGATTTTCCCACAGCGCAGCGGCTCCCTGGAGATTCCGGATATCCTGTTTCGCGGCGAGGTCACCGATGGTTCGAGCAATTTCGTCTTCCGCAATCTGAACACCCGGCGCGTGACCGCATTCACCGAGGGCATGAGCATCGCCGTCCTCGAACGCCCGGAAATCGCCCGGGACAGCGATTACTGGCTGCCCCTGCGCGAGCTGAACATCGAGGAAAGCTGGGAAGGCCCCGTGGATGACCTGCGCGTCGGCGATACCTTGACCCGCACCATCATTCTGGAAGCCCGGGGCCTTGACGGCGCGGTGCTGCCGCCGCTGGCGGAAATCGCCCTGGACGGCGCCAATGTGTATCCGGAACCTTCGGAGATCGAGCGCATGTTCGTCGATGGCAGTATCGTGGGCACCCGCATCGAGCGCAGTTCCATCATCGCCACCGAAGCCGGCGCCCTGGAAATCCCGGAAATCGTCATTCCCTGGTGGAATGTGGAAACCGACCAGCAGGAATTCGCCACCATCCCCGCCACAGTGTTGGCCATCAATGCCGTAGCCGGCGCCACGCCCGCCGAACAAACCGTTGCCGGCAGCGGCGATGATCTAGCGGAGCTGCTTGCCGCAGCCCCCGCGGTGGACCAGGAAATGATCGACGCCCAGGCCGCCGCGGAAACCATCGAAATCAGCGAAAACTGGCTCGGCTGGCTGCTTGGCGTCGTCATCGCCGCCATTGCCGCGGCGCTGTATCTGGCGTTGCTGCGACCGCACCACGGGGCCATTGCCGGTCATCTGCGCCAGCGCCGGCAGCAAGTCCAGGCCCATTACGCCCCGGAAAACCACGAAGGCGTGGCCTACCGCAACCTGCGCAGCGCCCTGAACCACGGCGAATTGCCACAAATCCGCCGCAGCCTGGTGCGCTGGGCCGAGCACCACATCGATTCCCGCCGTATCGCCAATATGGAAGACATCCTCAACCAGCGCGAGGCGCCGGAACTGCACGATTTCGTCAACCAGGTCCAGGCCGCCCTGTTCAACCAGGCCGCCCCGTCCGACATTTCCGCGGCGGAAACCGCCGAGACTGCCATCAACTTCCGGGAATTCGCCCGCACCGCGGCCAAGCTGCGCAAGCAGAAACAGCAGCGCATCCGCAGGCAGCGCAAAGCCGCCCGCTATGCCCTCACCCCGCTGTACCGCATCTGATTGCAGCGCTGGCGCCCGGGTTTGGGCTATATCTCGTTGCGGCGGGCAAATTCATTGATGTGTTCGGCGGCGCGGAATGCGAGCGCCATGATGGTCATGGTGGGTTGGCCGCGGCTTGAAGTCACCATGGAACTGCCGTCGCAAAGGAAGAGATTGGGCACATCGTGGGCGCGATGGAAACGGTCGATGACCGATGTGGCGGGGTCGTCGCCCATGCGGCAGGTTCCCAGCATGTGGGAACTGCCTTCCTGGCCCGTTTCGGGATAGCTTGCGTGGATCTCGATTGCCCCCGCCGCTTCCATCAACTCCACCGAACGATCCATGAAATAGCGCATGGTGGCCAGGTCGTCGGGATGATCCATATAGGTGCAGCGCAGCGCCGGGCGGCCCCAGTGGTCGCGCAGTTCAGGGTCCAGGGTAATGTTGTTCGAATCCAGCGGCAGGGAGGTGGTATGGCCGTCAAAGGCTGCGGTATGGGTAAACTCCTGCCGCAGTCTGGCCTTGAACTCGCTGCCCCAGGTCGGGCCATCGAACATGCTCGTGGCGATGGCGGACTCCATGGGGGTGCCGCTGCGCACCGGGTGCCGGCCGTCGATGCCGCCGCCGCCGTAAAAACCCGGATTCGGGTCGAGTTCATACCAGTCGTGCACCACCCGGGTCGCCGGAATACCCTTGTGGGCATTGACGGGCTCGGGGAACAGCCCGGCCACTTCGCTGTAGCCGTTGAACATGAGATTGCGGCCGACAAAGCCGCTGCTGTTGGCCAGACCATCGGGAAAGCGGGCGGAGTCCGACAGCAACAGCAGACGCGGCGTTTCCGCGCCATTGGCGCAGATCACCACGGCCCTGGCGCGCTGCGACTGCTCATTGTCCCCGGCGCCGAAATAGCTTACTTCGCTGGCGCGTCCGCTCTCGTCGGTTTCCACCCGGGACACGGTGCAATGGGTGCGCAATTCGTAGTTGCCCGTGGCCAAAGCGGCGGGAGTCATGGTAATCATGGTGGATGACTTGGCGTTCACCTCGCAGCCGAAACCAAGACAGAAGCCGCAATGAATACAGGCTGGCCTGCCATTATGAGGTTGGGAAAGAATGGCCACCGGCGCGGGATACGCGGTGTAGCCCAGGGCCCGGGCGCCGCGCTCAAGCAAGACATCGGAGCCTTTCACGGCCATGGGCGGGCAGGGATAGTCCCGGGAGCGCGGCGGATCCCAGGGGCCCTGGAGGCCCGATACCCCCACTTCCCAATCGACCCGGGTGTAGTACGGCTCCAGGTCTTCGTAGCGAATGGGCCAATCGACGAAATTGGTGCCCGGAATTGTCCCGCGAACGCTGGCCTCCATGAAATCGATGGGACGCAGCCGCCAGAAATTGCCGGAAAAATGCAGGCTGCTGCCGCCGACATTATGAGCGTAATTGCATACCCGATCGCGCAGGGTCGCGGTTTCGCCCGCAGTCTTGCGGAAAGTCTGCGGGCGGCCCCTGCGGTGATTCCAGGTCAGGTCGTTGTTAAAAAATGTGCCCCATTCATCATGACGGAAATCCGCCGCCTGGAGATGCGGCCCCTGTTCCAACTGCACCACCGAATGTCCTGCCTCGGCAAGCTCCTTGGCGATGATTCCACCGGCGGCGCCTGAGCCGACGACGACAAAGTCGACTTCTTCCCGGGTCTGGAATGTGGCCCCGGCCATGATTACCGTCCTCCCTGATTCATGTAATCCTCGTCGTAATAGCCAAATGGCGGCTGCCAGGCGGAACGGTTCTCAAAGCCAAGCAGTTCCCAGCCCGCCAGGTCGCGATTGCCGCCGTACTCCGGCAGGGCGAACATGCCGGCCACGGTGAGGAAACGGATCGTGGCGAAAAATTCGCTGTCTTCGACTTCGCGCAGCAATTCGTCCTGTTGTCGGTTTTCCAGCAGCGAGAAGCGGTCCACTGGAAAGCGCGTCGCCACGAGTTGCTGCAATTGCCCCAGCCCGTCGCGCAGCAACTCAAGCTCGCGCTCGCGCTGGTCGGCGAGCACCGTATCCATGAAATGCGCCACGCCGGCTTCCCGGGCGCCCGGGGTATCGTCGGGAGGGATGATGCGGTCGGCGATGGACGCGAACTCTTCGGCTTCTTCAGTGCCCAGTAATTGCAGGCCGATGCCGTCGAGTTCGTTCTGCGCCGCGCGGGAACAGGCGGCGAGGATTGCCGGCAGGCTGAGCGCGATGGCGGAACGAGGCAAGGCCGAAAGGGTATTTTTCAGCAGGGCGCGGCGGCTAAGCGGGTGCGGTTCCATTTGTCGATGCCACCAAAGCCGGTAGGTCGGCTTCAGCCAATGCGATTCGAATTCGCCGCAAACTATAACACAACAGGCCGGGAACTGGCGCTCCTGTAACAGTAATCAGACAGCAATGCGATACGCATACCAGGCGATGCTGGCGGCCAGCGCAATCAGCCCGCTGGACATTCCCAGCAGACCCGTGAGAAGCCAGACTTTCATGGACTCGATTCGGGTGTGTAAAGTCGCGATCTTGATTTCCAGATTCTTTTCCAGGGACGCCAGATCAGCCTTGGTTTCTGCCTTATGGGACACTATTTCCGCCATGAGCGTGGTCGAATCGGCCCTGGTTTCCTTCTTCAGGGACGCCATTTCCACCCGGAGCGCGGTCGAATCGGCCCTGGCTTCCTTGTTCAGGGACGCCATTTCCGCCCGGAGCGCGACCGAGTCGGCCCTGGTTTCCTTTTTCAGGGAGGTCATTTCCGTCCGGAGCGCGGTCGAGCCGGCCCTGGCTTCCTTGTTCAGGGACGCTATTTCCACCCTGAGCGCGACCGAATCGGCCTTGGCTTCCTTCTTCAGGGATGCCATTTCCGCCCGGAGCGCGGTCAAATCAGCCTTGGTCGCAACTTCTTCCCGTCTCGCCAGTGGTTCCACGGCTGTGATGATGGTTCTGGCTATGGCTTCGGCCTGCGCTTGGGTCATGCCGGCTCGTTTCATGTCCAATGTGCTGTCGAGTATAGCTTGTGCTTGCATGGTATCTCCAGTGCTATCCTGAAATTGATAATAAGACGCTCCAGGGTTTGCCCACGAGCTTCATTTGTACAGCATAGGACAAGAAGTGGGAAAATGCGTAGCTTTTGGGGAAAATCGTTTGCGGCTGACTCTAGGTATTCTCTGAAAAACTCCATCCGTGAAGTTTTTCATTATCGCAAAACAAAAGCGTGGTTTTGTTTTGCCCCCGAATTCAATGGCTTACGCCATCGAATTCGGCGGCACTTCCATGTGCCGCAGGGAAGCTCTGACTTGATCAGAGCTTCCCTAGGAGCCTGCGCCGC
>JAJEGU010000035.1 GCA_022819645.1 Pseudomonadales bacterium
TGCCAAAATGTCGGCGAACAAGCAAAAAAAAAGAGTGTCCCAGTCCGGACTCACCGCATTTCCAGCAAAATCTGTTCGTTCCGCATGCCTTTGACCTCTACAATTGACCTTCGTGAATAGGTGCGGCTAGGAGCCTGCGCCACAGGAATTCACGGCTGCAAATCCGCTCTCATCCACGCCCCCGGCCGCTCGATTTCGTTGCATATTCACCAATATTCGCCTCAATCGACCGGCCGGGGGCGCGGCGATAGCGAATTTTCGCTTTCGCGAATTCCTGTGGCGCAGACTCCCAGGTTCGTTGCAAACAATAGAAAATTGCCACGCCGTTCTCAAGTTGACGGTGCCAAAAACATCACCCCCAATCCTGTCCCTTGCTTCCCGACAGCGCCCTGGCGAGCTCGTCGAGGCTTTCGAGGCTGTGGGCGGAGCGGAAATCGGATACGTGGGGACGCATGGCTCTGGCGCCCTGTGTGAGTGGCTCGAAGCCGTCCCAGCGCAGCAGCGGATTGAGCCAGATGAGGCGGCGGCTGGAGCGGGCAAGGCGCTGGATTTCGGATTCGAGCTGCGCTGGGTCATCGCGTTCCAGGCCGTCGCTGAGGAGCAGGGTGGTTGCACCCTGACCGAGCACCCGGCGCGCCCAGAGTTTGTTGAACTGCTGCAGGCAGTGGCCGATGCGGGTGCCGCCGGACCAGTCCCGCACCGCCCCGGCGACGCCTTCGAGGGCCTGGTCCACATCGCTGTGGACGAGCTGGCGCGTGACATGGGTGAGCCGGGTGCCGAACACAAAGCTCCGCACCCGGCGCCGGGCGGCGATGGCGTGCATGAAATGCAGGAACATCCGCGAATAGGCGCTCATGGAGCCCGAGATGTCGCACAGCACCACCAGCGGCGGCTGGCGGGTCTTGCGCTGGCGGAATCTCAGCGGCGCAGCGGCGCCTGACCGCGCCAGCGCGCGCAGGCTTGCGCGGCGGTCGAGATGGCGGCCCCGGGGGTCGGGGCGGAAACGCCGGGTGGGGATACTGTCTTTGGGAAGCCACAAGCCGGCGATGGCGCGTTTGGCCTGTTCGAGTTCGGCGGCGGACATGTCTTCAAAATCCCTCTCCCTGAGGATTTCCGCGGGCGAACTCGTCAGCAGGCCGTGCAGTTCGAGCTGTTCTTCGGTGGATTCCCGCAGCCTTCCCTCGCCGCCCATGGCGTCTGCAAGCCGGCGGCGCACTTCGCTGGTGTTCGTCTCGTCTTCGAGCAGCAGATTCGGCAGCATGGCGCCCAGCATCCGCTCCATGAACGCCGGATTGCGCCAGAAGATGTGAAAAGCCTGATCGAACAGTTCGCGCTGGTCCCGGCGGCTGACGAAAATGGCGAACAGGCAGCTACGGAAATCGGCGCGGCTGGAAAAACCCACCAGATTGACAGCGCGGATGGCGTCCAGCGCCTTGCCGGGGCCAACCGGCAGGCCAGCGGCGCGCAGCAAACGGGCGAAGTGCATGATGTTGGCGGTCATGCGGCCGCCGTCCGCGAAAGTGGCTTCAAGCCGCATCGTTCACCATTCTGTCATCTCTGCACGGCTCCTCGTCCCGTCATTCTGCGACTTCGCTTCGCGCAGAATGAGCCAAGCTCATCAGGCGACCCGCGTCGACAGTTCCGTCTTCACTTCCTCAAGAATCCGCGCGGCTTCGCTGCCGCGGATGCGGGCGATGTCATCCTGGTACTTGAGCAGGGCGCCCAGGGTGTCGTCGATAGCCCTGCTGTCCAGGGCGACCTGGTCGAGTTGCAGCAGGGACTGGGCCCAATCCAGTGTTTCGGCAACGCCGGGAAGCTTGTACAGATCCTGCTCGCGCAGGCGCTGGACGAAAGCGACCACATGACGGCTCAGGCCGGTGTCCATCCCCGGCAGCCTGGCCTCGATGATCGCGAGTTCGCGTTCGGCGTCGGGATAGTCGACCCAATGGTAGAGACAGCGCCGCTTGAGCGCGTCGTGGATTTCCCGGGTGCGGTTGGAAGTGATGACGACCAGGGGAGGCTCGGTCGCCTTGACCGTGCCGATTTCCGGGATCGAAATCTGGAAGTCCGACAGCAATTCCAGCAGATAGGCCTCAAAAGGCTCGTCGGTGCGGTCAAGCTCGTCGATGAGCAGCACCGGGGCGCCGCGCCCGTTACTGCGAAGCGCCGCAAGCAGGGGCCGCTCGATCAGAAAATCCGCAGCAAAGACATCATTCGCCAGATGCTGCCGGTCCACCGATCCGGCGGCTTCGGCGAGGCGAATCTCGATCATTTGCCGGGCATAGTTCCACTCGTACACCGCCGAGGAAACATCGAGCCCTTCGTAGCACTGCAACCGGATCAGGCGGCGGCCGAGGCCGGCGGCGAGCACCTTGGCGATTTCGGTCTTGCCGACGCCGGCCTCGCCTTCGAGAAACAGCGGCCGGCCCATTTGCAGGGACAGGAACAGCGTGGTGGCCAGCGGCCGGTCGGCAACGTAGCCGCCGTCCCGGAGCAGCCGCTGGACATCCTCGATGCTAGTGTGCTGTCCCATGAGTTCGCCGCATTTCAGCGCGCCCCCGCAGTGTGTGGCAAGGCGCGGTCCGCAGGTAATGGCCCGCCCCATTGCCAGGGAGCGCAACGCGGCCACGCGCCGCGGGGGACGCGCTGAAATGCGGCGAACTCATGGGACAGCACACTAGCCGTTGCGGGCATGCTCAGGCGCAGGCCGCCACCGCGCGCTGGGCCATTACCCGCACCAGATGCGCGCGATATTCCGCGCTGGCGTGGATATCGGCGTTCATGCGGTCCACCGGCGCCTCGAAATCAGCGAGCGCCGTCGGGCTGAAGTCTTTGGCAAGAGCTTCTTCCATCCGATAGGCGCGGTGGGCGCAGTCCGTCGCTCCCGTAACCGCGGCCCGCGCGCCGCCGCCGGTTCTGGCGACGAAGACGCCCACCATGGCATAACGCGAAGCCGGATTTTCGAACTTCATGTAGGCGGCGGCCTCGGGCCTCGGAAAATCCACCGCGACGATAATCTCGTCTTCTTCCAGGGCGGTTTCAAACATGCCGGTGAAGAAATCCTCACCGGCGATTTCCCGGCGGTTGGTGCGCACGGTGGCGCCGAGGGCGATGATCGCGGCGGGATAATCCGCCGCCGGGTCGTTGTTGGCAATGGAACCGCCGATGGTGCCGCGGTTGCGCACGGCGGGGTCGCCGATATTGCCGGCGAGCGCGGCAAGGGCGGGAATCGCCTCTTGCACTTCGCCGGAGGCCGCCACTTCGGCATGGGAAGTCATGGCGCCGATGGTGACGATATTGCCATTGACGACAATGCCGCCAAGTTCGGCGATGGCGCCGAGATCAATCACATCGGATGGGCTGGCCAGCCGGTGCTTCATGGTGGGCAGCAGGGTTTGCCCGCCGGCGACGAGCTTGCCGTCGGCGGCGTTGGCGATCAGGTCCGACGCCTCGGCTACCGAAGCGGGTCGATGATATGAAAATGAATACATTGCAATTTCCTCCCGTGCGGGTTCAGGCAGCGGATTGGCAAGCGCGCCAGACGGTTTCCGGCGTTGCCGGCATTTCCACATGTCTGGCGCCGATGGCGTTGGCGATGGCGTTGATGACCGCGGGCGGCGCGCCAATGGCGCCGGCTTCGCCGCAGCCCTTCACGCCAAGCGGATTGTGCGGCGGGTCCGTCGGCGCATAACCAATGCGGAAGTCCGGCGCATTGTCCGCCCGGGGCATGGCGTAGTCCATGAAGGACGCGGTCACGAGTTGGCCCTCGCTGTCGTACCGGCAGCCTTCGAGCAGGGCCTGGCCGATGCCGTGAACGATGCCGCCGTGAACCTGGCCTTCGACGATCATCGGATTGACGAGCTTGCCGAAATCATCCACCGCGGTGTAATCGGCGATTTCCACCTCGCCGGTATCCGGGTCCACCTCGACTTCGCAGATATGGGTGCCGGCGGGGAAGGAGAAGTTCATCGGGTCGAAGAATGCGTTTTCGTCAAAGCCGGGTTCGACGCCTTCCGGGTAGTTGTGGGGCACATAGGCGGTGAAGGCGACTTCTGCGATATTCATCGACTTGTCGGTGCCCGCCACTGTGTAGTTGCCATCGGCGAATTCGATATCGCCCTCGGCGGCCTCCATGGCGTGGGCGGCGATCTTTCTGCCCTTGGCGATGAGCTTGTCACAGGCTTTGGCGATCGCCACGCCGCCCACGGCGAGGGAGCGCGAGCCGTAGGTTCCCATGCCGAACTGGGTTCGCGCGGTATCGCCGTGAATCACCTCGATATTCTCGAAAGGAACGCCGAGCTGGTCGCAGACGAGCTGGGCGAAGGTCGTCTCGTGGCCCTGGCCGTGGGAATGGGTGCCGGTGAACACCTGCACATTGCCGGTGGGGTTGAAGCGCACCTGGGCCGATTCCCACAGCCCGACGCCGCCGCCAAGCTGGCCCACAGCCGCCGAAGGCGCGATGCCGCAGGCTTCCACATAGGAGGAAAAACCGATGCCCCGCAGTTTGCCCCGGGATTTGGCTTCCTCCGCCCTGGCCGCGAATCCGGCGTAGTCGGCCAGCTCCATGGCCTGATCGAGGGCTGCTTCGTAGTCGCCGCTGTCGTAGCACTGCACCACCGGCGTCTGATAGGGAAAGGCGTCTTTCGGGATGAAGTTGCGCCGCCTGATTTCCGCCGGATCGAGGTCCATGTCCGCTGCGCAGACATCCACAAGCCGCTCCAGCAGATAGGTCGCTTCCGGGCGGCCGGCGCCGCGGCTGGCGTCCACCGGCGCGGTATTGGTGAATACCGCCTTCACTTCGGAATAGATGAGCGGCGTCGCGTATTGTCCGGCCAGCAGGAAGGCGTATAGATAACTCGGCACCATGGTGGAGAATGTCGAAAGATAGGCCCCGAGATTGGCTGTGGTTTGCACCCGCATGGCGAGAAATCTGCCGTTCTCGTCAAGCGCCATTTCCGCCCGGGATACATGATCTCGACCGTGTGCGTCAGCCATGAAGGCTTCGCTGCGGTCCCCGGTCCACTTGACGGGCCGATTGACCTTGCGGCAGGCCCAGCCCACGACGAGTTCCTCGGCGTAGACGAAAATCTTGGCGCCGAAACCGCCGCCCACATCGGGGCCCACGACGCGCAACTTGTGCTCCGGCGCGAGTTGATTGAATGCCGCTAGCACGAGCCGGTGCACATGCGGATTCTGGGTCGTCATGTGCAGGGTGATCTCTTCGGTGCCCGAGTTGTATTCGCCGAGTGCGGCGCGGGGCTCCATGGGATTGGTCACCATGCGGTTATTGGTGAGTTCGATACTGGAAATCCTGTGGGCCGAAGCGAAGGCTTCGTCGTTGGCGGCCTTGTCGCCAAAAGGCCAGTTGAAGCAGACATTGTTCGGCGCCACATCGTGAATCTGCTGCTGGCCCTCGCCGGCCGCTTCACCGGTGCTGGAAACAGCCGGCAGCGGGCGGTATTTCACGTCCACCAGCTCCGCCGCATCCTGTGCCTGTGTCAGTGTTTCCGCAATGACAATGGCTACATGATCCCCAACATAATTGACCTTTCCCTGGGCTAGGGCCGGGTGGGGCGGCGCCCGATGGGGCTCGCCGTCGTCGCTGGTTACGGTAACGCCGCAGATGAGCGGGCCGATGCCGTCGGCGGCCAGATCATCGCCGGTGAGCACGGCAACCACCCCTGGGGCGGCGGCAGCGGCGGACGCATCAATGCCTTCGATGACGGCATGGGCGTGGGGAGAGCGCAGAAAATACGCGTGGGTCTGGCCGGCGACATTGATATCGCCGGTATAACGCCCTTTGCCGAGCAGAAATCGCTGGTCTTCCTTGCGGCGCACGCTGGCGCCGATGCCTTGTTCGCGCATGTTCAATCCCCCATGGCCCGGGCGCCTTCCCGGATCGACTTGACGATGTTCTGGTAGCCGGTGCAGCGGCAGATATTGCCATTGAGTTCCCGGCGCACCGTGGCCGCATCGAGCTCCCTGCCGTGGCGGTTGACGATATCGAGTCCCGACATGACCATTCCCGGCGTGCAGAAGCCGCATTGCAGGCCATGGTTGTCCATGAAAGCCTGCTGCATGGGATGCAGTTCCGCGCCATTGGCAAGCCCTTCGATGGTGGTGACGTCGCAGCCGCCGGCCATGGCCGCGAGCATGGTGCAGGACTTGACGGACTTGCCGTCCACCATCACCACGCAGGCACCGCACTGGCTGGTGTCGCAACCGACATGGGTGCCGGTCAGACGAAGCTGTTCCCGCAGAAAGTCCACGAGCAGCGTTCTGGCCTCCACCTCCCCCGAGGCGGCCTGGCCATTCACAGTAAGATCAATTTTCATATTCAGCGTTCTCCTTCCGAATTTGTCAGCCGGCCTCTGCGTCGGCGAGTTCCGGCCTATTGAATCACATCGGGACCTGGTAGCCTATTCCATGCCCAATCTACAAATCGTGGAACCATATCGGAATCAACAACCACGCCGGAAACACAAAGGCGGCGATCACCAGCACCACCGATCCTCCGCGGGATTGCGCATATCGCGCACAAATCAACAGCAGCGGCGTCAACAGGAACAGTCTGGCGACGATGGTGTTGCCACCCAGTCCGGCATACAGGGCCAGGGGAGTCGAAAAAAAGGCAGCCAACCAGAAATAACCCTTGTTGGGTGAAAAAATCCCGGCCACTGCGTTCACTGGGGACAGCAAGGTGGAAAGCCAGAACATCAAGAGGACCAGAGTGATGCCCGCGCCTGAACCGGAAACCTGCAGTTCGGGCATCAGAGAAACCAGTAGGCCGCCAGCGCCCCGGCAACCAGGATGACGCCGACGCCGATAACAAGCGGGCGACTGATGACGTTGGAATCGGCCGCGTTCGCCGCGGCTTCGGGCTCGGCGGGCTCTTCGGCGGGAGGTTCCCGGCTGGCGATTTCCTCGCCAAGGCGGGAGAAAAACTGGTCGGCAAGTTTGCCGGCGGCGCCGTCGATGAGCCTGCCGCCGAGCTGGGCGAGCTTGCCGCCGACGCTGGCCTTGGCAGTGTATTCGAGGCGGGTCCCGTCGCCTTCCTCCGCCAGAGTCACCCGGGCGCTGCCATTGGCGAATCCCGCGGCGCCGCCCTGGCCTTTGCCCTGGATCAGGTAACTGTTCGGCGGATCGAGTTCGTCGAGTTCGATGGCAAAGCTGAAACCCGCCTTCACCGGCCCGATGCGATTGGTGATGCGGGCGCTGAACCGATTGTCCCCGGTACGCTCGAAATGCTCGCAGCCGGGGATGGCCGCCTTGAGGATCTCCGGATCGTTCAGCGCATCCCAGACCTGTTGGCGGCTTGCAGCAATACTCTGCTGCGCTTTCATTTCCATAATGTCGATGTCCCCATTGCAGTGTCGGCGACGGCTTGTTTTCCCCGGTGGCCGGAGAATATCATCACCGCGCAAAGCAATGCGACACCATCCCACGAAATTTCGCTCGCCACAAGGAATCCACCATGAACGGCGCCACGGCTCTGATCGAAACCCTGGCCGATTGCGGCATCGAATACTGCATCGCCAATCCCGGCACTTCCGAAATGCATCTCGTACAGGCGCTGGACAGCGTGCCGCGCATGAAGTCGGTGCTCGCCCTGTTCGAAGGCGTCTGCACCGGCGCCGCCGACGGCGTCGGCAGGATGACGGGCAAGCCCGCCGCGACCTTGCTGCATCTCGGGCCGGGACTGGCGAACGGCATTGCCAACCTGCACAACGCCCGGCGCGCGAATACGCCGATGGTCAACATCGTCGGCAATCATCCGCATTACCACATCGGTTTCGACGCGCCGCTGACTTCCGACATCGAAACCCTGGCGCGCAATTACTCGTGCTGGGTCAAGTCCTGCTCCACGAGCGGCAGCCTGGCCCAGGACGGCGCCGACGCCGTCAGCGCCAGTTTGCGCAGTCACGGCGGCAGCGCGGGACAGATTTCCACGCTGATCCTGGGCGCCGACGCGGCCTGGGGCGAAAGTCCGGGGCCGGCGCCGCCGAATTCCATACCGGCACGGGCGAAGGTCGACGAACAGGCGATCGAGAACATCGCGGGCCTGCTCGGCAACGGCCAACGCACGGCCCTGTTGCTTGAACACCACGGAACCACTCCCGCGGCGCTGGAAGCCGCCGGCCGCATCGCCGCGAAAACCGGCTGCCGGCTGCTCAACGGCACATTCCCAGCCCGCGTCGACGGCGGACCGGGAAGAATCGCGGTCGAGCGCCTGCCCTACTTCCCGGAACAGGTGCTGGCGGAAATCGCCGACGTCAAACAACTCGTAATCGTCGGCGGCAACGCGCCGGCGAGTTTCTTCGCCTACAAGGGCGTGCCGGGACGCCTGATTCCCGAGAATTGCGCCGTCAGCCGCCTGACCGCGGTGGAAGAGGACGCCGTTGACGCACTGGAACGGCTGGCCGAGCGAATCGGCGCGGAAAAGTCGCAGCCGAACCGTTTCGACCACCGCGAGATTCCGCTGCCCGAAGGTCCTCTGAACACGCGCAACATCATCCAGGGCATCGCCGCCGCCATGCCGGAAGACGTCATTGTCTGCACCGACTCAGGCGGCGGCAACGCCGCCTACCCTTATTGCCAGAACACCGCGACGAACAGTTGGCTCAGCCTCACCGGCGGCGCCATCGGCCAGGGCGGCCCCGTCTCCACCGGCGCCGCTCTCGCCTGCCCCGACCGCCCGGTGCTCGCGCTGCTCGGCGACGGCGGCGCGGCCTACACCAACCAGAGTTTCTGGACCCAGGCGCGCGAAGGTCTCAACGTCACCACGCTGATCTTCGCCAATCGCACCTACAACATCCTCAATGTCGAATACACCCGGCTCGGCATTACCGAAACCGGCGACATCGCCGCCAGCCTGTTCGACATCGGCAAGCCCGACATCGACTGGGTACAAATGGCCGCCAGCATGGGCGTACCCGGAGGCAAGGCCGACACCGCCGAAGAACTCGTCACGCTGCTGCAACGCGGCTACCGCGAACCCGGCCCCTTCCTCATCCAGGCCAACGGCGAAATGCAGCGGTAGTGGAACTCAGCTTGCACATCGTCGGTGCATATCCAGAAGCCTGCGCCGCAGGAATTCACGGCTGCAAAGCCGAGTTGCGCGAATCCATGCTTCTCCATGAGTTGCGAGAGGCGCGGGCTCTGACTCAGAAAGCAATGGGCGAAGTTCTCAAGGTCAGGCAACCGGCGGTCGCCAAGCTGGAACGCCGCACAGATATGTATGTCTCGAACCTTCGGGCATACATCGAAGCGATGGGCGGACAACTGAAAATCGTTGCCGAATTTCCGCAAGGCAGCGTGGCCATTACCAATTTTTCCGAAGCCGGGGAAGAAGCGGCAGCAAGCTGAGTTTATCTACCATCGATCCACGGGAGCAAAGCTTCGCCGTCTCTTTTCACTGTTTGTGTGCCAAATTGTGTGCTAAGTTTCGCACATGCGTATACATATAGCCTTGGATGAACAATTGGTCGCTGATCTGGACCGACGTGCCGGCGCGCGAAAACGGAGCGCTTATGTCGCGGAGTTGATCAGACGTGGACTTGAAGACGAGCGCCGCGCGGACGAAATCGACGCGGCGCTCGGCAGCTTGGCCGATTCCGGACATGATTGGGATGAAGACCCGGCGGCTTGGGTGAGACTGCAGCGCCAAGGCGATACACGGCGCTCAGGATGACAGTGGCCCGATTGCTGCTGGACACGACGGTGCTGATCGACGCACTTCGCGGGCGTCCCGCCGCGGCACGCATTAAAAGGATCCGGCGCACCGGCACGGAGTTTTGGGTGTGCGCCATTTCAGTCGAGGAAATATGGCGGGGCCTCCTCCCTGGTGAGGAATTGCCAGCGCGCAGACTGTTCAATGGCTTGAGATTGGCGCCGCTGGGTGTGCCTGAAGGAAGACAAGCCGGATCATGGCGCAGATCGTTTGCTTCGAATGGCGTCACCTTGCATCAGGCCGACTGCCTGATAGCGGCCGCGGCTGCCGGTGTTGGTGCGGGACTTGCCACGGCAAACGTCGATGACTTTCCCATGCCCGAGATCGAAGTTCAGCATTGGCCGGTCGGGGCATGACACTCGGCTATGACCTGATGCTGTTCCGGTGAAGGAATATGTGAAGAGTCTGGTTTCCACATGAAATGGCTGGCAACCCAGTAGCGGCCAAGCTCCTACTTCCAACTGAGATGGAGGAGCCATGGGACACCCATTGAATCGCCTTTCGTGATGAAACCCACACTCCCGGTCGACGACTTGGCATGGGAGGCTCAACAGCCTGGATTTCTGGCTTATTGATTGTCGGGAGGCCTTGCGCCGGTGCCCATCGATATGGTGCGTGACATCGCAGGTTCGGCGAAAATGCCAAGTCTTCGGGCTTGGGCTGAACAGGAGCGGCAATCTTATTCGGCTGATACATAGACATAAGTCGGATGAGTGCCCAGCGACACAGCGCGACAACGTTTGGATAACTCGTTGATAGCTTTCAATTGCTCCTGTGGCGTCTCCTCGAACGGAAAGCCTGCGGATGGCCTGCACCGCCAAAAACCTACACCTTGATCCAGCTTCAGTGACCACACAACGCCATCCTCCCATCCAAGTTTGAGTTCTCGGAAGTGAGGCGCTGGTCCGGTTTCGAACTCGAACGGACCCTTCCAGCGCAACTGGCCACGGCCTGCGCGGAATGCATGGATAGCAAATGCTTTGCGAGCGCTATCGTTTTGCCACTGCTTGTTAATCGACTGGGCACTACCATATGAGCGTAGATCGTGTTGCAGATCCCTGGTAAACAGCCGAAGGACAGTTTCTGCTCCTGTGCGCTTTTCTCGCACTAGGTCGAGCAGCACTTCTCGCAGCAGCAGCAACGTCCAAGGGGTTACGATATAGCGATCAGAATAACTTACCCGCGCCAGCGGAGCGCCCTGCTTGAATTGCTCTTTCAACTGACGGCAATGGTTCTGAACATGGGACCAGAACCGTGAGCCGAACCCTTCCAGGCGCCCATCGAGTTCTTTCCTGATGGGCAGTATCGCGTCCCGCTCCAGCAGAGGGCTTAGATACACCTCGCTGGTTAAACAGCGAGTACGGTTAGTATTACCATCAAGGCGAAGGCTTGGTCAGCAACAATCTCAATGCAACATGCTCCAGTGCGGGGGCGTCCAGCGCCGCTTCAGTGGCGGAAAATGAATCTTCGTCCAGCTTGAAATGCAATCGATCAAGGTTCGCATCGCCAACGAATGGCGCAGTCATCGGTTCATGAACTACATTCTCCACATCCGGATCATGGCCAAGTTCCGACGCCACTTCCGATACATGCAAAATGCGCCCTGAAAATTCGGACCTGCTTCGTGCCTTGTTCAGAAAACGTTTGTCAGCCGTGACAACCTCGCACTTCGAACGAACTGCCAGAGCGAGGTAGTAGCAATCGTAGACCGCGTGATCGATTTCGGCGGCAAACCTGATCGCGCTCGTGGAAAGTTCCTGCATGGGTGCTGGGGATAGCATCGGACTGAACCGAAGAGTGTTTATCGCCTTTTCCATTTGTTCAAATTCTATCTCGCGTCTCCGCTGCATTTTCCAAAGTGCGTTCGCAACTTCGGCGAAAATCAAGTCTGGAGCAATGAGCCTTACTTCGCCATAAAGCAGTTGCAAAGCCTTAGTTGAATACTCCTCATCTACAAGCCATTGTACGGCGACGCTGGCATCGACCACGCAATCTTTCATTTCGAAGAGCATTCGTCGAGTTCGCAACAGCATCCGTCGCGATGCGCCCGAATGATATCGGTTGTACTGATCGACGGGCGAATTTCGCGCCGCAGCACCGCCGCCCGCTCCGCAAATTCCTCCACCGACAGAGGACGGTCTGCCAGCGGCCACCGCCACCCTTCTTCGTTCTCGGGCACGGATTCTTGCTCGGGTTTGCTGTCACGGCTCAAATCAGATTCCGCAGTACGCTCTTTTCGCTTCCTGGACTTGGACATCGGGTCTACCCTCTCCTGAAAACCGGGGGAAGCATAGTGCCGTTCGGGCTGGAATGCCAAGAAATCGGCGAAATCAGCAGCAACTTCACCCGTTTGGTTGCGGGACAGCCGGATTTCCGAAGGCGATGGACTCGTCAGGCCCCTACTTCCAACTGAGGTCGCGTTGCATGCGGCCGAGGCGGCGGTAGAAGGATTCGCTGGCTTCGCGGTCCGACTCGCCGTTGGGGAACAGCAGGCTGACGATGGGGATGACGAACAGCGGCAGCAGCAAGGTCAGGAAGGACGGGTCGGACCATTCGCCGAGGTAGACGATCAGTTCGTGCCACCATTGGGCGAAGCCGCCCGCGGTGGCGTTTTCGACGCCGTCGAACAGGGAGTTGAACAGCCACATCGTCAAGCCGCCGGTGAAGCCCGCGGCCATGCCCCAGAAGACCGCGGCTTCGGTTGTGCGCTTCCAGTAAAGCACGAAGCCGATGGCGACGGCCGGCGGCACCACCATGGCGAAGCCGAGCAGCAGCAATTGCAGCACCGAGGTGATGTTGCCGAGCCAGGCAATGACTGCGGCGGCGGAGCCGTAAACGACGGTGACGATCTTGTAGGCCATCAGTTTCTTGTCCGAGGAGAAGTTCTTCGAGCCCGGCACCCAGTCGTTGACGAACATGGTCGCGCTCGCGAGCAGGATCGGCGCGCCGGAGGAAATCACCGCCGCCAGCACCGCGGCCAGGGCGATGCCGCCGAGAATCGGGCCTGCGTCCATGGCGAGCTGGGCGATATTGAGATAGCTCGTCAGGCCTGCTTCGGAACCGTAGGTGGCCATGGCGAGAATGCCGATGAAGCCGGCCACGAGCGGCATCAGCGCGGCGATAATGCCGGCCAGGAAGAAGCCGGGGATGAGGTACTCCTGGCGCGCCGCGCTGCTGGCATAGTTGGCGTAAACCGAAGCCGCCGGGGTGTGGATGGTGGCGGAAATGAAAAGGGCGATAATCGTCGCCCAGCCGATGCCGGTGAAACTCCACCAGCGCACCTCATCCCTGGACGCCTCGGCGAGCATGCCGTTGGCGCGCTCGATCACCGAATCCCAGCCGCCCATGTTGCCCATCACCACCAGGCCCACGAGCAACAGGCCGAAAATGATCACAGAGCAGTGCACGATATTGGTGATGGCTGTGCCGCGCAGCCCGCCGAAAACGGTGAAGGAAATGATGACTACCGCGCCGATCAGCACGCCGAGACCGAACGGTATGCCGGTGACGCCGCTGACGATGGAGCCGATGATGTAGGGTTCGATGATATTGACGATCAGGTACTCCGCCTGCACGCAGAGGCTGGTCAGCCACTGGCAGCGATAGGAGCCGAAGCGGTAGTCGAAAGCCTGGCCGACGCTGACGAGTTTGAGGCGGCGGTAGGGTATGGCGAAAAACAGCCCCACCAGAAACAATGCGGCAAAGGAATTGACGCCGTACCAGAGATGGCCGAGCCCTTCCGAGATCACATCGCCGGCGACGCCATAGGTCCCCGCTCCGCCGATCCGGGTGCCGGCGATGCCGGCGGCGAGCATGGCGATCCCCAAGGTGCCTCCGCCGATGTCCCAGTCGGAGGAACTGGCGTTGCTGCGGTTGAGATACAGGCCGGCGGCGGCGAAGAATACGAGATAGGCGATAATGACGCTGGCGGTGATGCTCATGCGGGACAACTCCGTTGGCTGGGATTCGCCGGTTGCGGAATCTTATTCACGCTGGCGAAGGCGTTTGATGACCGAACTGGCGGTAAGGATGATCCGGTCTTCCACCTGCAATCTGGCCCGCACGAAAACCAGCGAGTGCCCCCGGCGCAACACCTCTCCCTCGCCGAGCAACAGTTCGCCGACCCTGGCCGGGGCGATGAACTCGGTGTTCAGGGTAATCGTCGCCGAACTTTCCTGCTCGCCGCCACTGGCGCCAAGGCAGACCGTGTAGTCGGCGAAAGCCACCAGAATGCCGCCGTGGATCGTAGCGTGGGTGTTGGCGTGTTCGGGCCGGGTGCGGAACGCCGTGCGCGGGTGGGGGCCTTCCATGTAATAAAAGAATGGGCCGATATGATCCTCGGCGGTGTCTCCGGGCCAGTGCCTGTACTGCGCCGGGACGCCGTAATCCTCGGGTTTGAACGCGGGTTCCATGTCGTGAATCCTGCCGGCGAGCAAAGTTCCGGTCGCGACTGTGCTGGCGCTAGTCGGCCCTGTGGAATACCACGGTGAAGCTTACCGGCACGGCGTTGCTGATGCTCGGCAGGCCCGCGACTTCGCGCAGGGCTTCAACGCCGCCGACCATATCGAAACTGTCGGCCACGACTATGACCGGCTTCAAGGTGCTGACTTGAATGCCGTTGTCCGCGAGCCGGGTGACCAGGACCTCGGCCTGGTAGCTGTTCGACTGGTCGCGCATGGACAGGTCGAAGCCAATGGTGGCGGTGGCGCCGCGACCGACTTCAAGCGCCTCGAATTCGCTGATGTCGAGTTGCGCGGTGAGTTCGGCCCGGGGGAACAGGCTGGTCTCGAACAGCATGTTCTGCATGCGCTCGTCGCGGATGGGTATCAGCGTGTTGATGCTGGCAAGTTCGATGGTGATCGCGGCGGCGCCCTCATTGCTGATCGACCCCGAAAGCCGGTCGAAGGTGTGTACTTCACCCACATGGTCGGCCTTGATCGTGACGAAGCTGAGCGTGGAGGACTCATTATCGAGTTGCCATTGCGCCCGGGCGGTGAACGCCAGGGGCAACAGGGCGGCAAAGGCAATCGTGCGCAAGAGAAAGCGTGGCATTGTGGACTCCCGTTGAACCAGAGATTCAGGGCAAACAACGGTACTTGAAAGCCGCGCCCCGGGCAAGTTGCAATTGTCCGGAATCTCCGTCGGGTTTTGCCATTGAGAGAGCATGTGCTATATTCGCAACTTCGTGATGTGCGGGAATCGGTGATGACACCTGAATTGATTGCAATATTTGCGCTCGGCATTTCCATCCTGGCGTTTTTGTGGAATATCCAGCGCGACATTGCGATGCTGCACAGGGACCATACCGATCTGCGGGAGCGAATGTCGCGCCTGGAAGGGCTGTTCGAAGGTTTTACCCAAAGCAAGTCTGCCCGCCCCCTATCGAATTCCTAGGAACCTGGGGCGCAGGCTCCTAGGAGCCTGCGCCGTAGGAATTCACGGCTGCAAATCCGCTCTCATCCGCGCCCCTGGCCGCTCGATTTCGTTGAATATCCACCAATATTCGCCTCAATCGACCGGCCTGGGGCGCGGCGATAGCGAATTTTCGCTTTCGCGAATTCCTGCGGCGCAGGCTCCTGGCGTCTCTTTGGCCCGCTCCGGCGCGGAAAGGTACAATCGCCGCTTTGCCGGATTCCGGGGCGGAGCGGCCATGCAGGCATCCGAACCACTTGTCAAACACCTGCTATTGATCGGTGGCGGGCACAGTCATCTGGCGGTGTTGCGCGGTCTCGGCATGAAGCCCGTGCCGGGCCTGATGGTGACCCTGGTGAGCCGGGAGATTCTCGTGCCCTATTCCGGCGCCCTGCCCGCATATATCGCCGGTCGCTATCAGGCCGGGGACATGTACCTCGACCTGCGGCCCCTGGCCCGCTTTGCCGGCGCGCGCCTGATCGAAGCCGGGGTCGAGTCCATCGACCTGGAAGCCCGCAGTATCGCCCTTCCCCCGCGACCGGAACTCGGCTTCGACCTGCTTTCGCTCAATATCGGCTCCATTCCGGATACCAGCGGCTTGCCGGGGGCATTCGAGCACACCGTCGGGGTAAAACCCATTGACGGGTTTCTCAAGGCCTGGGAAGCGATCCGGCGGGAAGCGGTGGAAGCCATGCGGCATGGCCAGGGCTATCGGCTCGCCATCGTGGGCGGCGGCCCCGCCAGCGTGGAACTCGCCTGCGCCGCCCGGGCGCGCATCCTCAAGGACAGCGGAGATACCGGCGCCACCCTGGAAATCCGCATCATCTCCGCAGCCGATGAAATCCTGCCCTCCCATAACCGCAAGATGCGCGAGGCGGTGCGTGAGGAGTTGCAACAAAAAAACATCGCCACACACACCGGGCATCCGGTTTCCGGCTTTACCGCCAATACCGTGCTCAGCGACGCCGGCGACCCCATCGAAGCCGACAGCATCGTCGTGGCAACCGGTGCCAGCCTGCCGGACTGGCCCACCAAGGCAGGGCTCGCCACCAGCGAAGACGGCTTTCTTGAAGTCAACCGCCATCTGCAATCCACCAGCCATGAATTCGTTTTTGTCGCCGGCGACGCCGCCACGGTTCGGGGGCGGGAGAGACCGAAGTCCGGCGTTTACGCCGTGCGCCAGGGCAAGCCGCTGGCGCGCAACCTGTTGCGTTACGCCACCGGTGGAAGACTATTGCGTTTCTCCCCCCAGCGCAGCGCCCTGGCCTTGCTTAATCTCGGCGACGGCAGAGCGCTGGCCTCCCGAGGCAGGCTGTTCCTGCGGGGGCGCCTGGTATGGCGGCTGAAGCACGCCATCGATCAGCGCTTCCTGCGCAAGTATCGCGATCTGCCGCAAATGAAACCGCGGCTTGGCATCCGGCGGGGCCTGATAGATCGACAACAGGAACGGGAGTTGCGCCGCCACGCCATGCGTTGCGGCGGCTGCGGCGCCAAGGTGGCCGGCAGCATCCTGCAGGAAGTGCTGGCCACGATTCCCGTCACCGCGGGCATTGTGGAACAGGGCGTCGAGGACGCGGCCCTGGTGCCTACGCCGGCGGGCCAGGAGCTATGGCAAACCGTCGATCAACTCAAGGCTTTCATCGACGACCCCTGGCTGTTTGCCAGAATCGCCACCCTGCATTGCCTCAGCGATATTCACGCCATGGGCGCCCGGCCCGATTCGGCGCTGGCCATGGTGGGTATCCCATTCGCCAATCGCGCAATTACCCGGAGCCTGTTGCGTGAACTGATGCTCGGCTGCACCACCACGCTCACCGAAGAAGGCTGCCGCCTGCTCGGCGGCCATTCCTCGGAAACCCGTGAGTTGCAGTTCGGCCTCAGCGTCAACGGGCGGGTCAAGGCTGGCGAAGCGCTGGGCAAGCGGGGCATGGGCCAGGGCGATGCGTTGATCCTCAGCAAACCCCTGGGTGCCGGAACCCTGCTCGCCGCCGACATGCGCCACCAGGCCAGCCAGCAGTGGATGGATCAGGCCCTGGGAACCATGCTCGTCTCCAACCGCGAAGCCGGGCGCATATTCCGCGAACACGACGCCAGCGCCTGCACCGACATCACCGGGTTCGGGCTTGCCGGCCACCTGATGGAAATGATCGGCGGCGGGCCGGTGGAGTTGTATCCCGGCGATATCCCCCTGCTTGCCGGCGCCGAGGAATGTCTGGAGCGGAAAATCTTCAGTTCGTTGCACGCCGACAACCGGCTGATTGAACGCAATATGGAAGGCCACCGTGAACTGCGGGAATCCGCCCGCTTCGAGGTGTTGTTCGATCCCCAGACCGCCGGTGGCCTGCTGGCCTCGGTGCCGGAGAAAAAGGCCAAATCCTGTCTCGCCGCACTGCGGGACTCGGGCCTCGAACAGGCTGCCATCATCGGCCTTGCGGGGGATGCGGCAGACGGGCCGGCGAGGATCGTGCTCGCCTGATTTCCGGCTTACTCGCCTGCCGGCGCCAGCGAATCCAGAAACTCCTCGCGGCGCTCTGGGCTCATCCCGCCCAGTTCCCGCACCCGCTCGTAGAATTGCGGCAGATCATTGCCGCACTGGCGCAGCAGTTCCCGCAACTGGGGCGCGAGGTCGTTGTAGGAGCCCACGGTGGATAGCTGGGCATTGTTGAGGGAACGGGAGAACCAGCCGTCATAGCCCCCATAGCCGCCCCAGTCCGCCTTCAGTTGCCGGTAGTCGGCGCGCATTCGTTCCTGCAAGGCGGCCTTCTCCCGGCGCATGGCGACCGCCGGCAGGTCGCGGCTGTACAGGGCCTCGAATCGCCGGCGAAACTCCATGACGAAGGAAACAAATTGCCTGCGCCGGGCGGCATCGGCCTGGGCGGCGGCAAGCAGGGCGGATTGCCCCCGGGTTTCCAGCCAGCGCGCCAGACCTTCCATCTCCACCACGGTGGCGAAACTTTCATTGAGCGTGGTGTCACCCGGAATCCACGCGACCTGATGGGCGAGTTCGTGGAAAATCAGCGCCGCCAGTTGATGATCCGGGCGGCCGAGCACCGTGCTCAACAGCACATCATCGAACCAGCCCAGGGTGGAATAGGCGGCCACGCCTCCCACATGGGTATCCAGCCCGTCTGCCTGCAAGCCAGCGGCGTGATCCCGAGCGGCGGTTTCGTTGAAGTAGCCCCGGTAGGCGGCACAGCCGGCGATGGGATAACACCAGGTGACCGGCTCCAGGGAAAACTCCGGCGCCGCAAATACATTCCACACCGCGTAGTTCCGGTCGAGTTCCACGTAGTCGAGGAAATTGTCGCCGGCGGGCAGGCCGAGCTCGGCTTCGGCGAAGTCCCGGGCTTCGAGGACGATTTGCAGCTTGGCCGCGAGTTCCGGGGCCAGCGCCGGGTCCCGGGTCTTCTCCCGCAAGTCCTGCCGGGAGCCGACAATGGCCAAATGCCCCTGGGCCGCCTGCCAGTACCAGGCTGCGGAATCACAGGCGGCGAGCGGTAGAGCCGCGAGAAGCAAGGCGATGGCTTTCATGGCATGGGTGGCGGCTACTGCGCGCGCTCCACGAGTTCGATCTCGAACAGGTGCGCCCAGTGCTTGCCGGTGACAAAAAGCCGCTTTTGCCCGGCGTCCCAGGCGATGCCATTGAGCACCGCTTCGCTGCTGCCGAGTTCGGTGCGGTCGGAAAGCCCGGTGAGGTCGACGATGGCGTTGACGACACCGCTGTCCGGGTCGATGCGGGCGATGAAATCGGTCTGCCAGACATTGGCCCAGACCTCGCCATCGATGTATTCCAGCTCATTGAGCAGGGTGAGCGGCCGGCCGTTGACGGTGACCGTGACTTCCCGCACCGGCGTGAAACCTTCCGGGTCGATGAATTGCAGGCTTGCCGAACCGTCACTGAGAATCAGCTGTTCTCCGTTCCAGGCCAGGCCCCAGCCTTCACGGGCATTGTAGTGGGTCGCCACCTGTTCCAGGCTCTCGCGGTCGTAGACAAAGACCATGTGGGCGCGCCAGGTGAGCTGGTAGATGCGATCACCGATCAATTCGATGCCTTCGCCGAAATAGCGGCTGGCAAGCGCCACATTCTGCAGTACTTCGCCGCTTTCCAGATCGATTCGGGAAAGCCGGGACAGACCGTTCTTGCCAGTGCCCTCCCAGAGTTCGCCGTCGCGGAAGATCAGCCCCTGGGTGAAAGCGGTGATTTCGTGGGGGTAGGTGTTGACCACCTCATAGCCATACAGCCGCGGCTGCTGGGCGGCAACCCGGGAAGCGGCGCTGAACAACAGCACGAGTAACAGCAGGCGGCTCATAACTGCCAAGCCTATCCCAAGCCGGAGGGATTTGTTAGTCTGCGATTTGGGCAAAGCCTCATTCCAGCAAAATGACCCAGGATTGCATTTTCTGCAAGATCGTCGCCAGCGAGATTCCGGCCAACCAGGTCTATGCCGATGAACTCGTGATTGCCTTCCACGATATCGCCCCCCAGGCGCCGACCCACATCCTGGTCATCCCCCGCAAGCATATCAGCGACATGAATGAGGCTTCCCCACAGGACCAGACCCTGCTCGGCCACATGATGCTGTGCGCCAGCCGGGTCGCCGCGGATGCCGGCCTTGCGGAAAGCGGTTATCGCCTGGTCCTCAATACCGGCCCGGACGCCAGGCAAAGCGTTTTCCATATCCATCTGCACATCCTCGGCGGCCACCCCCTTTCGGGCCGTATGGGGTGAGGCTCGATCCAATCAGCCCCCGGCGAGTTCCGCAAGCGACTCCCGGTTCGCCTTGCAGACACCATGCTCGGTAATAATGCCGCTGACCAACCGGGCAGGGGTGATATCGAAGGCGAAATTGCGGATGGGGCTGGATTCGGGATACTGGCGGACCTCAGCCTCCTCGCCCTCAGCGACGATGCCGCTGGCCATGCTTACTTCCCCGGCGCCGCGCTCTTCGATGGGGATGGGCGACTCCATGGATGGCCAATCGAAATCAATGGTGGAAACCGGCAGGGCGGCATAGAAAGGCACCTGGTTGTCACTTGCCGCCAAGGCTAGCGGATAGGTGCCGATCTTGTTGCAGACATCCCCCGCGGCGCTCACCCGGTCGCTGCCGGTGATGCAGACATCCACCATTCCCCTGGACAGGACGTGACCCGCGGCGCTGTCCACAATCAGGCTGTGCTCGATGCCGGCCTGGCGCAATTCCCAGCAGGTAAGCGCCGCGCCCTGGTTGCGCGGCCGGGTTTCATCGACCCAGACATGCAGCGGTATGCCTTTTGCCGCCGCCTTGAAAATCACCGCCAGCGCGGTGCCCCAGTCCACCGTGGCCAGGGCGCCGGCATTGCAATGGGTCAGCACCTGCAATGGGTGTCCTGGGCTTTCTGTCGATGGGTGTCCCCGGCCGGATGGGTGTCCTTCGTTGACTGATGGATGTCCCTTGTTGGTTTTGGCGCGCCAGAGCCTTTCCAGCAACAGGCTGCCGTGCTCGCCGATGGCTTCGCAGCAGGCGCTGTCGGTGTCCGCAAGTTCGATTGCGAATTGCAATGCCCGGGCGGCAATCGAATCAGGAGGCTCCCGGGCAAGCGCCCGCGCGGTGCGGTCCAGCGCCCAGCGCAGATTGACCGCCGTGGGACGGGTGGCCTGCAATTGCGACACGGCTTCCCTGAGCCCCGCCGGATTCTCCCGCAAGGCGAGATACACGCCAAAGGCCGCGGTGATACCAATCAGCGGCGCGCCGCGAACCCGCATGGCGCGGATGGCCTCACAGGCTTCGGTCAGGGTCGCCAGGGTGCGGATCTCGAAATGATGGGGCAATCGGGTCTGGTCAATAATGCGGACCTGATCGGACGCCGGCTCGTACCAGATGCTGCGATACTCCCGGCCTTCCACTAAATTACTCTCTCATTACCGCCGTCCACCGGAAGCTGGGCGCCGGTGGTGCGGCTGAAGGCGGTTCCGGCAAGGGCGGCGATGGCAGTGGCCACATGACTGCTGGTCACTTCCACGCCAAGCAGGTTGGCGGAGCGGTACTCGCTGACTTCCAGTTCATGGTGGCGGGCCCGCTCCCGCAGCACTTCCTCGGTCCAGATACCGGTATCGAAGACCGCATCGGGATGCACCAGATTGACCCGGATGCCCCTGGCCGCCGCCTCCAGGGCGGCAACCCGGGCCATTTGCGTCAGGCCGGCCTTGGCCGCGGAGTACGCCGCCGCGCCCGGCCCCGGAGCGGCCACGTTTTTTGACGCCACAAAGACCACGGCAGGGTCAAAACCCGTCTCCAGCAGGGGCAGGCAGGCCCGCAGCACTTTCATGTGGGAACTGAGGTTGAGGTCCAGCGATTGTTCCCAGCGCGCATCCGGCATTTCTCCCAGGGTTGCGCTCGCGAAGAAATTGCCGGCATTGCTCACCAGAATGTCGAGCCCGCCGAAATGCAGCACGCCCCGGGCCAGCGCCGCGCCAACCGCATCCGCGTCGGTCACGTCACAGCGCAGGGCCAGTACCTCGCGACTGTTCCAGGGTTCCCGCCAGGCTTCGCCTTCCGCTATGTCCAGGGCGATCACCACCGCGCCCCGGCGTCGCAGTTCCTCCACCGTGGCGCGGCCAATGCCCGAAGCCGCTCCGGTGACCAAAGCGACCTTGCCCCGCATTTCCGGCGCGCTGCCGGCGACGGCGAGCTTGGCTTGTTCGAGTTCCCAGTATTCCACTTCGAACAGCTTGTCCCGGGGCAGGGTGCGCCAGCCGCCCATGGCTTCGGCAAGCCGGATGGCCCGGACCGTGTGGCGGGTGATGTCTGTGACGATTTCCAGCCGCTTGCTGCCGGGGGCCAGAAACACTACGCCTTTCTCGCGCCATACGCCGTAGCGCGGGGCGGAATCGAGGCATTGGTGATGGTCTTGGGCATGGTCGCCAAAATAAGCCTGGTATTCCCTGGCGAAAGCGCGCAGCCCCGGCAGGGGATCCGCATCGAAAACGGCGCCGAATGGTTTGGCGTGGATAGTATGGTCCGGTGTCAATGGGCCGCGCCGGATCAACTCGCCGCAGTCCTCCAGCGCGGCGAACGCAAGGGCCTCGGGGCTGCGGTCAAGCCGGGCAAGCATGGGGGCGCCGGACAGTTCGCCCGCCGCCTTGCGCAATCCGGCCAGCGCGATGGCTGACCCGGCGTCCGGCGAAGCTGGCGCCGCAATCGCCGGCTGGAACACTTTCGCCCCGGCCCGGCGCCCGAGTTCGCCTTCGGCGCGGTCCACGAGTTCCACCATGGACTCATAGCTGCCCCGGGCTCCCTCGTGAAAACTGAACACGCCGTGTTGCAGCAAAACGATGCCTCGCAGGGCATTCCAGTCCACGTCCCGGGTGGCGGCGGCGATCTGCCGCGCCAGAATGAAGCCGGGCATGATATAGGGCAGCACCAGCACCTCGTCGTCGTACAATTCGCGCAGGATGCGCTCTCCGTCTGGTGAATTGCTGAGCGTGACCACGGCATCGGCGTGGGTGTGGTCCACATGGCGAAAGGGAATCAGGGCGTGCAGAATCGCTTCCACCGAGGGGTTCGGCGCTGCCGGCTCGAGGGTCGCGAGCCTGAGCTGGCGCATCATCTCGCTGTCGCCGAGATGCTCCAGCGTGGCAAGACGCAGGAGATATTCGAGATCGACGGGCGCAAATCCCGCCGGGCCGATGCTTTTCAGATCCTGGCCGGAACCCTTGACGAACAGCACCTTGCGCGGTTCGCCGAACAGGTCGCCGAGTTCTCCCTTGAGGGAGGTATTGCCGCCGCCATGGAGCACGAGGGCGGGGTCCTGGCCGAGCAGGCGGGAAGAATAGGCGCGCAATTCGAGATCGGTGGCGCAGGCGCGGGCTTCAGTATCGTTCCAGCGGCTTCGCATGCCGACTTCT
Source organism: Pseudomonadales bacterium (assembly GCA_022819645.1). Lineage (GTDB taxonomy): Bacteria > Pseudomonadota > Gammaproteobacteria > Pseudomonadales > Pseudohongiellaceae > UBA9145. Next base: position 23,028 of record JAJEGU010000035.1, read on the forward strand.
TACCACTGCGAATTCAGGAATTTGCGAACGACAACGACCGCCGTTGCGGGAAGGCGGCGCAGGTTTTCGTGCCTGCGCCGCGGAAACTCAGTTTGCGTCAACGATGGAAATATCGGCAATGCCGGCCTGCCGCGCCGCGTCCATGATCAACACGAGGGTGGAAACATCGGAACTGGAATTCGGCTGGATGATAACCGTGGCGCTGGGATTCTCGGCGCGCAACTGGTCGATATTCGACCGGATCTGGGTCGCGATGATGGGCCGCGGATTCCGGTTGAGAATAATCTCGTTATTGGCGCCGATCTCGAACAGGACATTGCGGTCCTCGAGGTCTTGCTCGGGCGGCGGCTGATCGTTGTTGCTGTCGCTGCTTGCCGCGCTGATGGCGGTCTCGGACAGAAACGTCGCCGTCACGACGAAAAAGATCAACAGGATGAACACCACATCAAGCATGGGTGTGAGGTCGATCTTGGAGTCATCCGACTTGTGCTTGACGCCTACTTTTTTCATTACGGTTTCCTGCCACGCCAACAATCAGCCGGAGTATAGCAGCCGGAAACTCTGATGCAACACTCACGCTCACTGCCGATTTTCCATCGAAAGCTGGTGATGGTTGCCATCCGGCTGCAATTCTCGTATTTTTCAATTTTTACCTCAGGGGGGGATCATGATTTACGCGACAAGACTGAAATCGCTTCTTGCCATCCTGTCGCTGGCCGCGGCTGCAACAGCCGCGATGCCCGCGGCGGCGCAGTCGACTGACCAGGGCGTGATTCAGGGCGTCGTCCAGAGCCCCGCCGGCGCGGAAGCCGGAGTCTGGGTCATAGCGGAGACCGACGACACGCCGACCCACTTCGTGAAGATCGTCGTGACGGACGACGACGGACGGTTTGTCCTGCCGGAACTGCCAGACGCGCTGTTCAGCGTGTGGGTGCGGGGTTACGGACTGGTGGATTCCGATCCGGTGTTCCTGCGGCCGGGAGCGTCCGGCGTCAGCCTGAAAACCTTCCAGGCGGGAGACCCGCTGCTGGCGGCCCAGGTGTATCCGGGCAACTACTGGTATTCCCTGCTTGAAGTTCCCGGACACGAGGAGTTTCCCGGCACCGGCCCGGACGGCAACGGCATTTCCTCGTTCATGGGCAGCCAGGATCACTGGATCGACACGACCAAGCAAAGGTGTCAGCTTTGCCACCAGCTCGGCAACAAGGCGACCCGCACCCTGGATCACCTGAGTCATCTCGATTTCGAATCCAGCGTCGAGGCATGGCGCTATCGCACGGCTATGGGCATCCGGGGGCCGCTCATGGCGGCCATATCCGGTTTCTTCGGGCCCCGCGGCATGGAAACGTACGCCGACTGGACCGACCGCATAGCGGCGGGAGAAGTTCCGCCGACGCCGCCGCGCCCCGCGGGCATCGAACGCAATATCGTCATTACCCAGTGGGACTGGGGCAACGAGTCCGCGTTTATCCACGACGAGATCACCACCGACAAGCGCGACCCCACGGTGAACGCCGGCGGTCTGGTCTATGGCGTCGACGCCTCGTTCGGCGCCCTGCTCGAACTCGACGTGGAAACCCACGAGTGGCGGGAGCTGGAAATTCCGGTGCGCGACAACCCCGACAATCCCGCCGTGACCCGTTTCCTGCAGGAGTTCCCGGTGCCGTCCGCCTATTACGGCGACGAGGCGCTGTGGCAGCGCCCCGCCGACCCCCACAATCCGATGTTCGACGAACTCGGCCGGGTATGGATGACCACCAAGGTGAGAGGCGATATCCTGCCGGAATGGTGCCGGCCGGGGTCGGACAATCCCTTCGTGGAGTATTACCCCACCCGGGCGAGCACGCGTCAGGCTTCGTATTACGATCCGGCCACGGAAGATTTCGGGCTTATAGATACCTGCTTTACCACCCACCATCTGCAATTCGACTGGACCGAGGACCGCATCCTCTATTTCAGCACCCTGGCCGACGTCATCGGCTGGGTGAACACCCGGGAATTCGACATGACCGGCGACGAGCAGGCGTCCCAGGGCTGGTGTCCCATGGTGGTGGACACCAACGGAGACGGCCGCATCACGAAACCCTGGAACCCGCCGGTCGGGCCCTTGTTCGATCCCACTGCCGGCGGCGATTTCGATCCCGCTCTCGACACCAGGATGGAGCCGGGACTGAACTACGGCATCATCGTGAATCCGGTGGACAATGTGGTCTGGGGCGCCGGCGAGGAGTTTCCCGGGCGCATCTATCGCATGGACATCGGCGACAATCCGCCGGAAACCTGCATTACGGAAGTCTACGAAGTGCCCGTAATCGACGGCGAATTGCAGGGATTCGGCCCCCGGGGCATCGACGCCGACAGGAACGGTATCATCTGGACCGCGCTTTCCGGCAGCAGCCACCTTGCCAGTTTCGACCGCGGCAAATGCGAAGTGTTGAACGGACCCAGCGTGGTCACTTCCCAGCATTGCCCCGAAGGCTGGACCCTGTACGAGGCGCCCGGCCCCAACATGAAGGGCACCGACGTGAAAGCCGACTTCCACTATTACAACTGGGTGGACAACTTCAACACGCTTGGCCTGGGCGAAAACATTCCTATCGCGACGGGTTCCGGTTCCGATTCCCTGAAGGTGCTGGACCCGGACACCGGAGAATGGATCGTCATGCGCGTGCCCTACCCATTGGGATTCTATTCCCGCGGCCTCGACGGCCGCATCGACGATCCGGACGCCGGCTGGAAAGGCCGCGCCGTATGGGCCAACTACGGCACCAATTTCAACTGGCATACCGAAGGCGGCAAGGGAACCCAGAGCAAGATGGTCAAGTTTCAGATCAGACCCGACCCGCTCGCGCGGTAAAGGGCGATTCGCATGGAAAAGTCAGGATCGGGCGCCAGGATTTATTCGACCGGAATCCTGCCGCTTCTCGCCTCGCTGATTTTGCAGGCGAACGCGCATGGCGCCGAGCCCGGCTGGACCGTCCCCCGCACGGAGTACGGCCACCCCGACTTGCAGGGGCTCTGGACCAATTCGACGCAAACCCCCTTCCTGCGCCCAAGGGAACTGGGAACCCGCCAGGCCTATACCGAGGAAGAAGCCCTCGCGCTGGAGCGCGAAGCCCGCGAAGCGGAAGCCCGGCGGGCGCTGCCAAGCGACCCCAACCGGGCCGCGCCGCCCGCGGGAGGATTCATCAGCCAGCAGTCCGACGAAAATTTCGACATTGCGCCGATCGGGCTGGTTCGCATCGACGGCGAGTATCGTACTTCCATCGTAATCGACCCGCCCGATGGCCGCCTGCCGCCGCGGCTCGATTTCAAGGACATCTTCGAGCGCTGGAGCGACCGGGGATTCGGCCCTTCCGACGGGCCCGAGATGAGATCGATCCAGGATCGCTGCCTGGCGCCACTGGTACAGTTGCCTTTGCTTTATACCTTCGGCGCCGTGAACGCCGCGGACGGCGACAACCCTTCGCGCAATATCCAGATCGTGCAGAACGAAAACTACGTCGTCATCCTGTGGGAGTACTTCAGCGCCGTGCGCATCGTCCGGCTGGCGGAAAACCACCTGGAAAACTTCGGCCGCAAATGGCGGGGAGACTCCATCGCCCGTTACGAGGGAGACTCGCTCGTGGTGCATACCCGAAATTTCCGGCCGGAGCAGACCAATCCCTTCCTAAGGGCCTCCGACCGGCTTGAGATCACGGAAACCTATACGCCGGTATCGCCCAACGAACTGGTTTTCAGATTTACGATCTCCGACCCCGTCGCCTACCCGCAACCCATCACCGGCGAAATTTCGCTGCAAAGAATGCCGCCCGGCCACAAACTCTACGAATTCGCCTGCCACGAAGGCAACTACTCCTTTGCATCCATACTAAGAGCCGCCCGCATGGAAGACGCCGGCTTGCTGTGAGCCAAGTTCCTTAGCCGGCGTAAATTCCATTTCATCATGTGTCGGAGACTTTACCCTGCGCTTTTTGATGGCAAGACGGTGAACCTGGCATTGCGGACGCTGGTCAAGGATCCGCTGAACCTAAGTATTCTCTGAAAAACTCCATCCGTGGAGTTTTTCATTATCGCAAAACAAAAGCGTGGTTTTGTTTTGCTCCATCAGGCTTCGGTGGTTTCGAAGGTTGTGATGTTGCGGGATTCTTCGCTGAACTCGATGCCGATCAGGTGGATTGGTTCGCCGGGGGCGCGGTATTTCTCGGCGTAGTTGCGTTCGATTAATTGCTGCAGGGCGGCACCCTCGCTGGCGCGTTCGGCAAGCTTGAATTCGAACAGGTAGACGCGACCGCCGCAGCGCAGCGCCAAGTCGGCGCGACCGGCGGCCGAGGCGTCCTCCACGGTGAGGCTGAAGCCGAGCGCGGCGAGGCAGGAGTAGAACACGCTGGCGTAGTAGCCCTCGAAGTGGGCGATGTCGTTGCGCCGGTGCCAATCGGCGGGAATGGCGGCGAAAATGGTGCGGAATTCGGCCTCGACGGCGGCAAGATCGTTGTCCAGCAAGGCGGAAAGGAGTTTGATTTGCGACGCCGCGCCGGCCGCGTCGCCAGCCAGTCGGGTCAGCAGCGCTTCGTTGAGACTTTGGCGCACTTCGCGGTTGGGATAGCCGAGGCGATAGAAATCGCGTTCCTCGTGGCTGAAGGTTTCCTCGATGGTCAGATACCCCGTCTGGAACAGCAGCGCCTCGGGCGCGATTTCTCCCACGTCAAAACTCGACAGCAACTTGTCGTCGGCGACCATTCCGTCGAGCGCGAAGCTCTTGATTCCGCGCCGCAGCAGCGTGTCCACAAGAAAGGTCGGCGTGCCCGTCTCGAACCACCAGGCGCGGAACTCGCGCCGCCGGAACAACAATAGAATGTCGAAAGGGTTGTAGACCCGCTCGTCGCCACGCCAGTTGTAGCCGTTGTACCAGTCGCGTACCCGCTCCCGGTCGAGACCTTCTGTTTCCGGCGCGAACACGGTTTCCAGATCATCCTCGGTGTAGCCGCAGACGGTGGCGAAACGCGGGTCGAGCGTGATGTCCTCAAGATTGTTCAGGCCTGAAAACAGGTTCACCTTGGAAAACTTGCTGACGCCGGTCAACAGCGTAAAGCGGATGTGCGCATCGCAATCCTTGATCACCGCGTACAGCCCGCTCAGGAAGTCGCGGTTGGCGCGGGCGACCTCCGGCTTGGCGAGCGCGTCCAGGATCGGCTTGTCGTATTCGTCGACGAGTACGACGACCCGTTCGCCGGCGCTCTGATGCAGTTTCCCGATCAGGTGGCGCAGTCGCTCTGCGGGAGTGTCGTGACGCGGCGTTACCTTATGCCGACGCTCCATGTCGTCGACCCGGGCCAGCGTCGCGAGTTCGAGCCTTTCCCGGGAACTGAAATCGCCACTCCCGAAACTTAGCCGCAATACCGGATTCCGCTTTTCCCAATCCCAGCGCCCGTGGATGTGCAACTCTCGAAACAGCGCTTCCGAGCCTTCGAACAGTTCCTTGATAGTGTCAAGCAGCAGGCTTTTGCCGAAGCGCCGCGGGCGCGACAGGAAATAGTGCTTGCCGCTTTCGATCAGCAGTTCGATGTGCGGCGTTTTATCGACGTAATAGTGCCCCTCCTCACGAATCTCGCGAAAGGTCTGGATGCCGATCGGCAACTTGCGTCTTGAATTGTTTCCCGCGCCGCTCATGGTCCGCACTGTAGCATAGGGATGCCGATATCACGGACAAACCGGAGAATTTTGATCCAAGCCCGGCGCGGATGAGAGCGGATTTGCAGCCGTGAATTCCTGCGGCGCAGGCTACTGGGAAACCAGCGAATCAAACTCCACGGCTTCGCCGGTTTCAATCGATTGCTGGGCCGCGAGCCCGATCAGCACCGACATCAGGCCGTCCCGCGCGCTCACCGCCGCGGGCCGGTTTTCACGAATCGCTTGAATGAATTCGCGATGTTCCAGAAAGCTTGAGCCATGATGAAATCCGGTATGCCTGACCCGCGGGTCCATTGAGACGGGGATCGCATTTCCCGCCCTGCCCTCTCGTTTGCCGAGGTACAGTTCCTCGCCGGGAACCGTGGTTTCCAGTTTGCCGATATTGCCGGTCACGGCGATTTGCTGCTCGTGGCGGGAGCCTTCCGCGAACATGCACAGGTCGAGCATGGCCCGGGCGCCACTGTCGAATTCCACAATAACGTAGGCATTGTCGAGAATGTCGGGAATTTCGCCACCGTAGACTTCGTCCAGGTGGTTCACCGACTGGGCGCCCGAGGCAAGCACGCGGGTTGGATTTCCGGGCATCACCAGATTCATCAGATCGAAAAAGTGGCAGCATTTCTCCACCAGGGTGCCGCCGGTGTTCCGGCTGAAGCGGTTCCAGTTGCCCACTTTCTTCAGAAAAGGAAACCGGTGTTCGCGTATCGCGCACATTTTCACTTCACCGACTTCGCCCAGATGCCGGAGCAGGGCGCTGATGGTGGGAATGTAGCGATACTCAAGACCCACCCAGACGACTCCCTTGTGCGACTTCGCGGCCGAATCGACTTCCAAGGCATCGGCAAGCGTGGTGCACATGGGCTTTTCGAGCAGGACATGCTTGTCGGTGGCGAAAATGTCCCGCATGACTTCGATATGGGTGTGATTGGGCGAAGCCACCACCAGGGCATCGACATCGCCGGCGCCGAGAAGCTCCCGGTGGTCTTCATGAACCCGGGGAGAAAAGCGCTGGCCACAAGCCTTGCGGGCCCATTCGCGGGATTGGGTGTCCGGGTCGGCCACCGCGACAACGGCAACATCATCCATCGCCACGAGATTGCGAATATGCTCGCAGCCCATCATGCCGGTGCCGATAATGCCGTAACGAATGGTCAAGGCTGCTCCCCCGCCAGAGTGAATTCCGACATGGGCCGGGACCAATGCATTAGAGCAGAACTCAGGCTCGGTGTGTGGAGGGAAATACGAAACTGGAATCTCGCCGTTACCGGCAGGTGGTGTGCAGCGGTCCTGAATTTGCGGTTGCGCGAGCTTCTGTGACACACTGGGCGGGGAGTCAGATTTGCCTGAACAATAAAAGCCGCCTTCGCCGGAGCCTTCCATGAACCATCGCCAACAAACGACCCGGCACCATCAGTTTCTCAAGTACCTGGCAGCCAGCCCCCTGCTGACCAGCTATTCCGCTTTTGCCCAGCAAGCGGAACTCGGCTCGGCCAGGGCGGCGTGGAACGGGTCCTCGATCTGCTGAACCGGGAGCTGGCCATCGCCATGCGCGGCAGCGGCACCACCAGCATCGCGGCCATCGGGCCGGATTATGTGCATGATCAGGGTTACCGGGTTTGAATTCCGCATCAGGCGGGTCTCCAGAATGCCAAGATTGGTTTCCGGACTGATTCTTCCCGCGATACTTGTTCTCTCCTCCGCCGCGAATGCGCAGACCGGTATGTTCGAGGGCGATTGGCGCTACTACGGCGGCGATAGCGGCAGCACCAAGTATTCTTCCCTGGACCAGATCGACGCGGACAATTTCGGCGAACTCGAAATCAAGTGGCGCTGGCAATCGATAGACGGCCGTTTCAATCTCGACCAGTTGAAGACCGAGTACCCGAATCTGCTGATCGCCAACGACGTACCGGAGGTCAGCATCAACGGGCTGAAAGCCGCCCCGCTGGCGGTGGACGGCGTGCTCTATATCTCCACCCCCTTGTATCAGGCCGCCGCCGTCGATGCGCTGACCGGTGAAACCTTGTGGACTTTCGATCCCCGCAGCTACGCCTCGGGCATTCCGATCATGATGCTCGGCTTCAGCAATCGTGGATTGGCGTATTGGTCCGACGGCGAAAGAGCCCGGGTCGTGTGGGGAACCGGCGACGGCTATCTGATCGAAGTCGATGCCGAAACCGGCGAACCGATTCCGGGATTCGGCGAAGACGGCAGGGTGGACCTGATCGCCGGCATCCCCCGGGCGCGGCGTCAGGCGCCGATAAACTACTCGGTGACGTCGGCGCCGATCATCGTGGGCGATGTCATCGTGGTGGGGTCGGCGATCTCGGACCAGCCCGACTACAAGGAAATGCCGCCGGGTCATGTGCGCGGCTTCGATGTCAACACCGGCGAATTGCTATGGACTTTCCATACCGTTCCCCAGCCCGGGGAACTCGGCAACGAAACCTGGGAAGACGGTTCCTGGGAATACAGCGGCCATGCCAATGTGTGGACGCTGATGAGCGCCGATGCCGAGGCGGGCATCGTCTATCTGCCGATCGGTTCTCCCACCAACGACAACTACGGCGGACATCGGCTCGGGGACAATCTCTTCGGCAACAGCCTGGTGGCGCTGGATGCGAGCACCGGCGAGCGGCTGTGGCACTTTCAGTTCGTGCACCATGACCTCTGGGATTACGACCTGCCGGCGGCGCCGAATCTGATCGATATCACGGTAGACGGCGAACCGGTCAAGGCGGTCGCCCAGGTAACCAAGCACGGATTCGTGTTCACCTTCGATCGCATCACGGGCGAACCGGTGTGGCCCATCGAGGAACGGCCGGTTCCCGCATCCGACGTGCCGGGGGAACGCGCATCGCCCACCCAGCCCTTTCCGAGCAAACCGCCGCCGTTCGAACGCCAGAACCTGAGCGTGGACGACCTCATCGATTTCACGCCGGAGCTGCGCGAAGCCGCTGTCGCAATGCTCGAACAACATCGCTACGGGCCGATTTTCACGCCGCCTTCGCTCCCCACCGAAACCAGTTTCGGCACGATTCACGTGCCCGGATACATCGGCGGCGCCAACTGGATGGGCGCAGCGGTCGACCCGGAAACGGGCATCCTTTACATCCCCTCGGTCGCCACGCCGAGCCGCTCCGGACTGGCGGTGCCGGACGCGGAAGACGCTACCTTGAACTACGTGCGCAACGTCACCACCAATCTGCGCCCGCGGGGCCTGCCCCTGATCAAGCCTCCCTATGGGCAGATTACGGCGATCGACATGAACGCCGGCGAAATCCTGTGGCAGGTACCGAACGGACCGGGAGCCCCCGGCGTGCTGAACCACCCGCTTCTCGCGGGCCTGGACCTGCCTCCGCTCGGCAACGGCTGGGATCAGGTGCTGGTGACGAAGACCCTGCTGATCTCGGCGCAGAGAACGCCCGATACGGAAGGCAGTTACCCGCTGGTGGCGCGCGACAAGCAAACCGGCGCGACGATCGCCCAGGTGGCGCTGCCGGCGCAGCCGATCGGCCCGCCGGTGACTTTTCGCGTCGACGGCCGGCAGCATGTGGCGGTTACCATGCTCGGATCGCCGCCGGAAATGGTTGTGTTGGGTTTGCCATGAAACATTATCTGCCTTTACTACTGGCGTCTTGTCTTTCCGTCAGCGGCGCTTTGGCGCAGCAGGGGGCCCGGGACGGCGAATGGCGCAGCTATGGAGGCGACGCCGCGCACACGAAATACTCGCCGCTCGATCAGATCAACGCGGACAACGTGCAACGCCTGCAAGTCGCCTGGACCTGGGATTCCGTGGACCAGGCGTTGCGGGAAAACAACGACGTCATTCAAAACCGCGGTTCGTTCCGGACTTACGCCTATGAAGTGACGCCGCTGATGGTGAACGGCGTGTTGTACACCACGACCTCGCTCGGCCAGGTCGCAGCCATCGATCCGGCTTCCGGGGAAACGCTCTGGAGTTTCGATCCGGTGCTGTATCTCGATGGGCGGCCCGCTGTGCACGGATTCATGACGCGGGGTCTTTCGTACTGGACCGACGGCGCGCAGGAACGGCTGTTCTACGCCGGGGGCCGCACTTTCCTGTTATCCATCGACCCGGCGACCGGCAGACCCGACCCTGAATTCGGCCGCGCCGGCCGTGTCGATCTCAAGCGCGGCCTCGGCAGAACCATCGATCCTTCGCTCTATGCCGTGAGCTCCCCGCCCGTCGTCGTGGGCGATGTCGTCGTGGTGGGTTCGGCCATGACGGAAGGAACCGACTTTCGCGAAGCGCCGCCCGGTCACGTGCGCGGATTCGATGTGCGTACGGGCGAGATGCTGTGGATCTTTCATACGATTCCCCATCCCGGCGAGTTCGGTGCGGATACCTGGCCCGACGACGCCTGGGAATTCACCGGCGGCGCCAATGTCTGGACCCTGATGAGCGCGGACGAAGAACTGGGGCTGGTCTATCTGCCGGTCGGAACGGCGGTGCCCGACTACTACGGCGGCCACCGCCCCGGCGACAACCTGTTCTCCAATTCCCTCGTGGCCTTGCATGCCGACAGCGGTGAACGGGCATGGCATTTCCAGTTCGTGCATCACTCGGTGTGGGACTACGATCCACCGGCTGCGCCGAACCTGATCGACATCGTGGTCGACGGCCGTCCGGTCAAGGCGGTGGCGCAAATCACCAAACAGGGTTTTACCTTCGTCTTCGATCGTGAAACCGGCGAGCCGGTATGGCCCATCGAAGAAAGGCCGGTTCCAGCCTCGACGGTTACGGGCGAATACACTTCGCCCACTCAGCCTTATCCCACCAGGCCGCCACTGTTTCTCACCAACGGCGCCACCGAAGACGATCTCATCGACTTCACGCCGGAATTGAGAGCGGAAGCGTTTGAGATTTTCAGTCAATACCATAGCGGCCCGCTGTATACGCCGCCGGCACCCGGCGACAATATCATCCGGCCCGGCTGGAGCGGCGGCGCGAACTGGTGGGGCGCCGCCTTCGACCCGGAGACGAATCGTTTGTACGTGCCCAGCTGGGCGCATTTTTCCACCGTGAACATCAACCCGCCTGAGACGCCCGATTCCGATCTGACGATTCGGCCGCAGGTGCGCCAATTGAGCGGGCCGCGCGGCCTGCCGCTGTTCAAACCGCCCTACTCGCAACTGGTCGCCTTCGACATGAATCAGGGTGAGAAGCTCTGGCATGTGCCGGTCGGAACCGGGCCCGTCGATCATCCCGACCTGCAAGGCCTCGAGCTGGCGCCGATGGGCAATTTCGAGAAATTGGGCGGGCCGCTGCTCACCAAAACGCTGCTCTTCATCGGGCAGGGCTTCGAGACCAATCGCCTCGGCGTATACGACAAGGACACTGGAGAGGAATTGTGGTGGTTGCAGCTACCGGCGCGCTTCCACGCGGCGCCCATCACCTATCTGGCCGGCGGCAAGCAATACATCGTGTTCGCGCTCGGCGGAGGACCGGGCGGAGAAGCGGAACGCCTGATGGCCCTGGCGCTGCCTTGAGCGAAAGGACACCCATTCCAACTTGACCTGCGCGAGGTTTACCTGGAAAATTGAAAGTCTGAATTAAAATTTTCCAGGTGAATATGCGGCGCTCAAGTTATCTGGCGGATATCGACGCCTTGTTTCGCACTCACCCGATGGTGGGTCTGCTGGGGCCGCGACAATGCGGCAAGACGACGCTGGCGCGCGACTACATCGCTCGAACAGGCGCAGGCCAAGTGCATTACTTCGATCTTGAGGATCCAGTCGACCTCAACCGGCTTTCCGAGCCGAAACTCGCGCTGGAGGGACTTGAAGGGCTGGTCGTCATCGACGAGATACAACGGATTCCCGAGTTGTTTCCCTTGCTACGGGTATTGCTCGACCGCCGCCCGCTCATGCAGAAGTATCTCGTCCTCGGCAGCGCTTCCCGGGAATTGATACGTCAGTCCTCCGAATCGCTCGCCGGCAGAATCGGCTATCTCGAATTGACGCCGTTTACTTTCGGTGAAGTCGAAAATCCCGAACGTCTTTGGCTCCGCGGCGGGTTTCCGTTGTCTTTTCTGGCCGGAAGCGACGCGGACAGCATGACCTGGCGCAGACATTACGTCGCAAATCTGCTTGAGCGAGACATCCCCGCGCTCGGGATAGATTTCAATCCCGTGCAAATGCGAAGACTTTGGACAATGTTGTCTCACCTTCATGGCAAAGTGCTCAATTTTTCCGACCTGGCGCGGTCGCTTGACGTTTCGCAGCCCACGGTTCGCCGATACGTCGATATTCTCGCCGGAGCCTTCATGGTGCGTCAGTTGCAGCCCTGGTTCGCAAATATCGGCAAGAGACAGGTGAAATCCCCCAAGCTGTATTTTCGCGACAGCGGATTGCTGCACTATTTTCTTGGAGTCGAAAACACCGAAGCGCTTGGACGGCATCCTTCCCTCGGCGCTTCCTGGGAAGGATTCGCCCTTGAGGAAACGATACGCATTCTGGAAGCTTCTCCGGAAGACTGCTTCTTCTGGGCGAAGCACTCGCGAGCGGAAATCGATTTGCTTGTTACCCGCGGGCAGAATCCGGAGGCATTTGAGTTCAAATATTCCTCCGCGCCAAAGCTCACGCCCTCGATGCGCGCGGCGCGGGAGGAACTGGGCCTGAGCGTAGTCACGGTAGTCTGTCCGGGGGAGCAATCCTATCGATTGAACGAAACCGTGTACGTGACCAATCTTGAAGAATTGCGAGCGTCCGGGCCGGTGCGGAGCGCCTGATGGCTCCGGCGGCTCTGCCTTGAACCAGCCGGCGCGGTCAGTACACGCCGTAATGCCGCGCCAGGAATTCGAAGGTCTTGCGCAGGTAGTCCTCTCCGGTCAGGTCCGCCCTGGCGAAGCGGGCGGCGTCGGCGGAAATCGGCTTGCTGTCGGGGCTCTTCATCTGCGCTTCCGCCGCGCGCTCCATGAGTACGAAGCGCGCGACCGCCGAGGCAACCGAGGCGCCGGCAGTCAGCAATCCATGACTGCGCAGAATCAGCGCGTTGTTACCGCCCATGCTCTGCGCGATTCGTGAGCCGGCGTCGAGGCTTTGCACTTGCACTTCCTCGTCGTCGAACAGGGCGCAGTCTTCAAAAAAGATGCAGGCCTCCTGGGTGATCGGCTCCAGCAAACGGCCCCGGGAGGAAAACGGCACACCCCAGGAAGTATGGGTGTGGGCCACGCTGCCTATATCGCCGCGCGCGGCGAGAATCGGCTGATGAATGCGGTAGCCCGGCCGATTGACGGTGCCTGTGCCGGCCACGACCTGACCATCCCGGTCAATAAGCACGATGTCGTCGGCCGTGGCTGCCGGAAACGTGACCCCATAGCCGAGCATCCAGAAGCAGTCGGGGCGTTCAGGATCACGCGCGCTGATATGGCCGTCGCCCAGGTCGCCCCAGCCGAGCGCCCCGAAAACGCGGTAGGCTCGCGCCAGTTCCTCACACAATGAAGATTCGATTTCCGTCATTTCCGCGTCAATCCCACCCGATTCACGAGTGCTTCACAGCCGGTTCCGGCCAGTAGTGCGTCAATCTTACTACGCTCCTTCGAATCCAGCGCTTTATACTCCGCGCGAATCCAGTCGACGCAATGGGCCTGATAGGGGAAAGTGGTCTGCCGCCAGGTCTTGTCTTCGACCATACAGTTTACGGTCGACTCGCCGGCCCGCCAGGCGGCCGCATTGGCCAGCATGACAGGCACATAGGTTCGCCCCATTTCCCGCAGTAATGCCGACAGGGTCGATGGTGCATCGGCGGTCGGCAACCAGTGCCGTGGTTCCGGCTCCAGGCCCGACAGGTCTTCGGTTAGCGACACCCACGAATAGACACGGGGAGCCTGCCGCAAGGTTATGCCGGTTGAAGTGGGGTCGAACTGCGCCAGTTGGGTGAGTTGACCGAACACGGCAAAGTCCGAGGCGCCGGGTCGATTGCCCATGAGGAACGGATAGCGTTCGAGGTGCTCCGAAAACAGTTGCAGGAAACGCTGGTAGCTCGCTTCGATGATCGGCGCTGTCGTTGCATTGGAGCCCACAACGTAGAGACGGTTGATCTGGCGTTGGCCGAACTGTTCCGCTTTTTCCGCGAGCAACTTCTCCGGGGCGCATATGTCCGACCAGTAAGGAAGAATCCTGGCGGCCAATTCCGCATCGGCGTCAAAGTGCCAACGGTAGTGGAACATCGCCTTGGTCAGCCATTCGTCGGCATAATCCTCAAGCAGGTAGTCGAGAAAGCGCAGCACGGGATCAGCCGGGATAACCAGGCGGCCGGCATGTTCGTTTTCGAGCCGGCGCAGGATATGGGTTGAATCGATTTGCGCTTCGAGCTCGCCGTCGTCGTTCCGGAAGTAGAAGACGGGAATCAGATTCACCTTGGGTTGCGGCAGGTCTTCGGTCTCGCCGTGACGGGCGTGCAGGTAACGGTAGGGCAATCGCCGGTACCGCAACAGGCTGAGCATTTTCCGGGTGTAGGGAGAACCGGGCAGGCCTTTCAGAAGAATCATTCGGTTCCCCAGGAGCCTGCGCCGTAGGAATTCACGGCTGCAAATCCGCTCTCATCCACGCCCTTGGCTGCTCGATTTCGTTGAATATCCACCAATATTCGCCTCAAACGATCAGCCAAGGGCGCGGCGATAGCGAATTTTCGCTTTCGCGAATTCCTACGGCGCAGGCTCCAGACTTAACGTTTTATCCATCGGTCGCATTGTAGGAAACCTGGCCGCTCCATGGAAATACCGGGAACAAGGGAATCACGTCGCCACTGCTCAATTCGCCGGCGAAGACACGGCGCGAGGTTTACACCGGCAACCGGTACGGCGTAGAGTTCGGGGGAACGTCCATCCAACCAGTTCCCCGGGAGTTCCGCATGACCCATCGCCGACAGTTTCTCAAATATCTGGCAGCCAGCCCGTTGCTCACCAATTTTTCCGCTTTCGCCCAGGAAGTGGAGGAAACACTGGGAGAGCGATTGACCGACCCCAGTGAAGTCATCAACGTTTTCGAAATGGAGGCATTGGCGCGGGAGAAAATGCCTCCCGCCCATTTCGGTTACCTGGCGACCGGTGTGGACAGCGATGAGACGATTCTCGCGAATCGCGAAGGCTTCAGCCGTTTTCAGATTAAACCGCGGCGGCTTGTCGACGTAAGCGAGGTGGACACTTCGATCGATCTGCTGGGTACCGAAGCCGGGTCCCCGATCGTACTTTGCCCGGTGGGAAGTCAGGGCGCCTATCACGCCGACGCGGAACTGGGCTCGGCGCGGGCCGCCGCCGCGAAGGGGCATCACATGATTCTCTCCACACAGTCATCGACTTCCGTCGAGGCCGTGGCGGAGGCTCGCGGCGCACCCATCTGGCATCAGCTCTATGCAACGAATCGCTGGGAAAACACCGTGCAGATGTTGCAACGGGCGGAAGCGGCGGGATGCACCGCGGTCTGCCTGACGATCGATTTGCCCGGCGGGCGAAACACCGAAACCCAGGCGCGAATGACCCGTTCCGATACGCGGGATTGCACGGTTTGCCATACGGGGCAACTGAAGCCGATGTTCGATGGCCTGGATATGCGGGGAGCGAGCCTGAACAATCCCGCCATGACCTGGGAGGTGATCGGACGCATGAAGGAAGTCACCGGCATGAAGGTGATCATCAAGGGCGTCGAGGTCGCGTTCGATGCCGCCATGGCGGTGCAAAGCGGCGCGGACGGCATCGTGGTTTCGAATCACGGCGGCAGAGCGACCGAAACGGGCAGAGGCACCATCGAATGCCTGCCGGAAGTCGTAGCCGCCGTAAACGGACGCATTCCCATCATTGTCGACGGCGGCTTCCGTCGCGGCACCGACGTTTTCAAGGCGCTTGCCCTGGGCGCCTCCGCGGTGGGAATCGGCAGGCCCTATTGCTTCGGTCTGGGCGCCTTCGGGCAGGCGGGCGTGGAGCGGGTCCTGGATCTGCTGAACCGCGAGTTGCTGATCGCCATGCGCGGCAGCGGAACCACCAGTATCGGCGCGATCGGGCCCGAGTATGTGCACGACCTGGGTCAACGGGCCTGAACTATACAGCGGGAGAGAATCAAAAAAACGCCGGCCGGATGATTCCGACCGGCGTCCCTTGATTCTTCAGGACTCTTGCAGCGACTAGCGGTCGCGATAATCGGCCGTCGGCGGCAGTTGCGCACCGGACAGGTCGGCCGGAATATCACGTTCCGCGACGATCCTGTGCGTCAGCGTGCCGATTCCCTCGATGCTGGCGCTGATGTTCTCGCCATCGACCAGATAGCCCGAACCCGTGGCGCGCTGCACGCGGCCGGCGCCGGTGCCGCCGGAGGTGCCGCTTTGCAGCACGTCGCCGGGGAACACGGTGATCAGGGACGAGGCGTATTCAATCAACTCGGGGATATTGTGAATCATGTCCCCGGCCTGTGCTTCCTGCACGGTCACGCCGTCGATTACGGTGATCTGGTGCAGGCGCTCCATCGGATCGCCGTAGAACTCCTTGGGCACGATCCACGGGCCGTGGGGCGCGAAGGTATCGTGGCCCTTGCCGACGAACCAGTCCTGACCCGATCCGTAGCCGCCCGGCGGACGACCGCCGCGGTCGGAGACGTCCATGGCTACCATGTAACCGAATACGTGATCGTAGGCGCGGGTGGCCGAAATATATTTACCGGTCCTGCCGAATACGATGGCCATTTCCACTTCGTATTCGATCTCGTCGCGGCCGAAAGGCATGACGATGTCATCACCGTGGCCGATCACCGCGCCGCGGGTCGGCTTCAGGAACAGGTACGGCACGCCGCGGTTTTCCTGGCGCTGGCGCGTGCGTTCCGCCAGTTGCTGGGGAGTGCATCCCTCGCAGGCGTGGGTATAGAAGTTCACCGCCGCGTTCATGATCTTGCTCGGGTACTGGATCGGCGCCATGATGTCGACGGAATCCACATCGTGCACATAGGCAGTGGCGCTGCTGAGCAGATCTTCCTCGACCAGCCAGTTCATGAGTTCGTAGAGCCGGTACTTCAGACCGTACTCGTACTGTTCGATCAGCCCCAGCATATCCACGGGCATTTCCATATCGCTGTATTGCCATTGCATCTGCAGGGCGCGGTTCGCGGCGGTCAGGTCGACGATCAGCGAGTCGTCGCGTACGACGAGGCCCACGAACGGCGTGTCGTTCACCGCGAAGGTGCCGACCTTGTAGGGCTCCACGGACTCCGTGGCCTGGGCCAAAACCTGGGCGGAGAAGGCGGAAAACGCCAGTGTCGCGACAAACATCAAGCTTGAAACGGACTTTCGAATCATTTTTTTGCTCCCGGCATCGGTTTCAGGGGGCATCGAGCATATGTGGAAAATACAGGTGAGTCAAAGCGAATCCGCAGTGTGAATCCGCGGCAATCGACTCGTCGCCATACATGGCAACGCCGTCGAGCGTCACCCTTGCCGCTACTGCCGGGGCGGGGGCAGGGTCCAGTCGCAGGTTTCGCAGTTGGGGTCCACGCCGTTCTGGTCGAAGACTTCAAAGATGAAGTCGCGCCAGACTTCGTTGGGTTGCCAGACGCTGTTCATGTCGGCCTTGGCCTCGGCCATGGGTACGTCCTCGTTCAACACGCGATAGAGAAAGCTGAACGCCGTGGCGCGGGCATTGACCTGGCAGTGGAGCAGGGTCTTGCGGCCTTCGTTGCGGGCCATGGAATCGGCGAAGGCGTAGTATTCGGCGGGACGGGGATTGTCGAAGTCCACCGGAATCTGCATGTACTCCATGCCGAGACCCTTCACCACGATATCCGCATCCGGCAGGGCGTTCCGGTTGTTGGTGAAGGCGATATAGACCACGCGCTCGAAGCCGTTGTCGGCGATTGCCTCGAATTGCTCCCGGGTGGGCTGACCGGCGCTGGCGAAAGTGGCGCTGTACTGGCGGAAATTGGTGATTTCAGCCAGGGCCGGATCGACTTCTTCGAGAGCCTGGATGGTGACGTTCATAAGCAGGATTCCCGTGAGGATAAGTAGTTTCTTTGACATGTGGTATCTCCTGGTGGTGGAACGGGCCTCACCCTCCATTGGCCAAAAAGTTCAAAAACTCCCGGCGGGTCTTGGGGCCGTAGGTCAGGAAGCTGGGTTGGGGGTTTTCCTGGTAGGCCAGTTTTTCGTTGGTCACGCGGTCGTTCGCCGTCAGGGAGCGGATTTCGGCTTCGGCGATGCCGTAGGGGCCGGCGGCGTTGAGGCCGAAAATCTTTCGGCGGATTTCGTCGGTGATTGCCGGATAGCCGTAGCGTTCCTGGTATTCCTCGCTGATCTGGAAACTGCGGAATGCCTGGATCTGGTCCTGGGGCGAGCCATACCAGATGGAGTCGGTGCCCCAGAGCACATTGTTCTCGCCACAGTAGCGCAGCAGCTTGCCCATGGCGTGGGCGGCGTTGTCCGGGTCGCGCATCAGATAGCGCCAGGTGCTGCCGAGTTCGGCGTAGACGTTGGAATTCTGGCCCACTTCATTATCGATCAGCGACTGGATCAGGGTGTCGATGCCATCGCGGCCGGCGCCGTCTACGAATTCCTGCTCGCGCACACCGGTGACGAATCCCGAGTGGTAGATCAGGAAGTTCATGTCGGGATACATCTTCGCGACGACGCCTATATCCGAGCACTGGCTGTGCTCGTAGGACCGCGGCCCGAACGGCAGGCCCTTGTGGATGCAGATATTGCGCACGCCAAGCCCCCGGGCGCGCTCGATCATCGCCATGCCCACGTCGTCGTGGAGGAAGTAGCCCACCCCGCCGGGGCCGTACTGGGTGTAGGTCTTGAAGGCAGAGATATTCCAGTTTTCGGCAAGCTCGTCCATGGCTTCGAGGTCGCCGTCCTGATTGGGATTGACCCGACCGTGAATCATCAGGCGCTTGCTGCCTTCAAGCTCGGCGACGATCTGCCGGGTCTGGTCGGCGTCTTCGATGGTGACGGGTTCGTTCTCCCGGGTGGAGGGGACAAAGGAAAGCACCATGATGTCGGTATCGCTGTCGAGAAAGACATCCTTGATGAATTCGCTTTCGCTCAGGCAGTCGAGGTAGGCGCGGTCGCCCGGCCCATCGGCGAGTTCGCAGGAAGCCTTCTCGAATCCGGAATACGGCCTTGCGTTCGGCGGCAGACGCCCGAGCCAGTCGCCTTCGGGGTTCACATAATGTCCTTGCACATCGAAGATGAACTCGTTGCCGCCGACTTCCGCCAGGGCCGAGGCCTCGTCGAGGGCGCTTTCTTCACGCAAGTCAAAAAAGCCGCCGCGCTTGTTGGCCGCGGCGTTGGCGGTATTGATGGCCATGAGCGTACTCGCGGCGCCGCAGGCGGAAACGAGGAACTTGCGCCGGGTCTGGCCCTTGCGTCGGGAAAATTCGTCCGCCCTTTCCAGCGCCAGGCGGTTGCCCTGGATATTGGCGCGGGAGAGCGGCACGGGCTCGAACTCGCCGTTTGAAGTGGTATCGATCTTGATCGGCAGTCTGACGCCGTCTTTGTCAAATTTGTCCATAGCCTGGCCTCATCAGTTGGGGGGTTGCAGGACGAGTGTCTCGTACAGCACCGATTCAATCTTGTCGCGGGAGAAAAATGCCGGGAATACCCGGTCGTTCGCCCACAACTCAAAGAGGTTATCGTACAGCGGACTGTCCGGGTCGCCAACCTGTCCCGGGGTGTTCATGCCCAGGGTGTTGTCCCAGTCCCGGGTGTCCACGAAGATGCGGAATGAGGCGCCGCTGGTCTGGTTGTCGCCGCCGCCGGTATTGCCCAGGGTGTAGCCATTGCCGCCCCTGGGCAGCGGACCCACATTGAGCCGCTGGCGCATCTCCTCATTCACCGCGGGAGCCAGGGGATGGCGGATAAGGGCGTGCTTGTAGTCTTCCTGACCGTAGACCCAGTCTTCCATGTCATTGCCCAGCCGGTTGCCCAGGGTTTCCACCGCCGCCGCCAGGGCATCGAGCAGGAATGCGTCGCGCCCGGCGATGGGGTCCCCGCCGAAATCACCATCCGGGGCGAGCAGCAGGTCGATCATGGTTTTCATGCCGATGCCGAGCAGGGGCCGGGCCGGCTGCGGTACCTTGAGCTGTTCGATGTCATTGAGCAGTTGCCGCTCGAAAGCCACATAGATTCCCGCCTCCACGGAATCCGCATCGAGTGTGAAATCCCAGTCGAGCAGGCGTCGGCGAACCTGTTCCACCCGCTCGTCAGCGGCGCGCAAGGTCCGCAGCATGGGTACCAGGCTGCGGGCGGGAATCGACAGATAATCATGCTGCAATTCGATCATGTCCATCATGTTGAACTTGCGACCCGAGGCCAGCACTTCCGAGCCTCTTGCCCAGCGGTAGGGGTCGGTCCAGGTGTAGGCGATGGCGTCGAGATGGGGGTAGTCCGGCGGCGTGTAGTTGCTGTTGGAAG
Organism: Pseudomonadales bacterium; assembly: GCA_022819645.1. Classification (GTDB taxonomy): domain Bacteria; phylum Pseudomonadota; class Gammaproteobacteria; order Pseudomonadales; family Pseudohongiellaceae; genus UBA9145. The sequence continues at coordinate 43,135 of JAJEGU010000035.1, forward strand.
TTTCGATATAGCCCCGGGCCGGGTTGTACTCGTGTGGCTTGGCGGTGATGGGCAGGTAGCCGTCCCACTCGAAGCGGCCATCGCCGGGCACCGGCACCAGGCCGCTGAAGCCGCGGCGGATGGGGGCGATGCCCACCGCCTGCCAGCCGATATTGCCGTCGCGGTCGGCCCAGATCATGTTCTCGCCGGGAATATTGCTGTAATGGGACGCTTCGCGGAATTCTTCCCAGTTGCGGGACTGGTTCATGCGCAGGGAGGCGAGATAGGGCGCGCCGCCGAACTCCATCCACGCCGGGCGCACGGCGTAGGCGAGATTGCGTTCGCGGTCCTCGAAGGTGACCGGGCCGTGGCGAGTGTACTTCAACTCGACGGTGACCGGGTCGCCGCCCTTGACCGGGATGCTTTCCCGAATCACGGTCATGGTTTCCCAGCGGTCCTGGAAGCGGTACTGGTCCGGATTGTCGGGATGGGTCTGGTACACCAGCAGGTCTTCGCCGTCGGTGTTGAAGACCGTCAACCCCCAGGCGCCGTATTCGTTATGGCCGATGGATATGCCGGGAATCTCGGGTTCGCCGCCGCCGATGACATTCCAGCCCGGGGCCACCAGATGCGCCCAGTAGCGCAGCGATGGCACAGACTGGGCGCGATGGGGATCGTTGATCATCATCGGCCAGCCGTCCTGGGTCAACTCGCCGCCGACCACCCAGTTGTTGCTGCCGATATCGTCGATGGAGCGCCGGTTCAACTCGCGCTCTTCCTCCCGCAGTACCGCGGCGAGTTGCCGGAAGGCGTCGTCCCCGGCCCGGTACTCGGCGAGCACGATGTCATCGGGCTCGAAACGGATGGTGCCGCGGTAGGCGTTGTACAGGCCGAGGATATCATTTTCGAGCAGGGAATCGCAGTCGATCATGGGGTCAAGGGACAGGTCCGGCTCGTGGGGATGAAAGTATTGCAGTTCCTTGACCGCCTCCTCGCCGATGAGGCAAACCGCCCGGCCGATTCGCAGCTCCTGGCCGATATTGCCGAGCAGGCCCTGGTGGCGTGAAATCACCACTTCCGGAGTCCAGTGCTTTGGTTGTATGCCCAGCAGATGGAAGGGGAGCGGCAGCTCGTCCGGGTCCTGCAGGGCCTCGTCGATATAGGCGTTCACGCCGTGGACGAAGGAAGTGATGATATCCACGCCCCGGGGGTGATAGTGGCTCATCTCCGAATCCATCTGGCCGCGGAACTTGAACAACCGCGTACCGTGGTCCCGGGGGATTGCCCGGGGGCCCAGGATTTCCGCGGTGGTGCCGGTAGCCTGGGCGCGCCAGATCTCGAACTGGAACAGCCGGTCCCGGGCCGCGTTATAGCCCTGCGCGAAAAACAGGTCGTGTTCGGTTTCGGCGTAGATATGGGATATGCCCCATTGATCCTTGAGAATTTCCACGGGCTGGTCGAGACCTTCCACGGTCAGGGCCTCCTGGGCATGGGACAGCGCGGCGCCGAGCAGCAGCGGCGCAAGGCAAAACAACCGAATCTTCATGTTTGCTTTCTCCGGTTCAGCCCTCCGGATTCCGGGCGCATGGCAAGCAGGGCTTCCAGCGCCTCCTCCGCCCGCTCCGCGGGAACCAGCACATGGTCGTGAAAGTAGGCGGCAATCACATTGGCGCTGATGCCAAGCCCGGCAAGCCGGCCCGCCACCGCCGCGGTCAAGCCCACCGCCTCGAGCGAGGAATGCGCGCCGAGGCTGATGCAGCGCATGACCGCGCCGCGACCAAAGCCGAGTCGCTGGGCTCCGGAACGCTCGAGCACCACGCTTAAACCCTCTTCCTCCTGAAAAGTCGCCAGCGCCGAGAACTCCGGCGCGAGCTTTCGCTCCGGCAAGGTGCAGAATACATATTCTTCGGGCAGCAGTTCCGGCGCAAGGCCCGCGAGCAATTCGCCGAGTTCGGTCTCGCCGCCGGACATCAGGACCCTGCCGCCGCCATGGGAGCCATCAGCCCGGCGGATTTTCGGGCATCTGCCGGTTATTGATCGCATCGGCCCTTTGCCAGGCGGGGCGAGCCCGGCAGCGCTGCGCATACTGTTCAAAGACCGGACGTTTTTCCATGGTGCCGAACTGCATTCCCCAAAGCACCTGCGAGCCGAGATACACATCCGCCGCGGTGAATTGTTCGCCGCAGATCCAGGGACCATCGGCCAATGCGGCCGCGACCGCGTTCAGCGTGTCGTCAAGACAGCCAAAACCGAGCATGGGCCTGTTTTTCTCGGTGACTTCCCAGTCCATGGATTTGCTTGTAGTCGCCTGTTCCACCGGGCCGGCGGCAAAAAACATCCAGCGGTAGAAGTCAGCCAGCGCTTCGGGTTGCGAGGGAATCAGCCCCTTTTCCGGGAACACGGCAGCCAGATAGGTAACGATGGCCGCGCATTCGGTGATGGTGGCGCCGTCATGGACCAGCGCCGGCACCTTGCCCATGGGGTTGATGCCCAGGTATTCGGCGGATTTCATGGCTTCGCCGTATTCGACCCAATGGGTTGTATATGTATAGGGCTCGCCGAGTTCTTCGAGCATCCAGTGGGCGATGCGGCCCCGGGACATGGCATTGGTGTAGAAATCGATCATGTGTTTCGGCTCAGTCGGAAAGTGGAGAAAGGCTGCAGGTCATCGATGGCGTCGAGCCCCATTTCCGGCAGCCAGGTGAATTGCCGGACCTCGATATGGTCCGGGTCCACGTCAACAATCGTGAAGCCGTTCTGCTCCAGGGGCTTGACGCGCTCTTCGACTTCGAGATCCACCGGCACCCCGGGTTCGATGCCGCGCGCTCCGCTCGGCCAGCCGGTACCGGTGCTGATGGGGCCGGCGAGGACGGTCTGCACGGGATGGTCGAAGTTCACGCCGCCGCTACGGCGGATCATACCCGAGCCGATGGCGTGCAGGTCTCCGGAAATCATCAGCGCAATGCGTTCGTCCTGGGCGGCAATCGAGGAAAGTATCCGCTGATGCTGCGAGAACCAGCCGCTTTGCCAGTAGGGTTTCGGATTTTCGAGCCCGAGCGCGCCGTCCGGCTGGAGAAAATCCGGATACCACTCGCCCCACTTGCCGGCGGTCCAGCCCATGGGGGTTGAGGGAATATGAATCAGATGCCGGGTGGCGGCCTCGTCCGTGGTGCGCCGGGCCAGCCAGCGCTCGGCCTGCTGTTCGACGAAAACGCTGGTGGGTCCGGCCACGGAAAGGAAGCGCCGGCAGTCATAAAGCAGCAATTCCAGCAGATTGCCCCAGCGGTACGAGCCGTAGGACTCACTGTAGCCATCGCCGCGGGCGCCGGCGAGATGGGCGGGCCGGTTGGCTTCGGGCAGGTACTCGGGAAAGTACAGCGACTGCTGGGCGCGACCGAGCCGGGCGGTGAAATTGCGCGGCGGGAAGGTGAAAACCTCGTCGGTGCCTTCGTCGTTTTCGAAGTAATCGTGGTCATCCTGGGTGAGGATCAATGGCACCGAACGGAAATCCGTGGCGTAGAGGGCGCCAAGCTGTTCATCGAGACAGCCGGTGAGGGTGGTTTCGTTGGCTGAACCGAACACCGGCAGGTCTTCATCGAAGCTGCCGTATTTGCCCCAAATGAACTCCCGCGATCTTCGGGCCGCCTCGCTGTTCCAGCGCGGGGCGATGGTCTGGTCCCAGTACACCTGGTCGCCGATGCCCACGGCAAGGTCGGGATTGAATTGCAGGCCGCGCCGCAGCATGCGGCGGCGCGTGCTCACCGGCAGATAGCGCCAGACGCCGTTTTCGGTGACGGCGTCATCGGGTCCGCCGGCGCAGGTGTAGACCAGCATGCGGAAACGCCCGGCGTCCACATCCGGCGCCGGCGCCGTGCGCAATGGCCAGGGCTCGGCCAGCGCCGTGCCGCCCTCGCGCAGTTGCAGTTCGTACTCCCGGGCGCTTTCCAGGCCGCTGGCGGTAAATGACCAGAATCGCCCGAGGGTATCGCCGGGCCGGCCGGGGATTTCCCGGGAACCGATGCGAAGCATCGGATTGCGCCGGGAGCCGGCAAAGGAAGCCTTGAGCAGAATCGTGTCGTGACTCGCCAGGGGAATGAGATGGCTGATTTCACCTCCGCCCCAGTTTTCCGCCGCGAGGAGCCTGCCGCCCGCCAATACGGAAAAAGTGGAAGCGGATACGGCGCCACCGTACTTCAGGAATTTCCTGCGTTGCATGGCTCGCCTTGTCTCCACGGGTTCGGGTGGCTTGCGGCCCATCCTAACACAGCATTCTGCCCGGGGATTCCGTCAGGCTTGCCGGTAGCGGTAACTGTAGCCATTGATGGCGGGAACGCCGCCGAGATGGACATAGAGGATTCTGGCGCCGAGCAGGAAAAAGCCCTGTTTGACCAGATCGATCATGCCCTGCATGGATTTTCCCTCATAGACCGGGTCGGTGATCATGCCCTCGGTGCGGGCCGCAAGCCGCATGGCCGCGTCGGTTTCGGCGCTGGGCACGCCATAGGCCGGGTAGGCGTAATCGGGATTGATGCGGATGTCTTGATCGGAGATTTTTTCCTCGAGCCCGATGAGTTTCGCCGTCTTGCGGGCGATTCGGGCCACCTGGTTGCGGGTCTTGCCGAAGGTTCCCGAAGCATCGATGCCGATGACCCGTTCGGCGCGACCGTCGGGCTTGAAGCCGACAATCATGCCGGCCTGGGTTGAGCCGGTGACCACGCAGACGACGATGTTGTCGAAGCGGAATCCGAGTTCGGCCTCCTGGGCGCGCACTTCCTCGGCGAATCCCACGTAGCCCAGCCCGCCAAGGCGATGCTCCGACGCTCCCGCGGGAATGCCGTAGGGCACGCCGCCGGCTTTGCGAACCTCCTTCATGGCTTCCCGCCAGGAACTGCGGATGCCGATGTCGAAGCCATCACCCACAATGCGTGAATCCGCCCCCATGAGCCGGGACAGCAGGATATTGCCCACCCGATCATACACCGCGTCCTCCACGGGAACCCAGCTTTCCTGGACGAGACGACATTTCAGGCCGAGCTTGGCGGCGGTGGCCGCCACCAGACGGGTGTGATTGGACTGCACGCCGCCGATGGTGACCAGGGTGTCCGCGCCGCTGGCGAGGATATCGGGCACCAGATATTCGAGCTTGCGCAGCTTGTTGCCGCCAAGGGCAAGGCCGGAATTGCAATCCTCGCGTTTGGCCCAGATTTCCACCCTGCCGCCCAGGGTCTCGGACAGCCGTGGCAGTGCTTCAATGGGGGTGGGACCGAAAGTCAGTGGATAGCGTTCAAAATTCTCAAGCAAGGACATGATGTGGCGATTCCGGTCTCAATTCACGCAAGTCGGGAACCATTGGGCACCGGGCGTTCGGGCCTTGCCAGCACCACCGCGCCGTCGGAGCGGTAAAAACCCGTCACCAGGCATTCCGACATGATCGGCCCGATCTGCCTGGGCGGAAAATTGGTTACCGCAACGACCTGCCGGCCAACGAGTTCTTCCCGGGAATACAGGTCGGTAATCTGCGCGCTCGACTTGAGCACACCGACTTCCGGGCCAAAATCCACCCGCAGGATATACGCCGGCTTGCGCGCTTCGGGAAATTCATCGGCTGAAACTACCGTGCCGATGCGAATCTCGACTTTTTCAAAGTCGGCCCAGTCAATGGTATCGGTCCTGTCTTTTGCCATGGCGGTTTGCCTGCGCCAGTTTCAATTCACCGTTCAGTCCAGGGCAACGAATTTCCGCACCCAGCCGTCGCCCTTGGTGAGGGCGTAGAGTTCTCCCCGGGAGTCGATGCCGAGCCGCAGGTCGGCGCGCAGGCCCCGGGCATAGGTATTGGGGTGGCCGAAAGCCTCGGCAATGTTTCCCGGCTCGCCATGAATATGAATCACCAGTTCCCGGATCTGCGCCGGGCGGTCCGGCGTCAGGCCTTCGGTTTCGATGTAAAACACCCTGCCCCGCACCAGATCGGCGAACACATACTTGCCCCGCAGCTCCGGGATGGCGGCTCCGCGGTAGACATAGCCGCTGCTGATGGCGGCGCCTTCGTCGTGATCGTACTGGGCTACCGGATATACAAAATCCTGCTCGTCCGCGGGCCTGGGATACACCGGATTGGGCCGCACGCCGCCGATGCCGAATGCCGTGGCAAATGTACCCTCCCGCAGCCGCCAGCCATAATTGGCGCCGGGTAAGCCGATGTTGACCTCCTCGATCTGGGTCTGGCCGATGTCGTTGATGTACATGGTCCCATCGGAATCGAAGGAAAAATGCTGGGCGTGGCGCAGGCCCCAGGCCCAGACTTCGGGAGCGAATCCTGCCATTCCCACGAAGGGATTGTCCGGGGGAATACCATATCGTTCGCCGCCGAGAGGGTCGATGCGAATGATCGAAGACAGGACTTCACCGGCGGACTGGCCGTTTTCATTGGGATCATTGGCGCCGCCGCCATCGCCGAGGGTGGCGTACAACATGCCGTAATCGCTGTCGCCCGGGCGGGCCGCGGGATTGAATTCCAGATTGCCGATATTGTGATTCTGGGCAAACTGGCCGATGCGGAAGATCTCCCGGGATTCTCCGCGGAAAACACTGGCCGAGGGGTCATCCATGGTCCATTCGCGGATGACGCTTTCGTGGCTGCCGGAGTTTTCCTCGAAGTAATCTGCGACGCCACTTGCGGAAGTCGCGCTGTAGGCGGTGTAAAACTTGCCATGACCCGGACTGCCGGCACGGGCGAAATCCGGGTGAAAAGCCACGCCGAGCAGGCCGGTCTCATTAGGGAAGACCGAATCGTTGAAATCCACATCCTGCTCGCGCAGATTCAGCAGCAGCCCGACATCGCCGCCCTCCTCGCTGACGAGATACAGCGCCCCGCGCAGATCGTGGATGGCCAGACGGCGGGAATTATCGGGCAGCGGTTTGAGATACTGGATGCGGGCATGGGCGTCGGTGGTGAGCAGCACCGAGGAAGCATCGGGCAGCCGCGGCAGGCGCACGAAATCCTCCAGGCCCACGGCGATATCGCCTGCTTCGATGCGCTCGGGAATCGGGTCCGCCAATGGCTCGGGCGGCGCCTGCTGGGCGAACGCCGGCAGGCAAAGCCAGACGGCGATACCGCAAATTCGGTGCAAAAATCGGGACAGTCTCATGCTTGTCTGGCCGGGATGACAAAATTCCCGGCTACCATAGCCGAAATTTCACAGCGAAGCCAAGTTCGTTGTACAGACGACAGCAATTCTCATTATGGCAATGGGCGCGCTCACATCAGTCATCCCGCGCGCAGTCGCGGGGTGAGGCCCGACCGGCATAGCCGGCAAAGAGCAGCGCTCTTTGAGATTGGATTGTTCTGCCCTCCCGACTCGTCCTGGGCTTGGGCGGCCAGGAACGGCAGTAGCGACAAAATCGCCAGGGCGGAAGCACGGCGGATCGATGCCAGAGAGAAAGACGGAACGGGCGCGAGAACGGTGTATTGCATGGGAAATCCCTTTCAGGGCCAAGGATTGTTTTCTGGTCATGAACCCTTTATCCGCACATGTATTCCATGATTTAGAGAATACAATATGTAATTTTCAATCAGGGCGTGTTAACACGTCCTAATCTCACAACAGAATGCTACTGAATCGATTCAATGCTCTCTTTCCGCTTTGGGCGGTGCTGCTATCCGCTGTCGCGTTCTTCGCGCATCGGCAGTTCGCGGCGCTGGAAGGGGCGATCGTTCCGCTGCTGGCCCTGGTCATGTTCATGATGGGGCTGACCTTGTCGCGGGCCGATCTTGCGCGCATCGCGCACAAGCCCGTACCGGTGTTCATCGGTGTCCTGCTGCAATTTCTGCTGATGCCGCTGGCGGCATTCGCGCTGGCGAATCTGCTGCGGCTGTCGCCGCAATTGACCGCGGGGCTGGTACTCGTGGGTTGCTGTTCGGGCGGCACGGCTTCCAATGTCATCGCCTGGCTGGCCCGGGGCGACGTGGCGCTTTCGATCAGCATGACGCTGGCTTCCTCGCTGATCGGGGTGGTCGCGACGCCCTTGCTTGTGTCGTTCTATCTTTCGCAAACGGTTGCGGTCGATACCCTGGGGCTGTTGCTCAGCATCTTGCAGATGGTGTTGCTGCCGGTGCTGCTCGGCGGAATCTGCAATCATTTCGCGCCGGGGCCGATTCGGCGCATCGAGTTCATTTTGCCCAGTCTGGCGATCGTTGCGATCCTGCTCATCATCGCCATCGTGGTGGCGCTCAATGCCGGCAGTTTGCTCCAGATCGGGTTGCTTGCCGCGGTTGCGGTCGTCCTGCACAATCTGCTGGGACTGAGCGGCGGCTACTGGTGCAGCCGCCTGCTGGGCCTGGACCGGAAACAGAGCCGCACCATCGCCATTGAAGTGGGCATGCAGAACTCGGGCCTCGGGGTAGCCCTGGCCTTGCAGTTCTTTTCCGCCAGCGCGGCGCTGCCGGGCGCGTTGTTCAGCGTCTGGCACAACATTAGCGGCTCGGTCCTGGCGTCGAAATGGGGCAAGCGATGAGCGAATCGATCAGTTACGCCAGCGGCGCGAGCGAGCGGCCCCTGCTCGGCGTGACGATTCCGCACTTTTTCGATCGCGTAGTCGCCGAACATGGCGGCCGCGAAGCCCTGGTCAGCGTACATCAGGACATACGCCTGACTTACTCGCAACTCGCCGAGCGCGTGAACGAACTGGCCCGCGCCTTCATCGCCTCGGGCTTCGCCAGGGGCGACCGGGTCGGCATCTGGTCGCCGAACAATGTCGAATGGACTCTGGTTCAATACGCCACGGCGAAGGCCGGACTGATCCTTGTCAACATCAATCCCGCCTACCGTGTGCATGAACTGGCCTACGTGCTTGAACAGTCCGGCTGCAAAGGGCTGGTGATCCAGAATCGCTTCAAGACTTCGGACTACGTCGCCATGCTCGGCGAAGTTTGCCCTGAACTGGAAAGCGCGGCGCCGGGCGCCTTGCGTTCGGCGAAATTTCCCGAACTCGGCACGATAGTTTCGACGACTGAGCCTGAATCGAACGGAATTTTCGGCTGGCGGGATTTTCTCGCCCTCGCCGGCGGTTGCAGCGGGGAAGATCTCGCGGCGCGGCAGGCGGAGTTGGATATGGACGATCCGATCAATATCCAGTACACCAGCGGCACGACGGGATTTCCCAAGGGCGCGACGCTGTCGCATCACAATATCCTCAACAACGCCCGCTTCGTCGCCGCGATCATGAACTTCAGCGAAGACGACCGGCTCGTGGTGCCGGTACCGCTTTATCATTGCTTCGGCATGGTGATGGGCAATCTCGGCTGTCTCACTCACGCCGCCTGCGTCATATATCCCGCCGAGAGTTTCGAGCCGGCTTCGGTGTTGCGGACGGTGCAGGAAGAGCGGGCGACGGCGCTGTTCGGCGTACCGACGATGTTCATCGCCGAGCTGGCCTTGCCCGACTTCGCCGAGTACGACCTGGGCAGTTTGCGCACCGGCATCATGGCCGGTTCGCCTTGCCCGGTCGAAACCATGAAACAGGTCAACGAACTGATGCACATGACCGAGGTCGAGATCGCCTACGGCATGACCGAAACGAGCCCGGTGAGTTTCCAGACCCGGGTCGATTCACCCCTGGACAAGCGCGTCAGCACCGTGGGCCTCGTGCATCCGCATCTCGAGGTCAAGATCATCGATCCCGAATCCGGCGCCATCCAGCCGACGGGAGTCATGGGCGAGCTATGCACCCGCGGATACTCCGTGATGCTCGGCTACTGGAACGCCGAGGAGGCCACGCGGGCGGCCATCGACCGCGACGGCTGGATGCACACCGGCGACACCGCGGTCATGGACGAGGAGGGCTACGTGAACATCGTCGGCCGCATCAAGGACATGATCGTGCGCGGCGGCGAGAACGTGTATCCCAGGGAAATCGAGGAATACCTGATGACCCACGAGGCCATCGAGGCGGTGCAGGTAACCGGCGTTCCCGACCCGAAATACGGCGAGGAAATCATCGCCTGGGTGCAACTCAGGGACGGCGCTGTATTGTCAGAAGATAACATCCGTGAGTTCTGCCGCGGCCGCATCGCCCACTTCAAGGTGCCGCGCTACATCCGCTTCAGCGACGACTTCCCCATGACCGTCACCGGCAAGGTGCAAAAATTCCGCATGCGCGAAACCAGCATCGCCGAACTCGGCCTGAAAGAAATCCGCACCGCCTGAGGTCCTTTTTCAGAGATAGGAAAACTCGTTGTCGCAGGCCGTGAAAGAATATAGTATGTACGAAGATGTACACATGCTGGAGGGCGGAATGACTACCATCAGCAGCCGGGTCTTCATGAATGGGAACAGTCAGGCGGTTCGAATACCCCGCGAGTTCAGGCTTGCAAGTTCGCGCGTGGAAATCACCCGCAAGGACAATGGCGATCTGGTGATTCACGCAACTCCGGAAAATCGCGGCGCCGCGCTTCTGGAAACACTTGCTTCCTTTGACGACGATTTCATCGATATTCTGGAAGAAGACCGCGCGAACCAGCCGGGACTGCAGGATCGGGAAGATCTATGAGATACATGCTGGATACGAATATTCTGATTTATCTCATGAAGAACAAACCCGCGGTCGTCGCCGAACGAGTCAATGCGATCGGCGCGGACGACGAATTGTACATGTCGTTTTTCACCTACGCCGAATTGCTCAAGGGCGCGGAGCGAAGTACCAGGAAAGTCAAGGTGTTACGCAATCTGGAACAGTTGATCCGTCAGGTGCCGGTACGTTACGCGGTCGATCGGCGGCTTTGCGGGCATTACGCGCAACGGTTCACTGAACTGAAGGTGGCGGGTACGCCAATCGGCGCCAACGATTTGTGGATAGCTTGCCACGCATTGGCCGAGGATGCCGTTCTCATAACGAACAACACTCGCGAATTTCAGCGCGTTTCGGGTCTCGCGGTCGAGGACTGGAGCGGAAGCCGCGACCGGAATTGAAGCCTCCAACTCAGGGCAACCGGAGTGCCACGAGTTGGCCGGGTTGGTTGCGGCGGACGCTGCCGGCTTGCATGAGCAGGTCTCCCATGACCATCTCCGGTGTCACCGGTCTGCGGGGTCTCCACGCCTTCCAGCAGGGGATTGTCGGCGATATTGGGCGGCGTTTCGCCGACAGGGATGTCCCACAGCTTTTCGCCGGTGTTCATGTCATAGGCCGCCAGGCCCATCAACAGCGGCTTGTAGACCGGGAGACCCTGAATATTCGGCAGAAATTCGCGGCCCATGCCCGGCGGCCAGGGGCGTGGATGAGAGCGGATTTGCAGCCGTGAATTCCTACGGCGCAGGCTCCTAGTCGGCTGGAGTGAGGACATCGGTCATGGTGTAGAGGCTGGGGGGCTTGCCAGCCAGCCAGCGGGCGGCGCGGAGGGCGCCGTTGGCAAAGGTGGCGCGGTTGCTGGCCTTGTGGGTGATTTCGAGGCGTTCCCCCGGGCCTGCAAAGATCACGGTATGTTCGCCAACGATATCGCCGCCGCGAATGGTGGCGAAGCCGATGGTGTTTCGGTCGCGCTCTCCGCCGATTCCCCGCCGGCCGTAGATGGCGCAGTCCTCGAGACGCTGGCCGCGTGATTCGGCTACCGCCCGGCCCATGGCGAGCGCGGTGCCCGATGGGGAGTCCTTCTTGTGGCGGTGGTGGGCCTCAATGATTTCCACATCAAAACCTTCGCCGAAGGCGGCGGTGGCCTGTCTGAGCAATTGCAGGCTCAGATTGACGCCGAGGCTCATGTTGGGGGCATGCAGCACCGGGGCCGCTTCCGCGCAGGCTGCGAGCAATTCGTGATGTTCCGGGCCAAGACCGGTGGTTCCCACCACGAGCGCCTTGCGGTGCGCGCGGCAGTATTCGGCATGCCCGGCCAGCGCAGCGGGGCTGGTGAAATCGATCAGCATATCGAAATCCCCGGCGCACCCGCTGAGTGAATCCACAGTTTCCACTCCTGCCTCACGGCCGCTTGCCAGCAGTCCGGCGTCAAGCCCGAGGGAGGGGTCGCCGGCTTCCACCGTGGCGGCGCCGAGGCGCAATTCCGGCCCGGCGTCCATGACCGCTTCAATCAGGCTCTTGCCCATACGGCCCGCCGCGCCAGCGATGGCGATTCTCAACATCTGTCAGTATCCGCGCAACTATTCACCGGACATGCTAACCCCCCGGTACAGCGCGTATCAATGTCGATGCTCAAAGACATGGCCCGGAATCTCACGAGATTTGGCATCCATACTGATCAGCTCTCCCACTCTTTTGTGATCGGAAAATTACATTACTCAAGTTAGTGGCCTGATATTTAATACTTTCTAGGATATTCAGGAATTTATCTAGCCAAGATCATGGGTTGATTTTCACGGAAACAGGCGGCAAAATCGGCGCACACAAGTGAACCCTTGTTTCGTGGGCTTCATTTTCATAACGCCAAAACAATCATAATTTCGGCTATTCGACCTCACCATGGGGCGAGAGCGCTGCCATATGCCACAAGAAAACAACCAGAGCCTGGACTGGGACGATTTACTGCCCGGGCTGTATGACGAAATTTTCGGGCTTGCCTTCAAGATGTGCGACTCCAGGCCCCAGGCGGAAGACCTGGCCCAGGAGACTTTCCTGCGCGCCTGGCGTTTCCAGCACACCTTGCGCGATACCAGCGCCGTGAAGCAATGGCTGTGCCGAATTCTGCACAATGAAAACAATCGCAGGTTCCAGCGGGTCCGCTTCGAGACATACGATCACGAATTGCCCGCCCAGCCCGGCGACCGGAGCTATGAACCGGACCGGCGGGCAGAATCCCACTTGTTGCAAAGAGCGATAGCAGAGCTTGGCGACAACTATCGCAAACCATTGATGTTGCATATATTCGGCGGCTTGACCGGCAAGGAAATCGCTTCCAGGCTAAATCTGAACGATGGCGCGGTCACCACGCGATTGTTCCGGGCCCGGGCGGAGCTCAACCGGAAGTTCGGAACACCGCCGTGAAATTCGCTCTGGCGCAGCTGTTACGCCGGACACGGGCCTGGCTACCCGCACTTTGCCTGGTTTGCCGGCGGACGGTGCATCGGGAGTACAGCCTGTGCCGGCAATGTGAAGCCGATTTGCCCTGGCTCGACGCGGTCTGCCCGCGCTGTGGGGAACAAGCCGATGGCACGGCGTCCGGCCCCTGTTCACGCTGCAAGCTTGAACCGCCGGATTTCGACTCCTGCTTCGCCCCCCTTGCCTACCGTTCCCCGGTGGACAAGCTGATTCTTGGCTACAAGTTCAGCGGTGATTTTGCCGGCGGCTATGCCTTGTCGCGGATTCTGGCCCGGATCATGACCCGGCGCTGGAGCGAAGGCCGACGACCCGACCTGCTGCTGCCGGCGCCGCTGCATGTGGCAAGGTTGCGGCAGCGAGGCTTCAATCAGGCTCTCGAAATCGCCAGAACGATTGCCGCGGTCAATGAAATCCCGCTGGAAGCCAGGGCCCTGCGCAAATCGAGAGCAACGCCGCCGCAAACGGAAATGTCCGACGCCGGACAGCGCGGCGCAAATCTCCGGGGGGCTTTCGAGATGGCGGATGCGAAAACGCTCCACGGCGTCCGGCGCGTGACCCTCGTTGACGACGTGGTGACCACAATGAGTACGGCAAACGAACTCAGCCGCCTGCTCAGGAAAGCGGGTATTGCCGAAGTGGAAGTCTGCTGTCTGGCCCGGGCGGTGCTGTGAATTCCCGGGGCGTGGATGAGAGCGGATTTGCAGCCGTGAATCCCTAGAACTGATACTTGATGCGGCCGTAGGCCACGCGGCCGTTCTGGTCGAGAATGCGGGTGGCGGAATTGAGGATTTGCATGGTCTTGCGATCAAACAGGTTCTGGATACCAAAGGAGATCACCGCCCGGTCATCGGACCCGGCCGCCATGCGATAGCCGTACTCAAGATCCACCGTGGTGATGTTGTCCACCAGATCATTGATCTCTTCCATGCCGAGTTCGGACAGGTCGCGGGAAGAGTCAAAATAACGCGTGATCGCGCTGGCGGTATGATTGCCGAATTCCCAGCTCAGTTTCAGGTTGCTGCGCAGCTTGGGGCTGGTGAGATTTTGCACCGGCAGATTGCTGTTGACGGCATCGAGCAGGTTTTCGTCGAGAAGGCCTTCGGTATTGTAGAAATCCTGCAGATAGCTGGCCCGGGTACTGAGGGTGAACAGGCCGAAGCGGCTGGTGTTCCAGGCGTAGGCTGCGCCCACATCAAAGCCGCTGCTGCGCAGGTTGGGCTCGGGCAGGGAATTTTGCAGCGGCGTCACGTCGAACTGGCTTTGCCAGACATTGGCGTCGAGCTTGAGCCCGTCGATGGGAGTGGTTTGCAGGCCAAGGCTGTAGTTGAGCGCGTCTTCCACCAGACCATTACGCAAATCTCCGGGCTCGGCGGTGCGCGCGATCTTGATCAGGGAGCCGGCCTCAACGGCTGTTCCGGCCGGAGCAATGCTGAAACTGACCAGGGCGCGCTCGGAATCCGCCGCTGCGCCGGCATTTTCCTGCGCCTGGGCGGACCAAACCGGCAATAGCGCACAAACCGCCATTGCCCGCAGCATTACCCTGGCCGACCCTTGATTCAGTTTTTGCTTCACTTTTCCTGCTTCGCTTATGCCCCACCCAAGGCACCGCTGGCGCGGCACTGCGCCCACTTCCCTATCTGGCCACAAGCCGAAACAGTTTGCAAGCGCTATTTCGCGTATTTTGTCGCCTGGGAGCCTGCACCGCAGGAATTCGCGAAAGCGAAAATTCGCTATCGGCGCGCCCCTGGCTGGTCGGTTGAGGCGAATTGCAACGAAATCGAGCGGCCAGGGACGTGGATGAGGGCGGATTTGCAGCTGTGAATTTCTACGGAGCAGGCTCTTGGGACACAACAGCGGCAAGCAGCAGGGATACCGTCCGTGACTGGCCCGGGGGTATCCAGTCCGGCGCCAGTTCCGCCAGGGGGGCGAGTACGAAAGCGCGCCGGGCAAAGCGCGGGTGGGGCAGTTGCAGGCTGGGGGAAGATGCACTGCGAGAGCCCCAGCAGATCAGGTCGAGATCGAGCGTCCGCGGCGTGTTGGCCACGGCGCTGCGGCGGCGGTCGAATTGCGCCTCGATGCTCAGCAATTCCGCGAACAGCGCCTGGGGTGTCATATGCTCACAGGGCCACAGAGCCGCCACGGCATTGACGAAGTCCGGTGCGCCGGGAGGGCAGTCAACAGGTTTGCTCGGGTGCAGGGAAGAAAAGCGCGGCGGCGTCTCGCTGAGCCGGCACAGGGCCGTCATGGCCCGGCGCAGCAATTGTTCAGGCGAGCCGAAACGCCCGGGCAGATTCGAACCGAGGGCGACAATCGCCGCACGATCAAATTCGCTCACCCGTCAACCTGATTCGAAGAGCAAGCCGAGCATTCGTGCACCGCGTCCACGAATGCCGCCACGTGCTCCGGGTTTACTTCCGGGGTAATGCCGTGGCCCAGATTGAAAACATGGCCGGGGCCGGGGCCGAAGGCGGCCAGAATCGAAGCCACTTCCCGGCGAATCACCCCGGGCGAGGCATAGAGCACCGATGGGTCCATGTTGCCCTGCAGGGCAACCTGCCCGCCGATGCGTGAGCGCGCCTGGCCGATATCCACCGACCAGTCCAGCCCCACGCCCTGGCAGCCGGTGGCGGCGATTTGCTCCAGCCACAGCCCGCCCTGCTTGGTGAAAAGTATGCAGGGCACCGGGCGGCCCTCGTGTTCCCGGATCAAGCCGGCGACGATTCGCCGCATGTACGCCAGGGAGAACTCCAGATAGGCGGGAGTCGACAGAATGCCGCCCCAGGTATCGAAGATCTGCACCGCCTGGGCGCCGGCGCGGATCTGGGCGTTGAGATAGTCCGCCACGGCGCCGGCAAGCTTGCCGAGCAGCAGATGTCCGGCTTCGGGATGGTCGTAGATGAATTGCTTGGCGCGGCGGAAATCCTTGCTGCCGCTGCCTTCGATCATGTAGGTGGCGAGCGTCCAGGGGCTGCCGGAAAAGCCGATCAATGGCACCCGGCCGCCAAGTTCGCGCCGGATCAGCGAGCAGGCGTCCATTACATAGGACAAATCGCGTTCCGGGTCGAGTCTGGGCAGGGCCTCCACATCTCCGGGGCTGCGGATCGTCTTGCGAAAACGGGGGCCCTCGCCTTCGCTGAAGTACAGCCCCTGCCCCATGGCGTCGGGGATGGTGAGAATGTCGGAGAACAGGATGGCCGCGTCGAAGTCGTAGCGGGCCAGCGGCTGCAGGGTCACCTCGCAGGCGAGTTGCGGATTCTGGCACAGGCTCATGAAATCGCCGGCGCGTTTGCGCGTGGCCCGGTATTCGGGCAGGTAACGACCCGCCTGGCGCATCATCCACACCGGGGTAATGTCCACCGGCTCGCGGTTCAACGCCCGCAGAAAGCGGTCATTTTTCAGCTTCATGGATTGGATTCCCTGGGAGCCTGCGCATGAACCGTCAAGGTCCCTGGCGTTTGCCGGAGCGGGCGATTTCCGCATGTACATTACTGACCCGGCGAATCCACGGATCCATTCCCGCGTTGTTTTCCGCCAGCCTGGTTTGCGCTTCCCTGGCGGCTTCCCAGTCCGGGTAGATGCCGTCCACCGCGATGAACCACGGACTGCGGCCCCGGCGGGTTTCGTAATAGCCATGGATTCCGCCAAGGCCTTCCCCGGCGATGAATGCAAGCACCTCTTCCTCGGAAGCGGAGTCCATCAATTGCACGGTGAAATTGTCGGCCGGAGTGGCCAGCAGCAGCGATTCAAATTCGGACAGAACCGGAATCGGGTTCTGCTCCGCGTTCGCCGCGACGGCGCCAGTTGCGGAAGCGGGCGCGACCGGCTCGACCCTTGCCGGCTCGGGCAATGCAATGGCTTGGGACTGTATCCGCGGCGCAGTGGCCGGCGCCGACGACTCCGGCGAATCCACCGGCCAGAACAGCACGGCAACCAGCGCGATGCTCAAGGCGAATGCGTGCCACAGATAGCGGATTTCCGGACGATCCGCCTTTTCTTCGGCAGGCCTTTCCTCCGGGGCCAGCTGTCTGGCCTGCTTGCGGGAAACTGCGGCGCTGGCCTGGGCCTGGGAATTCAGCATCGCCGCGGTCAGGGAATTGATCCTGCGCGGCAGCCCTCCACAGTGCTGCAGTACGTCCAGTGCATCCTGGGAAGTCATGGAAAGATTGCGGCCATATCCCGCCCGGGCCAGTTTCAACTGGATATAGTACGCGGTTTCCACGCGGTTCAGGGCCGGTAGTTGATGAATCTCCAGCCGGTCCCGATATCGCTGGCGCAGCCTGGTCTGCAGCATTTCGGCGAGTTGGTCCTCGCCGATCAGCACGAGGTGTATTGCCGACCAGCGGCTGGCAAGCAGCCTTTCCACCAGCCGCAGACAGTCCGGGCCGAGTTCGTGGGCATTGTCGATCAGCAGCAGGATCGACTTGCCGGCACGGGTCAGATCGATGGCGCGGTTGTTGAGAATTTCCAGGCTTCCCGCCTGATCCGCCCCGGCCTTGACATCGAGTTCGCGCAATATGTCACCAAGCAGATCCCCGGCGCTGCGGAACAGGTCCACCGCCGCCAGCACGGGCAAATCGCCCTCCGGCGCGCATTCACAAAGCCGATGGGCCAGACGGGTCTTGCCGCTTCCGGCGGCACCCACCACCGCGTCCAGCGAAACATCCCGGTTTTCGTGATCAAGCAATCGATAGACCAGGTTGTCGCGATTGCCGCCGCCGTAAAAATCATCGCGCAGATAGTCGTCGGCAAAGGGATCGTGTTTCAGCCCCAGCTTGTCAATGTAAGGGTGCATGATTCAAGGGCACAGTTGCGCTTGCGCCGTCAGTGTCTGCGCCAGGAGGCCGGGGTCCACGCCGTCGGCAAGCTGCGCCTGGCCGATCCCCCGCAGCAGCACGAAACGGATCCTGCCCCGCTCGGCCTTCTTGTCCGATGACATCAGTTCCAGATAACTGTCTGTGCTTATATCGGCAGGCGGAATCACCGGCATACCGAAATCCTTCTCAAGCACCTGCCGGATACGCCGCGCCGCTGAATCCTCCAGCCAGCCGAGGCGCCGGGACAAATCCGCCGCCATGACCATTCCCGCGGCAACCGCCTCGCCATGCAGCCAGGCGCCGTAGCCGGCGGCGGTTTCGATGGCATGACCAAAGGTATGACCAAGATTGAGCAGGGCGCGAACGCCCGATTCGCGCTCGTCCCTGGCCACAATGTCGGCCTTGGCCCGGCAACACCGCGCCACCGCCCGGGCAAGCAACTCGGGCTCCAGGGCAAGCAGCCCCGCCGCATGATCCGCAAGCCAGTCGAAAAACCCGGCGTCATCGATGAGGCCATACTTGAGCACTTCGGCAAAACCGGCCTTGACTTCCCGCTCGGGCAGGGTCTTGAGCACGGACATGTCGGCGATCACGCCGGCTGGCTGATGAAATGCGCCGATCATGTTCTTGCCATGGGGATGATTGACGCCGGTCTTGCCACCCACGGAAGAGTCGACCTGGGCGAGCAGGGTGGTGGGAATCTGGATAAAGCGCACGCCGCGCAGCCAGGTGGCGGCGACAAATCCGGTAATATCGCCGATCACGCCGCCGCCCAGGGCGATCAGGGTGGATTTTCGGTCGAATCTGCCCGCCATGAGCTGGTCATAGATATGGGAAATCGTACCCAGGGTCTTGTGCTGCTCGCCATCGGGCAGAATGATGGGGGTGACCGAATCCGCCGAACAGGAACCGAGAGTTTCCAGCAGCCGCTCGAGATACAGCGGCGCGACCACGTCATTGGTAATCACCGCCGCCCGGCTGCCACCAAGCGCCCGGGACAGCAGGGCGCCATCCGCCAGCAGGTCCTGGCCGATATGGATCGGGTAGCTTCTCTCCTCCAGTGCGACATTCAGCGTTTGCATGCGGGCTCCCGTCTCAATCTCCATCGCCGGCGGCGGTCGTCGCGGGCTCCGGCAGGTCCAGTTCCCGCCGTATCGCCCGGCACACAAGCTGAGGATACCTGCGCTTGGCTTCCACGGTGATGTCCGCCAGCTCGCTGTAAATCGGATGCCGCGTCTCGAACAACTCGCGAATGCGCTGCTTGCGATCCGGCGTTCGCAGCAGCGGCCGGTTCTTGTCCTTCAGGGTCCGGCTGAGTTGCGCCTCCAGCGGCACGTATAAGTACACCACAGCCCCGTGCTCACGGAGCAGGGCGCGATTTCCCGGGTCGAGCACGGCGCCGCCGCCGGTGGCGAGGAGGATTCCCCGCTTTTCGGTGAGTTGGGCAATCATCCGCGACTCGCGGCGGCGGAAACCGGCTTCGCCTTCCACATCGAAGATCCAGGAAATGCTGGCATTCAAGGATGTCTCGATCTCGTGGTCCGAGTCGAAAAACGCAAGGTCAAGTTCCCGGGCAAGCAGCCTGCCCACGGTGGTCTTGCCAGCGCCCATGGGGCCAATGAGAAAAACGTTGCCGGATGCTCTGCCAGCGGTTCCGCGTGCGCCCATGGAGACATCTCCCCCTGCCCGGCAAGGGCAGGAACCAGCGCGCAATGGTAAACAATTTCCCCTGGAGACGCATGACGCGGCGCTTTTTCAAAGGCTGTAGCTGCCTTGGTCCCAAGCGGAAACCGTCATCTGCCACTTTCAGGTTCCCAGGAGCCGCTCTTGCGGCCACCGGCAAATGCTGCGCAGGGAGTTTCGCAAATGATTACTCAACCCGGTTTGAATACTTCTCGCGGAATCTCTCGTACAACTCCTGCTGGGTGCCGAACAGGTCGATGTCGCGGCCCTGGATGTAGGCGCCGAGCACCTGGCTGGTGCGCATGTCGAGGGCGTCGCCGATGGAAATGAACAGGGTCGCGTCCTTGCCCGGTTCGAGCGAGCCGACGCGGTCGTCGACGCCGAGAATGCGGGCGTTGCTCAAGGTGATCAGGCCCAGGGCGGCTTCGCGGTCGAATCCGTAGGCCGCGGCGGTGCCGGCGTAGAACGGCAGATTGCGCTGGCGATTCAATGCGGTGTCGCCGCCGCCGATGCCGACCTCAAGTCCGGCCTCCTGCAACAGGAACGGCATTTTGAAGGGCGCGTCGACATCGTGCCATTCCATACCCGGCAAGGCGTGAATGCGCTCGTAGATCACCGGAATCGACTCGGCCAGCAGCAGGTCCTTCACCTGCAGGGCCTCGGCGCCGCCGACGAGAACGATGTTCCGTACGCCGTAGGAACGGGCGAAACGCACGCCGCTGATGATTTCCCTGGCGCCGTCGGCGTGCAGGAACAACTTGCCGCTGCCGTCGAACAGGCCCTGCATGGCGGCGAGGTTGAGATTGAGCGGCTCGCCGGTGTAGCTCACCGCGTCGCGGAACAGCGCGTGCAGCACTTCGACCTGGGCCGCGTAGTCGTCGTTGTCGACGCGTTCGAAGCGGCCGGTGTCCGGATTGCGCCGGTTGCGCTTGAAACCGGGCCAATGCATGTGCTGACCGTCGTCGAGCCGCAGCGCGGCGTCCTCCCAGTTCCAGGCGTCGAGCATGAAGATCGACGACAGGCCGGAAATCATGCCGCCTTCCGGGGTCACCTGGGCGGTGAGAATGCCGTTGAAGCGCGTGGCCGGAATCAGCTCGGAATCGGTGTTGTAGGCGATGGCCGAACGCACGCTGGCGTTGATGTCGCCTTCCTCGACCACGTCGTTGGTGGCGCGGATGTTGCCGATCTCGAGCAGGCCTAGCGTCGTGTTCGGCAGGACCAGCCCGGGATAGATATGGCTGCCTTGCACGTCGATGACGAGATGGCCGCCGGTGTCGATGCCGTCTGCGGTCGAGCCCACGGCGGTGATGACGCCTTCGTCGAAGGTGATCACGCCGTCGCCGATGACGGTGCCGTCGCCGACGTGAATGATGGCGCCCACAAGAGCGATGGGTTCGCCTTGCGGCGGCGCCGGAGTCGGCACTACCGCGTTGGCGGCGAATGCCGCGGCGAGCAGGATCAGCGAGCAGATTGTTTGAGTCAGATTACGCATTGGTCATTCCCCCCGGTCGCCGCGGTTCGTGATGGAAGCGATGATACGCGCGCGCTCGGCGGCGATCGCCTCGCGCAGGGCCATGTCCTCTTCCCGGTCGTAGAAGGGCGCGCCTTCGATCCAGGTCGTCTCCGCCACGGCGTAGACCGACAGCGGATGATCGGACCAGAGCACCAGATCCGCGTCCTTGCCCGCCCGGATACTGCCCATGCGGTCGTCGAGATGCATCAGCATGGCGGGATTGAGCGTCACCATCTTCAGCGCGTCGACTTCGCTCACATTGCCGTACTTGACCGCCTTGGCGGCTTCCTGGTTGAGCCGGCGCGCCATCTCGGCGTCGTCGGAGTTGATCGCGACGACCACGCCGGCCTGCTGCATCAGCGCGGCGTTATAGGGAATCGCGTACCGCACCTCCCACTTGTAGCCCCACCAGTCGGAGAAGGTCGAACCTCCGGCGCCGTGCTGGGCCATCTTGTCGGCGACCTTGTAGCCTTCGAGGATGTGGGTGAAGGTGTTGATGTTGAAGTCGAACTGTTCGGCCACGTGCATCAGCATGTTGATCTCGGACTGCACGTAGGAATGGCTGGTGACGTACAAGTCGCCGTTGAGCACGTCGAGCATGGCCTCGTGGACGAGATCGCGCCGCGGCGGCGGGGTCTGCCGTTGCTGTGACGCCGACAGATCGTTGTATTCGTCCCAGGCCCGGCCGTACTCGCGCGCCTGCGAAAAGGCGTTGACGAAGACCTGTTCGACGCCCATGCGCGTCTGGGGAAAACGCACCGAGGCGGGATTTGTGCTGCGCTTGACGTTCTCGCCGAGCGCGAACTTGATGAACGGCGCGGCGTCCTCGATCAGCAACCCCCGGGCCGGTTCGCCCCAGCGCATCTTGACGATGGCCGACTGGCCGCCGATGGGATTGGCGGAACCGTGCAGCAACTGCGCCGCCGTCACGCCCCCGGCGGCGTTGCGATAGATATTGATGTTCTCCGAATCGACCACGTCGTTCATTTCCACCATGCTCGAATTGGTCTGGGTCTCGTTGATGTTGAACAGGGCGATATGGGAATGCTCGTCGATGATGCCGGGGGTGAGATGCTTGCCGCTGCCGTCGATCTCGGCGGCGCCGCCGGCGTCGAGACCGTCGCCGACCGCTTCGATCAGTCCGTCGCGCACGAGCACGTCGGTCACCAGCGTGCCTTCGTCCTCATTGGTCCAGACGGTGGCGCCGCGAACGACGAAATCCCGCGCCCGGGGCAACTCGGTGCGGCCATAGGCGCTGAAGGGATAAAGCACCGGCGAAGGCAGTTCCGCCACCGCGGCGGCCTCGTCCGCCGCCTCTTCCCCGGCGGCGTCACCAACCCGGCTCAACTGCCAGGACAGCGATTCGCCGGCCGGAGTCAGCGCATTGCCGCGCCAGCCGCCGGCATCGCTCCAGCCCGTCAGGCGAATGCGATTGCCGTCGTCGTCCCAGGCGAAATCGAGGGTGATCAGATCGTCGACGAGTTTGATATTGGCCGAACTGGAATCGCCGTCGGGATCGAGCGTGGCTTCGGGATCGGCGCCGTCGAATGCAATCTCGAGCACGCGAGTCTGCCCGTCCAGCGCCAGCTCATAACGGCCTGCGTTCTCCTGCCGGCCCGGATTGATCACATATCGATTGCCCTGGATCCAGCTTTCCAGCAGCACGGTGTCTTCATCGAGCAACTCGCCCGAAGTGACGAGAAAATTGGCCAGCGCGCCGGGAGCGAGCCGCCCGACGAGATCGGAAACCCCGAGAGTCTCGGCCGGAACCGTGGTCAGCGCCGCAATGGCCGTTTCCGCCGGCAGCCCGTTGCTCACCGCCTTGCGCAAATTGGGCCAGAAGTCATCACCCGCCCCGGCGCCGGTCAGCGAAAAATCAATACCCTGCTCCGCCAGCAAACGCGGATTGAACGGCGCCAGCTCCCAATGCTTGAGCGCTTCAAAGCTCACCTCTTCCGCATCGAGCGGATCCGCCACTTCGGGCGCTTCCGGAAAATCGAGCGGCACAATCAGCCCGGCGCCCGTAGCAGCGATCTCCTCCACCCGGCGATAGCTGTCGCCCGCAGTCTTGAGCACGTACTGCACCCCGAAATCATCGCCCATCCCATCGACGGTCAACGCCTCCTGCCAGTTGTCGACTTCCATGATCTGAGGCAAATCCCGCGTGCCGTTCCAGGCTTCCAGCGTAGCGTCGGTAAACGGCCGCGGCTCCTGGGCGCCAAACCATTCGGCATCCATAAAAGTCTGGCGCAAGAGCGCAAAAGACCCCATCAGCGAAGTCGGCATCGCCTGAATCGAAGTCCCCTTGTCGAGCGAGTAATGGGCGGCGGCGTCGGCAACGACGATGGCCTCGGCGGCGCGTTCGTCGCCCAGGGTGATCAGGGCGGAGGTGCCCCGGGCGATGCCGTCCGGGCGCAGACTCAGCACTGTGGTGAATCCGCGCTCGCGATAGCTTTGCCGGGCTTCTTCGTCGGGGGCGAAGGCGGCTGCGGCGCGAAAGTCGGCGCGAATGGCGTCGTTGACATTGCGGGCGCGGTCATCGGGAACGAGATTCTCCGCCCCGCCATTGACGTCCTCCTCGCGTTCGAGTTCGGGAACGCCGTAGTCGGTGTAGATGTCGATGAGGCCGGGGTAGATGAATTTGCCTTCGAGATCGATGGCGAAATAGCCGTTGGGAATCTCGTCGGCCTCGCTGATTTCGACAATGCGCCCCTCGCGGATGAGCAGCGTGCCGCCGCTGAGCATGCCGGCGTCGGGCTGGTGAATGTTCGCATTACGAAAGGCGTAGGCGCCGGCGCGCTCGTCGGCAATGCCGTTGGGCGTCAGATTTTCCTGCGCCGGAGCCGGCCAGCTCACAAGCATCGCGGCAAGACAAGCCAACAGTCTGCTGGACATGATTGAACCCCTGATGATCAAGAGGCCGTAGATAGTAGCGCGTGGGGCGAGGTTGGGCCACAGGTGTCAAGACACCCACAATTTTCGGTTTCCAACCTGACGCAGGTTATGCTGACGCAATTGCCTCGGTTATGGTGTCGCGAAACAATCGGAAGCTGTTGGACCGATTACGCGCGGGGTCCATGTGTCTACCGATCGCAGTTGCCGCCTGTACGGTGGCCAGTCCTTGCCCGAAGTACCCGTTTCTGCGAAGGATTCGTTCAAAGGCTTGGGGCCCCATAGCCGCCTCTCTTCCATCTGAGCCATTCCACGACGGCAACGGGACGGCCATCTTTCTCCTCTACTTCAAGATGGTAGGTAATCAGGGAACTTCCGGGTTTTTCGCGATATGCTATCTCGATCAGAACCGGACCTGCCCCACTCCGGGATTTGAGTTCCCTAGGGAAGCTCTGATCAAGTCAGAGCTTCCCTGCGGCACATGGAAGTGCCGCCGAATTCGATGGCGTAAGCCATTGAATTCGGGAGCAAAACAAAACCACGCTTTTGTTTTGCGATAATGAAAAACTCCACGGATGGAG
>JAJEGU010000080.1 GCA_022819645.1 Pseudomonadales bacterium
GTCGGCGCAGCCGATAAGAAGCGAAGCTTCTTGAGGGCCGAACGGCTCGCCATGGATGGCGAGACCGGGGTCAGTCGAAGCCACAAAGGTCGCGCCAGGGATGGCATGCACAACCCGACCGAAGGCAGGTTCCCGGTCGGCTGCGCGAAGCCACGCTCCGCGACTGGAGTCGCGGGACGACGGAAGTCGGGGCGGCAGAACCCCGGGCCTATTGCGACATCGCCTCCCGCAGGGATTGTTGCTCCATGCATCGCAGCGCGTCGGCCACGGGGAGCCAGCCGAGCTGGCCCGCCGCGGCGTGGAAATGCGGTGAACGCGGTGGCGGGACACCCATCGGGGCCAATCGGGAAATGTTGGACTGCGCGGAGGATGACGAGATAAAACCACGGCTTGCTACCCGTCGCCGGTCTGTTCGGATTCGCGCTGTTCGCGCTTGTGGCGCAGCTTGGCCTGGCGGCGTTCGCGCATGAGCGGGGTCATGTCCTGGCCGATGTGGGGTTCGCCGCGTTCCCGGGCGAGATCGATCTGGCGCTGCCGCTCGGCGAGCCGTCTGGTGCGCTCGCCACGCTGGCGGCTGTGGCAATGGGGACAACTGACGCCTTTCTCATAGAGCGGGCTTCGCTTGTCTTCCTTCGAAATCGGCATGCGGCAGGCGTGGCACTGATCGTAGGACCCCGGCTCAAGCCCGTGGTTTACCGTGACCCGGTTATCGAACACGAAACATTCGCCGCGCCAGCGCGAATCCTCCGGCGGCACGCTTTCCAGATAATTCAGGATGCCGCCTTGCAGGTGATAGACCTCGTCGAATCCCTGCTGCTTGAGGTAAGCGGTGGATTTCTCGCAACGGATGCCGCCGGTGCAGAACATGGCGATCTTGCGATGCTTCTGCGGATCCAGGTTCTTGCGCACATATTCGGGAAACTCGCGGAAAGAGTCGGTTTCCGGGTTGACCGCGTTCTCGAAACTGCCGATCTGCGCTTCGTAGCGGTTGCGCGTGTCGAGCACGAGCACTTCGGGATCGTCGAGCAACTCGTTCCAGCGTTCGGGAGCGACGTAGGCGCCGGCCATAAACCGCGGGTCTATGCCGGGTTCGCCCATGGTGACGATTTCCTTTTTCAGCTTGACCCGGGTCCGGTAGAAAGGGTTCTCCCCGCTGAAAGATTCCCGCACCCGCAATTCAGCCAGGCGTGAATCACTGCGAATCCAGCCGAGGATTGCATCCATGCCCGTTCGCGGGCCGGCAATCGTGCCATTGATTCCCTCGGCGGCGAGCAGCACCGTGCCGCGCACTTCATGGCGCAACATTCTCTCGTGCAAAGGTTCTCTCAGCGACCGGAAATCCGCCAGGTCGGCGAAGCGGTAAAAGGTGCTGATAACAACCGGGGCCGGATGGAAAGATTCCGCTTTCACCATCACTTCGCGCCGGGATCAACCACCGGCAAATGCCCCGGCGTGCCCCATTCGACCCAGGAGCCATCGTAGACCGAAACCTCTCCCAGGCCCGCCACATGGGCCGCCAGGGCGATGACGCAGGCGGTGATGCCCGAACCGCAACTGCTGATGAGGCGGCGGTCGCCGGCATCGACTCCAGCGAACAGCTTGCACAATTCCGCAGCGGGTTTCAGTGAGCCGTCCCGCAACAGACTGGTGAAAGGCAGATTGCGGGCATTGGGCATGTGACCGCCACGCAATCCCGGGCGAGGCTCGGGGGCTTCGCCGCGAAAACGCCCGGGCGAGCGCGCATCGAGGACACGGCATCCGTCATCATCCAGCGCTTCGAGCACGGCACGGAAATCACTCAGCAGATGCGGGCGGAAGCTGGCGGTGAAATCTCCCTCGACCGCCGCTTCCGCCAGTGAACCAGTCATGGATTGCCCGGCCGCGACCCAGGCTGGCAGACCACCATCCAGCACGGCCACATTGTCATGCCCCATGGCGCGGAACATCCACCAGGCCCTGGGGCTGGCGTACATGCCGCAATCGTCGTAGACCACCAGGGCCGAATCCGCGTTGACGCCAAGCGCCCTGGCCTGCCGCTGGAATTGATCCGGGCCTGGCAGCATGTGTGGCAGGCTGGTATCGGGTTTGCAGATTTCCCTGTCGTAATCAAACCTTCTGGCCCCGGGTATCGCCTGGAAGTCCCCGGTCGCATTCATTGCTTTCAACCCGGGAACCACCGGCGTCTGGGAAGCATCGAGCACTATCAGTTTCGGCGAGCCGATATGGGCGACAAGCCAGGCGGCATCGACCAGCGCGGCGGGGACGAGAAGATTCGATTTTGCTGTCATATCGAAACGGGTGGTTTGCGGGAAGGCGGCCAGCAGGCTACAGGAGCACCACGAACTCGGCCAGCTTGCCCATCAGCCGGGTGCTGTTGCGCGGGCCGATGCGGATCAGTTGCTTGTGCACGGCGTCGGCGTTTTCAAGCTCGGAATCGGCGAACAGATACATCACCGAAGGCTTGACCAACTGGTAGGGGCCTTCGCTGTCGGTAGCCTGCAATACATTGTTGATGGCCAGACGCAGGGTGTCGTCAAAATCCCGGCCGCGGTAGCCGATTTCCGCATAGGCCTGCTGGAACAATGGCCGCAGCAGGGTGTACAGAGCGTACGCCTGGCCCGTGTCCACCGCCGTCATGGCGTCGATAAAACCATCGAAACGGCTATGGGCGCCTTCCTCCATCAGAAACAGGTTCCGATCGAGTTCGCGCACGGGCATGTCGACGCCGATGGGGCGATAGGGCAGATCGGTCTGGGGGAACTCGTGGCGGGAGATATTCTCGACGAAGACGACAAACCTGCGGATCAATTGCTCATCGGTGATCAGGCTCAGCAAGGCTGCGCCATCGCTCAGGGCCTGGAGCCGCTCGCGCACAAAGCCATCGCTGCTGTTCAGTCCCGGCAACTCGACTTCGGGCCCGGCGGGCTCAGGCTCCGGCTCGACTGTCGCTTCGATGACCGGTTCGGGCTCCGCGGGCGGCTCAACCGCGGTTACCGCAGGCGTCACGGGCGGCGCGATGGTCCGGCTTGCCGGGGCGGGCGCCGGCTCGGGCCTTTGCGGTACGGGAGCGTCAACCGTGAAGGTGGTGGTAGCGCCCGACGGTTCGCTGGAGCCGAGGCTCAACCAGACGAGCGCCACGAGCGAGAGAATCGCAACACCCGCAATAATGAGAAAACCAATCTTTTTCATCGCTCAGGAGCCTGCGCCGCGGGATTACACGGCTGCCAATCCGCTCTCATCCATGCCCTTGGACGAAAACCCGACCGAAGCCGGGTTTTCCGAGTTTGTCCCATCCCTGGATTGGGTCCAGCCCGGGAACCTGCGCCGCAGGTTCCCGGGGCGGAAAATCAGATCCTGGGAAAGCCGAGTTCACCCATGATTCTGGTCATATCCTCGCCGGCGGTTTCCGGATCGGTTTCCTTGTCGATCCGGAGGATAGTCCCATCGGCGCCGATGTAATAGGTCCAGCGATTGGCAAGGCCCACCGGCATCAGGGCGCCGTAGGCTTCCACCACGTCCTTGTCGGGATTGGCGAGAACGGGAAAACCGGCCTGGTGCTCCTCGGCAAAGGCGGTATTGTCTTCCAGCGTATCCACGCTGAGCATGAAATACGCCACATCGAACTTCTGAATCTCTTCGGCACTGTCACGCAGCGCCCGGCATTGCATGGTTCAGCCGCCGGTGAATGCTTTCGGGAAGAAGGCGATGACGACGGGCTTTTCCCCAATGAACTGGGAAAGGCTGTAGGTATTGCCGTCAGAGGCCGGCAAGGACCAATCCGGCGCCCGGTCGCCCTCTTCCAACGCGACTGCGGAAAAACCGATCAGCGCCGCTGCGCCCAGCAGCAGCAGTCCGGTCAGTCGGCTGGCAAATTTCAACATGGTTTCCTCCATCAGGATGTCACAGCGCTGCTTGCGGTCGAACAGGACTGTTTGTACACCGAACGAGGAAAAATATCCAGCACCGCTCAGAAAAGAAAAGGACGCGATGGACGGGAGTGCCGGCGGCGTTCGGCGTCGAGGCGGGCGATTTGCTGGTCGATGGCGGCAAGTTCGGCGCTGGAAAGGCCGCCGCCGGCGTCGCGAATCGCCACAAGCCTTTCGATGCCATCGTTGATCGCATTGGAATAGCGGGCCAGGGTGGTGAACTTGTTGTTGCGCTGGGAATCGCGAAAGCGCGGATTCTCCACCTGCACATTGACGCACTGCCGCACGGGCTGCCCGTTGGGGCCCGGAACCATGCGGCAACGCATCTGGTTGATATAGCGCGGCACGGTGGCGGGGAAGTAGTTGTAGGGCGTGCTCGCCACCACCCGCATCATGTACATGTCGAGGTCCGCCTTGCCGCGAACCATGTCGGCCAGGGCCTGGGGATGCCCCTGCCCTTCCTGCTCCAGCGCGGCGATGGCGCGGCGGTAGACCGAACCCACATCGTCGATTGCCGCCTGTACGCCCCAGCCACCGTCATTGAGCAGATCATCCCGAACCGCCCGCATCTTCCAGTCGCCCCAGGCGCTGATCGCCGCCAGATGGCGATTGTCCGTCAACTCCCACAGGCGGCTCGCCATGTGATAGCGGAAGTGGTGCAGGTCATCGACCGAATCCCAGTCCGCCAGACCTTCGTTGCCGCGGATCATGGCGTCGATGATGCGAAGCTGCGATTCGCTGAAAAGCCCTTCGTTGATTCGGGCGATTTCCAGCGCATCGTTGTAGGTGGCCAGCGACTGCTCGTAGTCCCCAAGCTCGAGATAACCCCCCCCAAGCTCGCCATAGGCCTCACCCAGCGCCGGATGATACACGCCAAGTTCCCCCCGCAGGCTCTCCACCGCAGCCTCGCGTTGCCGCAGATCCCTGGCCATGGCCGCCGATGCTTCGTCGCCTTCGCCGGATTGCTGCGCGCACACCGCCTGCGCCGCCAGCAGCACAGCGGGCAATACCAGGTTTCCGAACCATCTCGACATGGAAGTCAACAGCTTGTGAATTGCGATACACCCGTGCAAATGTATCGCGAAAGATTCCGGGAATCACCCTTCATCAGGAAGCGCCGGCGTAGTCGCGTTGCCGCAGCCAGTTGACCGCCGCGAGCAGGAGCAAGGCGAAGGCAATCAGGAAGGTGGCCACGGCGAGTATTTCCGGGCTGATCTGTTCGCGGATGCCCGACCACATTTCCCTGGGGATCGTGCGCTGGTCGGGGCCGCCGATGAACAGCACCACCACCACTTCATCAAAGGATGCGGCAAAGGCGAACAGCGCGCCGGTGAAAACTCCGGGGGCGATCAGCGGCAATTGCACCCGGCGCAGGGTCGTCCACCAGTCGGCGCCGAGATTGGCCGCGGCGCGATTGAGATCGTGGTTATAGCCGCTGAGGCTGGCACCTACCGAAATCACCACAAAAGGCGCGCCCAGCACGGCATGGGCCAGAATCAGCGCGGTATAGGTTTGCCCCAGGCCCAGGTCGGAATAGAAGAAGCTCATGCCCGCCGCGGTAATGATGATGGGCGTCACCATGGGCGAGATCAGCAGCGCCATGACCGCGCCGCGCCCCGGCAGGGCGGGGCTGCTCAGGCCAATGGCGGCCAGGGTGCCCAGGGTGGTTGCGATCAGCGCGGCCCCGCTGCCGATCAGCAGGCTCTTTCCCAGCGCAGGCAGCCAGCGGCCTTCCCCCAATACATTCTGGTACCAGCGCAGGGACCAGGCGTCCGCTTCGAGCCGCAACATGCCCTCGGTAAAGGTGAAGTAGGGCTCGGCATTGAAGCTCAGCGGAATCACCACCAGCACCGGCGCGACGAGGAAAAACAGCACTGCGGCGCAGAAGCCCCGGTGCAGCCAGCCCCGCAGTCGGCTGTGGTTGTGGCTTGCCGCTGCGCTCATCCGCCCAGCCTCATCCGGTCGACTCCCACCAGCCTGTCGTAGATGAAAAAGAGCGTTCCCACCAGCAGCAGCAAAATGCCGCCCAGGGCCGCCGCCAGACCCCAGTTCAGGGATTGCTCCATGTGGTAGGCGATCATGCTCGAAATCAGTTGCCCCGTGCGCCCGCCCACCAGCGCCGGGGTAATGTAATAGCCGATGGAAAGAATGAAGACGAGCAGGGAGCCCGCCGCGACCCCCGGCAGGGACTGGGGCCAGTACACGCGCCGCAGGGCCTGCCAGTGGGAAGCCCCTAGCGAGGCTGCGGCCTGCATGTGCCGCTCGGGAATCGCGCGCATGATCGAGTACAGCGGCAGAATCATGAAGGGCAACAGCACATGCACCATGGCGATGATGGTCCCGGTCATGTTGTAGATCAGGGCCAGGCGCTGCTGCTCGGCCAGAATCCCGAGGGTCACCAGCAGGTCATTGATGACGCCCTGGTTCTGCAGCAGCACGATCCAGGACGTCGTGCGCACCAGCAGCGAAGTCCAGAATGGCACCAGCACGAGCAGCAACAGCAGCCCGGCGCGCCGGGGGCGCGCATGGGCCAGCAGCCAGGCCACGGGATACGCCAGCAGCAGGCAGATCCCGGTGATGGCGATGCTGATTGCCAGGGTCCGCAGCAGCAGGCTGACGTAGATGCGGCGGTCTTCCGGCTGCACCACGATCTCCCCGGCGCCGCCCCGGTCGAGGTCCAGGGCATTGAGATAGTAGCGGGGCGTGATGACTTCCCCGGCCCGGCGAATCGCCAGCCAGCTTTCGATCGCCCCCCAGTCGGCATCGGCAGCTATCATGGCCTCGCGCCAGGACGCCGAGGGCGTTTCCGCCGCAAGGCTGCGGGCGGTGCCGAGCAGGGTGCTGCGCATGCCGCTTTCAAGACGGTTCACCCGGGTTGCCACCGAGCCCAGGGCGCGTCTTTCGTTGAGCGCCACGAATTCGGCGCCGGCGATGCGGAAGGTTTCCTCATCGGGGAGGGAGCCGCCGTCCCATTCGGCAAGCGCCGCCAGCGTTTCCGGCAGGGCTTCGGCAACCGCGGGCTGATACACGCTACGCACCAGCATTGTCGCCAGCGGCGCCACAAAGGTCACCGCGACGAATATCGCCAGTGGCGCCACCAGCAATGCCGCGCCCAGCGCCTGCCGGTCCCATCTTTTCAGCGTGATAGCCATACCGCAAAGCGCTCGTTCATTTCGTCGCCGTTGTCCGCCCACCAGAGCCAGTCGCTGATCAGTGCCCGTTTCATGTTGGCGGGGGCCGAGGGCATGTGGGGGCCCATTGCAATGCCGGTTTCCCGGTGGCTGTCCACCATGGCGTTAGCGGAATAGCGGGTGGGGCTGTAGGAGATGTACTTGCTGATGGCGGCCAGGCTTTCCGGGCGCGACATGAATTCGATGAAGCGCCGGGCGATTTCCAGCCGGGGCGTTCCCAGCACAATGCCCGGGCCGCTGGTTTCCTGCAACTGCCCGTCCCAGATGATGGTGAAAGGCTGATTTTCCAGCACCTGGGCATTGAAGATGCGGCCGTTGTACGCCGTGGTCATGACGACTTCCTCGTCCGCCAGCATCTGGGGCGGCTGGGCACCGGCTTCCCAGAACACGATCTCGTCCTTGATCGTATCGAGCTTGGCGAAGGCCCGGGCGATGCCGGCGTCGGTGTCCAGGGTCGCATAAACCTCATTGATGGGCACGCCATCGGCAAGCAGGGCGAATTCGAGATTGGCGATGGGTACGCGCCGCATGCCGCGCCGGCCCGGGAAGCGTTCGAGATCGAAAAAATCTTCCAGCCTGGATGGCGGAGCATCGGGAAACTGCTGGTTATTGAAGGCGACAATGGTTGCCGAGACCAGCCCGCCACCGGAGCACTCCGAACGGCTGTCGGGGAGGAAGTCCTCGCTGGCGGGAGTGCCGTCCGCCGCCGGCAGGTCCGCCAGCATGACGAATTCGAGCAGGCCCTCGTCGCAGGCCCGAACGGCGTCGGGGGTGGTCAGATCCACCACATCCCAGAAGACATTGCCGGTTTCCACCTGGGCGCGAATCTGGGCCAGCCCGCCGTTGTAATCCTCCATGCGCACCTCGATGCCGGTCTCCGCCATGAAAGGTTCGACCCAGGCCCGCTCCACCGATCGGCCATAGGAGCCGCCATAGGAAACCAGCGTCAGGGTCTGGGCGGCTGCGGAAGCGCCCAGCAGCCACAGGCCCAGTCCCAGCCAGCGGCAAGACTGCCATGTTGAGTGAATTTTTCGGGCGGGCATGGCCGCTCACCCGCTGGCCGGCAGCGCCCGGCAGTCGATGGTGGTCCAGCCGATGCGCACCTGGTCGCCGGGGAGAATTCCGCCCTGGCCGATGAAATTGGGAATCTTGACGAAGAAGTCGGTCTCGCCGAACACGCTGACCCGGATTCGCCAATGATCGCCCTGGAACACCATGTCCTCAACGCCGGCGGCAACGGAATTGCTGTATTCGATCGAAGGCGACAGCGCCACCCGCTCGGGCCGGATCGCCAGCACCGTGCTGTCGCCCACCGCCAGCGGCTCCACCATGAAGGCTTCCACGAGGCCATCGCCCACGGCAACACTGCACAACTCGCCGTGCACCCCGCGCACGACGCCCCGCAGCAGGTTGTTGTCGCCGACGAATCTGGCGACGAATTCGGTGGCTGGCTCCTCGTAAAGCGTTTCCGGGGTGGCCGCCTGCTGGATGCGGCCCTCATTGAACACCGCGATGCGATCGGAAAGCGTCATCGCTTCCTGCTGGTCGTGGGTCACATAGACCATGGTGACGCCGAGTTCGCGCTGGATGGAACGAATCTCGAGCTGCAATTCTTCCCGCAGGCGGCGGTCGAGTGCGCCGAGGGGTTCGTCCATCAGTACCACGCCGGGCTCGAAGACCAGCGCCCGGGCAATGGCCACCCGCTGCTGCTGGCCGCCGGACAACTGCCCCGGACGGCGGTCGCCATAGCCTTCGAGGCGGACGATCTCCAGCGCCCGGCCCACCCGGCGCGCCCGTTCCTCCGGAGCCATGCCGCGCACTTCCAGCGGGAAAGACAGATTCTGGCCCACGGTCATGTGGGGGAAGAGGGCGTAGTTCTGGAACACCATGCCCATGTCGCGCTTCTGGGGCGGCAGCTTGTGGACCGATTCGCCATTGACACGGATCTCGCCCGAAGTGGGCATCTCGAAGCCGGCAAGAATCATCAGGCAGGTGGTCTTGCCGGAGCCCGAAGGCCCCAGCAGGGTCATGAATTCGCCGCTGCCGATGGCAAGATTGACGCCGGGCAGCACCATGGTGCCGCCGTCGTAGGTCTTGGCGATATCGATGAATTCAATATGCGTGCTTGTTGTTGTTTTCTGGTTCATGGTCCCGCAGTCGTGCCCTCCGGCGATTCCGCGCCGTCTAGGAGCCTGCGCCGTGGGAATTCACGGCTGCAACTCCGCTCTCATCCACGCCCCTGGCCGCTCGATTTCGTTGCATATTCACCAATATTCGCCTCAATCGACCGGCCAGGGGCGTGGCGATAGCGAATTTTCGCTTTCGCGAATTCCCAAGGCGCAGGCTCCTAGCGCTGGTAGACGAGTTCCCCCGCCAGCCAGGTCTGCTCGACTTCCACATCCATGATGCGCTCCGGGTCGATATTCAGCAAGTCATCGGAAAGCACGATCATGTCGGCGTACTTGCCGGGCTCCAGGGAACCCTTGACATCTTCCTCGAACAGCAGCCAGGCGCCGGTGGCGGTATACGCCCGGATCGCCTCTTCCATGGTGATGGCTTCCTCCGCGGCGTAAACCGCGCCGGTCATGCCCTTGCGGGTTATCGCCGCATACAGGCCAACCATGGGTCCGATAGGGAGGATGTCGCTGGAAATCGCTACCGTCACTCCCGCGTCCATGGGTGAGCGGAGTGGGTTGTTGTGCTGCAGCCGCCAGCCATCGAGATTCTCCACATAGCGCCCTTCCAGGGTATAGGTGAAGTTGGGCTGCTGGGTGATGGCGATTTCATGGGCCGCCATGAGTTCCATGGTGGCGTCCGAAGGCCGCATGGAGAAGTGGTTGAGAAAGTGGCGATGGTCCGGATGCGGATTGCGCTCAAGGGCATCGGCCAGTGTCGCCGCCACGAGTTCGATGGCGGCGTCGCCGATGGCGTGGATGCCCATCTGCCAGCCGGCGTCGTGAATTTCATTGAGATGGGCGATGAGGTCTTCCTCGGGCATGTCGAGATAGCCCCGATAGTCGCCCTGATTGTGGTAGGGCTCCTTGGTGAATGCCGCCGGGCCGGTGAAGCCGCCGTCGGCGAATACCTTGATGGGGCCGATCCTGAGCATCTCATTGCCATCGCCGACTCTTGCCTTCACCGCGGCGATGGCCGGCGGGTCATGCCACTGGAATTGCAGCGCGGCGCGGGGCAGGGGCAGCCCGGCGGTCTCGTACAGGCTTTCCCACATGGCGTATTCCGCCGGCGCCTTGGAGGCGTCGATGATGCTGGTGATGCCGTCGGAAAGCAGGTCGTTGAGGTTGACTTCAAGGCTTTCGATCAGTTCCCCGGGCGTGGCGTCGGGCACCAGGCGGCTGACGATGTACTGCCGCTCGCGGATCACCCCATTGAGGCTGCCGTCGGGATTGCGTTCGATCACGCCGCCTTCCGGGTCGGGGGTGTCGGGGGTGACTTCGGCCAGCTCCAGCGCCATGCTGTTGGATACGGCGCTGTGACCTCCGGCGCGGGTGAGAATCACCGGATTATCCGGCGCCGCGGCGTCGAGATCGTCCCGCAATGGCCGGCGGCCTTCGGTCAACTGGTCTTCGGACCAGCCATAACCCGTGACCCAGTTGCCGGCGCCGACTTCCGCCGCCTTGGCCCGCACCAGTTGCTGGATTTCCGTCACCGAACCCGCTTCGGTCAGGTCGATGTAGTGGTTCGGCCGCCCGCGGATATGGGTGTGGGAATCGACAAAGCCCGGCATCAGCAGCTTGCCCTGCAAGTCCACGACTTCCGGGGCCGCATAGCGCTGCAACAGGGAAGCGTCGCCGGTAGCCACGATCAGACCATCATCCACCACCACGGTATCGTGGATGGAAAAGTCCGCATCCACGGTGAGCACCTTGCCATTGGTGAGGATCAGGTCCACCCCGGCGGGAGGGCCTTGCTCCACCGGGCCGCAGCTTGCCAGGGCAAACCCCAGCAACAGGTGGAAGGTCGGTTTCATGGATTGGCTGATTGGCATGTTCATGAGTTTCTCACTGCAACAGTCCGGACATTTCCCGGTGGATGGCGTCGGTGGCCTCGGCCAGGGCGCGGTCAAAGCATTCGATCATCTCGTCGATTTGCGCCTCACTGATGATCAGCGGCGGACAGAAGGCGATGGAACTGCCGGCCACGGCGCGGATCAACAGCCCCTGCTCGCGGCAGCATTGTACGGCGATGGCGCCGGCGCGGCCATCGGGGAAGGGTTTTCGCCCGTCCTTGCCGGCAACGAGTTCCACCGCGCCGATCAGGCCCCTGCCGCGCACTTCGCCCACCAGCGGGTGATCGCGAAATTCGCGCAAGCGCCGCTGCATATGTTCGCCGACAGCGGCGGCATGGGCAAACAGGCCGTCGCGCTCATAGATCTCCATGGCCTTGAGCGCCGCCGCGCTGGCCACCGGGTGCCCGCTGTAGGTGAAGCCGTGGCCGAAAATGCCGGCCTTCCGGCTCGGCTCCACCAGGGCTTCGTACATTGAACCGGGAATCGCCGCGGCGCTGATGGGAACATAGGCCGAGGACATCTGCTTGGCCAGGCTCATGAGTTGGGGTCTTGCGCCCACGGTGGTCGAGCCGAAGGCGTTGCCGGTGCGGCCAAAGCCGCAGATCACCTCATCGGCCCAGAACAGGATGCCATGTTCTCCCAGCAGGCGGCAGAGCGCGGGAAAATAGCCGTCCGGCGCCACCACAACCCCCGCCGCGCCGCCAATGGGTTCGGCGATGAAAGCGGCGATGGTTTCCGGGCCTTCGCGCTCGATCAGCCCGCGCACGTCGGCGATCAGCCGCCCGACGAATTCCGCCTCGCTCTCGCCCTCGCGATGGCCATGATAGTAATGCGGCGTTGCCGCGCGGATGATACCGAGTTCCCGGGCGGGAATATCAAAATGCTCGTGCATCACCGGCAACCCGGTGAGCGCGGCCGAGGCCAGGGTCACGCCATGGTAGCTGCGCTCGAAGGCGATGATCTTCTTGCGCTCGGGCCGGCCGCTGACATTGGCCCAGTAGCGCAGCATCTTCATCATCGAATCATTGGCTTCGCTGCCGGAATTGGCGAGAAAGATCTTCGCCTCGGGAATCGGCAGCATGGCGCTCAGGCGCTCGGCGAGGTCCATTCCCACCTGATGGGTGCGGCCGCCGAACATGTGGCTGTAGGAAAGCGTTTCCAACTGCTCGCGGATGGCTTCGATCAACTCCCGGTTGCCATAACCCAGGGCCGAGCACCAAAGCCCCGCAAGTCCTTCCAGATAGCGCCGACCCCCGGCGTCGAACACATAAATGCCCTCGCCGCGGACAATATTCAGTTCCTCGGTTCGCGCCAGATTGGTGGTGGGATAAATCAGACTCGTCATGCCGCGAGCATATGCCAGTCAAAGCGGAGTTTCCAGCCGGTCTGACTGTGGGGGATACTTGCAAACCCAGCGCCTAGGAGCCTGCGCCGTAGGAATTCACGGCTGCAAATCCGCTCTCATCCACGCCCCCGACCGCTCGATTTCGTTGCATATTCACCAATATTCGCCTCAATCGACCGGCCAGGGGCGCGGCGATAGCGAATTTTCGCTTTCGCGAATTCCTACGCCGCAGACTCCTAGGAGTCCGCGGCGCAGGCTCCTAGGGCTATGCCAACATGCCTGGCATTGCTGCATTGCGAGCACGTTTCCAATAGAATCCGCAGTCTTGTGCGCTCAGGCGAGAACATGCTATCGGGGGGGAGTACGAGTTGGGCAGAGGAATCACCGGGTTCGGCGCCTATATTCCCCGGGGGCGGCTGCAGCGGTTCGAGATTGCCGGGGCGAATGCCTGGTTCGACGCGAGCCTGAAAGGGCTTGGCCGCGGCGAGCGGAGCATGTGCAACTGGGATGAGGACGTGATCACCATGGGCGTCGAGGCGGCGGGTGACTGCCTCGCCGGTTTCGACGGCCATGCCCCGCCGGCGCTGTACTTCGCTTCCACCACCTTTCCCTTTCTCGACCGTCAGAACTCGGTGGTGTTGCTGGAAGCGCTCAATCTGCCCCGGCAGACGCTCGCCGTGGATGTCGGCGCATCCCAGCGCGCCGGAACCTCAAGCCTCCTGGCGCTGTTGCAGGGCGCTGGCGACGGCATGGTGGTGGCCTCGGAGCACCGCCGGGCCAAGGCGGGCTCCCGGGGGGAAATGCTCTGGGGCGACGCTGCCGCCGCGGTCACCACCGGCGGCGGGGCGGTGATCGCCGAGTTTCTCGGCGGCCGAAGCCTTGCCGCGGATTTTGTCGATCACTATCGCGGCGGCGAATTCGACTACGACTGGGAAGAACGCTGGATTCGGGACGAAGGCTATCTGAAGATCATTCCCGAAGTCGTGGCGGGCTTGCTGGCGAACTGCAAGGTCGGCGCCGCGGACATCGCGCACTTCATTCTGCCCACGGAACAGGCCCGGGCTCCCGGCGCGGTAGCCAAAAAGCTCGGCATCGCCCCCGGCGCCATCGTCGACAACCAGGCCGCCACAGTGGGCGTGGCAGGTGCCGCTCAGCCCCTGCTGCTGCTCGCGGCCGCGCTGGAATCGGCGAAGCCGGGCGAGTTGATTCTGCTGACCGGATTCGGCCAGGGCTGCGACGCCCTGCTGTTCCGCGTGACCGGCGCCATCGGGGGCTTCCGCCCCGCCCGGGGCGTCTCCGGCGCATTGGCGGTGCGCCGGGAAGAGCGCAATTACGCCAAATTCCTCGCCTTCAATGATCTGGTGGAGCGCGACACCGGCAAGCGCGGCGAAACCGACCGGCAGACCTACCTCTCGGGCTACAACCGCCGCCGGGACCTGGTCAACTCCTTCCTCGGCGGCAAGTGCCGGGAGTGCGGCACGGTGCAGATTCCCCGGGAAAAATATTGCGTAAACCCCGATTGCCACGCACTCGACAGCCAGGACCCACACCCCTTTGCCGACAAGCGGGGCGAAGTGCTCACCTGGACCGCCGACCGCCTCACCTTCGACCCGAGCCCGCCAGCCTACTTCGGCATGGTGCGGTTTGACGGCGGCGGCAAACTGATGATGGATTTCACCGAAGTGGACGAAGGCGGTATAGAATCCGGCTCAAGAGTCTCGGTGCATTTCCGCGTGCGGCAGTACGACCCGCAACGCGGTTTCCGCAAGTATTTCTGGAAAGCGAAAATCCTGCGGGAACCGGCTCCCGCAGGTTAACCATCAGGAGGCAACAGCAATGGCCCAAGGCATCAAGGACAAGGTCGCAATCCTCGGCATGGGTTGCAGCAAATTCGGCGAACGCTGGGATGCCAGCCCCGCCGACCTGATGGTGGAAGCATTCGAGGAATGTCTCGCCGATGCGGGCATTGAACGCGAAGCGATCGAAGCCGCCTGGTTCGGCGCCGGCATCGACGCATTCCACGTGGGCGCAAGCGCCATGCCCATGGCCATCGCCCTGCGTTTGAACTACATCCCGGTGACCAAGGTGGAGAACATGTGCGCCACCGGCACCGAAGCCTTTCGCGGCGCGGTGTACGCGGTGGCTTCCGGGGCCTGCGACATCGCTCTCGCCCTGGGGGTGGAAAAACTCAAGGACACCGGCTACGGCGGCCTGCCGCAACGCTCCCGGGGCGTGGAGAATGACATGTACTGGCCCAACCTGTCGGCCCCCGGCGCCTTCGCCCAGCTCGCCACTGGCTACCGTGCCCGGCACCGGGTCAACAAACAGGATCTGAAGCGCGCCATGGCCCATGTCTCGGTGAAGAGCCACGCCAATGGCGCCAAGAATCCCAAAGCCCACCTGCGCCGGGAAATCACCGAGCAGCAGGCGATGGAAGCCCCCTTCATCGCCGAACCCATCGGCCTGTACGATTGCTGCGGAGTCAGCGACGGCTCCGCCTGCGCCATTGTCACCACGCCGGAAATCGCCCGCTCCCTGGGCAAGGACCATCTCGTTGCCGTCAAGGCATTGCAACTCGCGGTTTCCAATGGAACCGAGTCCAGCCATGAAAGCTGGGATGGCTCCTACCTCAAGACCACCCGCATCGCCGCCCGGCGGGCCTACGACGAAGCCGGCGTGCGCAGGCCCGCCGAGGAAATCAGCATGACCGAAGTCCATGACTGTTTTTCCATCACCGAGCTCGTCACCATGGAAGACCTGCAGCTCGCCGGGGAAGGCGAGGCCGTTACCGCCGTACTCGATGGCGAGTTCGACGCCGAAGGCAAGCTGCCCTGCCAGATCGACGGCGGCCTGAAATGCTTCGGCCACCCCATCGGCGCCTCGGGCTTGCGCATGATCTACGAAAACTACCTGCAATTGCAGGGCCGCGCCGGAGCGCGGCAACTCACTAATCCAAAACTGGGCCTGAACCACAATCTCGGCGGTTTCCCCCATCAGAACATTTGCAGCATTTCCATGATCGGGCATATGTAAGCATTGCCCCGTGAAGCCCGATCCCATCACGCATACGGAAAGCGATCATGTGGCGGCCAGACGCCTCCACGACGAGCTGCGCCAGCAACTCGGCTTGATCGCGCGGCAGCTTCGCCGCCGGTGCCAGAAGGACGGCAAGTTTGATCCGGCCGGCCTCGACCGGTATCAACTGATCTGCTACGAACTCGCCCTGGCGGCCGCCGACCTGGCGGCGGCTGCCGTCATGCTGGAATACGCCCGCAAACAAGCCGAAGACGATGACCTGATCCACGGCCTCGCGCTGGGTTTTGCCGCGGAATCGTTTTATGGCCTGCTTGGCAAGCTGCGGCTTCGCTGCCGGGAGATGGGAATCGGCGCGGGCCGCATCAAGCAGATGGCCAAAAGGCCAGAGTTCCGCGCCTTGCTCGACGCCAATCTTGCGTCGGCCCGCTGGGATGGCCTCGGCCGGCTGATTTGCGAGCAGGAGCGGGAGCGTTTGCCCGCCTCCCTGCCGGAAGAGACCGAACTGGTTCGCGACAGCTTCCGCCGCTTCGCCGAGGAAGTCGTCCTGCCGGAAGCCGAGGCG
Organism: Pseudomonadales bacterium; assembly: GCA_022819645.1. Taxonomy (GTDB): domain Bacteria; phylum Pseudomonadota; class Gammaproteobacteria; order Pseudomonadales; family Pseudohongiellaceae; genus UBA9145. The sequence goes on from JAJEGU010000080.1 coordinate 16,088, forward strand.
ATCCACCGGCAGGATCTCGACATCCCCGAAAGCCTGATCCGCGCAGCGGCGGAACTCGGCTGTTTCGGCGCCTGCATTCCCGAGCGTTTCGGCGGCATGCAACCGGACGGGCAAGCCGACAGCCTGGCGATGATCGTCGTTACCGAAGAACTTTCCCGCGGCTCCCTGGGCGCCGCCGGCAGCTTGATTACCCGCCCGGAAATCGCCGCCCGGGCGCTGCTTGCCGGCGGCACGGCGGCGCAGCAACAGCACTGGCTGCCCTTGCTTGCCTCGGGAGAGAAGCTTTGCGCGATTTCGATCACCGAACCTGATACCGGCTCCGATGTGGCTGCGGTGGCGCTGGCGGCGCGCAAGGTGGATCAGGGCTGGCTGCTCAATGGCAGCAAGACCTGGTGCACCTTCGCCGGGCGCTCGGAGTTGCTGGTGGTACTGGCCCGCACCGGCAGCGACCCGGCCCTGGGGCACCGGGGCCTGAGCCTGCTGCTGGTGGACAAGCCCGCCTTCCCCGGGCACGAATTCCGCCACGAGCAGCCCGGCGGCGGCAGTCTCGGCGGCAAGGCCATTGCCACCCTGGGATATCGCGGCATGCATTCCTTTGACCTGTTCTTTGCGGATTACTTCGTGCCGGATGCGAATCTTGTGGGCGGCGAGGAAGGCGTCGGCAAAGGCTTCTACCATACCATGGCGGGATTCGCCGGCGGCCGCATCCAGACTGCGGCCCGGGCCACCGGGGTCATGCAGGCGGCCTTCGAGCAGGCGCTGCGCTACAGTGGCCAGCGCAGGGTATTCGGCAAGGCACTGGCGGAATTCCAGCTCAGCCGGGTTACACTCGCGCGCATGCTGGCGAAACTGGCCGCCGCGCGGCAGTTCAGTTACCAGGTGGCGCGGCAACTCGACGCCGGCGGCGGACAGATGGAAGCGAGCCTGGTGAAGCTGTTCAGTTGCCGGGCCGCCGAATGGCTGACCCGGGAGGCCATGCAATTGCACGGCGGCCTTGGCTATGCGGAAGAAAGCATGGTGAGCCGCCTGTTCGTCGATGCCCGGGTGCTGTCGATCTTCGAAGGCGCCGAGGAAACCCTGGCGTTGAAAGTCATCGCCCGGCAACTCGTGGCCCAGGCGATAGGTTAGGGAGTCATTCAGAATGCAGAAACTATTGCAGGACAAGGTGATCGTGGTAACCGGCGCGGGCCGGGGCATTGGCAAGGGCATCGCCCTGCTCGCCGCCGCCGAAGGCGCCAGGGTCGTGGTCAATGATCTCGGCGGCGCCGAGGACGGCAGCGGACAGGACACCGGCCCCGCGGCGGAAGTGGTCGCTGAGATCAGGGCCGGCGGCGGCGAAGCCGTGGCGAACGGTGCCAGCGTGGCGGACTGGGACGCCGCCCACGGCATCATCGAAGACGCCATCAATCACTTCGGTCGCATCGATTGCGTGGTCAACAATGCCGGCAACCTGCGCGACGCCATTTTCCACAAGATGAGCGAGGCCGATTTCGACTCGGTCATCAATGTGCACCTCAAGGGCACATTCAATGTCAGCCGCGCCGCGGCGCCGCATTTCCGCGCCCGGACCAGCGGCTGTTTCGTCAACATGACTTCAACCTCGGGCCTGATCGGAAATTTCGGCCAGGCCAACTACGCCGCCGCCAAACTCGGCATTGTGGGTCTTTCGAAATCCATGGCCCTGGACATGGGCCGCTTCCGGGTGCGCTCCAACTGCATCGCGCCCTTTGCCTGGAGCCGACTCATCGGCACGATTCCCACCCGCACCGGGGAAGAGCAGGCCCGGGTGGAAAAGATCAGGCAGATGACGCCGGACAAGATCGCCCCCCTGGCCATCGCCCTGTGCAGCGATGCCGCCGCCGAGGTCACGGGCCAGATCTTCGGCGTGCGCAACAACGAGATTTTCCTGTTCAACCAGAACCGCCCCATCCGCTACGCCCACCAGGGCGAAAACTGGACGCCGCGGCAAGTCCTCGAACGCGCCTTGCCGGCCTTCGCCGCCGACTTCACCCCCCTGGCGCGGTCCGGCGACGTATTCAGTTGGGACCCCATGTGAGGTGTGCTGGCGAACCTTGCCAATTCAGCCCCGTGGTCCACCCTCTCCGAGCCACTCACGCATAGCACGCATCAATTCCGCTGTTGAACTACCCCGGATGTCTTCCAGAGAAGCTCCGTCCGCAAGACGCCTTTTACAATACCAGCCGTCGAAATCCTCATACTCGGAAATCACCTGAGCTGCTTCTGAACTCTCAAAGCCTTCTTGTGCTGTGATCCAGTTTCGGACTTTGTTAATCGCAGTGGCATGGTTGCCCCCATGACACTGTATATCGAATCCTGCAAAATCAGAGATTGCGGCCTGATAGCGAAAAGGCTCTTCTTCCAGAACCAGGAATACCTTGTCCGAAAGCGGTGGTTTACCAAAACGCCGACACCCAAAGTCGACACCAAGCTCGAAGGGCATGTTCATCCGGTAGAATTCTTCGGCTTTCTGCGACTGGCACCGGCTCAGGTCATGGATGGAATAGCGGGAAGACTCGACCAGTTCGAGAATCTTCCCTATCCTTGTCTCGCCTGAGTCGCTGCGTTCGGTCGCTATGCGTGGATTGAGCCCGAACCGGATCAAACAGAAAAGTATGGCCCGCAGTACGGGGGCATACTTGTCATCGAATGGGCAATTGACGAATACATTCGAGTCGAAACTTTGATCTGGCGCCATGTGCCCTATCCCTTGGGCGGGAACGGGTCTTTCTCAAATGAGTTCATCTCACGAACTCTGCCGTCTTCCCCATGAATGTAGAGTTCGGTACCTTCTTCGCGAGCAATTTCCCTCCCTGCCTCGATTGCTTCCTCTTGTGTGTCGTATCGGCGTCTCGCACGATTGGCGCCACCTCTGCGCACAGCCCACTTGCCATTGCCGCGTGGAACGACATGCTGGCCTCCTTTTGGCATCTTGCAGTCCTCGTAGGATGTTTGAGTATGGACGGGAAGAATACGGCTTGTCCCCGTTCTTGTCCATCGCACATCCTGTCGCAAGCGCTAACAACCCATCAAATTGCGGAGACGAAGAATCCATCAGATCCGGCCGTTGTCCGTACAGTCGCCTGGTCTTGCCACGGGGCTGGTCCCGGTCCTGGGATACCGGGTCCTTGCCGTCCGTCGCGAGGCGGTCCACAATGCGCATCGATGGAAATCGGTGCATTTTCTTCCAGGACCCCATGTAACTCGTCCGTCTGACCACGCAAAGCCATCCGGAAACCGTAACCATGCCATTTGACCCGCGCAGCCTGCTGGACCACAAATTTCGCAAGATCCGCCACAGCTATACCGAAAAGGACTGCATTCTCTATGCCCTGGGCGTTGGCATGGGCATCGACCCGCTGAATGAGGACTGCCTCGCCTTCCTCTATGAAGACGGCCTCAAGGTGCTGCCAAGCCAGGCGGTGATCATGGCCCATCCCGGTTTCTGGGCGAAGGAAGACGACACCGGCCTGGACTGGGTCAAGGTATTGCACGCGGGTCAGGAGATCATCCTGCACCGCCCTTTCCCCACTTCGGGCACGGTGGAAGCCACCACCCGGGTAACCGAAGTCATCGACAAGGGGGAGCGCATCGGCGCACTGATCATCTCCGACCGGGTGGTTCGCGATGTGGCCACCGGCGAAGACATCTGCACCCTTATCACCACGATTCTCGCCCGGGGCGACGGCGGCTTTGGCGGCGAACGCAAGACATCGGCGCGCACCGACATCGTTCCGGTGCGCGAGCCGGACAGCGTCTGCGACTTGCCCACCCTGCGGCAGCAGGCGCTGCTGTACCGGCTTTCGGGTGACTGCAATCCGCTCCACGCCGTACCGGAAGTCGCCCGCAACGCCGGTTTCCGCGAGCCGATCCTGCACGGGCTTTGCACGCTTGGCGTAGCCACCCATGCCCTGATGAAGACCTGCTGCGACTACGACCCGGGACGCTTCCGGCGCATGCGGCTACGCTTTTCGGCCCCGGTCTATCCCGGCGATACCATACGCACCGAAATCTGGCGCGAGGGCGAAGCCTTCGCCTTTCGCTGCAAATCGCTGGAGCAGGACAAGATCGTCATCAACAACGGCTATCTGCTGACGGGCTGAGATTCCGGGAGCTTTCGGGAGAGTTTCCTTGCAGAAGATACTTCAGGGCATGCGGGTGGTGGAGGGCAGCGCCTTCATCGCCGCGCCATCCGGCGGCATGACCCTGGCCCAGCTCGGCGCCGACGTGATTCGTTTCGACCTGATCGGTGGCGGCCTCGACTATCGCCGCTGGCCCGTGGACTCCCGCGGAAACAGCCTCTACTGGCACGGCCTGAACAAGGGCAAGCGCTCCATCGCCATCGATTTCCGCCAGCCCGAAGGACAGGAGCTGCTCAGCGAACTGATTGCAAGGCCCGGCCCGGATTCCGGCATATTCCTCAGCAACTTTCCGCCCCGGGGCTGGCTCGCGGACGAGGGCTTGCGGGCGAAGCGGGATGATCTCATCTACCTCAGCCTCAGCGGCGACCGCCACGGCGGTTCGGCATTGGACTATACCGTCAACTGCCGCCTCGGCCTGCCCTGGCTCAGCGCCGTGGCGGATCGTCCCGTGAACAATCCATTACCGGGGTGGGACTTGCTCGCGGGACAGCAAATCGCCCTGGGCCTGCTTGCCGCCGAGCGGCACCGGCGAATGACCGGCGCCGGACAGTTCGTTTCCATCGCCCTGGCCGATGTGGCCCTGGCGGCCATGGGGCATCTGGGTTACCTCGCCGAGGTGGAAGTCAATGGCGCCGGCAGGGAAAGCGTGGGCAACCATGTGTTCGGCAGCTTCGGCCACGATTTTGCCTGCCGCTGCGGGCGGCGGGTTATGATTGTGGGAGTCAGCCTGCGGCAATGGCGGTCCATTGTCGAAGTCACGCAAACCGAAGCCGAAGTCGACAGTCTCGCGAACAAGCTGGGGCTCGATTTCCGCCGCGAAGGCGACCGCTTCCAGGCCAGGGAGCAACTTGCGCAATTGTTCGCGCCCTGGTTTGCCGAGCGTGATTTCGCCGTGGCCGCCACCGAACTCGACCGCGCCGGAGTCTGCTGGGGCCCATATCAAACCGTTACCGAACTGGTGCGCGATGATGCCGAATGTTCCGAGGCCAACCCGCTTTTCCAGCGTATGGAACAGCCGGGCATCGGCGAATTGCTGACCCCGTCCCAGGCGCTGAATTTCGGCGGCCTGGACCACACGCCACCGTCCCCGGCGCCCTCGCTCGGCCAGCATACCGACGAGATACTCGCCGAAGAACTGGGTCTCGGCAGCGGGGAAATCGCCAGACTTCACGACCGGGGCCTGGTGGCGGGCCCCGGCAAACCGGCAACAGACGCATCCAGGGGAGCAGCATAGTGAAAGAATTCACCATCCGCGGCAATCGCTGCACGGGCATTGCCGACCTCTTGTTCAACGCCGCGCAAAAAGCGCCCCATGCGCCTGCGGTGAGTTTCGGCGGAAAGACGCGGAACTGGTCCGAAGTGGCGTCCCGCTGCCGCGCCGCCGCCACCCTGTTCGCCAGTTTGGGTGTGGGCCGGGGAGACCGGGTGGCGCTGCTTGGGCTCAATTCCGCAGTCTGTTTTGAAAGCTATTATTCGCCGGCCCTGATCGGCGCGATGTTCGTGCCCCTCAATTACCGGCTGGCGCCCCGGGAACTGCGGGAATGCCTTGAAGACTGCACCCCCGCGGTTTTGCTGGCGGAAGCCGAATTCGCCGGAACCGCCCGGGAAATGCAGCGACAATGCGAGTTCATTCGCCACGTGATCGTCTATGGCGGCGACAATTCGCAAGACGACGAATACGAGCGGTCCCTGGCGGACATCATTGCCGCCGGCGGCTACGCCGAACTGGCCCCAAGCGCCGGCGACGATCCCATTCTGCTGTTCTACACCGGCGGCACCACGGGCAAATCCAAGGGCGTAATGCTGAGCCACTGCAATATGCTGTCCAACACCGCCTGCGCCGTGGACGCCTATCTCATGGAGGATGGCTGGAACTTCATCATCCTCGGGCCGCTGTTTCATCTTGCCGCGGGAGCGCGCATCTTCAGCACCGTCGCGCTCTGCGCCCATGTGCTGATTCTGGCGCGCTTCAGCGCCGCCGAGGTGCTCGAATCCATCGAGCGCCACCGCATCCAGTCGGCAACCCTGGTGCCCACCATGATCCAGATGCTGCTGGACCATCCCCGCTTCGCCGATTACGACCTGTCTTCGCTGGAAATGGTGGCCTGCGGCGCCGCGCCGCTGTCCCTCGCGCTGCAGCGGCGGCTGCTGGAAGCGCTCCCCAATGCGCGGCAGTACCAGACCTATGGCATGACCGAGGCATCCCCCATCGCCACGATTCTCGACCCGGAATACCATGTCACCGAAGGCCCGAAGGCGGAAAAGCTCGGCTCCGTGGGCCGGGCCGCAAGTCATGTGGAAGTCGCCGTGGTGGACAGCGAAGACAACTTCCTGCCGGCGGGACAAATCGGCGAAGTCGTCATCCGGGGGCTGAACATCATGGTGGGCTACTGGCGGCAGCCGGAATTGACCGCCGAGGCCATGCGCGGCGGCTGGTACCACACCGGCGACGCGGGCTATCTCGACGAGGAAGGCTTCCTCTTCCTCGAAGGCCGGGTCAAGGACATGATCGTCAGCGGCGGCGAAAACGTCTATCCCATCGAAGTCGAGAATGTGCTCAGCGACCATCCGGCGGTGAAGGAATGCGCCGTCATCGGCATCCCGCACAAAGTCTGGGGCGAGGCGGTCCACGCCGTGGTCATTCTCGAATCGGACACGACGGCCGGCGAGGAACAACTGATCGCATACTGCAAGGAAAATCTGGCAGGCTACAAATGCCCCGTGAGCGTCAGTTTCCGCTCCAAGCCCATGCCCCTGTCCCCGGTGAACAAGGTGCTCAAGACCGAACTCCGCAAACCCTTCTGGCGAGGCCGCAAAAGCCAGTTGGTCTGAATTCCGGGGAATCCTGAATCGCGAAATCTCTTTCAGTGGCCATCCAATGAGATTATCCGACTGCGCGCGGAATGACAGGTGGCCCGGTCAAAACTGGTTTTCGCGGGGGAATTCTTATAGGATTCGCGGTAGTCAGCCGCCAACTGCTTGCGTTGGCAGCCCGTTCCATGACAACAATCCGAAACGGAAGGAAATGATCATGATGAACCAGTCCAGACTTTCCCGACTTCTGGCCGGCTTGACCTCCGGCGCGGCGGCGATGGCGTCTTTCGGCCTGCTGGCCCAAAGCCACCCCGCCGGCGAGGAACTTACCTATTCCGGCGATGTGGCCACAATCATCAACGAGAACTGCGTGGTCTGCCACCGGGAAGGCGGCATCGGCCCCATGCAACTGACCAATTTCGAGCAGGTCCGCCCCTGGGCGCCGCTGATCCAGATGAAGGTGGCCAATGGCGAGATGCCGCCATACTCGTATGATCGCGATCTGGGCATCCAGGAGTTGCAGGGCGACTGGCGCATGTCCCGGGAAGATATCGACACCGTGGTCGCCTGGGTCGACCAGGGCGCATTGCCGGGCAATCTGAATGAATTGCCTCCGGCGCCGCCGCTGCCCAGCCTCGACGACTGGAACTTCGAGGACCAGTTCGGCGAACCGGACCTGGTGCTGCCTTCCAATCCCATCGACGTGCCCGCCAATGGCAACGACCTGTGGGACAAGCATTTCATCGCCAGCGGCTTGAGCGAGGACCGCTGCATCAAGGCGCTGCAGGTCAAGCCCCGGGGCGACGCCAAGACCGTGGTCCACCACGCCAATACCTATTTCGCCGAGATCGACGAGGACGGCCAGGTCACCCGCAGCCCGGTAACCGAGTACGCCATGGGCAAATGGGGCGAGATCATGCCCGACGGCGTTTGCCGCACCTTCCAAGCCGACATGCTGATCCAGTGGGATATCCACCTCTACCCCGGCGGCGTGGGCGGCGCGGCCCCCGGCACCATGATTGAAGACAATGTGGTGGAACTCGGAATCTGGCTCCACGATGAAGACTTTGAGTCCGGCATTTCCCAGGACCTCGCCGCCTATCAACTCGATCAGGGCAATCTGTTCATTCCGCCCCACGGCACCGCCATGACCCAGGGATTCCACAGCTTCGACCATCCGGTACGCATCGACAGCTTCCAGCCACATGGCCATTTGCGCATGAATGCGGCTTCGCTGGAAATCTTCTATCCCGAAACCGGGCGCACGGAAGTGGTGAGCGTGATTTCCGACTGGAGTGCCACCTGGCACCACAGCCATCTCTATGAACCCCATGCGGCCCCGCTGCTGCCCACCGGCGCCGTGCTCGTGATCAAGCAGTGGTATGACAACACCGGGAACAATCCCAACAACCCGGACCCGCGCCAGTGGGTGGGCTGGGGTCAGCGCACCGCGGACGAAATGACCCATGCCTGGATTGCCGTATCCCACCTCGATCAGGAAACCTACGAGAGATTGTTGGCCGAACGGAGCAGCAACGAGCGCAGTCTGGCGGGAGGCGATGACTGAGGCCCCAGGCAGTTCTCGAACGGCAAGTGGATACTGGTGGAGTTTGCGGTAATGGGTGTTGCAGTGCGAAAAAAGGCTGCGGCGTTCGGGGCTTGCGTGGCCTTGCTGGCGAATCTGGCCCTGTTCCCCCAGGCCGGGGCGCAGCCCGGGGAACGGCCTTTGCGCCCTGCGCCTCCCGGCGGCATACCCGTCATTCCCTTTCAGGAGGGCTGGTACGGCAACGAAGACGGCTCGGTCACCGTGTCCTTCGGCTACCATAACCGCAACGAATCGGTCATCACGATTCCCCGGGGGGAGAACAATCTGCTGGAGCCCGCGCGCTTCGGCGGCATGCAGCCCGAGATTTTCCATCCCGGGCGCCACCATGGCGTGTTCGCGATTATCATTCCCGCGGAGATGGCGGATGACACCACCGCGTGGTGGCATCTCATCTCCGCCGGCCAGGAACTGAAAGTGCCGGGTGAGCGCGGCTCCACGGCCTATGAACTCGACCGCAATCCCCGCCCCCAGGGCAGTTTGCAGCCATGGATCGGTTTCAGCGAAGGCGGCGCCATGGGCTCGGGACCGGAAGGAATCGTCTCCGACGAGGTATTGCAGGCCAGCGTCAACCAACCCATTACCCTGGAAGTCTGGACCGACGATCCCTCCGAACGCGACCCCAACGACCCGCGCTTTCGCAGGCCGCTGGACACCCGGGTTTCCTGGTACGTCCACCAGGGTCCGGGCGAGGCGACCTTCACCGCCCACGAATCCATGCCGCTGCTGGAAGCCCGGCAATTGCCGGCCGCGGCCCGTCTGGCGCAGCCACAAATCGCCAACGAGGTTATCGAGGGCGAAGGCCCCGCGCGGGTCAATGCCAGCTTTCCCGAGCCGGGCGAATATCTGATTCGCGCCCGGCTCGACAACTGGAACGCCTCCGACAGCGACGGCCTCGACCAGTGCTGCTGGAGCAACGCCTGGCTGCGCGTGCAGGCGCGATAGCGGGCAATATCGCTTCGGCCTGCGGCGCTGCGCTGTTCTCCCTGGCGCTGCACCGACGGCTGCTGGAAGGTCTCCCCAATGCGCGGCAACAATAGACCCCAAGCATAACCGAAGCATTCCCCATCGCCACGATTCTCGACTCGCAGTACCACATCACCGTCCAGTAACAGCGGGAGGAGCAAGGTTGGCCAGATTTCTAACAATTGTGGGGTTGGTGGACCTTGCACTAACGGCTAACGAGATAATTGACTATGTCATCGACAAGTTCATCGTACGTCCGGCTTGGTGGCGCCAATTCGAAGATTCGTACATAGAGAGACAAGAAGCAATCGATGAACAAGTTAAGGAACGCCTCAAGGAATGCGCACGATTGCAAGTTGAGTTCAATCTCGGTGGTGGAACTGCGGCGTGGGGAGGCAACAGATCTTGGGATATCTATTACACTTCCTTTGGGACTGGTGGCACTGTTGTTTTTACGCTTCCCCGGCTCCGACAGGGAATCGTAACGGTACATCAAGTATCAAATGGAAACTGATTATCGTCGTCATCTTAAACAGGAGAAATACATATGAACTTCCGAACAGTATCCTTTGTCGTATGTGGCGCAATCGCCCTGTTCACCGTGTTCATTGCGTTTCGAGACCCTTTGAAGCCGACTGTGGACAATGACTCCGCCGCCTTTTCGCAAAGCACAAATCGCGATATTGAAACCGCGGGGCCGCGCGGTGCGAATCAGACCGCGACCACACAGGCAACGCTGACGAATCAGGATCAGGTTTTGCTGACGGAACTCCAGGAGAACTACACTCCTGCAGAATTGGACAGATTGTTCAATCCACCGACGACAATTGAATTGGAACAATCAATCGGTGAGCGCCTGAACCAGCCTTTCGACGCTTACGCCTATGCAAACAGGAAGTATGACGAAGACGGTTGGTCACAGCTCATGGACGACATTGGCCTCGCCCCGGATGAATCGCGGCGGGTGCGGGATGCCTGGGTCCAGCTTGAGGCCGCCAAATCGGAATTGTACGACATGGTCGCTCAAGGCCTGGTTGACCCGATGGCCGCCGGCACCGGGATAAGCGAGGCTGAGAGTGACTTCCTCTCGCGGATTTCCGGGATATTTTCGTCCGAGCAATTGGCGGAGCTAGAGGAACATGAACGTTTGCTTTTGGCGGAGAACGCCGCGCAAGTTCAGGCGGAATACCAGGAAATGATAGACGGGGGTTATACCGGAATCGTGGTGGCCGCAAGCCGCGGAGACCTGGCCTCGGTGCAGGCGTATTTGGATTCGGGTGCTGACCCGAATCAGATTGCCTCAAATGGAGAAACTGCGCTGCATAACGCCGCATGGTACAACGAGACTGAAATAATGCGAGTGTTGATCGACGCGGGGGCGGATGTAAACCGGACGATTCCGGGCGGACGTAGTGCGTTGCTGTACGCAGCGCGATGGGGACATGTGGATGCGGTCAACATGCTGATCTCCGCCGGCGCGGATGTGAATTTTCATCACGAGGCCAATCCAGCCTATACGGCATTGAAGGTAGCCGCCGCAAGCGGAAGCACGGATACCGTTCGAGCGCTCCTGAAAGCAGGCGCAGATGCCACTGGCCCCGCGGGAAGAGGTTCACTTATAGACGCCATCAATCAAGGCAATAGTAATATGGAGCGGTTGCTGTTGGAGGCAGGCGCGGAAGAAGGCGATTCTGTCACCGCGACACGGATTTTCAGAGAGTTGGGTCGCCGCTTGGGCCTGGTCAACGATTGACGGCTGCCGCCCGCCTGGCGCAGCCACAAATCGCCAACGAGGTTGTGGAGGGCGAAGGCCCCGCGCGGGTCAATGCCAGCTTTCCCGAGCCGGGCGAATATCTGATTCGCGCCCGGCTCGACAACTGGAGCGCCTCCGACAGCGACGGCCTCGACCAGTGCTGCTGGAGCAATGCCTGGCTGCGCGTGCAAGTGCAGTAGGTTTTCTCTGAAAAACAAAAGCGTGGTTTTGTTTTGCTCCCGAAGACCTGACTTGATCAGGGCTTCCCCAGCGAGCAGTATCGCTTCAGCCTGCGGCGCCAGCCGGACCTCACCTGTCTGCACCGAGCAGATCCTTCTACTTTCATTCTGCGCGAAGCGAAGCGGAGTCGCAGAATCTCTTGCGGTGGCCTCTCAGGGAGATTCTGCGACTGCGCGCAGAATGACATGGAGGTTGGAGCGCTAAAATGGGAATTGCTGCTGCGACCGCGCGCAGAATGACGGGGGGCCGGGCCGGGGGTATACTTGTCGGCCACGCAAATCCCGGTTCAAGCCGACCAGAGTTTACAGTTGGCCTGATCCCGCAAATGGATTGAGAGAGAGAAGAGGAGTAACCCGTGAAAAGATACCTGATTCTGGCCGCCGGCTGGCTGGCGGCGGCAATGTCCTGGCAGGGCGTATACGCCCAGGATGACGAAGCCCTGGCGATTCTCGTGCCGGGGGGCGGAACCTACAGCAGGCCGATTTCCACTGATTCGACGGAAGCCCAGGCCTTTTTCGACCAGGGCCTGCGCATGGCCTGGAGCTTTTACTTTCCGGAGTCCATCGCTTCCTACCAGGAAGCCTCGCGCCACGATCCGGATCACCCCATGCCGTATTTTGGGCTTGCCCATGCCGCCGGTCCCAATCCCAACAGCCGCTACGCCGGCCTGCCCGATGACCCCCAGGGCGCCGGGCTGGAAGCCATCCGAGATGCCCTTGCGCGAATCAACAACGGTACCGAGCGCGAGCGCGACATGGTCAATGCGCTGTTCGTGCTTTACAACAAGGACGCCATCGCCGACGACCGCGAGCGCGACCAGGCTTTCGTCAGCGCCATGCGGGACCTGCACCACAAGTATCCCGACGATGCCGACATCGCCTCGATTTTCGCCGAATCCTTCATGAACACCACCCGCTGGGACTACTGGGAGCCGGACGGCTCGCCCCGGCCCGGCGTCGCCGAAGCCCGCGGCGCCCTCGAAGCCGCCATGGCGGTGGAGCACGACCATCCCGGCGCCAACCACCTGTACATCCACCTGATGGAAGCCTCCAACGAGCCCGAACTTGCCATGCCTGCGGCCCAGAAGCTGGAAGGCAGCGTGCCGATTTCAGGCCACATGGTGCACATGCCCGGCCATATCTATCTTCGCGTGGGCGAATACGAAAAGGCGATTTCCACCAATGAGCGTTCCCAGATCGTCGATCAGCAATTCGCTGAAATCTGGGGCGACAACAACTTCCCGATGATCGGCACCTATGGCCTGTCCCACAAGTCCCATGCGCCCCACGCGCTGGACTTTGTACGTTACGCCAATCTGCTCCAGGGCAACTACGCCGCCTCCTTTGAAGCCGCCCAACGCGGCGCGGCCAGCGTCGGCCGGGCGGCGGAAGCCGTCAACCGGGGCGAAAAGCGCGTGGTGCATTCCTGGGTCGTGGACAAGGTCTTCGGCAAATGGGACCGCATCCTGCAAGCCGAACAAAGCCACGGCGGCACCCCGTATCTCGACGGCATGTGGAGCTACGTGCTGGGCAGCGCCCATGTCGCCAAAGGCGATCTCGACGCCGCCGGGGCCGAGCTCGCCAACATCCAGGCCCAGGCGGTGGCCGACGGCGTTGACGATACCGGTGTCGGCCCCACGCCCGCCTCCCATGTGCTCGGTATCGCGGTCCACGCCCTGCAGGGCGAAATCGCCGAAGCCCGGGGCAACCACGAATCCGCCATCGCCCATTATGAGGCGGCGGTGGAAATGCAGGACGCCAACAACTACACCGAGCCGCCGGACTGGTCGCAATCCATGCGCCTGTATCTAGGCGCAGCCATGCTGTCCGCCGGTCGGGCGGAAGACGCCGAAGCCGTCTACCGCAAGGATCTGGAATGGAATCAGCAAAACGGCTGGTCCACATTCGGCCTCGCCCAGGCGCTGGAAGCCCAGGGCAAGACCCAGGAGGCAATCATCGTCAAGCGCCAGTTCGAATCGCTCTGGCGCAACGCCGACATCGAACTGGAACGCTCAAGGTTGTAAACCTCACTGGAGGAGCGTTGTTCACCATGCATCCTGTTATAAGGTAACTCAGCTCAAGGGAAATGCGAAACCGGGTGGATTCACCGAAGGAAGTTACTTCAAAGTGGGAGCTGAAAATCCAGAATATCTGAGGGAGTGGCTGTGGCAAGAGCGATTATCTTCCATTGGGAAAGCTGACGGGATCGCCAGGAACTGTTCAACTTGTATGTAATCCCATGATTAGCTATTTGATAACCGGCAATGGCAGGGTTCCTTTATTGGGAATTGGCTTACTGGCCATTTCGGGCTTTGTAGTTTCTGGCCAAGCATTTTCCCAGGATCACTTCAACCCCGCCGGGGCGCCGCCGAGCGAGCACACCCGCGCCTTGCAGGACGCGCTGCGAGAATCGCTACCTTTCGCTGACGAGCGCGATTTTGCCGAGTCGCGCCGGGGTTTTATCGCCGAACCCGACTCGCGGCGGATTACCGGCGCCAACGGCAATGTCGTCTGGGACCTGGGGAGCTACGAATTTCTGCTTTCCGGCGAGGACTTCGACTCCATCCATCCTTCCCTGCAACGCCAGGCCCTGCTCAACATGAATTTCGGGCTGTATGAGGTGGCGCCGGATTTCGTCTATCAGGTGCGGGGCTTCGATCTTGCCAACATGACCCTGGTCATGGGCGAAACCGGCTGGATTCTGTTCGACGTGCTGCTGTCGGGCGAAACCGCCGCCGCGGCGCTTGCCCTGGCCAATGAACACCTGGGCGAGCGACCGGTGCGCGCCGTGGTGTACTCCCATTCCCATGTGGACCATTTCGGCGGCGTGTTCGGGGTTACCAGCGAGGCAGAAGTCCGGTCAGGCGCGGTGGAAGTCTACGCCCCGAGCGGATTCATGGAGGAAGCCGTTTCCGAAAATGTCTACGCCGGCCCCGCCATGTCGCGCCGGGCGGTGATGCAATATGGCCGCACGATTCCGCCAAGCCCCTTCGGCCGGGTGGATTCGGCCATCGGCAAGGGGCTTGCCGCCGGCACAACGGGAATGATTGCACCCACCACGGTCATCGAAGACGACTTTGAAGAGCACCTGATCGACGGAGTGCGGGTGGTGTTCCAGAATACGCCGGGCACCGAAGCCCCGGCGGAAATGAACGCCTGGTTTCCCGACCAGCGGATATTCTGGGCGGCGGAGAACATTTCCGCAACAATCCACAATGTTTATACCCTGCGCGGCGCCCTGGTCCGGGACTCCCTGCAATGGGCCAAACAGATCAACGAGGCGCTGTATCGTTTCGGCCGGGAAGCCGAAGTGATGATTACCTCCCACAACTGGCCGCGCTGGGGCAACGAACGCATCCAGCAGGTCATGCGCGCCCAGCGCGACGCCTACGCCAACCTTAACAATCAGGTGCTGCATCTGGCCAATCAGGGCGTGACGATCAACGAGATTCACAACCGCTACCAGGTCCCCGTGTCGCTGCGGCAGCAGTGGAACGTGCGCCAGTACCACGGTTCGGAGTTTCATAACTCCCGGGCCGTGCTGAATCGTTACCTCGGCTACTGGGACGGCAATCCCGCCACCCTGGCGCCGCTCTCGCCTGGGGACTCCGCACCGCTTTTTGTTGAAATGATGGGTGGCGCAGGGCCGATTCTCGAACGCGCCCGGGTGCTGCACGATGCCGGCGAGTACCGGCTCGCCATGGAGATTCTCAATAAGCTGGTATACGCCGAACCGGGTAATCAGCCGGCGAAGAACCTGCTTGCCGCCGCATTCGAACAACTCGGCTACCAGTATGAAAGCGCAAGCATGAGAAATGTTTTCCTCGCCGCCGCCCAGGAATTGCGCAATGGCATGCCGCAAATTCCCGCCCCCCGGGGAACCAGCCCCGGCATGGCCCGGGCCATGAGTACTTCCCAATGGTGGGATTCGGTCGCGATTCGCGTCGATAGCGCGCGCGCCGACGGCATGAACTTCACGCTCAATTTCCTCACCCCCGACAATGGCGAGCAGTTCGTGGTGGAAATGAGCGGAGCCACGCTTTCGCATATCCAGGGATTCCAGGCCGAATCGCCCGACGCAACCGTCAGCATCGACCGGGAACGGCTCAATCAGGTCATCATGGGCAACACCACCCTGGAGGCGTTATTGCAATCCGGCCAGGGATCGCTGAGTGGAGATGCCGACGTGCTGGCCCAACTGAATTCGGTGCTGGTGAATTTCGCTCCCGGATTCGAAATACTCCCCGGCACGGCAAACTGACTACCACATGCGCAACTCGTCTTCGTTGATGCTGTCCGTAAAATCCGGAACCGAGGTAGTCAGATGAGACAGGGCGCCAAAGCTGTCCCGGATAAATTGCATGGGTGGGGGGATTCGGTTTAGGCTAGTCTGCCTCGCCATATTCCAAGAGCGATAAAGATGCAACGCAGACAGGTTTTCCGGGCGCTTGGCGCAGTTTTTGCGGTGTCCGCGCTGGATCGGGCCTTCGGCGGCTCCAACGCCTTGGCCCAGGGCCGCCGGGTCGAGCGCCCCGGATTGCAACTCTATACCCTGCGCGGGGAAATGAACGCGGACTTTGAAGGCACTCTCGCCCGGGTTGCGGAATTGGGCTACCGGGAAATGGAATTCGCCGGCTACTACGATCGCAGCGCCGAACAGGTTCGCCGGGCTCTGGCCGACAATGGCATGACTTCACCCGCCGCCCATATCCAGTTGCAGGCGGTTCGGGAAAATCTGACGGCGGAAATCGACTTTGCCGCCGGGGTCGGCCAGCGGTTTCTGGTGGTCCCCAGCCTTCCCGGCGACGAGCGCAGCCTCGATGACTACCGCCGCCACGCCGAAACCCTCAACAGCGCCGGCGAACAATGCCGCGAGGCCGGCCTGAAAATGGGCTACCACAATCACGATTTCGAATTCGAGAACACGAACGGGCGCACCCCCTACGATATTTTGCTGGAAGAGACCGACCCCGAACTCGTGGACATGGAACTTGACCTGTTCTGGATCGTTCATGCCGGCCACGACCCAATGGTCTGGTTCGCCAAGCATCCGGGCCGCTTCAGCATGCTTCACGTCAAGGACCGCAACGCCGGCGGCATGATGGTGGATGTGGGCAGCGGCGAGATTGATTTCGGCGGCATTTTCGCCGAGGCGGACACTGCGGGATTCCGTCACTTCTTCGTCGAACACGATAATCCCGGCGACGGTTTCGCTTCTGTCACCAACAGCTTGAGACACCTGCGCGAGCTGCGCTTCTGATGCGGGAGGGCCGCCCATGAAAACCCGGCGCGAATTGCTGCGCGAGTTGATTATCTCGGTGGGCGGCATCACCGCCCTCGCCGCCTGCGGCGATGCGCCGGTGGTGGTTGCCACCGCCACCGGTGAAGCCGGTCGTTTCCATACGCCGGAAGAAATGGAACTGATGGCGCGCCTTGCCGAACTGATCATCCCCCGCACGGAAACTCCCGGCGCAATCGACGTCAATGTGCCCGGCTATATCGACGGCCTGATGGCGGACTGGGCCGGCGAGGAAACCCGCGCCGCGCACCGGCGGGCGCTGGCGGAAATTCGCCGCCGCCTGTCCGCCGATGGCGGTTTCCTGGCGCTGGACGACAGCGAGGCCGAAATCCTCCTCGCCGAACTCGACCGCGCCGCATTCGCGGAAGCCGCCGGTGAACTCGGCGGCTATCGCACTTTCAAGGGCTATGTCACCCGTTCCTATTTCGCAACCGAAGACGGGGCGCGTGAGGAATTGCAATGGGTCGCGGTTCCCGGCCGCTGGGACCCGGACGTGCTGGTCAGCGACCGGCAAGGGGTCTGAGCATGGCGGAAGCGACACAGTTCGACGCGATTGTAGTGGGCTCGGGCATGAGCGGCGGCATGTCCGCCAAGGAATTGTGCGAACGGGGGCTGCGGGTGCTCGTGCTCGAGCGGGGCCCGGAAATCGTTCCGGAGCGCGACTACAGCGACAACCTCTCCCCCTGGCAAAGCCCCAATTTCGACAACGTGTCCGAGGACGAGATCGCCCAGCGCTATTTTCGCCAGTATCCCGGTGTCCCTTATGCCCTCAAGGAATCCAACAAGGATTTCTGGGTCAGGGATGATATACACGACTATGTGGAGGCCGAAGGCACCCGCTACGAATGGCTGCGGGGCTACCATACCGCGGGCCGCTCGATCATGTGGAGCCGGCAGACCTACCGTCTCGGCCCCCAGGATTTCGAGGAAAACCAGCGTGAGGGCGTGGCGATCGACTGGCCCGTGCGATACGAGGATATCGTTCCCTGGTACGAAAAAGTCGAGACTTTTGTCGGCATCGCCGGCAGCGAGGAGGGCCTGAGCCATTTGCCGGACAGCGTATTCCAGCCGCCATTTGAATTGACCGCGGTGGAGAAGGCATTCAGGCAGCGCGTCGAGGCCAGCTTTCCCGGCCGCAATGTCATTCCCGCGCGGGTCGCCCATCTCACCGACGCCACCGAAGAGCAGCGCTCGCTCGGCCGCTCCAATTGCCAGCTCCGCAACCGCTGCCACCACGGTTGCAGCTTCCGGTCCTATTTTTCTTCGCTCAACGCCACCCTGCCCGCGGCCGAGCGCACCGGCAATCTGACCATGGTGCACAATGCCATCGTGCAGTCCCTGGAATACGACCCGGAATCCAACCGCGTCAGCGGGGTGCGGGTGGTCGACGCCGAAACCAGTGAAGCCCGAACCTACACCAGCCGGATCGTATTCCTCAATGCTTCCGCCATCGCCTCGGCGCTGATTCTGCTGCAATCGCAGTCGGAAAGCTTCCCCACTGGCCTTGCCAATCGTTCCGACCAGGTGGGCCGCAATCTCATGGACCATGTCAGCGGCGCCGGCGCCGCCGGCATCATGCGCGGTTTCGACGACCGCAAGGTCTTCGGCCGCCGGCCCAGCGGCGGAATCTACATCCCCCGCTACGCGAACATCACCGAAACCGACAAGCCATACACCCGGGGTTTCGGCTACCAGGGCGGCGCAAGCCCACTCGGCCACGCCAACGGCCAGATTCCCGGCATTGGCAGGCAATTCAAGGAATCCCACCGCCGGCCCGGCCCCTGGCGAATCTCCATCGGCGCCTTCGGCGAGCAACTGCCGAATCCCGACAACCGGGTGACGCTGCATCCCACAAGAGCCGACCGCTGGGGCAATCCCCTGCCGGTGTTCGAGGTGCGCTACAGCCGCAACGAGGAAATCATGCTCGAAGAAGCCCGCAAGGACGCCATCGCCATGCTGGAAGCCGCGGGCTGCGAGGAAATCACGTCATCTCCGGTGAACCTGACCAACCCGGGCAACCGCATCCACGAAATGGGCAGCGCCCGCATGGGCCGCGACCCGGCAAGCTCGGTGCTCAACGGCTGGTGCCAGGCCCACGACGTGCCCAACCTTTTCATCACCGACGGCGCCTTCATGGTCTCAGCCGCCTGCCAGAACCCGTCCCTGACCTACATGGCCTTCAGCGCCAGAGCCGCCAACCACGCCGCCGACCTGCTGGCGGAGGGAACTCTTTGAATCACTAAAGGTGCAGTACCCGCAGACGTTAAGTTGAAACAGAAGTCAGGTATCGTTGCATCAATGTCCTGAAATTGGATATACTCTTTGCCCCCACCCCAAGGGGAGAATGGAGACTCATATGAAAACCCCAAAAAGCAATGCCCGTGATGGCAAGAAATCGTCCTCCGAACTTCGACGAGAAGCCGTCACAAGGACCGTAAAACGGAATGCACGAGGCAACATTCAATTGACAAACGGCAAATTTGTCACACCCGGTGATAAGTGCCTCAATAGAATTGACAATATCTAGTATAGCCAGAGCATGGATAGTCGTAGTACGCAATACCTCCCTCTTCTAGAACTATACAAGAAAGCCGAAGACACCATCCATATTCTCGGACTCGAATCCGATGGTCTAGTGTGCTGTCCCACAAGTTCGCCGTATTTCAGCGCGCCCCCCGCGGTGTGTGGCAAGGCGCGGTTCGCAGGTAATGGCCCGCCCCATTGCCAAGGAGCGCAACGCGGCCACGCGCCGCGGGGGGCGCGCCCTTCGGGAGCGGTCCTGAAGCGCCACCGCGGCGTTGCCGCCCTTGGCAATACACCCGGTATTGCCCGCGGACGGCGCCGTGCATTGACGCTTCAGGACCGCTCTGAAATGCGGCGAACTTGTGGGACAGCACACTAGCTTAAGCTTACGCCATCGAATTCGGCGGCACTTCCCTGTGCCGCAGGGAAGCTCTGACTTGATCAGAGCTTCCCTAGTTCGACATCGCCTGCTGCAGGGCCTGATCCTCAAGGCACTGGATGGCCGCAACCACCGGGTTCCAGCGACCGGGGGAATAGCTGTTTGCCATCTCCCGGGCCCCGGCGGCGGTCATGACCGTCGCATCGTTGGCCGTGCCGCGGAAGGTGTGCAGCACCCGCAGCCAGCGTTCCACATGGGCCGCGCCGTAGTGGGTCTCCTCGCTGTAGTCCTCCACGTCGTCCTCCAGTTCCTGGGAAACACAGGCCACCGGTTCGGGTTCGGGTTCGGGTTCGGGTTCGGGCTCGGGCTCGGGCTCGGTTTCAGTATCGGCTTGTGCCGTTACCCTGGATTCCAGATCGGTCAGGGCTTCCACGATCGGATTCCAGCGGCTGGCGGTATAGGTGTCCGCCATGTTCTGCGCTTCGGCGGCTGTCATGGCGGTATAGCCTTGCTGGATGGCATCCTGTTCACCGAAAGCCGCAAGCACGCGCATCCAGCGGTCCACATGGGCCTGTCCATGCTGGGTCTGTCCGGCCCAGGTCCGCACCCGGGCTTTCAGTTCGCTGTAGTCAGCCTGTTGCTGGTCGTTGCCCTCTTCGGATTGAAGGCTGTGCTGATCGTCCTGGGACTCCAGGCCGTCACCCTGGTTCAGCGGCGTATTGTCCCGTTTCCAGTTGATCCCGTCCGCCGTGCATCGTTCCCGGGCGTAGGCGGAACCGGTGTATAAGTGACCATTGGGGAACCGG
>JAJEGU010000063.1 GCA_022819645.1 Pseudomonadales bacterium
GGCTGCAAATCCGCTCTCATCCGCGCCCCTGGCCGCTCGATTTCGTTGAATATCCACCAATATTCGCCTCAATCGACCGGCCAGGGGCGCGGCGATAGCGAATTTTCGCTTTCGCGAATTCCTACGGCGCAGGCTCCTAGGCCGCGGACCGTCGGGGTGTGACCTGTCTTGCAATAGTACGGCCGATCTGAATCTCCGCTTGGCGAAGCTCCCAAGACTTCTGCAGATTCAGCCAGAGTTGTGGAGTCGTTCCGAAGTATCGCGCCAGGCGTAAGGCTGTATCCACACTCACTCCCCGCCGACCGTTCAAGATCATCGTTACCCGATTTACCGACACCCCCAGAGCCTTCGACAGTGCGTTGGCCGACAGTCCAAGCTCTTCGAGCTCGTCGCGCAAGACCTCGCCCGGATGTACCGGTCTCATTCCATTCTTCGTGCCCATGTCAGATACCCTCAGTGATAATCGAGAATCTCAACTTCGTGCGGCCCGTCGTCTGGACCATTGTTCTGTAAAGTCCTCACCTATTGACAAGTTTATCCAAGGGACTTGGATACTATCTCGTTCACGTCCCGGGAGACGCCTTCGCGGTCGCCGATGCGGCGTAGTTGTTCGCGCATCAATTGCTGGCGCTCGGCGTCGAATTTGCGCCAGCGGGTGAGCGGCGTGATCAGCCGGGCGGCGATCTGCGGATTGATCGCATCGAGTTGCATGGCCTGTTCGCCGAGGAATTCGTAGCCCGCGCCGGAGGCGTCATGGAAATTGACGTGGTTCTGGCCGCAGAAGGCGCCGATCACGGCGCGCACCTTGTTCGGATTGCGGAGCTCGAAATCGGAATGCCGCAACAGCTCCCGCACTCGCGTCAGGGCGCCCGGATGGGGACGGGTCGCCTGCAGGCTGAACCATTGGTCGACCACCAGCGGCTCCTCGCGCCATTGCTCGTGGAACTCGGCCAGCGCCTCCCCATAAATGCCCTCACCCGCGCGGCTGTGGGTCAGGATCTGCAAGGCGGCGAACTGGTCGGTCATGTTATTGGCTTGCTCGAATTGCTGCCGGCAGCGTTCCAGCCATCTCTTCTCGCCGGATCTAACGAGGGCTGAAAGAGCAAGATTGCGCAATGACCGGGCGGCGATCGATTCAGCATCGGCCCGATAGTCGCCGGTGGCGGGAATGCTTTCGAACAATTCGGCCAGCAACTTTTGGTGAGATTCGGCCAGCCTGTCGAGCAGGAACTCCCGCACCGTGTGAATCGCCTCGACGTCCGCGGTTTCGGCCTGTTCGATCAGATAGCTTTCGGCCGGCAGGCGTAGCAGTTCGGCGAACATGGCGCGATCCGCTCCGGCGCCTGCATCGACCGCCTCGGCGAGAATGTTCCGATGCGCCTCGCGCAGGATTTTCGGCAGGCGCAATTCCCTGCCGCCGCGGAAATCGTCCTGTAACCCCCCCATGAGCATCAGCGCCAACTCCTGGCCGGCGTTCCAGCGATTGAAGCCGTCGCTGTCATGACTCATCAGGAACAGGAGGTCTTCGGGCCTGTAATCGTATTTCAGCCGCACCGGTGCGCTGAAACCGCGCAACAGCGAAGGCACGGGAGGTTCGGAAACGTTTTCGAATACGAAAGTCTGAATCGGTTGCGTAACCGCAAGCACGCGGTCGCCGGAGATTGCGGCCGGCTCGTCCTGCAAGCGTAGCGGAATCTCCTTGCCCGCCGCATCAAGTAATCCCAGACGCAAGGGAACATGAAAAGGCACCTTTCTTTCCTGACCCGGCGTGGAAGGACAGGACTGGCGTACGCGCAATTCGAATCGCTGCGATTCGGCGTCATGAAAGCCCTCGACTTCCAGCAGCGGCGTGCCGGCCTGGCGGTACCAGTTGCGGAACTGCTTCAGATCGACCCCGCTTGCGTCTTCCATGGCGGTAACGAATTCCTCGATCGTCACCGCCTGCCCGTCGTGGCGCTCGAAATACAGGTCGGTGCCGGCGCGAAAACGCTCGGGGCCGAGCAGATTGCTGATCATGCGCACGACTTCGGCGCCCTTTTCGTAAATCGTGACAGTATAGAAATTCGAGATTTCCATGTAGGAGTCGGGCTGTACCGAATGCGCCATGGGGCCGCTGTCCTCGGCGAATTGCACCGAGCGCAGAAAGGCCACGTCCTGCACGCGCTTGACCGTGCGCGAATTCATGTCGGCGCTGAATTCGCTGTCGCGAAACACCGTAAACCCCTCCTTCAGACTCAACTGGAACCAGTCGCGGCAGGTAACGCGGTTGCCCGACCAGTTATGAAAGTATTCGTGGGCGACCACGGCCTCCACGCGCTGGAAGGCCCAGTCGGTCTGGGTGGCGGAATTGGCCAGGATGCAGGAGGTGTTGAAGATGTTCAGGCCCTTGTTTTCCATCGCGCCCATGTTGAAATCGTCGACGGCAACGATCATGAAGATGTCGAGATCGTACTCGCGCCCGTATTTTTCCTCGTCCCAGCGCATCGCCCTTTTCAGCGAGACCATGGCGTGATCGCATTTGTCGAGATCCTTGGGCTCGACAAAAATGCGCAATTGCACCTCGCGGCCCGAGGCCGTCGTGAAACGGTCGTCGAGACTGACGAGATCTCCCGCCACGAGCGCGAACAGGTAACTCGGCTTGGGAAAGGGATCCTCCCAGGTGCGCCAATGCCGTGTTGTGTCATCGCAATCGCCTTCGGCAACGCAATTGCCGTTGGACAGCAACACGGGATACCTGTCGCGTTCGGCCCGGATCGTGGTGGTGAATTTCGACATCACGTCGGGTCGGTCGAGGTAGTACGTGATGCGGCGAAATCCCTCGGCCTCGCATTGCGTGCAGAACATCTTGCGCGACTTGTACAAGCCTTCCAGGGCGGTATTGTTCTGCGGCTCGATCCGGGTGCGGCAATAGAGCGTGAAGCGGTCGGCGCCGCCGGACGCCAGCGATCGCAAATTCGGAATCCGCAGGCTGTCCTCTTCGAGAGTGAAATCGGAAGCTTCCAGCACGCGCTCGTCGAGCCGCAACTCTTCCAGCAGGAGTTCGCGGCCATGCAGCACCAGCATGTCCTCGTCCACGCCGCTGAAATCCGGATTGCGCCGGAATTGCAGCCTCGCCTCCACCACCGCATGGGTCTCATACAGGTCGAAATCGAGTTCGGTGCTGTCGATGGTGAACGGCGGCGGCCGATAGTCGTGCAAGTACGTAGTGCGTGCCTGTGCGTCTTTCATTCGAAGCTGGTTCCTGTCCGATCTTGCGAATGCGGGCGATTGTAGCAGCCCGTGAAATCAGATTGTGACCAGGATTCACACTCCAGGTTGGGCTTGACCGGGAATCCAGTTAGCCATATTCTTAGCTAATCCACCAAAGGCAGAGACGACAATGGTTACAGTGAATGTCCATGAGGCCAAGACAAAGCTATCGCGCCTGCTCGCGCAAGTGGAAGCGGGAGAAGACGTGATCATCGCCCGTAGCGGCACCCCGGTGGCTCGGCTGGAACGCTTGCAAAAGCCGGGCAAGCGCGAGTTCGGTTCGATGAAAGGTCAGATCAAACTCGGAGACGAATTCTTCGATCCCTTGCCGGAAGAAGAGCTGGCTTACTGGGAGGGCCGTTAAACCTTGCGGTTGCTGCTCGACACCCATGCCTTATTCTGGTGGCTATCCGGCAGCCGCCGGCTTACGCCGCCGGCGAAACGAGCCATCGCGGATACCGGCAACGAAGTATTGGTAAGCGCCGCGACCGCGTGGGAAATCGCCACCAAGCATCGGCTGGGAAAACTCCCGGAGGCAGATATTCTGGCGCAAGACATACCCGGCGCAATCGCCAACCAGGGCTTCGAGGAACTGCCAATTTCAGTTGCCGACGCCGACCGGGCCGGTTCACTGCCCGGGCCTCTACGTGATCCGTTCGACCGAATGCTCATCGCCCAGGCATTGTCCCGAGACCTGGCGCTGGTTTCCATCGAGACCGTTTTCGAAAATTACGGCGTCCGTCGGGTTTGGTGAAATTCGTCGCTTTCTCAATCGAGTTCACCATACCAGTAAGGCGTCTGCTCCGCCCACTCGCTATCCGGAAAATGCTCGTGCAGCAAGGCGAACGCCGCCTGGGAGAGATTGCCGTTCCCGCGGTAGCAGGCAATGCGGGTGGTGAATACCAGACGATGCAGGGTGCGTGGAATGCGCGGGTCATCGAGATTTTCGCTCGCGTAGCGAATCACGTGCGGGCCGAACGAAGTGACTGCCGCTGTCTGCCGGTACTCGTCAACATCCCTGATCTCCGATAGTTCCGCATCGGAATAGCGGGAAAAAAGAGGAGTTTGAAGCATCTCGTCGCGGGTCCGATCACGGTACGACGAGGCGCACCACCACCCGCGTGTTATTCCAAGAGTTACATGGTCGGGTGTTTGTCGTTCGTGGCGAACTGTTCTGTCAAAGTGGATCCGCCCGACGCCTCGATCCAGCCATGGCGAGAACGCCGGATAATCGAAGATGATCCTGGCCGCTTCGAAGTGCCTGTCTTGACCCTGCTCGAATTGTTCCATATCGCGAGCCAGCCACGGGACGTGTTGGCGAATCTGGGCCGAGAGCCGCAATGCCGACTCAAGGTCGTCGGCGAGCATCGCTTTTGTCCATCCCGCGATGGCTAGCCGCCCGCGTTGATAGTCGCTCAAGCCGGGTGTGTCGATGGTCTCCTCGATCATCGAGGAAGTGAAGTACGAGTTCAGCAGATCGATGGCGCCGGGGCTGAACAGCGTGGTATCCATCGTGATCCGGTGGAAGTTGGAAGGCAGTTGGCGAGCGAAGCTGTCCGTCCACGGAAGCGAGAGGGGCTGTAGCGACGCCCAACGGAAATAGTCCGGCCAGGTTGGGGAAATTCCGGCCGCCGCGAGGCGAACGCGATTGACCGACGACCTGCCGAGACCCTTGCCGATCACTTCCTCGGCGAGCCGCACACCGGTATCGACTCGGCCCAGAAGTCCCGATATTCGGATTCGTTGCAGCAGAATATTCAAGTGACCCGGTGTGTCGTCGGGGAGCGCCTCCGCCGCCTGCAGGAGTTCAGTCAACGTCGACTCGTCCAGGCTGGAGGACGCCCGAATCAGCGCGATGTACAACCACGCCGGAGACTGCTCGGCACGCCACTGTTCGACTATCTCCCCGGGAGTGATCTGGTCATTCGTGGCGTACCAGACCCAGCGCGTGTAATCCGTCGCCTCGTCCATGGGGCTGAGTCTGCGCCTCATGTAGCGGTAGTTGAACAGGTCTTGCGCGGACAGGCTCGCCGGGTCGTCGAATATCCGCTGTTCGATTTCATTCTGGACGGCTGCGGAATCGATCCTTGTCCGAATGTGGAGGATTTGTCCCGGCACGGAAGGAAAGGCCGCAAGATACTCCGGTTCATCGGCCAGTTCCCGGAAGGCGCTCAGCGACAAATCGAGGTGTAAGCGCGTATCGTTCTCGTTGACGGTCGCCTCGCGCGCCAGCGAGCGTCCGACAAGGTAGCGGCCAAGGTCTTGCCAGGGTGAATCGTCGTCCTGGCCTATGTCTTCGAAGCGGGACGCGGCTTCGAGAAACTGACCGTCATAAAAGTAGGCGGCGGCGATCTGATAGCGCCGGTCGTGCTGTTCCAACGGCAGCCAATCCGAAGCCGGTTCCTCAAGCGGGACAAAGGCGGTTTCACCGCTGCATTGGGCGAACACCCGAACCTGGGCTGCGAGCCACCGCGACAACTCGACGGAACCGGCGCCGTATCGCGACCTCCTGTCCGAGAGCGTTTCCCCGGCAGTCTTGAAGGCATCGTACTGGCAGTTGTGGACGTAGTTCGAGATTGTGCGGGAGTTACCCGGGTTGGCTGGGTCTGTAATTTCGCGGGAAAACCGTTTCCAGGTCCCGAACCCCGCTGGTGGCGCAAAGCCTTCTTCACGCGCCATACGCCAGAACTGCTCCTCGTAGTCTTCGGCTGGGTCGGGCGGGGTGTACTCCGACTGGAAGAGGGTGGCGTGATCATCCGTGAACAGACCGTTCAGATGCAGATAGACAATCAGTGGGTACACGACATCGTAGCGGGAAAGCCGATAGGGGAAATCGCCGGCGATCACATCGTCCCGGTCAATCTGGTCAACAAATTCCGTTACGTAGTAGAACGGTCCGGATGCCGACGCTGGCCATACGAAAGCCAGGATCAAAAGCGCTGTTCCCAGTAATCGTTTCATAACAGTGCCTCCACTTGCTGGACGAGTTTTGTGAATTGGGGTTCCGTCCATGGTTCAGGAACGAACAGAAACACCCTGCTCAGGTTGTCGACCGGCGCCAGGGGTTCATCGGAGGAATAGCCGACATTGCCGGTGCAGATGGGATTGGGAAATTCCCGCTCAGCGTACAGCGTGTGGCGAATGATCCCGCCTTCCGGCCCCATACGGTAGATCATCGGCACGACGGCATCGACCGGAAGTCCTTCGGTCCAGTCGTCGTGGAAGCACCAGGAAGCCAAGGCGGTAATCGACAGCCTTGCGCCTCCGGTGCGTACTCGCAGTTCCTCGAGCAAGCGCCGGTAGAAGATTCGTTGCGACAGCCTCGCATCGAAATCGACCTGATGTTCCACCGGCCCGAATGGACGCCCGACGGCGATGATCGCGTCGGCCAGGCGCGCTGTTGTCGCGGCGCCGGGGACTCCGACAGCTTCGAGACGAACAACGCTCGTGATTTCCGCTGCGCTCGGATAAGTGACCTTGTTGGTCCGGTACTGGATAGCAAAATCGTCGTGATCGAGATTGATCGTGGCGGTCCACAGGGCCACCTTGTCCCGCTTCGGATCGATGAACGAGAGATCCTCCTCGCGCCGCCAGGCCCAGAGGTAGTAGTCGGGCTCAGCAGCCTGATCGAACGCCCCGGCAACCTGACTCCAGGGAGTGAACAACCCGGTCGCCGCGATGGCGGTAACGATGCACGCCAACCCGCAAACGAGCCAAGGCGTCCCTGATCTGCCTTTTGCAACTTTCATCATCCGAGGCAGCTTCACCTGCGCACACATGGTCCTGGTCCGGAAAAACCACTCAACTGCGGATACTCCAAGCCCGGAGAATACTCCTTCCGTACTTCGGGGTCTATGAACAGGAAGAAAGTCCAGCAACTCTCATTACGGCGCTGGGCGCACTCAACTGGGTCATCCTGCGCGCAGTATGACATGAGGGATGAGGCGCAAAAATGAGAATCCATGCGGGGAACACGGCCCAAGCCAAGTCCAGATGAGCTCCGACTGGCATCGGTTCATCCCCGCGCATGCGGGGAACACGGTCCAGCCCCGAGATGATGTACGGCCTACCCCGGTTCATCCCCGCGCATGCGGGGAACACAACCAGCAAGCCTTGCAAAGATGCTCGTATTTCGGTTCATCCCCGCGCATGCGGGGAACACCAACAACCTGCGTCGTCGAGGCTTTATCTAAGCGGTTCATCCCCGCGCATGCGGGGAACACACCAAACAAGTTGGACATCTCGTTCAAGATGCCGGTTCATCCCCGCGCATGCGGGGAACACGGGACTCCCCGCAAAACGACCATCCAGGTTTTCGGTTCATCCCCGCGCATGCGGGGAACACGTCACTTCGACCGGGGATTTCCGCCTGTCGATCGGTTCATCCCCGCGCATGCGGGGAACACACCAGCCGCATCCGTTCAAATTCACCCCGACGCGGTTCATCCCCGCGCATGCGGGGAACACTTGACAACAGCGTGCTTGTCGCTGAAGACCCACGGTTCATCCCCGCGCATGCGGGGAACACCCAGTCAGCCGTACGCCATATATCGGCGTGTCCGGTTCATCCCCGCGCATGCGGGGAACACAATTTGGTGAAATTGTTTTCCCGCCCGTCTTTCGGTTCATCCCCGCGCATGCGGGGAACACATCCCTTTGAATTCCCGGCGGTGGATCACGTGCGGTTCATCCCCGCGCATGCGGGGAACACTGGTCGCGGAAGAATTTGTTCCGCGCCTTTACCGGTTCATCCCCGCGCATGCGGGGAACACGTCTCCTGTGTGCCGGCATTCAGACGGTAGGCCGGTTCATCCCCGCGCATGCGGGGAACACAGGCTCATGCCCGCCCTTGCCAAATCGACCGCCGGTTCATCCCCGCGCATGCGGGGAACACCTGCCGGCTGATACCCGATACCCTGCCGACACCGGTTCATCCCCGCGCATGCGGGGAACACTTCCTTGGGGTCTTTGCGCCCGCCTTTTGCGTCGGTTCATCCCCGCGCATGCGGGGAACACATATTCCCGGAGTTTTTCAATCACGTTTTTAACGGTTCATCCCCGCGCATGCGGGGAACACACTTCCTACAAGCTACTGAAAAGACTAATCTTTTTCAGGTTGCGGAAAACTACCAATAAAATCCATAACTTAAATTGTTAGAGAACGGGATCATATCTCAAGAGGCAATAGTTCCCGAAAGACTCACAAACACCTCCGCACTGTCAACTACTCGTCATGGGTGACTGGCTGGAAGCTCACCAGTTTGAAACCGTCCAAGACAACCGGACAACGGCGATTTTCACCACAGGTATCAAAATCATAACCCGCATCGCAGGGAGCGTTCCAAACCATGATAGCGTCTCCATCATCAATCAGGTCGACTACCTGGCCCCAAATCATTTCACGGATTCGCTTGGTATAACTGCCAACGTAAACACCGGCCCGGATTTCAAGCAGCCAGACCGCAAGACGGCCTCGCAACCTCGGAGGCGCATTGTTAACCGCGATGACCAACATCGCCGCTTGACACTTCCGCAATGGCAATAGGTTGCGCTTCTTTTGGAGGCGCAGGCGGATCCATACCGCCCGCCGCAAGCATTTCTTCTATCGCCGGAATGAGCCGTTTCAGAAGTCCAGTCTTGCGAAAAGAATCGCGGCAACGCCGCCTCACTTCCCCAATGGGGTCCAGACTGGCGGGTTTCTTGTTTGCCTCGGTTTCCGCCGCTATTTGAAACGCTACGGGCACGACAGTTTCAAATTTGAAAACATCCGCCACGTCGTAAACAAAAGATTGAGGTTTTCCAGTGTGAAGAAAACCGATTGCGGGAGCATATCCGGCGGCGAGTATCGCCGCTTCGGCAAGCCCATACAGGCAAGCAGTAGACTGGCTAATGCACTGGTTGGCCATGTCTCCCGCACTCCAGTTGGTGGGGTCGTACCTTCTCCCTTTCCACTTTACACCATGCTGTCGCGCCAATACCTGGTACATCCGCTTGACGCGGGCGCCTTCGATTCCCCGCAATTGCTCGATGGAGCGCCGTTGCGGAGCAGGCTCGCCGAAACGCATGTCGTACATTTTTCGGACCACCTTGAGTCGCGCATCCGCGTCCAGCGCAAGTCGCGCCTGATGCAGCAATCTATCCGCTCTTGCACCTCCGGGCTGTCCGGCTGAATAGAGCCTGACGCCGGCTTCGCCAACCCATACCAACAAGCATCCTACCCGCGCGGCCAGCGCGACGGCAGCGTGAGATACCCGGCTGCCGGGCTCCAGCATCAGACAAACCAATCCACCTACGGGAATATGTGTGCGCACACCCGTTCGGTCCACCACGACGAACGCGCCGTCCAAAACATCAAGACGACCTTTTTCGATAAACAAGATTGATGCGCGGTCCTTGATTGGTATGGGTCGCGGCGGCACAATGCCGAACGACACGGTTATGCGGCTCCGACACCAAGCTGGAAAGAAACACGGACGAAAGAACTCTCCGTATCCTGTGCAAGGGTCGGTTCGGTATTGTTAAATTCGCTCATCTCCCTTTTCATTATGAGCCATCCCCTGCCCCGTCTTTCCATGAAGCCCATGCCGGCCATGTAGTGGCCCATGGAATCATTTCTGGCTCGCGGATTCGCTCCCGCCATGACTTGTTCGACGGTTAGATGATTCGGAAGCGAACCTGGACTGGTTACGTCCACCCGATCGGAAAACACTTCAAACAAGATTGTCGATCCGATGATCGCGTAGTCACGATGAATGACGGCATTGACCAGCGCCTCGCGCACCGCATCGCGGGGCAATAAATAGCGATCCTCCCGCACAAGATTCTCATAGGACTCGAAGCGGCCCAGCCCGAGAAACCAGCCGACCGAGCGATCAACCTGTTCGCCTAGCCGACCTTTGGCCGTGGCGGCTTGCAGCACTTCCGAAGCACGGTCTGTCCCCGCGTATGCCACGCACTCAATGCAGAAACTGCGCGTTTGAGCGTAGCGCTGGGGATGCTTGCCAAACGCCAAAACACCATACAGCGTTGCTCTCAATTCACCGCCGAGTTCGGCTAAAACTCCTCGATTTCGGAGGTCTTGCTCGCTGCTTGGCTGCGGTTCGGTCAAGGTGTCGAAATCGAGTTTGTCGAGGTAGGCAAGGAAAGCATCGTAGTCGATATGGGACGGCGGCGCGCCTTGTATCGCCCGTTCTTCCGTTAGCACGAATCCAAACGTATTGAAAAGTTCCTGGAGTTCCATCGAGGACGGCTCAACGCTGCTGCTCCCCCTTCTGATCCAGGTCCGACCGCGACAACGCAATGGCTCGAAACCGCGCTGGGAAGGAACTTCCACCCAGAACACGTGCCCCACATCATCGGAGTGGTGACCGATCCAAGCGGTTACGGGCTGGCTGCAACCCGTATGCAGGAAGGACGTCAGTCGTTCTTGAACCTTCTTGGGGTGCTCCCGAACTCCGCATATGCGCCGTTGGTCGTCGACACCGAGGACGAGAACCCCGCCGCTGGAATTCGCAAACGCGCAGATGGTCTTCCCCAGCGCGGAAAGGCCACCGAGGCCAAGTTTGAACTCCGTGCTCTGATCTTCGCCCGCGCCGATACGCCGTTCAATCGCTTTCCAGTCCAAACCCAGAATCTCCTATAAAAGGTTGTCCTTATCTTACTTCAGCGATCGTACTGTCCTAGCCGATCATGTTCTACGCTCGCCGGATCAACATCAACCCACAACCATACGCCTTGGATGCCCCGAAACCTTTTGGCAAAACCGCAAGCAGCCGCTTCGGATCGGTAACGGTCAGCGCACCTTCGAAGTCTAGCGTGGAAAACGCCATCGCTGGGCCGTTCTTGCGCGCAATGCGATGAGTGGAGTATCCGTCAACAGAAACGTCATCGATTTGAAAATCAAAGCCCGCCTTGTCGCCCTGCCGTCTAAGCCAATCGATCCCGCTGGTTCTCACTAGATCCAGTCTATGCCGCGCCCGTTTGCCTTGCGCGTAAGCGCGAAGTTGGTCCATGACAACGTCATGCTTGACGGAGCGTCCGCGCGCGTTGTCCCGGCGGCGAACGACGGGGTTGGCTCGCAAGGAAAATATCAGGGGATCCCCCGTTTCAAGTTCTGGGGCGAAGGGCTTCGGTTCCGCAATGTCAAACAATCCGTGCGGGTCTCTCGGCGGCCGGAATGACAACAGCAGAAAAACACCAGGGTCTGTTTCCCGCCAGAGAAAGTCTCTTTGCCGCTCCGGGCCGTCGGCGAAAAGATACCATACCAAGTGATGCGCGGGCTGGCGGGACTCGGATTCGACTCCAGCACCGCCCAACAACAATGGAGCAAGCGCGGATAGCGATGCTTCTTTCTTCAGGCTGACTCGGGAGAAGTAAAGCAAGACCTAATCTCCAGATTCGTTTACAAGCATAACCCGCTCCCAGCGGTCCATGAATTGCCAACGCGACCGGTTGGCGATCACATCGCGGCGCCGCTGGATTTGCGAATCCGGCACTTCAATTGGCACATCGGCATCAAAGGCGATCTCTGTCCCGAATGCGGCTCTCCGTCCCAAAGCATCCAAAACAATCTTTTCGTCCTCATTCGGCCCACGTTCGTTGAGCGCGTCCAAAAATGATTCGGCAATAACGATTTCCGGACGCAAGGGCAATCCCAATGGCGCGGACTTGCGGCCCAAGTAAAGAACATATGCCGGATGATTCAAGCTCTCGGCCATGCCCTCCAAACGCCCATTCGCTCCGGCGCGCGACCAAAGCACTACGGTATGAAAGGCATCAAACCGCCACTCACGAACAGAAAGCACGGTGTTGAGCCGGTCGTCTTGTAATTCTTCGCGCCGGGTCGCGTGGCGGCGCCCCTTTCGCGCCTGCGGCGCTTGCGCCGTCTGATAATCGATAAATGATCGCCCGGGCGCGTCTGTTCTGACAGCGAAGTGAAGCGACGACTCCAATTCCATTTGCGCCTGCTCGTCTTCGCGGTCGATTCCCAGTGCCGCGGCTACCAAACCGAGTATGGCGGAACGCCCCGGCCTAGCCCAACTCATCCTCCGTTCGCCAACCGCGATTTCTCCGAAGGCGCCCATGGGAGCGTAAAGCGTAAATAACAGAAAACGCATCAATTCAGCTCTGCGCGAATTCGAGGAGTTCTTTCATCGAACCCTGGCCCTTGCAGACATTCATTGTGTACGAAGCGTCCGTGGCAGGACCGTAGGAGGCATCAAGCTGATCTCGAAATTTTTCGAGTGACGTGATCGAACTCGCGGCCTGATCTTCTCCTACAACCGGTTTCAGGAATGCCGCCGCCAGACTTCTAGGCTGGGCCGAACCTTTTTCCGCCAAGGCAAAAACAGCACGTGCGCGGCTGGCGAAACTCGCCTGCTTGCCGCGTGGCGCGACGGTGGCCGCGGCTTCGGCAAGAGCGCACAAACTGGCGTCGCGAACCGCCCTGTTCTCATTCAAATTGCGCGACAGCAAATTCAAATCCACACAGACGTACAGATAGAAAACGCCTGCCCCGAATTCCTGCACTCCAACGAAACCCGCACCCGAGTCCTCCGGTTCGGATTGCGCCTTGAGGTCATCAACAGCCGTGTAATAGTCGTCCTCCGCGATGGCGCGATGTGTGGTTATGGCGTGGGCGACCTGCACGGCGGCTTCGCGGTTGAATTTCGGATTGTCGGCGAGCATGCGGCCGAACATGGCTATATCCGCCGCGGTATCCACACGATTCAGGATATCATCCGCCGTTGGCGCTTCGTAAGTGTCGTTCGCCAGCGCCGTATCGGCGAGCGCGAACGCTCGTTCCTGTTCTTCCGGAGAAACAAACGCCAATTGCTCGATAAACGTGGAATTCGTGTCTTTTTCGCCTTTTATCTTGCCGAGAACTCCCGCGATTTTCCGGGCAATCTCTAACGCCCGATCTTCGGTCATGCCGCCCGCGGTCAAACGGTCGAACACACGCTCGCCGATTCTCTGCGTGCGCGCCGCCAAGTGTCCGTCGAGTCGTTCCGAGAATACGGTGGAAGTCCGCCAGGCACGCTTCAAACTCTGAGAAGAAATTCTGAGTCGCGGCACACCTCCGAATAAGACGCTCTTCGGCCGGCCCGTGTCATCCCGGTTCAAATTGGATGGGCCATATGCCGTAAGAAGATGCAATTGCAAAAAATCAGTCATAAGAAAAATCCTGTCGCAAGGTTCGTGATTATTCAGCGGCGGTTTCAGCGGGTGGAGTGGCGGAAGCGACACAGTAATAGTCGAATATCCACTTCTCCTTCACAGAATCACCCCAACAGAGAATGGCGTCGGCCAGATCCGCCACGTTGGCCCGGCCCTTCATCTGGTGAACCAGCCGACGCATCGAGTTCAAGAGCTCGTCGGGTTGAGATTGCAATAGCCGGCGAAATCGCGATTCGGATACCAGCGCGGACTGATCGTCGTCCAACGCGGACCGCCCCATGGCGCGGGCAACGTGCGTATCATCAGATTCCCGAACCCATGCCAATACACCCGCCAATATCGCTACACGATCTTTCCGGCTGCGGGGAAGTCTCGTCATCAGCCGCAACGCCTCCGGTTCCAGCATCACATCCACGGGCGTCGCGGCTCTGCGCAGCCTGGCCATGGCGGCTCTGGACGATCCTGATTGCCGGCCATCCGAGGGATGCAATGCGCGCCACCACTCATATGCGATTTGACCACCGCGTGATGTCTGTTCTGAGGTCATGCCGCCTCCGATTTGCCGATTCTCCGCCGAATTGTATCCGGGGAGGGAATTTCAAGATCGCTATCAAAAAGGGATTTGCCAGATTTACCGCCGCCCCGCAAAGTTATCGCCAATTGAAAACGCGCCTTTACGTGGCGATGCATGTCCCGGTCCTCCAAACCAACGCCGGGAGCGTGTTCATCGAATAGACGCAATGCCGCGGTTCTCATAACTTGCGCCCAATCTCCTCTTGCCTCCGCAGTTCGATCCTCAACGTCGCTATTGGAATTGATCTGATCGATTGCCACGCGAAGCGCGGAATAAAACTCACCTTCGGTTTCGCGAAAGAATTTCTCTCCGATGAAACCGTAGTCGCCCGCAGCGTCCCTCGGTCTGTCGAACAGCGCGGATTTTATCGCACCAATCAACAGACGACTAACCGTATTGGCTCCGGTCACGGTCCTCTGGATAAAGCCATCCAGATATTCACGAGATTCCCCGGCGACCACCCAAAGCGGCATTTCTCCTTCAATCCACGCGCGAGCCTTCATGTTGTCCATGTCGTAACCGAAAACAAGGAACCGGGACTCGCTGGGACCCGCGACCTCCGCTCGCTCCCCATTCCTCCAGTGGCTCAATACTTTCGCGGTCCGTCGCATCTTGTCCCGGGGATCAACAACAAGGCCCAGGCACAATCGATAGTTCAACCCGCCCGGTTTTGGATGCACCGGCAGCCAAACCGTTTCCTTCGGATTTTGCCGATAATAGGGACTCAACGGATGCTCGAATCCATCCGAATAATTGGTCCCGTAGTTCCTGGTCCGGTAGTTTCCCGCGACTACAGGGTCGCTGGCGCCGGTCAGGCCACAATTCCGTCCCGCCGCCTCTTCAAAATCAACTCTAATTCGCCGAGGCATGCCCCAATAGACTTGCAGCGGGTTAACGTCACGCGGGGTTGTCTCGCGCCCACCGGCTTTCGGATCGGAAACTCGAGTGTGCGTTAGCCAAGGAAAGATACTTCGATAATCTTCGAACGAATAGTCGCCGTCAGCCCGTGCATTAATCTGGTCAACGGTCTCCACGTTCGGCCAAAGTCGACCCCAAAGCGTGGGGTCGTTGCCGGGACGCTCCGCGCTAACCAGAGTCGTCATCGGGCCGCCGCCCCGTATCGAGGTTCTATGCCCCGCACCACCAGAGGGAGCGAACGCGTTCAATGTGAACAGCGCCATGGCCGTTGCCGCGCGCGAAAGAACGGGAATACCCCCGCGTTTAACGAATAGGTCCGAATTCTTGCGAAGAGTCTGCGCACCGGGCGTTTCGATCAGAAGTGCCGAGATTGACTCCGTTTTCGCATTTTCGAGCGGATCGAAGTCCTGCATGAACCTTGGTCTGTCGCCATCCAGATCAAATGCATGAGCTACCGCGCCAAACCGCCGCCGAAGCACTACGGACGCCGGCGGCGAATTCCACCACTCGCCCCACTCGTCTTCAGCCTGGGGAGTTGCCGCCGTGGACAACAGGCCGATCAGAAATTCATGCGCGGCGCCGTTGAAGTCCGGCCGAGGCCAAGCAAACGCAACGAACGGGTCGGAATCGAATCCTTCCGCAATCCGCCATGGCTCGATGAATTCGACTACTCCGCTTCGCCGCCGAACCGGAAGCCAAGGATCGCTAATCAGATTGAATGATTTACGCATATTCCTTGGCTTACACGCCCCACTTGGCCTCGATCACTTCCTCGATGCATTCTGTTTGGCGCACAATTCTCGTAACGATACGCAGGCTGTTTCGTTGAGTTCGCTCATCTTTCCTCCCGCTACCATCTATCGAGCTTGTCGCACCCATACGTTTTTCGATCATTTCGAGCTTGCTTGGCAAGCGAGTATTTTTTTCTGACATAATTTATGTCTCCGTTGATCGGGCTGGGAAATACTGTACATTGACTCAAATGAGTCAACATCAAACATTACTCTTATCATCCTCGCATTGGCAAGGAACACGAGTCAACTGCAATCCTTGCTCGGTCCATCCCCGATCTCCCAATCGGGGAACCCTTCAAATAATAGGTCATGCGGGCGAAATTTCAAGCCCGCGGGTGGCATTGTAGCTGACCTGTATTTCGCCATTTGGTGAATTCGGCGATTTTGCCAATCCCCGCCAGTTTCCCCCGGAGTCGGTTGCTCGCAGCAAAACGAGGAACTTTTCCGCGTCGAATCTGGTCCATCCGGATTTGGCCTGCTCGGCTTTTTCCAAGTATTCGGAAGGCACCGCCTCGCCACCCACTCGATTGGCGGAGACATTCACTTCGCTGAGACGCCAAGCCTTCCTGTCTTCCACCTGATTTTCGGATGCCTGATGACAGGCATAGGGTTTGATGTCGCCATCTTCGATTACCGCAAGGCGAAGCGTTACCTGCGGCAGGTCGTTAAGCCGGGTGGAAGTTCGGTGATCGCTGTCCCACGGGGCACCGTCCCTGATGTATCCGTTTTGCAGGGCGAGCAAGTTCATGCCCGCGACCCCTTGCTCCGCACCGGCCCTGCCATGCGCTTCCCAGAAACACGATTGCAATCCTTCAGGCACATCCGAATCGGCATCGCCTCCATAAACCGCCTCGATGATATCCCTGAGTTCCGCCGGACTGTCAATAACGCCGCGCTCCTCAAGAACCCGTGCGGTCAGCCAAATTCGGGCATGGTTTTTATATACATAAGCCGCTTTTGGAAAAGCGTCGCTAAACCACGTCTCGCCCGCGTCCGCAGTCGGCTCCGGACCAACGACTAATAGTTCCGGCCGCCCCGAGCGTCGGCGAAAGCCGTGCCGCCAGAGTCGTCCGGCCCGCTGGACCACAAGATCAATCGGCGCGAGGTCGGTAATCATCGCGTCGAAATCCAGATCCAATGATTGCTCGACCACCTGCGTGGCTACCAGTACTTGTTGGCGCCGATCTGAGTCTTTGCTTGCTTTGCCGAACATCTTGATGAACCGCCGTTCAAGCCGCAATCGGTCACATAACGCATACTGCGCATGAAACAGGTGCGCTTCGACATCGCGGCCGACCAACTCCCGATGCGCTTCCATCGCGTCATCCACTGTGTTGCGTATGTACAGCACGGCCCTTCCCGCCTGAGCCTCCCGCGCCGCCTCGATGCATGCTTCCGTCGCGGTTCGGAGAAAACGGATCGGGAGACGCCTCGCCCGGCCCGGCATGCCCGCGATTGGCGTGGCCATCGTTGAGGCTTTAGACCAGACCGTTGCCATTGGATACCCCATGCCATGACCGCGATAATCCGTTTCCATTCCCGCGCCTTTGGCGAATGCCGCCGTCAGTTTTTCGCGAATGCTCAATGGCAGAGTCGCGGACAGTAAAACGGTCGAACCACCCAGCCCGGCTTGAAACTCGATCAGCCGCTCCATTTCCCGCCGCATATAGGCATCGCAAGCATGAACCTCGTCAAGTATCAGCACCCGCCGCATAAGGCCAAGCAGCCGCAAGGACTGGTGCTTGCTTGGAAGAACCGCCAGCAACGCCTGATCGATGCTGCCCGCACCCACGTCAGCCAGAAACGCGCGCCTGCGGTCGTCAGCGATCCATTCAGCGCAGGCGGCTGAAGCCGTGGTAGCTGATTCGTCTTCTCCATCGCGCAAATTCGCATACGAGCTTTCGCGCCGGCCGGCGCGCATGACAGCATCCCGAAAACCTTGGTGCAGGTCTTTTGCCCTGTGGGCCAACGCCAACGATGGCTTCGCATCACTGGCGAAAAAACCGCGATAGCTTTCCGCGAGCCGGTCGAACATGGCGTTCGCCGTTGCCATGGTCGGCAGCGCGACATAGACTCCGCGGGCGTGGCTGGCCCGCATAAGGCGGTGGGCCAACATCAATGCCGCCTCGGTCTTGCCGCTGCCGGTTTCGTCTTCAATCAGAAACATTGCCGGAGCTGGCGGAATATCCACTGTTTCAGCCCAATGCTGCATGGGGCTTGGGTGAGTTTTCGCGCCGAGCAGGTCTTTGTATGCGAATTGATTTGAAATCGTTGCGCTCAAGACACCAGATTGCTCAACCGCCGCATCGGCTTTTGGTTGAATGTCTTCCCAATACTCGCGCAGTCCCATTTTCGGTTCCTGGTACGGGAACCAGTCCTGATTGGATCCTATCCAGTCCGCCAGCACCGCCAATCCCGCCACCGCATGGGACGCGCGTTTCGACTGATCGACACGCAATCCGCCCAATTCAGAAGGGAGGTTGAGCAGTTCGCGAATTTGTCTCGCAAATTCCCCGGCAGCCGCAATTCCGATACTTCCGTAGTCGATTTTCAAGCTGACCAGCGAATTTTCCGCATTTGTGGCCGGTGGGGCACCGTGATGTCCAGTGACCGCCGAGACTAACGGCGTCCAAGCGCGAGGGCTGGAAATCCGCGGCAATTGAAAAACTTCCGGGCAAACCTTGAACATCCGCATGCCGCCCGCTCCATGGTCGTAACCATCGGGAAGTTTCGCGAGGTCACCATCGAAACTGTTGCGAAACAGTTCCGGAACCTTGGCCTGGAATCTTTGCGCGAACTTGCCGATATCGTGCGTACCAAGCAGATAGCACAAGACCGGCATGACATCCTCGCATCGCAACCCCGTCAACTCGGAAAATCGCTCTTGGAGCCCCTCGTCGCGGCGAAACAAGGCCCTTGCGGTCGCAGCCACATCCAGGGAATGGTAAGCCAATGGATGCCAAGAAGGGCCACGTGCAGGATCTCGGGGCTGCGCTTTGCCCCAAAATCGCATCAATTCCCGATTTTCCATTTGCGCTACAGGGTTCTCGAATTTCGGGACAAATCAGGTTGATACGCACAATTCGACTTCATAGCCGGCGAAGCGGCGGAGATTGATGACGCCGTGGTCGAAAATGAGGTACTGGCCCTTGATGCCCTTGAGGATGCCGCCGACGGTGGGATCCTTGTCGAAATTGAGGGCGTTCGGTTTGGTGGGATACTCAAGTACCGGGTAGCGGATCCGCACCGGCTCCAGGCCGTTCAGCACGGTGATGGCGAAGAAGCCGAAACGCCGGGCGAGTTCGTCAATGCCTTCCCTGGCCAGTTCCACGAGGCGGTTCCTTTCCGCCGGCAGATCGATTGGCTCCGCGGTGCCCTTGAGCATGTCGCGCCAGTTGGTCTTGTCCGCCACGTGCTCCTTGAACAGCACTTCCAGATGACCCGACTGCATGCGGCTGCGAACCCGGATGATGGCCAGGGCCTGGGTCGCGCCCTGGTCGATCCAGCGGGTCGGCACCTGCACCGAACGGGTGATACCCACCTTGAGACCCGAAGAGTTGGCGAGATAGACGATATGATCGCGCATGCAGACGCGCTCGCCCCAGTCGGGTTCGCGGCAGGTGCCCTGGTCAAAATGGCAGCGCTCCGGATGGATGATGCAGGAATCGCATTGCGCGAGCTTGCGGAAACAGGGGTAGCAAAAACCCTGGTTGAAACTTTTGCCGGTCTTGCGGCCACAATGCACGCAAAAAATGCGACCGGTATGGTGGAGCTGCACCGGCTGGCCCAGCCATTCATTGAGCGGCGTCTGTTCGCCGGAAAGCGACATGCTGTAGCGCACCGGGTCATCGAGCCGGGTGGGCATTTTCCGCATGACGCCGCTGGCCCGGGTTTGCAGCGCGTTTTCTTCCAGGTCGAGCATGTCAAATATCTCTGTGCCGGTGCGACGCCATGGGTTCAAGCCCGCCGGTTGCCGGCGCCCAATGCGATTGCCGCCACCATACCGAGGAAAAGCCCGGCGAGCAATCCGCCCAGATGCGCCGCGCTGGCGATCCAGGATGAGGCGAGCACTTCCATCGCCACCAGCATGATAACGAAGATCAGAAACATCTGGTCGCTGAGTATGGGCCTTCCGCCCGGCAGCATTTTCTGCATGATCCAGGCGAATCCAAGCAAGCCATAGACGACCCCGGACATGCCGCCGAAGTTGTTGCCTCCGCCCAACAGGTATTGGGCGGTATTGGCGGTGAACGAAGTCAGCACGATTACCGCGGGATACAGCCAGCGCGGCCGCCGCGGCTCGAGCTGACGACCGAAGTACCACAGCCAGAGCATGTTGAACACCAGATGCAGTTCGCCAAAATGCAGCAGCATCGGCGCCAGTGCGCGCAGCAGCAGCACGGGATTGGCGATTTCCCCGAGCAGGGCGGGCAGGCTGCCGGAGGCAAGCGGGGGATAGAAAAGGAAGGGCAGCCGCCAGGCTTCCATGCCGAGCCGGGTCAGCGCCGCCACCAGCACACAGGCGAGCATCAAGGCGATGGTAATGGGACAAAGCCACACTTCCCGTTGCACGGCCCCGAGCCAGCGGGAGGGACGCACCAGGGGCTGCGGGGCGGGCGGCGGTGGATTTCCCGCCGCCATCTCGCGCCATTGCGCCAGGGCTTCGCGCACCAGGCGCGAGTCCCGTTCGCTTTCGACCCGGATCACCTGGAAACCGGATTCCTCGATAATGCGATGCCGCACGCCGATTCGCGACAGAATCCGGCTGAAGGACAACAGATCCTCGCCGATTGGCAGGCTGGCGGCCTTAATCCGCATCCGCCGGCAACGGGTATGGGTTCGCGTCTGGCCAGAAGACGCAAGATGGCGTTTCAGTCATCGGTTCGCACGAGGCGGCTGCCCCAGCCGAGTTTGCTGCGGCAGGCCTGGTAACTGGTGTAATCCAGCGGGTGGATCAGGGTCAGAAAGCGGGAATTCTTGCGTACCAGAATTTCATCGCCGGCCCGGGCCGAATAGCGCACCTGGCCATCACAACTCAATTGCGGTTCGAGTTCATCCTTGGCGCTCACCACAAGGCGCACCTCGCTGTTGCCATCCACCACCAGCGGCCGGCTCGTGAGGGAATGGGGATTCAATGGCGCGAGCACCAGGGCGTCAAGCCGGGGATGCATGATGGGGCCGCCGGCGGACAGGGCATAGGCCGTGGAGCCTGTGGGTGTCGCCACGATCAGGCCATCGGATTCCTGACTGTAGACGAACTGCCCATCGATAAACAACTCGAATGCAATCATCTGGGCGAACCTGCCGGGATGCAGCACCACGTCATTGAGGGCACGGCCCGCGGCTTCATTGCGGCCGCCCCTTCGCACTTCCGCGTCGAGCAGGAAGCGCTGCTCGCTGAGGTATTTCCCCGCCAGCACCGCGCCGATACGGTCTTCGAGTTCATCGGGCAGGACGTCGGTCAGAAAACCCAGGCGGCCGCGATTGACGCCGATCACCGGCGTCCCGGCGACATGCTTGGCCATGTGCAGCAGGCTGCCATCGCCGCCGACGACGATCACCAGATCACAACGGGAGGCGAGTTCTTCGCTGGCGCAGGCGCGATGGTCGCCCAGGCCCAGCATGGCGGCGGTGGCGTGGTCGAAAATGACACTGCGGCCCTCGCTTTCGAGAAAGGCGAGCAGCCGCTCCAGGGTCTCGGCAACACCGCTGTGACCCGGGCGCCCGATCACGCCGATGCTGCTGAATTCCGCCATCTCGCCTGGTAGCCTGCGCCACAGGAACTTACGACTGCAAAGCCGGTAAGAGGAATGGCAGTATAACACGCGAACCCCAGGAACCTGCGGCGCAGGCTCCCGGGGTAATGGCTTGTGGGGGCCAAACAACGTAGTCTTGGGTTTTTCTGGAATTGATAGGGGAATTGCGATGAATGTTCTGCGAACACTGTTGGCGGCAGG
Source organism: Pseudomonadales bacterium (assembly GCA_022819645.1). Taxonomy (GTDB): domain Bacteria; phylum Pseudomonadota; class Gammaproteobacteria; order Pseudomonadales; family Pseudohongiellaceae; genus UBA9145. The sequence goes on from JAJEGU010000063.1 coordinate 21,669, forward strand.
CTTGCTGTTGCCGCTTTCCCTGCCGCTGTCTGCCCAGGATGGCGGGGGCTTCAGTGGCCTGAAGGCCGAGGCTGTGGCAAGCGTCGAATCGATGTCAAAGTTGAACCAGGAAATCGTCGACAGCCTGTTCTCCTATGCCGAGCTCGGCTTCCAGGAATTCGAGTCCCAGCGCTATCTGACCGAACTCCTGGTGGAAAACGATTTCGAGGTGGAACTCGGCGTGGCAGGCATTCCTTCGGCCTGGTGGGCGACCTGGGGCGAAGGCCGGCCGGTGATCGCGCTCGGTTCGGATGTCGATGGCATTCCGCGGGCTTCGCAGGTGCCGGGCGTAGCCTATCGGCAGCCCATGATCGAAAACGGTCCGGGCCACGGCGAAGGTCATAATTCCGGTCAGGCGGTCATCATTGTCGCGGCGCTGGCGGTCAAGGAAATCATGGAGCGCGAGAACATGCCCGGTACCATCGTGATCTGGCCGGGCATCGCCGAGGAACTGCTCGGCGCCAAGGCCTGGTACGCCCGGGACGGCCTGTTCGAAGACGTCGACGCGGTGCTGTACACCCACGTTTCCAGCACCATGAGCGTGAGCTGGGGCAAGGCCCGGGGCACGGGGCTGATTTCCGTTGAATACATGTTCGACGGCATCGCCGCCCATGGCGCCGGCGATCCCTGGCAGGGGCGCAGCGCGCTCGATGCGGTGGAGCTTACGAACATCGCCTGGAACTACCGGCGCGAGCACCTGCATCCGCTGCAACGCTCGCATTACGTGATCAACGCCGGTGGCGAACAGCCCAATGTCGTGCCCTCCTACGCCAGCGTCTGGTATTTCGTTCGCGAGATAGAACCGGAAGGCATTCGCGAGAATTACGAAACGCTGAACCGCATCGCCCAGGGCGCGGCGATGATGACCGACACCGGCATGAGCAGCCGCATAGTCGGCGCCGCCTATCCGCGGCATTTCAACCGGCCGATCGCGCTGGCGATGGACGAGAACATCCGCCAGGTCGGCCTGCCGCAATGGTCCGAGGAAGACCAGATCTTCGCTCGCGCCTTGCAGGAACTGATGGGCAACGAAGAACCCCGGGGCCTGATCAGGGAGCTTCCCGGCATCGGCGAACCGGCGGAAAGCCCGGTATCCGGCGGTTCGGACGACATCGGCGACATCTCCTGGACCTTGCCTACCGTGACCTTGCGATTTCCATCGAATGTCAGCGGCCTGCAGATGCACCACTGGTCGAGTTCCATGGCCATGGCCACCCCGATCGCCCACAAGGGCACCGAAGCCGGGGCCAAGGTAATCGCCGCGACCATGCTCGACATGCTGCAGGACGAATCTCTCGTCGAGGAAGCCTGGAATTACTTCGAGGACGTGCAGACCGCCGAAGAACAGTACGATTCCTTCCTCGGGCCCGACGACCCGCCCGCCATCGACAAGAATGCCGCCATCATGAACGAGTTCCGGCCGCTGCTGGAAGAGTTCTATTACGACCCGAATCGCTTTGACACCTACCTCGAGCAACTCGGCGTCGAATATCCGCAGTTGCAACCGCCCGCAGTCCAGTAATTCAGGACAGGAGAAGCGAGAATGAATCGAATCCAATGGGCGGCGCTGGCGTTGGCCGCATTCCTTGCGGCGGGCGCGAGCGCCCAGGAAGTCAGCGTTACCCGCCTGCTCGACGAACCGATTATCGGGCCCGAACTGCATCCGAGCCTTGGCGTCAACATCCAGGGGCCTTCGCTGATCCGCACGCCGGAATGGCTGCCGAATCGTCTCGGCGAGTATTACCTGTATTTCGCCGATCACAAGGGCATGTACATCCGCCTCGCCTATGCCGACGAATTGACCGGGCCCTGGCAAGTCCATGCCCCGGGCAGCTTGCAGATCGAGGAATCGTATTTCACGCCGGTGCGGCCGGAAATCCCTCAGGCCGAACTCGACGCGCTCGTCGAACAGCGCCGGGCGGCCGGTGCGCGCGTTTCCCACGATCTCGCGCTGGAACTGACCGAGCCGCATATCGCCTCGCCGGACGTGCATGTGGATGAGGAAAACCGGCGCATCGTCATGTATTTCCATGGCCTGGAAGGGCCGGGATTCCAGCATTCCCGCGTGGCGCTGTCCGATGACGGCGTCAACTTTACCACCATGCCCGAAAACATCGGCCGCAGTTATATGCGTATCTTCGAACACGACGGCATGACCTACGCCATGTCCATGCCCGGACAGTTCTACCGTTCAGCGGACGGCCTGACGAATTTCGAGGAAGGCCCGCGCCTGTTCGTGCCGAACATGCGCCATTCCGCGCTGATCGCGCGGGACGACACGCTTTACGTGTTCTGGACCCGGGTCGGCGACGCGCCGGAGAGCATCCTGCTCAGCACCATCGACATCAGCGGCGACTGGAACACCTGGCGCGAATCGCCGGAAGTCGAAGTGTTGCGGCCCGAATTCGATTGGGAAGGCGCCGACGCGCCGATTGAACCGTCCGTGCGCAGTACGGCGTATGGACAGGTAAACCAGTTGCGCGATCCGGCGATTTACGTCGAAGGCGACGAGGTTTACCTGTTATACGCGGTTGCCGGCGAAAGCGGCATCGCACTTGCACGGGTGGAGTTTCATTGAATAGTTCGAAAGCAATTGGTTTCACGCTTGTCGCCCTGCTGCTCGGCGCCGGCATCGGCTGGGCCGGCAGCCAGGGCAGCGCCGCCTGGGGCGGACTTCCGCTGTTCGCGATCGCCGGCATCATAATCTACCTGATCCACTGGCTGGTATTCATCCCGTCGTACATCTTTCAGACCGAACATTACTTCGATCTGACCGGCAGCATCACTTATCTGACCGCGATGGGGATTGTCGTGATTCTGCATCCCTCTCTCGATGACCGCGGCATCATGATTTACACGCTGATTTCAGCCTGGGCGATTCGGTTGGGTATTTTTCTCTTTGATCGCGTGAGACGCGCCGGCGGCGACAGTCGCTTTGACGCGATCAAGGTAAACTTCTTTCGCTTCCTGCTCACCTGGACGCTAAGCGGCACCTGGGTCTACGTGACCATGGCCGCCGGATTGGCGGCAGTGAGTTCGGCCGAATCCATCGGCCTGGATGCCTTCTTCGCAGTGGGGCTTGCATTGTTTCTGGCAGGAGCTGTCTTCGAAGGAACCGCCGATGCGCAGAAACTCCGCTTCCGCTGGAACCCGGACAACAAGAATCGGTTCATCACCAGCGGTCTATGGTCGATTTCCCGCCACCCGAACTATTTCGGCGAGATCGTGCTCTGGATCGGCATCGCCGTGATCGCCTTCCCGGCGCTCTCCGGCTGGCAATACGTCACCCTGATCTCCCCGGTGTTCGTGATTTTCCTGCTCACCAGGGTCAGCGGCATCAACTTGCTGGAACGCGCCGGCAAGCAGCGCTGGGGCGACGATCCCGCCTACCAGGCCTACCTCGATTCCACCCCCGCGCTCGTGCCTTTTATTGGAAAGAAAGGCGGCTGAATTCGGCAAATTTACGCCATTTTCTTGCGTCGGCGCGTGGAGCATGGTTACCCTCGATTTCAATGAGCAAATCATCCAAATCGCCGCCACCCGCAAAGCCGTCAGCCGGATTGCGGTCGCCAAAAAATCCGCCCGCGAAAACCCGGTCCTCCGAGTCACCGCGCCGGGCAACCTATCAGGATGTGCTGGATGCGCCGGAGCATGTGGTCGCCGAAATCGTCGATGGCGTGCTTTACACCCATCCGCGGCCGGCGCCCTTGCACGCTTACGCCTATTCGAAGCTGGGCGCCAAACTGGAGAACCTCTGCGGCCGCGGCGGTGGCAACGGCGGCGCCGGGGGTTGGTTGATACTCGACGAACCCGAGTTGCATCTGAAAGAAGACATCCTCGTGCCCGATATTGCCGGCTGGCGGCTGGAGCGCATGCCGGGGCCGCCAACCACCGCATATTTCACCGTCGCGCCCGATTGGGTTTGCGAATTCCTTTCACCGTCGACCCGCGCCCTCGACCAAAGCCGGAAACGCGATATATACGCCCGCGAAGGCATCGCTCATCTTTGGTTTGTCGACCCGGACGAGCGCAGCATAGAAGTCTTCGAACTGCGCGACGGCCACTGGATCTTGCTCGAAACCGCCACCGGCGCCACCGAAGTGGCGCTACCGCCCTTCGCCGAGGCGCCGTTCAACCTGGGCGACCTGTGGTGGTCCCCATCCCCGCCGAAATTTCCCATCGAAGGCAGCATCCAGGAAAGCCCCGCCGCCATTGGCTGAAGCGGATTTGCGGCGGCACGGCCAGACTGTTTAACCCCGAAATGGATTGACGATCGTTAACTGCTCAATCCTTTGTCCATCTTGCAGATCTTCGCTATACAAGTTCTTGCAGCCGGCTTCCAGCGCCGCAGCGATGATCAAGGAATCGTAGAAACTGTACAGATAGCGGGACTGAATGCGCAGGCCCCTTTCGTAGAGCCGGGCTGCCGGGACGATGCGAAGGAGCGGTAACAGCGTCTTGTCGAGCAATCGTTCCGTGTCTTCCGGGGTGAAATTCAGCTTTTGCGTCGCGACGTTCAGCGTTTCCTGAATGACCTGCTGACTGATGCAGCAACTGCGCTCACGCAATCCCGATTGAACCAGTTTCTCTGCCCGCCGGGATTTCTTCGAGTTGCTGCCGTCGAGCAGATAGATGATGACATTGGTATCCAGCAAGCTTAGCTTATCGACGCTCATTCATCTCTTCCCTGGAAAACTTGCGGCCATCCGTTGAATACTTGCCGCGCAACTCTCTGACGGTCGACATGGCGTCTTCTACTTGCCGCCGGCGCTGCACGTAGTCTTCGAGCCACTCGCGGAATCTGGCATTGAGCGTCGTATGTTCACTCGCGGCCCGCTTGCGCGCCTCCTCTATCAGATGCTTATCGGCGCTCAAGGTGATGTTTTTCATGACACTGCCCCTGTACACGAATTTCGTGTACACGATTATAGTGCAGAATCATTTGCCGCGCATCATAGCGATACGAGAATTCCAGGCATTTACCTTCACTGCACGAAAAGCTGCACTTCTCTCATCAATTCGTCTTCGAAGGGTTCGTAAAAGCCTTCGAGTCGTGCGGCGCCCACCGCGTCGCGATAACGGACGAGCGATATGCCGAGCGCGGCGGCGGAGACTACGATTTGGTCTCGCAGATCGTCGATGCGGTCGCTCATCGAGGCGATGTCGTCTCGCTTGGCCGCCGCTTCCTCGTCGGTAAGTTCATCTTCGGCGAGCGATCTTTCCTCCGCGGTTCTGCGGGTGCGAAGGTCATCGAGTTCTGCTCTCTGATTGCGAATGGAATCTGCGCTCAGCCGCAGATTGGAAAGTGAATTGTAGACGTCTCGCCCCAACTGGAATCCCTGCTGGAAGTCAGCCGCAAGCCCGGAAGGGCAATCGGCTTCGACACGAGCGCCTTCCCGGCCTTCGCGATAACCGTTGTCCCGGGTGCAATACAGCATCAGGCCGCTCTCACGGCCGGCGATATAAGCCTGAACATCCGGCACGACGCCATAGTCCGCGCAGTCGCGCCGATAATCGTCAAGCACATCAAGCCCCCTCCCCTGCTGGCCGTCGATTTCGCCAACAACGGTCCAGTTGGCATTCAGGCATTCTTCTTCCGACATCGAAGCGCAGCCGTGCAGCAAGACCGCAACCAGCAACCACAGCACCGACTTCCTGGCGAAATCGATACGTGAAGCCCGGCCACCAAATGTTGCATACTTGCGCATGCAAGCCGTCACCGACTGTTGAATATTCATAAGTTGAGCCCCAATGAAACCGCCGCGAATCTTTCTTGCCCTGTTTTTATTGTCGGCCAGTCCCCTCTTGCTGGCCGCGAGCGAAGCCGATTGCCGGCGTTTGCTCAATGCTAACCTGCCCGATACCAGCTTAACCAGCGCTGAAATCCAGGCCGCGAACAGCTTTGCGCCGCCGGGAGCGGACAGCGCCATGCAGCATCCGGCTTTCTGCCGCGTGGCGGGGGTTACCGAGCCAGCCGTCCGGTTCGAAGTCTGGCTGCCGATGGCTGACTGGAACGGCAAATACCAGGGGGTCGGCAACGGCGGCATGGCGGGCACGATCAGCTATGCCGCGATGGCCGGCGCCTTGCGCCGCGGCTATGCGACCGCGAGCACCGACACCGGACATGAGGCCGGGCCGATTCCCTTCGATGCGTCCTGGGCATCCGGCCGGCCCGACCTGATTGCCGATTTCGGCCATCGCTCATTGCATCTCACCACCCGCAACGGCAAGGCGCTCACCGAAGCCTTCTATACCGAACCGCCGGCCTACTCCTATTACGTCGGCTGCTCCAAGGGCGGCCAGCAGGGATTGATGGAAGCGCAACGCTATCCCGACGATTTCGATGGCCTGATCGCGGGCAATCCGGCGAACGACTGGACGCGGTTCTACGCCGGCGCCCACTTGTGGTATTCGCAGGCCATGCTGGCCGACGAGGAAGCCTGGATTCCGCCGAGCAAATTGCCCGCTTTCGGCGCAGCGGTGAACCGGCATTGCGATGCGCGGGACGGCATTGAAGACGACATTCTCATGAATCCCCTGGCCTGCGATTTCGAGCCGCGGCAACTGCTATGCCCGGCCGGCGTGGACAACGATTCCTGTCTTACTCCCAAGCAGGTCGGCGCGGTGGAGAAAATCTGGTCCGGCGTGCGCGATTCTTCGGGCGAACTCGTCTACCCGGGCCTGGTGCCCGGCGGCGAAGCGGCGCCCGGCGGCTGGGAGACCTGGGTGACCGGCTCCGCGCCGTTCCGCTCCCTGCACTGGCTTGGCGGCGAAGGATTTTTCCGCTGGTTCGTGTTCGACGATCCGGACTGGGACTTCACCAGCTTCGATTACGACGCCGACTTGCAATACGCGCTGGAAAAAGTCGGCGGCGACGTGGATTCCGACGACCCCGACCTGCGCCCGCTGCGCGACAACGACGCGAAGCTCATCGTCTACCACGGCTGGAGCGACCCGGACATCTCGCCGGTGGCCAGCCTGAACTACTACGATAGCGTGGTTGATGTGATCGCTGCCGACATGCCCGGCGCTGGCCGCGAGGCTGCACTCGAATCCACGAGGGATTTCTTCCGTCTGTTCATGGTCCCCGGCATGGCTCATTGCCGCGGCGGACCCGGCCCCGACCGGTTCGACGCGCTCGGCGCACTCGAAAATTGGGTGGAACGGGGCATCGCGCCGGAAAGCATCGTCGCGAGCAAGATCGAAGACGGCGAAGTGGTGCGTTCGCGCCCACTTTGTCCGCATCCCGAGGTCGCTGTCTACGACGGCAGCGGCAGCACCGACGAGGCCGCGAATTTCTCCTGCCGCGTACCGGATTGACGGCAATGTCCTGGCAAAAGGAAATTGACGAACTGCGCAAGCGGGAAGCCATCGCCAGGGAGATGGGTGGCGCCGAGCGCGTCAAGCGCCAGCACGACAATAATCGCCTGACCGTGCGCGAACGCATCGACGGGCTGGTGGACGACGGCAGTTTTCACGAGATCGGCGCCATCGCCGGCCGCGCGGAGTACGACGATGCGGGCGAACGCACCTCCTTCGTGCCGACCAATTTCGTGCTCGGCACGGCGGACATCGATGGCCGGCGTGTTGTCGTAGGCGGCGACGACTTCACCGTGCGCGGCGGCGCGGCCGACGCCAAGGTCGGCGACAAGTCCGGTTACGGCGAGAAATACGCACTTGAAATGCGCCTGCCGCTGATTCGCCTGATCGACGGCAGCGGTGGCGGCGGCAGCGTGAAAACGCTGGAAATGGTCGGTCATTCCTATATTCCGGCGCTGCACGGATTCGAGACGACGATGGAACTGATGGGCCATGTGCCGGTGGTTTGCGCCTGCATGGGCTCGGTCGCCGGTCTCGGCGCGGTGCGCGCGACGATTTCCCATTTCTCGCTGATGGTGAAGGACAGCAGCCAGTTGTTCGTGGCCGGCCCGCCGGTGGTCGAACGCGGTTTCGGCAAGCCCGTGGGCAAGAACGAACTTGGCGGTTCCGGGATTCACGCCCATGGCAGCGGGGCCGTGGACAACGAAGTCGAAACCGAACACGAAGCATTCGAACTCATCGCGCGATTTCTTTCCTACATGCCGCAGAACGTCTGGGAAACGCCGCCGCGCGGCGCGACGGACGATCCGGCGGACCGTCGCGAGGAATCGCTGATCGGCGTCATTCCGCGGGACCGGCGCGAGATGTACGCGGTGCACGACGTCATCGAAGCCATCGTCGACCGGGGCTCCTGGTTCGAAATCAGTCCGGGATACGGCCGCGCGCTGGCGGTGGGACTCGCACGAATGCATGGCCGGCCCGTTGGCGTCATGGCCAACGATTGCCGGCATCACGGCGGTGCGGTCGATGCTGACGCTTCGGAAAAGATGATGCGCTTCATCGATCTTTGCGACACCTTTCATCTGCCGGTAATCAATCTGGTCGACAATCCGGGATTTCTGATCGGCGTCGAAGCCGAACGCGCGGGGACGGTGCGGCTCGGCAGCCGCGCGTTGCTGGCGATGTATCAGTCAACGGTGCCTTGGGTTTCGGTGATTATCCGCCGCTGTTACGGGGTGGCCGGGGCGGGTCACGGCAAGTCGGGCGGACTCAATCTGCGTTACGCCTGGCCTTCGGCGGACTGGGGTTCGCTGCCGATCGAAGGCGGGGTGCAGGCTGCTTACAAGCGCGATATCGAATCGGCGCCGGATCCGGAGGCGCGGCGGCGCGAACTCGAAGACATGATGGAAGTCTATCGCTCGCCGCTGCGCACGGCGGAAGCGTTCGGCATCGAGGAAATCATCGATCCGCGGGATACGCGGCCGCTGCTGTGCGACTGGATCGAACTGGCATACAAGATTACCGCGACCCAGACCGGCCCCAAAAAGCGCACGATCCGGAATTGACGGGAAGAAGAATGAACCGGGCGTCAGGCGATGGCCGTTGCCAGCGAAGGGTTGAAGCTGGCGGACTGGCGGTATTCCCGGAGCACGCTGCGGGCGTGATTGCCGCACTTGCCGCAGTCGAGGCCAAGGCCAAGTTGCCGCCGCACGTCGGACAGGCTTGCGTCGCCGCTCTCGCGGCATACATCGCGAATCTGTTCTTCGGTAATCTGGCGACAAATACAGACGTACATGATCTCTCTCCGGCAACCAGGAGCCTGCGCCACAGGTTCCTGGAGGCCATTGGAATACAAATGAGAATGATTGTCAACAATATTCGCATGTGATACTTTGCGTCCGTTAACCAGGACAAGAGCCGGTGAGCCAATCTCTCTTATCTACCGCCCGGCGCGGCGACCGTTGCGTCGTGCTGCACATCCATCCGGAGCCGCCCGAGTTGCGCAGCCGGCTCTATGCCCTGGGCGTCATTCCCGGTTCGGAGCTGGAAATCCTGCGCCAGGCGCCTCTCGGCGACCCGGTGCAGGTTCGAGTGGGCGGCAGCTATATCAGCATCCGCAAGTCGGAAGCCGAAGTCATCACGGTCAATATCCGGTAATTTCCCGAGGTTAGTCGCGCCATGCACAAGATCGCCCTGATCGGCAATCCCAATTGCGGCAAGACCACGCTGTTCAACGTACTCACCGGCGCAAGGCAGAAAGTCGGCAACTGGCCCGGCGTCACCGTGGAAAAGAAATTCGGCTATTTCGAAGTGGGCGATGAAGCGACCGGGCCCTTCGAACTCGTCGACCTGCCCGGAGTGTACTCACTCGACCAGGACTATCAGGGCATCGACGAAAAGATCGCCCGGGAATTCCTTGACAGCGGCGAAAGCGACCTGCTCATCAATGTGATCGACGGTACCACCCTGGAACGCGGCCTCGTGCTGACCCAGCAACTGCTGGAACGCGACATTCCGGTAATCGTCGCAGTCAACATGATCGATGTCGCCGCCCAAGAAGGCATCGAGATCGATGTCGAGGCGCTCGCCGCACGCATGGGGCTGCCCGCGGTGGCCATGATCGCTTCCCGGGGCGAAGGCGTCGACGCCCTGCGGCGGGAAGTCGGCAAGGCGGCTCGCTCGCTCGGCGAACCCGGTGAAACCCGGACGGAGCCACCCCCGCCGGCAAGGGATACCGGCGACGAAGATCACACCCTGCAGCGCTACCACCGATCCCGGGAAATGGTGGACGGCGTGGTGCGGGTCACGCCCGGGCGGCACAGCGCCTCGGAGCGGATCGACGCCATCGTTCTCAACCGCTGGCTCGGCATACCCATTTTCCTGCTGATGATCTACCTGATGTTCACGATTGCGGTGAATGTCGGCGCGGTGTTCATCGATTTTTTCGACATTCTGTTCAATGCCCTGCTGGTGGATGGCATGGCCTGGCTGCTGCGGCAGATTGCGGCGCCGGAGGTGGTGATTACCCTGCTCGCCAATGGCGTGGGCGGCGGCATCACGCTGGTGGCGACCTTCATTCCTGTCATCGCCTTCCTCTATCTTTGCCTGTCTGCGCTGGAGGACTCGGGCTACATGTCCCGGGCCGCCTTCGTCATCGACCGGCTGATGAGCGGAATCGGCCTGCCGGGCAACGCCTTCGTGCCCCTGATCGTGGGTTTCGGTTGCAATGTGCCCGCGGTAATGGCGACCCGGGCCATGCACCGCGACAGCGACCGGCTGATGACCATCGCCATGGCGCCCTTCATGAGCTGCGGCGCGCGGCTCACGGTCTATGCCCTGTTCGCCGCGGCATTTTTCCAAAGCAATGGGCAGAACATCGTTTTCGGCCTGTATCTGCTGGGCATCGCGCTGGCGGTTTTCACCGGCTGGATTTTCCGCCGCCAGTTGTTTTCCGGCGAAATCACGCCTTCCTTCGAGGAAATGCCGGCCTACCATGTGCCGGTCCCGCGCAATATCCTGTTGACCACCTGGTTTCGCCTGCGCAGCTTCATCTTTCGCGCCGGCAAGGTAATCGTCGGCGTGGTGGTGGCATTGAGTTTCCTCAATTCGATCGGTTCCGATTTCAGCTTTGGCAATGAGGATTCGGAAAGCTCCATGCTCAGCGTGGTCGGCCGCGGCATTACGCCGGCCTTCGCGCCCATGGGGCTGGAAGAGAACAACTGGCCCGCCACCGTGGGCCTGTTCACCGGCATGTTCGCCAAGGAAGCGATCGTGGGCACCCTGGATGCGCTGTACAGCGGCGACGACGCCGGTAACCCGGAAGGCGAAACGCCGGACCTGATTGCCGCCGCGGGAGAGGCTTTCGCCACGGTGGGCGCAGAACTTGCAGCCCTCGGCGGCGCCCTGACCGACCCCCTCGGCGTGTCCATCGGCGATGTGAGCGACACTGCCGCCGTGGCCGCGGAACAGGAAGTCTCCACCCGCACCCTGACCAATATGGCGACCCTGTTCAGCGGCCCGTTCGCCGCATTCTGCTATCTCGTGTTCGTCCTGCTCTACGCCCCCTGCGTGGCGGTGCTTGGCGCCGTGAACAAGGAAGCCGGGCTGCCCTGGACCCTGCTGGTGTTCGGCTGGAGCACCGGGCTGGCGTATATCGCCGCCACGGTAACGTATCAGCTGGGCACGTTTGCCCGGCACCCGCTTTCCTCGACCGCATGGATTGCCGGCCTGCTCGCCCTGCTGGCGCTGTTCATTCTCAATCTGCCCCGGCTTTCCGCTAGAATGACGCCCCAGGGCGCCAGCGTGAAAGTCGGAAACATCATTGCGCGATCAGGCAGAGCGAACTGACTCCCCGTTTTCGCCAAAGCCGCCAGCTTCCCCGGATATTTTGGAAGCAGGCCGGCTTGGCGATTTCCGCTGGCTTGCCGCAGCCTGCGGGCTGTTGTTGCTCGGCAAGACCTGGTTCGCCTGGCGACTGGATCTGTACAGCGACGAAGTCTTCTACTGGCTGGCCTCGACCCGTCCCGCGCCGGCCTACAGCGACCTGCCCTTCCTCACCGCCCTGCTGGCCGGCCTTGGCTCGGCGACAGACCCCGGCAATCCACTGGCGACCCGCTCGCTGTTTCTGATCGCGGGCAGTTGCCTGCCGCTGGTTGTGTACTGGATGGCTTTGGCCTGGGTCGGGCGCCGGGACGCCTTGCAGGCGGCCTTTCTCAGCATCTGCATTCCGCTTGGCGGTTTTTTCGGACTGTTGGCAACGCCGGACGTGCCCATGCTGCTGTTCGGCCTGCTCAGCCTCGGCTTTCTGGCGCGGGCATTGCAGACGGATTCCCCTGGCTGTTGGCTGGGGGCGGGAATCTTCATGGCCCTGGGGCTATGCACCCATTACCGCTTTGCGCTGTATCCGCTGGCCGCGCTGTTGTATGTGCTGCTGGCCGATGGCGGACACTGGCGCAGAAAACGATTCTGGCTGGCCGCCGGCATTGCGGCGCCGGGATTATTGCCGTTGCTCTGGGCGAACCTCCCGGGAAATCTGGGCAGCGCGGGTTTTTATTTTATCGATCGCCACCCCTGGCGTTTCGACGCTGCGGGCCTTTGGCACATTCCCCTGCAGAGCCTGCTGGTGACCCCGCCACTGTACGCCCTGCTGCTCTACAGCGCCTGGCTGACCTTCAATTCACAGGACAATTCACAGGACACCCATCCCAACCACCTGAAGGACACCCATCCCACAAAGCGTTGTCATAAGCGCCACCCCCGGTTATTGCTATGGTTCTCCCTGCCCCATCTGCTTGCCTACGCATTGCTGGCGCCCTGGGCCGACACCAACAGCACAACAGCCCACTGGCCTCTCCCCGGCTACTTTCCCCTGCTGGTTTTCGCCCCGGAAGCCCTGCGCCGAGTCAAAGTCCGGCTGAGCCGACACTGGCCCCGGAAGAACGTCGGCGCCCTGGCGGGCGCAATTCCCGCTATCGGCTATGCCGGCGCCCTGCTCGCCATTGCGGGAATCGGCAGCCAGTCCTTGCAGGCGCCATTGCAACCCGTGCTTGGCGCTGGCGTACTGTCGGAGAAAATGGCGGGCTGGCGGGAATTCAGCATCCACACGGGGCGATTGCTGGCCGACGAATTTCGCGCCCCCCCGGTGATTGTCACCGACAACTATTACACTGCCGCGCAGTTGCAGTACGCCGGCGTGGCGCCGGACGCTTACACCCTGGACACCGACAAGGCGGTTCGCGACGGGCGCTTGCGGCAATTCGAGCTTTGGCGCCGGAGTGGCGGGTTCGTGCCGGAACGCGGGGGAGAGCCGATGCTGTTCATCACCGAAGATTCGGCTTTGAATGTGGAACAGAAACACGCCCTGCTCGCCCGGGCCTGCGCCATGGCAGACTCGCTGGAGCAGTTGGGGCAGTTATCGCAATTCGGCGGCGACAAGCGCTTCAGCTATTACCATGGCGCTTCCATTGTTGCCCCGGGTTTGCAATCGGCGGCGCCCTGCCCGTTTCCGCCCCGGGCGTGGATCGATCAACCCTTGCCGGGGGCGGAACTGTCCGGAACCGCACTGGTCAGCGGCTGGGCCTATAACGAAGACCTGGGCGTTGCGGGCGTGCGGATTTACCTGGACGGGGCACTCGTTGCGGAAGCGGAGTACGGACTGGCGCGGCCCGATGTGGTGGCCGCCACCGCGCTTTCCGGCGACCCCAACCAGCCAAACCTGGGATTCGAGGCCCGGCTGGATACCGGTGAATTCTCCCGGGGACGGCATGAACTGGCCATAGGCGTCATTGACAGCCGCGGCAATGAAACCCTCTACGGACACCGGGAAGTGCGCATAGAGCGGAAGACGCCCGCCAGGCCCTAATACGGCGACAGCACTTCCACCGCGATACGCCACTCATCGGCGTCAATGAGCCGCCACAGGCGCAGGTAATTGGCGCGGAAACCGGATTCCTCATCGGCGCCGGCTTCACGCATGGTGCCGTAGGTATAACCGAGTTCCTGGGAAGCGGCCAGGTATCCGCCCACATGGTCCAGGGTGATGGGCACGGTGGCCTCAAGCTGGGTGTCGAGAAAGGCGCCATACACCTCGCTGGCTTCCTCGGCGCCCACCGCCGGCGCCATGCCCGGCAGATAGACCCGGGAGTTTTCCATGCCCCAGCGCAGCAGGGCGCGGCGACCGCCGCGAAAGTTGATGGAGCGGCCGAAAGTCAGATCGGTTTCCACCAGGGTTTCCATGGGGTTCGGGTCTGCCAGAGCCACCTGGGGCGGCGCGGTTTCCGCAAGCACCGGCAGGGAGTCGTTGAAATCCGGCTGCACGTCCATGCTGAGAAAGCCGGGAATCAGCACCCCCAGGTCGGCCATGAGCTCCCAGCGGACGCCCTGCTTGCGCCAGATCGAGATGAGATGGCCGAAATAATCCTGATCCTGATCTTCGCCTGGATTGATGATTACCAGCGGCCCCGCGGACAGGCCGAGATCACCGGCCCGGGAGACGTCGATGTAATGCGCCTCCCAACTGATCTCGGCGCCCCGGAAGGATTCGGAGGAATACAACTCCAGCGCATTCACCGGGCCGTCGCGAAACACCACGGACCCTTCGCCGAGGAATTCCAGAAAAGCCTGATGCCGGCCGATTTCCAGCGCGCGGTCGGCATAGGTCTGATCGGCGGCTTCGAGTTCCAGCCAGTATTGATACTGCCGGTTTTCCAGCCATTCCGGCTCCGCCGCCAGCAGGCAGGCGGAAAACGCCAGCAGCGGCGGCAGGACAGACCATCCCGTTCGATTGCGCTTCAAGCCGGGCTCCCCATCACAACCGGTTTCCGCCGATGGTACTACAATTCAATCCACTGTCATTCCGCGCGAAGTCGCGGAATCTCCCGAATCCGGCCCGGAGGCATTCCGAGAGAGATTCTGCGACTTCGATTCGCTTCGCGCAGAATGACGAAGAAGGAGGGCTTTTCTCCGCGCGGGATGACGAAAAGGCAGGCTTCGCTCCGCGTGGGGCAACGCTGGCGATGGATTGAATCCCGACCGCCAGCACTTATAATTGTGCGCCTTTCGCTAACCGGCAAGGTCGTCCCATGAGCAGTGAAATCTGGCGCCAGCTCCGCGAGGAAGCCGAAGAGGTCGTCCGCAAGGAGCCGCTGCTTGCAAGCTACGTTTACGCCTGCGTGCTCAACCACCGGGATCTGGCCTCCTCGCTGTCATTCATACTCGCCAACAAGCTCTCCGATGATGTCATGCCCGTGGTGACCATGCGCGAGCTGTTCGAGGAGGCCTATGCAGCATCCCCGGACATCATCGGCTGCGCCGCCAGCGATATTCTCGCGGTGTACGAACGCGACCCGGCGGTGTGCACCTTCCTGCCGGTCATTCTCAATCTGAAAGGGTTCCAGGCCATCGAAGTGCATCGGCTTGCCCACTACCTCTGGCTGCGGCAGCGCAGGGATCTTGCGTTGTTCATCCAGAGCCGCAATTCCGAAGTCTTCGGCGTCGACATCCACCCAGCCTGCATCATGGGCAAGGGCATCCTGTTCGATCACGCCACAGGCATCGTGGTGGGCGAAACCTCGGTAATCGACGACAATGTTTCCATCCTGCAGCAGGTCACACTCGGCGGCACCGGCAATGAGCAGGGCGACCGGCACCCCAAGATCAAATCCGGCGTGCTCATCTCCGCCGGGGCCAAGGTGCTCGGCAATATCACCATCGGCGAAGGCGCCAAGATCGGCGCCGGCAGCGTGGTGCTCAAGGACGTGCCACCCCACACCACGGTAGTCGGCGTCCCCGCCCGGGTGGTCGGCGCAACCCGGGAAAGCATCCCCGCCCAGACCATGGACCAGCGCCTGTTTGAGGATTGAGGCTCACCGATAGGCGCATGAATCAGCATATTGCAATAAAACTGACCGTAGGCGGCGGCCCTGAACCGCAGAATGAGATTTACCAGATTTACAAAGCATCTCAGGAAAACGGGACTAGCTGGATAGCAACCCGCATGCCCGGCAAACATTTCAGGTTGTCTCCACACTCTCAGATCTTGGCATTTACGCCACTGCCAAACGCGAGAGTGATAATGCTGTCCGCCAAGATTGTGGGCCGATATGAGGAACTGCCTGACGACCCGGTTGCGCAAGACTTGTACGGCGACTACAAGGCTGTATTTAGTGCGTATTGGAAAATCCGCAATGCTGAGCTATCGAAACTTGAAGCATCACAATTGCCCGGGAGAACACAAAACGACAAGCCTCTGCATCACGCATTTAGTGGTCAATCATCCTTTGTATACTGGATACCTGATGCCAAGCCACCGACACGAAAAAAAGTGGAAGCCACATCTGAGCCTCACCAAAGACCGCAAACGACCGATATTTCCCAGTCGAGCATCCAACTTCAACAACTGCCCACAGTGCCCTTGTACGGCGTCGATTTTAGTGGCGCAAGGGAAGTGAATGGGAGAAATCAGAAGCTTTGGATTGCGAATTGGCACCCGGACAATGAATACGTTTCACTTAGATGTGGCACCGATGACGATGGACTTGATCGCCGAGGCATTGCTGAGATAATACTTCAAGAAGGAGGTTTATGGGTAATGGATTTTCCGTTCGGGCCGCCTCAAGAAGTCGCATTATCGGCTGGATGGAATACTTGGCAAGACTATCTTGCATGGTGTGGTAGCCATGGGGATCCAGTGGTTTTACGTGATATGCTTCGCGAAATTCTCAAGCGAGATAATGTGAATTGGTCAACAAGACGGAAGATTGACGAAAGGACAAAAGCGACTTGGTTTCCCTTTTTTAATATGTTGTTCCGACAGACTATAACGGGTGCGCGTGATGTATTAACGCAATTGGAGGCTGCGAACAGAGAGCATGTATCCGTTTTGCCATTCCATGAATTTTATAAACCAGCTTTGCAGCGGAGCACCGTGGTTGAAGGGTTTCCGGGGTGGACGCTAAGCCGAATGGGATTATCTGCGGATGGTTACAAGAATTCATCCGAGAGCGCCCGTATCAAGCGTATTGGAATAGTCAGCGCGATACGCCAGAGTGGTATTCCGATTTGCAATGATGATTTTGAGTGTGCGATTGGGGATATCGAAGGGGACGCAGTGGACTCATTAACTTTGTTGCATGCTGCCAGACTCACCTTGAATCGTCGATCTTCAGAGTGGACTCAGGGTGATTGGTCAAACATTGAAGGCTGGTATTTCGATTGAAATAAACAATTTTGTCGAGCCAGATATACAATGAAAGAACTCGCCTAAAATTTTTGGAAAAATTTCCCAAATCCTGATTAGCTATCTATATGCGCTCGCATGTTGTATCCAAGGAGTACATCTGTACTCTCTGAGTTCGTATTTTTCACGCATCCAATCGGCCCACTCTTTACACTGTGTCACATCGTCAACATATCCAAAGACCAACGCTACCGGATCCCATGATGGACCTCCAGTGTCAAACGACACATCATGACGGAGTTCCAACCAGTGAGCCATATAGACAGTACCGTCAATTTCCATGCTTAAGTCGTCTAATGAGAAATTCAAAATCGCCTCATCTGAAGTTGAGTTCGTATCGCCAAGCAATCTTTCTAATCTAGATTCCATGGAAACTGCGGGATCAGATTCGGGCCAAACTGTTCCAACCCAATAGCCAATCGAGAAAATTGATATAGCACCAAATAGTAGCCAACCCACTTTAATAGTTTTCGGTAGTTTCATATTCAGCATTCCGATACGATCAAATAAGATATTTTATATCACCCATTCCGCCTTAAGCCTCGCCTTTATACATCAATGCTTTCAGAAAGTCTTCGGTGGCTTCGAATTCGGGGTCCGTGCTGTTGTGTTGCTTCAGCAGGGGGATGATCTTGTTGCGAACTCCCATTCCGCGGGCATCGACGTATCCGTAGTCGCGCAAAACCTCCACGATCAGCGGGTTGCGGGGCGAGCGCTGGCCGGCGATCATTTTTTCCACGGTCATTGAATTTTGCAAAGCGCCAGGACTGAACACTTCGAGCCGGTCGGCGTAGAGCGCGATTTCGATTTCTTCGTAGCGTGTCCAGTCGCGATGAGCGACCGCGTTGACGACCGATTCTCTGACTGCGTCCAATGGATACAGCCAAGCGCGCTGGCGCTGAAAAGAATCGTTCAACTCCTCCAGTTCCTGGCTGAGGAACGGTCGCATCGCCGCGACAAGGCGCTCGATCAGGCCACTTTCCGCGATTTTTCCGCCGCCTGGATCATATTGTGCGATCAGCGGCCCGTCGATCAGCCGGTCATCGAGGGCCTTGTAGCTCTTGTCTTTTCCGTCGAACGCCATCCATCGGATGCCGGCCTGGTGTAGCAAGCGCCGCGGCGTATGGCCGAACAGCACCAAACCGGCGACGGTACAGACCGGATGCCCGCCTTCTATTTCGGTCATGAAGCCGAGGTCGCAAAGCCGGGCCTCCCATTCCTGTTCGTTTACCGGCAACTCGGCATCAGCTGTTACTGTCGACAGATAGTGCTTCAACCTGTCGAGACTCAAGTCCGACGACCCACTCCCGGAAACCGGCAATTTCTCCGAAAACAACATGCCGCCCAGAGAATGCAGACGCGCCTGCTGTTCCCGCGTCGCCAGCCGGGAAGTGCTGCCGATGCGGATGTAAATGTCTTCGCGGTCGCGGTCCCGCACTACATAAGGTTTGGCGACTCCCTGGCTTACGGTGATCACGGCGACCCGCTTGTGCTCATCGAGCCGCACTTCTTCGTAGAACGGAATGATCATCGGGTGGACATAGCGGCCGAATACCGTGTCCATCACCCACTGCTCGAGGTCTTCGCGCTGGATCCCGCTGATCGCACCATCGTCATCCACGCCGAGCAGTATCCGCCCGCCGCGAAAATTCGCCAGCGCCACAACTTCTTTCGCAAGCTGCTCCGGGCGCAAATCATCGCGCTTGAACTCCACTCCGGAATTCTCTCCGTTCGCGACCCATTCCGCCAATAATTCCGCCTTTCTCATCGGTTACCGTACCCGCGAATTTTGTCCTGCCGGAAGAAAACTCCTTGCTCTCCACAGCTCTTCACAATAGTTCCCCAAGTGCATTTTACAACCCCAAACCGAGGCGGGCGAACAACCAAACGGCTATCCGGCCAATCGGATGAGGATACCCGCGGCGATTGCCGAGCCGATTACGCCGGCTACGTTGGGGCCCATGGCGTGCATGAGGAGGTGGTTTTCCGGGTCGACCTCTTCGCCGAGGCGGTGTACGGTGCGCGCGGCCATGGGCACCGCGGAGACGCCGGCGGCGCCGATGAGTGGATTGATCGAATGGGACGACAGGCGGTTCATCAGCTTTGCCATGAGAATTCCCGAAGCGGTGCCGGCGGCGAAGGCGAACAGTCCAAGCAGCAGGATGCCCAGGGTTGCGGGCGCCAGGAATTGTTCCGCCGCCAGTCTTGAGCCCACGGCGAGCCCAAGCAGGATGGTGACGATATTGACCAGGGCGTTCTGGATGGTATCGGTCAGTCGCTTCACGACGCCGGATTCCCGCATCAGATTGCCAAGGCAGAACATGCCGAGCAGGGGCGCCGCAGCGGGCACGAGCAGGGCGGTGAGCACAAGCAGCAACAGGGGGAAAAGGATTTTTTCCCTGCGCCGCACGCTGCGCTGCACGCCCATGCGGATGCCGCGCTCCCGCCTGCTGGTGAGCGCCCGGGCGATGGGGGGCTGGATCAGCGGTACCAGCGCCATGTAGGAATAGGCCGCCACGGCGATGGCGCCAAGCAGTTCCGGGGCGAGTACACTGGCAAGATACAGCGAAGTCGGACCATCGGCGCCGCCAATGATGGCAATCGCGGCCGCCTGCTGCAGACTGAAGTCAAACAGGCCAAGATCAGACAGCAACAAGGCACCAAGCAGGGTGACGAAAATGCCGACCTGGGCGGCGGCGCCGAGCAACAGCGTGCGGGGATTGGCGAGCAGTGGGCTGAAATCGGTCAGGGCGCCCACGCCCATGAAGATCAGCAGGGGAAAAATCGAAGTGGCCAGGCCGATCTCGTAAAGCTGCCGCAGAATGCCCTCTCCGGTGGCAATCTCCACGCCGGGAATATTGGCCATCAGCCCGCCGAAGGCGATCGGCAGCAACAGCAGGGGCTCGAATTTCTTGTGAATGGCGAGATAGAGCAAGCCTAGACAGACCAGCATCATCGCCAGTTGCGGCAAGTCAAGCTGATACAGGCCGGTGCCTTGCCAAAGTTCACGCCATGATTCCATTGCCGGCGCCTACTCCCGCAGCAGCATGAGGACCTGACCAAGCTGCACGCTGTCGCCCCCGCGCACGCGAATAGCCGCCACCGAGCCCGCGGCCGGCGCCCGGACTTCGGCTTCCATCTTCATCGCTTCGAGAATTACGAGTACATCGCCGGCTTCGACCCTGTCGCCGACACCCACCATGACGCGCACCACGGTACCCGCCAGGGGCGCGGACACGGGCCGGCTCTGTTCGCCCCCGGCGCCAGTCCCGGCAGCGGCCGGCGCGATTTCGCCAAGCTGCCCGCCTTCGGCAACCTTGACCACGAATTGTTGCCCCGCCACTTCCACGGTGTACACGCCACTGGTGTCCGCAGGCGCGGGCGAATCGTCGCGCATTCGGGGCGGCGGTTCAAAAATCGCCGGATTGTGGCGGTTCTTGAGAAACCGCAGCCCGGCCTGGGGGAACAGCGTGAAGGTAAGCGTATCGTCGATTTCATCCGCAAGCACAAAGCCATCGCGTTTGGCGATGCCGCGCAGTTCGGCGCGCTGCCGGTCGAACTCGGGCTGGAGCAGGTCCGCCGGGCGGCAGCGGATGGGTTCATCGCCATCGAGCACCCGGGCCTGGAGATCGAGATTGACCGGCACCGGCGTCGCGCCATACTCACCCCGCAGCAGGCCCCGGGTTTCCTTGGCGATGTTGCTGTAGCGCTCGCCGCTGAGCACATTGAACACCGACTGGGTCACGACAATCTGGGAAATCGGCGTCACCAGGGGCGCAAAACCGAGGTCGGCGCGCACCCGGGGAATCTCCTCAAGCACTTCGTCGAGCCGGTCAAGGGCGTTTTGCTCGCGCAACTGGTTTTCGAGATTAGACAGCATGCCGCCGGGCACCTGGGACACCAGAATGCGCGAATCCACGCCTTTCAGGGAGCCTTCGAAGGCTTCATACTTCTTGCGCACCTGGCGGAAATAGGCGGCGATCTCTTCCAGCAGTTTCAGGTCTAGGCCGGGAAATTGCGCCGTGCCTTCGAGCATGGAGACCATGGTCTCGGTGGGGGAATGGCCATAGGTCAGGCTCATCGACGAGATCGCCGTATCGATATTGTCGATGCCCGCCTCCACCGCCTTGAGATAAGTGGCGGTGGACAGGCCCGTGGTGGCGTGGCACTGGATATGGATGGGAATCGCCACGCTTTGCTTGAGCCGGGAAATCAATTCAAACGCCGTGTAGGGTTCGAGCAGGCCCGCCATATCCTTGATGCAGAGGGAATCGGCGCCCATGCTTTCCACATTGCGCGCCATTTCCAGCCAGGTGTCCAGGGTGTGCACCGGGCTGGTGGTATAGGCCATGGCGCCCTGGGCGTGCCTGCCCTGCTCGCGAACGGCGGCGATGGCGGTTTCCAGATTGCGCATGTCGTTGAGGGCGTCGAACACGCGAAACACGTCAACGCCGTTGCTCGCCGCCCGCTCGACGAACCTGCGCACCACGTCATCGGCGTAATGGCGATAGCCGAGAATCGTCTGGCTGCGGAAGAGCATCTGCTGGCGGGTGTTGGGCATGGCGGCCTTGAAGCGGCGGATGCGCTCCCAGGGGTCTTCTCCGAGATAGCGGATACAGGCGTCAAAAGTCGCGCCGCCCCAGGATTCCACGGCCCAGAATCCCACCTGGTCGAGTTTGTCCGCGATGGGCAGCATGTCCTCGATTCGCATGCGCGTGGCGAGCAGGGATTGGTGGGCGTCCCTGAGTACGACTTCGGTAATGCCCAGGGCCTGATTCTGTGCACTCATGTCTGATTCTCCAGGAGAATATCAGGGCGGGTTTCCGGGTGCTTGCCGGCGCGCCCGGTGCATGGCGATGGCGGCAATAACGGCCGCCATTTGCGCCGGCGGCATGACGGTATTTCCCTGCTGGCCGGAAGTCCGACCCGACGCCTGGCCAAATTTAGCCGCAAGCCATGACATGGCCGAGGTGGCGGCAATCAACAGGCAGAAAAAGACAAACACGACGCCAACGCCGAACAGCGCGAGCGTCAATCCCTGACTGACCAGATTCTCCATTGCGACGGCGCCTTCCATTTGCGAATGGGAGCGATTTTACTTGAGCGGGACGGCCAAATCTAACGCTGTTTCCAAATCCCAGTCATTCTGCGCGAAGTCGCAGAATCTCATTGGGGGGGCTTGCGCTCCTCGCCGAATGACGAGGGGGATGCCCAAAAACCGAAGCGAACCAGCTATTCTCATTTTGGCGCTCCAACCTTCATGTCATTCCGCGCGAAGCGAAGCGCAGTCGCGGAATCTCTTGCAGCGGCCACGCAATGAGATTCTGCGACTGCGCGCAGAATGACTGATGTGAGCGCGGCCATTGCCA
>JAJEGU010000055.1 GCA_022819645.1 Pseudomonadales bacterium
TTCCCATCGACTACGCCTTTCGGCCTCGCCTTAGGAACCGACTAACCCTGCGCCGCTTAGGGTTGCGCAGGAAACCTTGGGTTTTCGGCGTGCGGGTTTTTCACCCGCATTATCGTTACTCATGTCAGCATTCGCACTTCCGATACCTCGAGCAGGCCTCCCGGCCCACCTTCAACGGCGTACGGAACGCTCCCCTACCGCGCCTTGCGGCGCCCGCAGCTTCGGCACATGACTTGAGCCCCGTTACATCTTCCGCGCGGGCCGACTCGACCAGTGAGCTATTACGCTTTCTTTAAAGGGTGGCTGCTTCTAAGCCAACCTCCTGGCTGTCTCTGCCTTCCCACATCGTTTCCCACTTAGTCATTATTTGGGGGCCTTTGCTGGCGGTCTGGGTTGTTTCCCTCTCGACGACGGACGTTAGCACCCGCCGTCTGTCTCCCGTGCTGACACTTCCCGGTATTCGGAGTTTGCATCGGTTTGGTAAGCCGAGGTGGCCCCCTAGCCGAAACAGTGCTCTACCCCCGGGAGTGATACACGAGGCGCTACCTAAATAGCTTTCGGGGAGAACCAGCTATCTCCGGGCTTGATTAGCCTTTCACTCCGATCCACAGCTCATCCAATGGTTTTTCAACACCACCTGGTTCGGGCCTCCAATGGGTTTTACCCCACCTTCACCCTTGCCATGGATAGATCGCCCGGTTTCGGGTCTACTCCCGGCGACTGAACGCCCTGTTCAGACTCGGTTTCCCTGCGCCTACCCTACACGGTTAAGCTTGCCACCGAGAAGTAACTCGCTGACCCATTATACAAAAGGTACGCAGTCACCCCTCCGAAGAAGGGCTCCCACTGCTTGTACGCGAACGGTTTCAGGTTCTGTTTCACTCCCCTCTCCGGGGTTCTTTTCACCTTTCCCTCACGGTACTGGTTCGCTATCGGTCGGCAACGAGTATTTAGCCTTGGAGGATGGTCCCCCCATGTTCAGACAGGATAACACGTGTCCCGCCCTACTCTTCGTCACCCCACCGGAGCACCTTTTCGTGTACGGGGCTTTCACCCTCTATGACTGAATTTTCCAAGACATTCCACTAAGGCATTCCGGTTTGATGGTGAACTGGGCTGTTCCGGGTTCGCTCGCCGCTACTGACGGAATCTCGGTTGATTTCTTTTCCTCCGGGTACTTAGATGTTTCAGTTCCCCGGGTTCGCTTCCACGCCCTATGAATTCAGACGCGGATGACCTGTAAACAGGCCGGGTTTCCCCATTCGGATACCCCCGGATCAAAGCTTGTTTGCCAGCTCCCCGAGGACTATCGTCGGCTACGACGTCCTTCATCGCCTGTTGCCGCCTAGGCATCCACCATTCGCGCTTACTCGCTTGACCATATAACCCCAAGCGGTCTTTCACCCGGAGCCATGTGGTCCGCAAGCGTGCTGGTTCGAATGCGACACACCCCACTGGACGAACCCGGTTCCCCGGTCCGTCCGGCGCGCCTGACAGACTCTCCGAACTATTAAGGATCGAACCGCGCTGTCCGGCGTGGACAACGCACGAATCATGTGGAGCCAGGCGGGTTCGAACCGCCGACCTCCTGCTTGCAAAGCAGGCGCTCTCCCGACTGAGCTATGGCCCCGTCATACCGGCGCCCTGGAAGAAGGGAAGCCCTCCTCGTCGTCAGGGTCGGTCCGTGGTGGGTCTGGGAGGACTTGAACCACCGACCTCACCCTTATCAGGGGTGCGCTCTAACCAACTGAGCTACAGACCCGTCTTGAGTACGACGGTGCCCTTTGGGGCAGGCGGGGGATTATAAGGGTATTTGGCAAGCGGGGGAATCGGGTTGTGCATGCCATCCTTGGCGCGGCTCTTTGGGCTTCGCCAAACCCCGGTCTCGCCATCCGTGGCGAGCCGTTCGGCCCTAAAAGAGCTTCGCTCTTTTTCGGCTGCGCCGACCGGGCCTCACCCAACTGAGCTACAGACCCGTCTTGAGTACGACGGCGCCCTTTGGGGCAGGCGGGGGATTATAAGGGAATAGGGGTATTTGACAAGCTGCGCTTGCCCCGACGCCTGTATTTACGTCACAATGCGCCGCAATCCAGCCCCCAGGAGGACTCCCTTGGCAAAAGAAGACCAGATTGAAATCGAAGGCGAAGTGATCGACACGCTTCCCAATACCATGTTCAGGGTCAAACTGAACAATGGCCATATTGTCACCGCCCACATCTCGGGCAAGATGCGCAAGAATTACATCAGGATTCTCACCGGAGACCAGGTGAAGGTGGAACTGACGCCCTACGACCTCAGCAAGGGGCGAATCACCTACCGCGCCCGTTAGCGCGTTCCCCGTCATTCCGCGCGAAGTCGCGGAATCTCCCGAGAAATGCAGTACTTCGCCGAAAAGATTCCGCGACTTCGCGCGGAATGGCCAGAGTGGGGGTTCAGGCTTCCTGAAGCTTGCTTTTCGCGCTGCGTCCCTTGACTTTCAATTCAATGCCGTCCTTGCCGGCGCTGACTTCCACATCGCCGCCGCCGTCGGCCAGCTCGCCGAAAAGAATGTCCTCCGCCAGTTCCTTCTTGAGCTTCTCCTGAATCAGCCGCGCCATCGGCCGGGCGCCCATGGTTTCGCTGTAACCGTGTTCGATGAACCAGTCGATGGCTGAATCGTCCACGTGCAACTGCACTTTCTTCGGGTCGAGCTGCACCTGCAATTCCACCAGGAACTTGTCCACCACGGTGCGGATGGTTTCCGGCGCCAGCGGGCCGAACTGGATCACCGCGTCGAGGCGATTGCGGAATTCCGGCGAAAAGGCCTTGCGGATCGCCTCCATGCCATCGGAGGAATGATCCTGGGCCGTAAAGCCGATGGAAGCCCGGGCCATTTCCCTGGCGCCGGCATTGGTGGTCATGATCAGGATGACATTGCGGAAATCGGCGTGGCGGCCATTGTTGTCGGTGAGCACGCCATGGTCCATCACCTGCAGCAACAGATTGAACACGTCAGGGTGGGCCTTTTCGATTTCGTCGAGCAGCAGCACGCAGTGCGGCGACTTGGTCACCGCCTCGGTGAGCAGGCCACCCTGGTCAAAACCCACATAGCCGGGCGGCGCGCCGATCAGTCTCGATACGGTATGTCTTTCCATGTACTCGGACATGTCGAAGCGCAGCAGTTCGATCCCCATCACATTGGCGAGCTGGCGGCTGAGCTCGGTCTTGCCGACTCCCGTGGGCCCGGCGAACATGAAGCAGCCGATGGGCTTGTCGCCGGTATTCAGGCCCGCCCGGGACAGCTTGATGGCGGTGGCCAGGGAATCAATGGCCGGGTCCTGGCCAAAGACCACCATTTTCAGATTGCCTTCGAGATTCTTCAGCGCCTCGATATCCGAGCTTGAAACATGCTTGGGCGGAATCCTGGCGATGGCGGCGACAATGCGCTCCATGTCGGTCACCTGAATCACTTTCTTGCGCCGGGAAGGCGGCTGCAAACGCTGCCAGGCGCCGGCCTCATCGATCAGGTCGATGGCCTTGTCGGGCATGAAGCGGTCGGTGATGTAGCGCGCCGCAAGCTCGGCGGCGGCTTTCAGCGCCTTGTCGGTATAGCGCAGGCCATGGTGTTCCTCAAAACGGCTCTTGAGCCCCTTGAGGATGCGGTAGGTGGTGTCCAGGTCGGGCTCTTCGATATCGATTTTCTGAAAGCGGCGCGAAAGGGCCCGGTCCTTGTCGAAAATGCCGCGGTATTCCTGAAAGGTGGTGGAGCCGATGCAGCGCAGATTCGCCGAGGTCAGTACGGGCTTGAGCAGATTGGAGGCGTCCATGACGCCGCCGGAAGCCGCGCCGGCGCCGATAATGGTGTGTATTTCGTCGATGAACAGCACCGCCCTGGGCTGTTTGGCGAGTTCCCCGAGGAGCGCCTTGAAACGCTTTTCGAAATCGCCGCGATACTTGGTTCCGGCGAGCAGGCCGCCGAGATCCAGGGAATAGATCACGCAATCCCGGAACACCTCGGGCACCTTGTCCTCGACGATCAGCCGCGCCAGGCCTTCCACCACGGCGGTCTTGCCCACGCCGGATTCTCCCACGAGCAGGGGATTGTTCTTGCGCCGCCGCGACAGCACCTGCACCACCCGGTTCACTTCGTCATTGCGGCCGATCAGGGGGTCGATCCGGTTTTGCCCGGCCAACTCATTGAGATTGGTGGTAAAACTCTCCAGGGGCGAGGCTTTCCTGTCCTCCTTGCCTTCTCCGGCCCGTTTCTTGCCCTGGCCCTGGTCGTCTCCGCTTTCCTCCGCCGTTCTGGCGATGCCGTGGGAGATGTAGTTGATGATATCCACCCGGGCCACGTCCTGTTGCTGCAGCACGAAAACCGCATGGCTTTCCTTTTCGCCGAAAATCGCCACGAGCACATTGGCACCGGTGACTTCCCGCTGCCCCGAGGACTGCACGTGAAATACCGCGCGCTGAATGACGCGCTGAAAGCCGAGGGTGGGCTGGGTCTTGCGGTTGGCTTCGGCCCCGGGGATCAGGGGCGTCATCGTTTCGATGTATTCGCCGAGTTCGCCGCGCAGGCGGGCAAGGTCGCAATCGCAGGCGCGCAGCACATCGCAGGCGGCTTCGTCGTCGAGCAGGGCGAGCAGCAAATGCTCGACGGTCATGAATTCATGCCGTTTCTTGTTGGCGCCGCCGAAGGCGGCATTGAGATTGGCTTCGAGGTTCTTGCTGAGCACGCTAGCGGTCCACTTCCACCGAACACAGCAAGGGGTGTTCGTACTCCCGGGAGTAATTGTTCACCTGGGCGGCCTTGCTCTCGGCAATATCCTTGCTGAAGACACCGCAGACGCCCTTCCCTTCGGTATGCACTTTCAGCATGACCCGGGTCGCCTTTTCCACGTCCATGTGGAAAAACACCCGCAGCACATCCACCACAAAGCCCATGGGGGTGTAATCGTCATTGATGAGGACGACCTGGTACAGCGGCGGCTGTTTGGTTTTCGGTCTGGCGGTCTGCACCTCATGCACGGTTTCATGCACTACGTCATCGTCATCGTCGATATTGCGTGGCAATCTGCTCATGGCCTGTTCCGTGCCGTCAGGAGCCTGCGCCGCAGGTTCCAGGGTTTTGACAATCGAATTGCCATAGTGTATAGCAAATTTCAAGGGACGCATCCCTGTATGGGGGCGCCGGAAAATTTTTCCAGCCGCGTCGGCGGAGCATGGTATGAGTACGGGACAGGTCAAGTGGTTCAACAATGCCAAGGGATTCGGCTTTATTCTACCGGATGAGGGCGGCGATGACCTGTTCGCCCATTATTCCTCGATTGCCATGGAGGGTTACAAGACCCTGAAGGCCGGGCAACTCGTCTCCTTTGACCCCGCCGAGGGCCCCAAGGGGATGCATGCGGCGAATATCAAGGTGATTGGCGAAGCGCCCGGGGAAGGGTCTGAGCAGGAGTCCGAGTCGTAGGTTTCAATCCGCGGTTTCCCGCCAGCGTTCCAGGGATTTGGCATCGCTGTGGCGGGTGGCGATCCATTCGCCGCCGCTTTCCGTGAATTGCTTTTTCCAGAATGGCGCCTCGCTCTTGAGGTAGTCCATGATGAAATCCGCCGCGGCGAAGGCTTCGCCCCGGTGATGCGCGGCGACGCCGGCGAATACGATCCGGTCTCCCGGGCGCAGCGTTCCGACCCGATGAATCACCCGCACGGCAAGCAGATTCCAGCGGCTTTCCGCCCGGGCGATGATTTCCCTGATGCTTTTTTCGGTCATGCCCGGATAATGCTCGAGTCGCAGTTCCCGCACCCGTTCGCCGTCGCCGGGGTCATAATAGTCCCGCACCAGGCCGCTGAAGGTAATCACGGCGCCGGCGCCGGGCGCATCGGCGCAGAGCCGGCGGTACTCGCCGCCCACATCGAAATCCTCGGCCCGCACGCTGACATGGACCATGTCAGCCTCCGCTCATGGGCGGGAAAAAGGCGATTTCGTCCCCATCGGCGATGGCCCGTTCATTGCCGGCCACGGTCTGGTTCACCGCCGCGAGCAGGGTTTCGTGTTCGGCGAACATGCGGGCGAAGGCGCTGTCCCGGGAACGGAGATAAGGGATCAGTTCGGCTACCGAGGCGACATCGGGCGGCAAATCGACTTGTTCCCGTTCCCGGCCCATGGCTTCGCGAACGCTGGCGAAATAATGGATTTGCAACATCAGCCGGCCTGCTCCCCGCGCCGGTAATGGCCGCTGCGGCCGCCCGATTTTTCCAGCAGGCCAAGCCCTTCGATGCGCATGCCGCGGTCGACGGCCTTGCACATGTCATAAATCGTCAGGGCGCTTACCGCCGCGGCGCTGAGCGCTTCCATTTCCACGCCGGTGGGTCCCTTGACCTTGCACGTGGCGGTGATTTCGACGCAGCTCCGCTCCCCGTTCAATTCGAATTCCACATCCACCGCGGTCAGCAGCAGGGGATGGCACATGGGGATCAGGCCGGCGCAATTCTTGGCGGCCTGGATACCCGCAATCCGCGCCACGGTGAGCACATCGCCTTTCTTGTGGTCGCCGCTGGCGATCAATTCGAGGGTCCGGGGCCGCATTTCCACCCGGGCGCGGGCCACGGCAAGGCGCTGGCTGTCGGGCTTGGCGCCCACATCCACCATCCGCGCATTTCCCGACTCGTCCAGATGCGTCAGTTCAGTCATGGGTTCGGCTTTCCCTTAGTATTCTCTGAAAAACTCCATCCGTGGAGTTTTTCATTATCGCCTGTTTGCCCCAATAGGGGACAGCCTCCTAATCCCGAAACCGTGAATCTTCCAGCGCCCTGCGATAGAGTTTCAGGGTGAGAGGGGACAGCAGCATGATCGGCAGGCCGAAGATGAGGGGAATTACCGCCACGCTGTAGCGCACCCCCTGCTCGCCGAAGACGGTGTCGTTCAGGAGCCCGACGAGGCTTGGGCCGAGGAAGAGCCCGGCGAGGCTGATCGCCATGTAATACAGGGCGATGGTCTGGGCGCGAATGCCCGCGGGTATGATTTTCAGCAGGGCCGTTACGCCCACCGCGGAAATGAAGGCGCTGCCGATGGTGGACGCCGAGACCACGAGGAAGGCGGCGATGTCGTTGCCGAGCAGTGGGCCGATCACCGCCGGGGGCACCGAGAGAAACAGGCCGAGAATGGCGATTCGCATGGGCGCGTCGGCGGCGCCGCGGCCGCTGTGGTAATCCGACAGCCAGCCGGCGAACATCACCGAAAGCGGGCCGATCACGATCAGCAGCAGGCCGTCATAGAGCGCGAACACCTCCACCGGCCAGCCGAAGGTGCGGTTGAACATGACCGCGAGCCAGCCCTGGCTGTAGGCGACGATGGTCATGTAGCAGAAGATCGAGACAAAGCAGCCGTAGGTGAGCCCATGGCTGGCCACGTGGCGGAACATGTGGCCGAGATGCCGCCGCGAGGGATTCGCGGCGGCGGCGATTCGCGGCGGCTCGCCCATGAGGAGGAAGGGAATCGCGAGCAGCAGCCCCGGCAGGCCGGCGACGAGAAAGGCGATGCGCCAGGGCGTGAGTTCGCCCACCAGGGGCAGGATCAGGTTTTCCGTGGCGTTCGACCAGGTCAGGACCGCCGCGCCAAGCAGGGCGGCCAGGGCCGCGCCGAGCGAGAGGGCGCTGGAATACAGGGCGATGGGCTTGCCGCGCTTTTCCTCGGGAAACGAATCGGCGATCAGCGACATCGCGCAGGGGCTGAGCGTCGCCTCGCCGATGCCCACCGATACTCGCGCGATCAGCATCTGGACGAAATTGCGGGCAAGACCCGAAGCCGCGGTGGCCAGGGTCCAGACCGTGACGCCGGCGGCGACGATCCAGGTGCGGCGCGAGCGGTCGGCGAGATAGCCGAGCGGCAGGCCGACGGTGGCGTAGAAGATGCCGAAAGCGGGGCCGAGCAGAATGCCGATCTGGAAATCGCTCAGGCCGAGATCGGCCTTGATGGGATCGATCAGCAGGCTGAGGATGTAACGGTCGACGAAGGAGACCACATAGGCGACGGTGAGCAGCGAGACCAGCAGCCAGGCGCGCGATGGCGGCGGGTATGCCGTTGATTGGAGCGCGGATTGTTGCTTGATCCCCAAGACTCATGCTCCGAAAAGTACACTACCAATCGACGCGAGATTCTGCGACTGGGCTGATCGAAGCCGGCAAATCCGCGCCATGGATGGCATGAACACACTTACAGAATCCCCAACGAGATTCTGCGACTTCGCTTCGCGCAGAATGACAGAGAACCAAACCGACAACAATACTCACTCCGGCGCGGGCGCGGTGATCTTGTAGATCACCACCAGATTGCCGTCGGCGTCGAGGATGCCGATTTCCCGGCCCCGGCGGCCGTCGTGGGTGATGAGTTCTTCTTCGGGGAACACTTCGTAGCCGCCGGCCCGGGCCCGGGCGATTACCGCGTCCGGGTCATCCACATGGAGCACGATGGTGGACCGCCTGGGCGGCGAAAGCTTTTCGAGCCCCGCCACTTCGGTAAGCGCCATGACCCTGGGCTGGCCCGGCGTACTCAGGGCGACGAAGCCGATGGGGCTGGCGCGGTCGAGTCCGAAAACCACATGGGAGTAACTTTCGTCGCGATGGGGCTTGCGGAAAGCCACTTCCAGGCCGAGCACATCGACATAGAAGCGAAGCGCGGCTTCGATATCGGAAACCAGGAAATTGGCGCGCTGGAAGCGGATGCTCACGCGGATGGCCCGGGCCGCTCGATCCGCAGCACCTGGTTGCATTCGAAGATATGGCCGTCCGGGTCGTACAGCACCGTGCCCTTGAGGTGGCGGATCTGTCCCCCCGCGCCGGTCACGGTGAACAAGCGCTCCCGGGTCTTGATGCGCGTGCCGAGCGCTTCGGCGCGGCGGGCGAGTTCGCCGGCGTCATCGGTCTCCACCACGAACACCGGTGTCCCGTAGCCCACCGAATAGTCGATCTCCGGCGCGGGCAAGGCCGGCTCCAGCCATTGCAGCAGGCCGATCATGCCGATCTTGTCGTGTTCGGCCTTGAGGATTACGAGATGGGTGCGGTCGCCGGGAGAACCCGCGGCGATGCCTTCGCCGGAAAGCACGTACTCGGTGTCGAGCCAGACCGACATGCCGAGCACCCGCTCGTACCAGCGCACGCTCACCGCCATGTCCCTGACGATGAGCGTGGTGCGCTTGATGATATTGCGTATCGGCAAGTCTCCTACTCAGAAGCGATAACGCAGGGTCGCCCCGGCGCGGCGCTTCTCCGGCAGGGTCAGGCCGATCGCCCGATTGAAGGGGTTGAAGGTCAGATCGGAAGCCTGCACGTAGCGGATCAGCGCCGGGCTGGTATCGTTGTCGAGGGCGTTGTCCATCCACAACTCGATATCGATATTGCCGCTTCTGAAGCCGCCGCGCAAATTGAGGATTTCCCGGTCGCCGGTATGGGCGAGGTTGTAGACCTGGGCGTAGCGCTCGGAATTGTAGTGGTAATCGGCGCGCAGGAACCAGGCCCAACCGCCGCTTAGGCCGCCTTCGAGCACATTGCTGAAAATCAACTGGCTGCGGGAAGTTTGCGGCAGTTGCACACCCGAAATGACGACATCGCCGCTGCTCTGGTAACCGGCGATGAGCGCGGCTTCGCGGAACGAGGAAGGCGCCGAGGCGCCGGCGTCCACCGATTGCACGAACCGGTCGATTTCGCTGTCGGTGAGTGCGTAGCCAAGACGGGTGATCCAGCTATCGGTCAACCGATAGCTTACATCGAGTTCCAATCCCCGGATGCCCGCCTCGCCGATGTTCTGCAGAATCGAGAAGGTGCGCGCTTGTCCATTCACCGTCGCCGCGCGGGCGCTGGTCAGTTGAATGTCTTCCCAGTCGATGTTGTATATCGCGAGACCGGTTTCCAGCCGGTTGTCCATCGACAGCGACTTCAGGCCGAGTTCAAAACTGACCGCGTTCTCCTCGTTGACGTTGACGTCCTGGGCTGGAACGCCCTGATCCCGGTTCAAGGTGCCGGGCTTGTTGCCCTTGGCGATATTGGCGTAGATCAGCGTGTTCGCGTTCAATTCATAACGCGCCGTCAGTTTCGGCAGAAAGGCGTCGAAACTGCCGCTTACGTTGGAGCCGTCGGCGGCGCGGACAAATTCGAATTCGTCTTCGTTCCAGCGAATCTCGGCGCCAAGCACGAGACGCTCCGCGGCGCGGAATTCCAGCGAGCCGAACACCGATCGGCTGCTGATCGATTCGGCGCCGTCGTTGCGCAGCGGGGCGCCTTCATACATCGCGCTGGTGGAGAAGCCCGGCAGGGGCACGAAACCCGGATTGAAGGGCGAGAACACCGGCGTGCCGTTGATCCAGGCGGTGGCCGGCGTATCGCCTGAGCCGAGGGCGAGAAAACTCTCGTCGGACTCGTAGTAATACGCGCCGATGGTGTAATTGAAGTCTTCGTCCGGGTCGAAGCGCAGTCTCACTTCCTGGGAGAAATCGCTGAAATCGTCATCGTCGACGGTGAGAAAGCCGACCCGGCTGTGGACAATGGGGGGCGTCGGGCCGAGTCCCTGGACCGCGAAGGGCGAGCCTACTCCCGCCACGGGGCGGCGCGTGTCGCCGCCGCCGAAAGTCTGATCCTGGGAGGAATAGGTGGCAACGTCGTTGTAGCCGGTGAGGGAGGTGAAGGTGACGGTGTCGCTGACTTCGGCGTCGATCCGCAGGCCGAGGCGGAGGCTGTCGCGTTCGGCCCCGGAGGAGGGGAAAAACCGCGTTTCGAGCTGGGTGTTGCCGCTGTTTTCCGCGAGTACGCCGGCGACATCGACTTCGCCGCAGAAATAGCCGCTGCCGTTGTAGCCGGCTGAAGTCACCGTGCCCGCCTCGGCTTCGGGCGTGCCCGCGGGAGGCGCCGGCTGAGCCAGGGAGCCGCCCCGGGTGACCCGGTAGCAATTGTTGCCGCTCGATGGCATCAATGCGATGGGGTACTGGTCGTCGTCGGTCTGCTCGAACATCGCGTGGGCCTGGATGCTGACCCGGTCGCTGGGGTCGATGCTCAGCACGCCGGTAATGCTCGAGGACTGCTCGCCGCCGGTCTCGTCGCCATAGGCCGGCGTGCCCAGGGCATTGCCGGGATAGGCGTTGCCGTATTCCCCGCCGCGCTCGTAATGGGATACGGTGAGCGCCGCGCCGACGGTGTCGGAAAGCGGCCCGCTGATATGAAACTCGGCCCGGGCGAGGTCGCGCTCGCCGAACTCCACGGTGGCTTCGGATTCGGTCTCCGCGCCTGCGGTTTTCAGTACATAGTTGATCGCGCCGGACAGGGTGTTGCGACCGTACAAGGCGCTCTGGGGGCCCTTGACGACTTCCACCCGCTGCAGGGCGGACAGGGGAATCGAGGCATTGCCCTCCTCCACGATGATGCCGTCGAGAAACAGGCCGGCATTGGCACGCCCGAGGATATTGGACTGGCCCCGGATGACCGGACGGAAATCCTGGCGGCCGAAAGCCTGGGCGAAATCGAATCCCGGCGTGCTGTCGGCGATGTCCTGCAGCGACACGATGCCCTGGTCCTCCAGCGACTGCTCGGTGAAGGCCGACACCGTAAGCGGAATCTCGCGCAGATTCTCCTCGACCTTCCTGGCGGTAACGACGATTTCACTGACTTCCGCGCCTTGCTGGGCCTGCGCGGGCGATGGCGCGCCGGCGAAAAGGGCGGCCGCCGCCGCGAACAATGTTGAGTTGAGAATGATTTGCCGCATCGTTCCTCTCCCGTGATGAATGTTGGACTGGTCCACCGTGTTGCCTGACGCAGCCGCTCGGGCAATTTCCACGATTCCAGAAGAGCCTAGCATATGCAATAAAAGAATATCAATATATTGATATACTTTTATGTGTAACTTACAATTTCGATTCGTTTCGCTCCGAATGGGGAATCCACAGGATGACAAGAATCCCTCGCCCCGCGAAAAGCGCTTTTTTCAGACTTTTCCCCGCCCCTGTCCTGATCTCAACGCTTGCCGCGGCGTATTGGCCGTTGCCGGCCTTTGGCGCCGACGCGGCGGACGGCGCGGATTTGCTCCAGACCTTCGCGAATTACTGGACCGGGGCGTTCTCCAACGAACGCCAGGCCAGGGCCGAGCGACTGAACCGGGAGCCGGACTACCCGGAAGCCGTGCGCCTCCTGCGGGACATGCGCGTTCACCGGCTCGACGCGCCCGCCATAGGAGACGTAGTCCTGTTTCTCGAAGAAATCAGGACCGACCAGCCGCAATTGGCGCACCGCCAGCGCGTCATGTCCCTGCTGTGGCGCGAAAGCACCGGCGAAATCGAAGTCGAGCAGCTTTTCACCTCGCTCGACCAGGCCTACGACCGCCCTTTCCTGCCGCCCGGGGAAGTGGCGCAACTGCGGCGCGAGGATCTCTTCCCGGTTGCCGAATGCAATCTGTTTTTCCGCTGGGAACCGGAAAACGAGCGCTTCAAGGGAGGCATGCGTCCGCGGGCCTGCCGCTACGAGCATCCGCAAAGCGGCCCCGTCTACGCCGAGTTCGACATGGTGCTCGACCGCCACCGGCTTTGGTACCGCGACCGCTCCATCAAACTGGCGGACGGATCCATCCGCGGCGAAATAGACGGATTTTCATGGCTGCGCTTCGACCGCCTGTCCGATGAGCCCGTTCTCGCCAATGGCGACCGCATTTCTCGGGAAGAACTACGCAGACGCATTCCTCTCACGGCAAAGATGGAAGGCGTCTGGGAAGGCGTCTTTCGCCGGGTTGACCTCGAAGGGGAGATCATCGAGACGCTGCCGTCGAGAATCACCGTGCGCTTGCTTCCGGACGGCGAAGCGTACGACTACCATCAGATCAACCTCCTGAATCCCGACAGCGACGAGGAACAGCGCATCGAAAGTCATGGCAAATGGGATGTGGACCGCCTGCGCTTTTTCAATGAGCGGCTCGAAGGCTGGGCCAAGGCCGTTGCCGCGGACGAAGCGGGCCAGACTTCGGTGTTCCTGATGGAATTCAAGGATGGCTCCGGCTTGACGGTTTCCGAAGTCGTCAGCTTCAGGCCCGGCGACCCCGATGCGCGCATGCGGGCCACCCAGTACATGCGCGACGGGCAGGTCGTCCGGCGCACGCTCATCGACGAAATCAAGGTCTCGGGCCCCGTGCCGGACGCCGCTCCATTCTGACAGTCCGAACCGCGACCTGCCGGTCCTTGCCGCTGGCCGCATTTTTACATATTGATGGTTTCCGTTGGCGCGATGCATGAAGACATAATAATATGCGGATATGGTTACATGCCCGACCCCGAACGGCAGGAAGCGGTTCGGGAGGGCGTGTGACGCCACAAGAGGGCCTTACCCATGAGCAGTCTTGGCAAATTCGGTTTGCGGGCGTCGGCCGCGATCGTTAGCGGGATGGCATTGAGCGCGCCGGCGCTCGCCCAGGAAAGCCTGATCGAGGAAATCACCGTCACCGCGCGCAAGGTCGAGGAAAGCCTGAACGAGGCGCCGGTAACGGTGTCGGCGTTCACCACCACGTCGATCGAACAGCTCGACATCAACAGCGTCACCGATATCGCGCGCTTCACGCCGGGGCTGAGCTTCTCCAGCGCCTTCGGCCGCTCAACCGAAAGGCCGGTGATTCGCGGCCAGGGCAACATTCTCGCCAGGGTGCAATTCGGCGTGGAAAGCGGCGTCGCCTATTTCGTCGACGGCATGTATTACGCCGGCGATATCCAGTCGCTCGACATGTCGAATCTCGAACGCGTGGAAGTCATCAAGGGGCCGCAAAGCGCGCTTTACGGCCGCAATACCTATTCGGGGGCGATCAATTTCGTCACCCGCCGTCCGGGACAGGATTTTTCCGGCAGGGCGCGGGTGCGCGGTCTCGGCGACGGAGAGCAGGAACTCGTCGGCAGCGTCGGCGGACAATTGATCGATGGCGTACTCGCCATGCAGGCGGCGGTTCGGCATTACGAATTCGACGGGCAATGGACGAACACGGTGACCGAACAACCGATCGGACAGGAAGAAAGCGACTCGATCAATGTCACGCTCGACTGGACCCCGAACGAATCGTTTTCGCTCACCGGCCGCGTGCAATACCAGGAAGACAACGACGGCACCCGCCCCTTCTTCCTGCAATCGGCGGCCGAGAACAACTGCTACCCCGGATTCCGCTCGCTGGCGTTCTGGCCACTGGTCGAAAGCCGCAATCCGAACCAGTACTTCTGCGGTGAAATCCTGCCGCGGCCCATCGCGCTCAACGACGGCCCTGACGCCGACGGCGTACCTAACGTGATCCCCGGCATCAACCCCGGCAGCACTTTCTTCGGCAACGTGTATTCCCTCGGCCAGGGGGTGCTGTTCAGCGGCGTTGAACGGGAACTCAGCAACTATGCACTTTCCGCCGCCTACACGCTGGATTCCGGCAACACCCTCACCTTCCAGGTTTCCCGCCGCGACGAAGAAGCCAAGACCGGATCCGATTCCGATCACGGTCCGACCAATTTCTTCCTGGGCCCGGAAGCCTTTTTCGCGCTTTCGAACGTCACCGAGTTTACCGAAACCGCCTACGAGGCGCGGCTCGATTCCGCCGCCGATTCGGCGCTGCGCTGGAGTGCCGGGGTGTTCTACTACGATCTCGAAGAAGATCAGACCGACATCGTGCCGGGCGGCTTTTCGCCGGACGGAATCGATAACTTCATTACCAATACCGCGGCGTTCGTCTCCGCCGGCTGGGACTTTTCGGAGCGCGCCAGCGCCACCGTGGAACTGCGCTACGCCGACGAAGAGAAGTCGCAGGTGGACATCAATGCCGCCGGCATGGTCGCTTTCAGCGGCGCCAAGAGTTTCGTCAGTTTCGCGCCGCGGGTGACGCTCGACTATCGCCTGAACGACGACGCCATGCTTTACGGCATCTACTCCGAAGGCATCAAGCCCGGCGGCCTGAACGGCGCCGACGGCGCCAGTACCGGCCGCCCCTCCTATGACGAGGAAGAATCGCAAAACTTCGAAGGCGGCATCAAGACCGCGCTGCTCGACGGCCGGGCCCAACTCAACCTGGCGCTGTTCTGGTCCGATATCAGCAAGTACCAGCTCACCACTCCGGTAGCCGACCCCTCCGGCGCTCTCAACTCCATCGTCACCAATCAGGCCGACGGCGAAGTTCTGGGAGTCGAGGTGGATTTGCTCGCGCAACTCAGCGATTCGGTGCGGGCGGGCGTCACCTACGCGCTGGCGGACTCCGAATTCACCAGCGGCTGTGACGAGTTCCAGTGGTCCCTGACCAGCGGCGGCGGACGTTTCACCGGGGATCCGGCCACTTCGATGAATCCGAACGGCATGGGCGACTGCTCGGTGGCGGGGCATCAGTTCCCGATGGGTTCAAAGCACCAGGCGAGCGCATTCCTGGATTTTTCCCGTCCGATGAACAACAGCCTGGACTTTATCGGCAATATCAATGTCAGCTACGAATCGAAGCGCTATACCCAGTTGCATCAGTCGTCCTACACCGGCGCGGCAACCCTGGTCGGTGCGCGCATCGGCGTACAGGGTGAAAACTGGAGTCTGACATTGCTCGGGCGCAACCTGACGAACGAGGACTCGGCGATTCTCGCCACCCGCTGGCTGCAATCGCCGTATTTCACTTTCGCTTCGCTCAACGTCGCGCCGCCCGAGGCGGATCGAAGCGCGCCCAGGGCGTTCTTCGCCCTGCCCCGGCGCGAACGGCAGTTGGGGATTGAGTTGAGCTATGATTTCTGATCCCACTCCGTCATTCCGCGCGGAGCGAAGCGCAGTCGCAGAATCTCCCCTGGTTACGCACCATCTCAGGGAGATCCTGCGACTACGCGCAGGATGACAGCAAATTGAGAAAACGCGAAAACTTGCTACTCACGCGGCGACGCTTCCTTTTCGGCGCATCGACCGCAGCGGTTTTCGCCGCCCTGCCGCCGGCGATCCGGGCCCAGCAACGCCGGGTAGCGGTCGCCGGAGCCGGGCTTTCCGGGCTCCATGCCGCGCTGCTGTTGCAGGATGCGGGATTCGAGGTCATCGTTATTGAAGGTCGCAGTCGCGTCGGCGGGCGAATCCTGACGCTCGACCATTTGCCGGGCCGCCCGGAAGCCGGCGGCAGCCAGATCGGCTCCAATTACCGGCGTCTGGTTGCGGCAGCCGGGGATGCCGGCATCCGCCTCGTGGCCGGCGAGCCCGGCGGCGCATTGCCGACTTCGTATCTGATCGACGGAATGCCGGAAACCCGGCAAAGCTGGGCGGAATCTGCGCGCAATCCCTTCCCGGAGGAATTCGGGACGATCACTCCCGACCGGCTCACGAGTTTCCTGCTGCGCGAACCCCCTTTCCGGCAGACTTCCGACTGGCATGACCAGGCCATGGCGCAATACGATGTTTCCGCCAGCGACTGGTTTCGCGACCGGGGGATTGATGAGGCCGGGCTCGCCCTGCTCGGCGCCAACAACGGCTACGGCAACCGCTTTGCCGATACCTCGCTGTTGAGCCTGTACCGGGTGGTGGCCGGGTTTCAACGCGCCAGCGCCGAAGGCGCCTCGCTGCTGGAAGTGGAAGGCGGCAACCTGCGGCTGCCGGAAGCCATGGCAGCGAGACTGGAACAACCCGTCCTGCTCGGCGAAACCCTGATCCGGGTCGAAAGCGCCAATGGCGAAGTGCGCCTGCATTGCGCCAGCGGGCGGCAAATCGAAGCCGATGCAGCGATTCTGAGCTTGCCCGTGCCGCCGCTGCGAGCTGTGGAATTCAGCCCCGCCCTCCCTTCCCGGCAACGGGAAGCGATCGATACCGTCGTTTTCAACAAGGTAACCCAGGCCTACCTGGAAGCTTCGGGGGACGAATGGGAGGCAAGCGGCATTCCCGGCTCAATCTGGTCCAATGCCGGGTTCGGCAGGCTGTTCGCGAACCGGGTCGGGGACAGCGGCGATGTGCGGCTGACCGTCTGGGTCAATGGCGACGGCTGCGACCGCTACGACAGCCTGGGCGAAGCCGGGGCCGGCGAGCGCCTCCTGGCGGATATCGCCCGCATCTATCCCAATGCCCGGGACAACCTGCATCTGCGCGCCCTGGTGCGCTGGGCCGCCGATCCTTTCAGCGGCGGGAGCTGGCCAGCCTGGGCGCCGGGCCAGATCGGGCGCTACTATCAGGCCCTGCGCCAGCCTGCGGAAGGCATTCACTTTGCCGGCGAGCATACCGCATCGGAGTTTTCCGGCATGGAAGGCGCTTTCGAGTCCGCCGAACGCGCCGCCCGGGAAGTCATGACAAAACTGGCATAGGAGCCTGCGCCGCAGGCTAATAGCGTGCTTCCACACTAATGATAGACGATTCACTCATTGCGCAATTCGAGGCCCTGCTCGGCAAGAACGCCCTGAGCCGGGATTCGCAAAGCTGTGACTTTCTTGCCCAGGACATCTACACCCGGGGCCTGCCCGCGGGCCTCGTCCTGCGCCCCGCCGGCATCGAACAACTGGCGGCAGCGGTGTTGACCGCCACGGACGCCGGCCGCGCGGTTATTGCCCGGGGCGGCGGCATGTCTTACAGCAGCGGCTATGTGCCCGAAGAAAGCGATTCCGTGCTGATCGACATGGGCGGCCTGAACCGGGTGCTGGAAATCAACCGCGAGGACAGCCACGTCACCGTGGAAGCCGGGGCAAGCTGGCGCGAACTGCACGAGGCGCTGGCGGGAACCGGCCTGAGAACGCCCTACTGGGGCACGCTTTCCGGTATCCACGCCACGGTCGGCGGCAGTCTTTCCCAGAACAGCATCTTCTGGGGTTCGGGACGGTACGGCTCGGCGGCCGAATCGGCCCTGTCGCTGAAAGTCGTATTGGCCGACGGCTCGCTGCTCGATACCGGCTCCGCTGGCCAGAAGCGGGCCGGCCCCTTTTTCCGCCAGCATGGACCGGACCTCACCGGGCTGTTCTGCGGCGACTGCGGCGCGCTTGGAATCAAGGCCACGGCTACCCTGCGCCTGATACCGGAGTTTGCGGCCCGGTCATTCGCCGCCTTCGCCTTTGATGATTACCCTGCCCTGCTTGGGGCCATGGCGGAAATCTCGCGCCAGGATCTCGCCATGGAATGTTTTGGCTTCGATCCATTCCTGCAAGCCCAGCGCTCGCACCGGGAAAGCCTGGCCAGCGACGCGAAAAACCTGGTCGGCGTCATGAAATCCGCCGGCGGGGTGGGCAAGGCACTGGCCGAAGGCGCGCGGATTGCCATGTCCGGCCGCGGTTTTCTGCAAGACGCCGCCTGGTCCTGCCATTTGATGATGGAGGACCGGAGCGAGGCGGGGGCGGCCGGGCGGCTCGAAGCGCTGCGCAAGATTGCCGCGGACCAGGGCGGGCGGGAACTGCCCGACACGGTTCCCAAGGTGCTGCGGGCCAATCCCTTCGGGCCGGTGAACAGCATGATCGGGCCCGAGGGAGAGCGCTGGGTTCCGGTGCATGGCATATTCCCCCATTCCCGTGCAATCGCCGCCATGGAATCGCTCGGGGAACTGTTTGCGAGTTTCGATCCAGTGTTGGCCGAACACGAAATCGGCGTGGGCTATCTCCTGACCACCATAGCCACAAACTGCACCGTGCTGGAGCCGGTGTTTTTCTGGCCCGACGCGCTGGAAGAGATTCATCGCCGCAGCGTGGAGCCGGGGCATCTGCGCAAGATCCGCGGATTTCCGCAGAATCCGGCGGCGCGCGCCGCGGTGGACCAAATCCGCCAGGCCCTGATCGGCCGCTTCATGGAACTGGGCGCGGCGCATCTGCAACTCGGCAAGTCCTATCCCTACCGGGAGGGATTGCGCGAGGCCAACTGGCGCCTGCTGCGGGCCCTCAAGCAGGAGCTGGACCCGAGGCGGCGCATGAATCCGGGAGCCCTTGGCCTGTGAGCAAACGCGCCTATGCGGAACTGCCGGACGGCAGGCAAACCCACTACCGCTGTCGCGGCGGTGGCTTGCCGCTGATTCTGTTGCATGCTTCGCCCCTATCGTCGGCCTGGATGGAACCCACGATGGCTGCGCTGCCGGACGGCGTGTACGCGGTCGCCCCCGACACGCCGGGCTACGGCGCCTCGGACCCCCTGGCCAAACCAGGCGAAGACCTGAGCGAATACGCAGCCTGGCTCAAGCGGTTCATCGCCGCGCTCGGGTTTGAGCGGGTCGGCGTATACGGTTCCTCCACCGGCGCCCAGATTGCCATCGAATTCGCCCGCGCCTGGCCTGAAGCGGCACATTTTCTGGTGCTCGACAACGCGGCTCATTTCACCGACGCCGAGCGCGAATACATCCTGGCGCGCTATTTTCCCGACCTTTCGCCACGCGAGGACGGCGCCCATTTGCGCAAGGCCTGGGATATGGTCAACGCTATCTGGCAATGGTTTCCCTGGTTCGAGCAGGACGAGCAACACCGCATCGCCCCGGCAGGCGCCGTTCCATTGGAGACGCGGCAGGCGATGCTGGTCGATCAACTTCGCGCCGGGGCCGATTACGCCCGCGCCTATCGCGGCGCCTTTCTCAACGAAGACGCCAACCGCCTGTTCGGGGTTTCCGCCCCAACGCGGATCATCCGCTGGCGCGGCGGGATGCTGCGCAAATACGCCGACCGCCTCGACGACATGGATTTGCCCGCGAACATCGGCATGGTCCATTGCGGCCCAAGCATGGACGAGCGCCTCGCGGCCATCAGTGCTGCGGTCGCAGACCTCGCCAAGCTTCAGCGACCGCACGCGGAATGACAGTGTGCAAGCCGTCATTCTGCGCAAGCGAAGCGCGGTGACTCAGGGCTTCGTCAGGAAAATATAACAAAATTAGGAAAGTTATGAAAATTTTATAAACTCGCTAACTTTGCTATATTCCCGGCATGGATCCGATTCGCAATCCTTATTCTCCCGGTGCGGGCGCGCAGCCGCCGGAACTTGCCGGCAGGCAAAGCCTGCTTGATACGGCGCAAATTGCCCTGGAGCGATGCAAGCTGGGCCGGTCCAGTAAAAGCTTGCTGATGGTCGGGCTTCGCGGCGTCGGCAAAACCGTGCTGCTCGACCGGATCAGGCAAAACGCCGAGGCGGACGGAAATCTCACCTTGTGGATTGAACACGTGGATAACCGTTCGTTGCCTTCGAAGCTCGTTCCGCAACTGCGAACCGCCTTGATCAGACTTTCCTCGCGGGCGCGTGCCAAGGATCTGACGCGGCGAGCATTCAGTGCGCTGGCGGGATTTGCCAATTCACTCAAAATCAAATTGCAGGACATTGAGCTTGGCTTCGACTTTCCGCTTGAATCAGGCTTGGCGGATTGCGGTGACCTGGAATCCGACTTGACTGACCTTCTTGAGATTGTCGGCCACGCCGCGAAAGCCGAAGGCGCAAGCATGGCAATTTTTGTCGACGAAATGCAGTATGTCGCGGAACACGAGCTTGCGGCTTTGATTGCGGCTTTGCACCGATGTTCGCAACGGCAGTTGCCTGTAATCCTGTTTGGAGCCGGCCTGCCGCAGCTACGAGGACGAATGGGCGACGCTAAATCTTATGCGGAGCGGCTGTTTTCCTTCCCGATCATTGATCAGTTAACCGCCAAAGATGCCAGATTGGCAATTGCCAAACCTGCGCAAGCCGAGGGAGTCGAGATTCGGGAGGACGCGCTTGAGCTTGTCGTGGAACGAACCCGGTGCTACCCCTATTTCTTGCAGGAGTGGGGAAAACACATCTGGGATGAAGCTGAGAGCTCGCCAATAACAATATCTCATGTCGAGGCCGCCTCCGTTCTGGCAATCTCGGAACTGGACGAGAGTTTCTTTCGCGTACGATTTGACCGATTGACTCCGACAGAAAGAAATTATCTGAGAGCAATGGCCGAACTTGGAGAAGGGCCGCACCGTTCCGGCGAGATCGCGACAGTACTGAAAAGATCGGTACAGGCTCTCGGCCCAACTCGCGCTCAGTTGATCTCCAAAGGAATGTTGTGGAGCCCGGGTCACGGCGATACCGCCTTTACGGTCCCGTTATTTGACCAATTCATGCTGCGAAACGTGCCTGCAAATGAGTGAAGACTGTTTTCCGCCCAAGGCGGGAAACTAGCGCAGTTCGCTGAGTAACTGGTTGATTTCTACGGTGAAGCCGTCCGGGTCCTGGACGGTGCTGATCATGACGTCGATGGTTGAGTTGCCATCGTAGGAGGGGAAGGATACCGGCGAGGGTTCGTCGATGACGACGACGTTCTCGACGGCGGTGGCGCGGGAGAATGTGCCGGGGAGGTCTTCCACGTTGAACAGCAGCACAGTGGTTCCCGCCATGAACGCGGTTCCGCTGAGGTCGACGGTCTCGCGAACCGGGCGGAAGTACTGCAGCAGGCCAAGCACGCCGATGAAATCGTCGTTGGCCCGCAGGAACACCAGGCGCCGGGCGATGTCTGCGTCTTCGACGGTAGCGTCCGGCGGGGTCAGAATCATGTTGTCGTAAATCACCGCCATGCCCAGGGCGTCGCGGTAGAATTCCAGCGAGCGCTCGATATCGTTCACTATCAGGGTCGTGCGGCGCAGGTCGAGTGGTACGCGCTCGTCATCGGGGACGGTGTCGGCCAGCGCCGCGCCTGCCGTGAGCAGGGCGGCGAGAATTACCGCGAGTTGCATTCTCATTGGTCTTCCCCGTCGATGATCTTCTTCATGAAGGTCCAGGAAGTCTCGTTCGGTCTCGTGTCGTCGAGACCGGGAGGGGCAACGTATTCCGGGTAGTTCTCGGCGATCTCTGACCGCATCGTCGCCGACAGTTGTTCAAAGCCTTCCAGCTTGCGGCCCATGGCGTTGAAATACATCATGCCCGCGCGATCACCCATCCGCATCCACGGCAGCCAGGGCGCCAGCCGCACCCAGGACACCACCGGGTAGGCCACCGGGGAGTCCGCGTCGAGCAACTCTCCGGTATCGCCATTGAAATCGAAGATTTCCGTGGCGTGGTACGTTCCCCCAACGTAATTCTGATAATCCCCGCCCATGGGATTGGTGTAGAACAGCGGCACCTCGATCCGCATCAGCCAGTTGCCGTTGATGTCCTGCAAGTCAAAGGGAATGTCCTGCCCTTCGGCGGTGCGGGCGAATGTCGGCCTGCCGTTGACCGGGTCGTTGGCCACATGAATGACGTCATTGTCCACGCCCGTCCAGGGGTTGGCGAAACTGCGCAGCACTTCATTGCCTTGCGGGTCGAGG
Organism: Pseudomonadales bacterium; assembly: GCA_022819645.1. GTDB lineage: Bacteria > Pseudomonadota > Gammaproteobacteria > Pseudomonadales > Pseudohongiellaceae > UBA9145. The sequence continues at coordinate 22,188 of JAJEGU010000055.1, forward strand.
TACAGCATGAGTTCCCGCGACACCATGCGATAGCCGGGACCCCGCTCGGGGTCCTCGATGCTCACGCATTGCCGGATGTTCATGCCATCGAGGTTGAAGAGGTGCCGGTCGGGCTCGCCGGGCACCCGGGAATACGCCCGGCCGAACCACTGGAAAACCTGGGGCGAGGCGTCTTCCGTGGAACAGTGTATCTTGCGGTTGATGGCGATATTGCCTTCGGCGGTGGCCGGATCGAGTTCGGCGGCCGAGGCTGCCGCCGCGACGAACGCCAGGACCAGAACAGGGGCCGATTGTAACGCCAAGAGTCGCAGGATCAGTCTCATGATTTCACTCCTGTATTCGCTTCGACCGTACCACGTGGTATAAAGATATGTCAATATAACAAGTACCAAGGCAGCAATTCTCATTATGGCAATGGGCGCGCCCACATCAGTCATTCTGCGCGCAGTCGCAGAATCTCATTGCGTGGCCGCTGCAAGAGATTCCGCGACTGCGCTTCGCTTCGCGCGGAATGACATGAAGGTTGGAGCGCCAAAATGAGAATAGCTGGTACCAAGGACTGCGGCTTCGATCCGGCGGCGACTCACATGGTGCGGAACTGATCGAAGCCACCGACTCCGATAAGGATACGAAACGCTAAAATGAACATTGCTGGTATTGGGAGAATCGAACTGTGGCGGCTTATTTGGTAGTCGAAGCGGTGATTGCCGATCGGGAAAAGTTTGCCGCTTACGCCCGTCAGGTGCCCGAACTGGTGGCCCGTTTCGGTGGAGAATATGTGGTGCTCGGCGGCGAGCAGGAGACGTTGGAAGGCGACTGGGGCGGGCAGCGGATTGTGATGCATCGCTGGCCGGATATGGCAAGCGCGCGGGATTTCTGGAATTCTCCGGATTATGCGCAGGTCAGGAAACTGCGCGAAGGCGCGGGAGAATTCCGCGTGCTGCTGGTGGAAGGCCGCGAGAGCGAGGCCCTCGAATGAATGACAAAACCGCGGCGCCCTATGCCGCGCTGGCGCTGCAGATGCGCTGCCATGCCGTGAACGACGCCCCCACGGCGGCGGAGGCGAGGGCCCGGATTCGGGGCGGCATCGAACGCTGCAACGGCCTGATCCGGGGCAGCCGGCAATTCATCAAGACCTATAGCGGCGATACCACTCGCCTGGTGGTGCTGCCGGAGTATTTTCTCACCGGCTACCCCCGGGGGGAAAGCGCGGCGGAATGGCGGGCAAGGGCCTGCCTGCATCCCGCCGGCAAGGAGTACCGGCTGCTTGGCGAGGCCGCCCGGGAGAACGGGGTGTTTCTGTCCGGCAACGCCTACGAAACCGATGACCACTTCCCGGACCTGCATTTCCAGTGCAGCTTCATCATCGACCCGACGGGCGAACTGATCCTGCGCTACCGCCGGCAGATTTCGATGTTTGCGCCGACGCCACATGACGTGCTCGAGCGCTATCTGGAAGTCTATGGCGAAGATGCCCTGTATCCCGTGGCGGATACCGAAATCGGCAAGCTCGCCTGCGTCGCCTCCGAGGAAATCCTGTTTCCCGAAATCAGCATGGAACTGGCCCGCCGCGGCGCCGAAGTGATCTGTCATTCGTCGAGCGAGCAGGGCAGCCCGCAACTGACGCCGAAGAACATCGCCAAACGCGCCCGGGCATTTGAAAACCAGACCTATGTGGTGTCCGCCAACAGCGCGGGTATCGCCGGGCCGGGATTCCCCGAAGATTCCACCGACGGCCATTCCCAGATTGTGGACTACAGGGGCAAGCTGCTGGCGGAGGCGGCTTTTGGTGAATCCATGTGCGGCTTCGCGGAAATCGACATCGCCGCCCTGCGCCGGGAACGCGGCAAGCAGGCAATGCTCAACCTGCCGGCGCGGCGAGGGGTGCTAGGAACCTGCGCCGTGTGCAGAAACTCAATCGGAAATCAAGGGGATATGGGGATCTTGGAGCCTGCGCCGTAGGAGGAGATCCTGGGTGGTGGCGTCCCTGAGTTCGAATTGGGCGCGGCGCATTTCGCCGAGAAAGGAGGCGCTTTCGTCGAGGGCGGTGATGATGAAGACGAGGCGGCCGGTTACCTGTTCGCCGGGGGCGAGTTGCAGGGGCAGGAACAGATAGCGCTCATTGGCGCTGAGCATGCCGCGGACCGAGGATTCGACACTGAGGGTTTCGTCCGGGGCGGCTTCGCGTACGGCGCGGTAAAGGGTGGATTCGCCTTCGGCGTCGATCATTCGCAGATAGACATCGAGCTGGCGGCTGAACAACTCGCCATTGCCGAGTTCCACGGTAGGGGTGAAGATGGGATAGGCGAAGCCGATTTCCACCAGGGCATTGGAAGAGCTGTCGGTAATCAGGCGCTGTTCGGTCATGCGGATGCTGAGTCCGGCCGCTCCGTGGCGCGGCAGCCAGTAAAGGTGGTAGGCCAGGCTGACAGGCAGGCTCAGCAGACCGAGCGCGAACAGCGCGGTGGCGGCTCGGGGGGATCGCTTGCGCGGCAACAGCCAGATGGCGGTGGAGGCGGCAAGTAGAGGCGCGGATAGCAGGATGGCGCGAAGCAGCAGGCTTTGCTGACCCAGCCAGAGACTGTTGGCGCTGAGCAGCCAGGCGGCGGCGAGCGCGGCGGCGATGAGGGCGGCTGCGGCTATCCGGCCTGGAGTCTGCATGCCTCAGGCGCTGCGCAGCAGTCTGGCCTGCTCGTCGGCGTGATAGGAAGAACGCACCAGCGGCCCGCTTGCCACATGACGGAAGCCGATGGATTCGCCGTATTCGCCAAGCGCGTCGAATTCATCGGGATGAACAAAGCGGGCGATGGGCAGATGGTGGCGGCTCGGCTGCAGATACTGGCCAAGGGTCAGCATGGCCACGCCGTGCCCGCGCAAATCCCTCATGACCTGGCGCACTTCTTCGAGTTCTTCGCCAAGGCCCAGCATCAGGCCGGATTTGGTGGGGATATTTGGCTGCAAGTCATTGAATTCCTTCAGCAAACGCAGTGACCAGGCATAATCGGCGCCAGGACGCACCTTGCGGTACAGGCGCGGGACCGACTCCAGATTGTGATTGAACACATCCGGCGGCGCCTCGTTGAGCGTTTCCAGGGCGATTTCCATGCGGCCGCGGAAATCCGGGGTGAGAATCTCGATGCGGGTGTCGGGGTTGAGTTCCCGGCTGGCGCGGATGCAGGCGGCGAAGTGGGCGGCGCCGCTGTCTTTCAGGTCGTCCCGGTCCACCGAGGTAATCACCACATAACGGAGTTCGAGGTCGCGGATGGCCCGGGCGAGTTCCCGCGGTTCATTTTCATCGAGGGGCCGCGGTTTGCCATGGGCCACATCGCAGAACGGGCAGCGCCGGGTGCAGATGTCCCCCATGATCATGAAGGTCGCCGTGCCATGGCTGAAGCACTCGCCGATATTGGGGCAGGAAGCTTCCTCGCAGACCGAGGCAAGCCTGTGGCTGCGCAATTTGCGGCGCAACTCGGCCACCCGGGGCGAGGCGGGAATCTTTACCCGCAGCCAGGGAGGCTTGGCCGGTATCTGTTCGCTTGGCGCCACCTTGACCGGGATGCGCCGCAGCTTGTCGGCGCCCCGCAGTTTCTGGCCTTCAACAAGCACATTGCGCCGCTTTCTCTCAGGCATGGGCGGCCTCCGGCAGCGGCGATTCCCGGGCTTGCCGGTGAATGCCCGATGCACGCGGCGGGAAAGCTTCGAGCCGCCGTAGCAGGCTGGTGACAAGCAAGTCGCCCATGTCCCGCAGCAGTTCCGGCCGGCGGGGAATGTAATCCACAACCTGGGTCGTCTTGAGCCCGGGATAGCCGCAGGGATTGATCAGGGCGAAAGGGCCCAGGTCCATATCCACATTGAGGCTGAGGCCGTGACAGCTCCAGCCGCGCCTGATACGAAGGCCCAGGGCGGCGATTTTGGCCGGCCCCACATAGACTCCCGGCGCGCCTTGCCGGGTTTTGGCCCTGATTCCCACTCCGGCGAGGGAATCGATCAGAGCCTGCTCGATCAATTGGACAAGCTCGCGGATGCCCATGGCGCGGCGGCGCAGGTTGAGCAGGGGATAGGCCACGAGCTGGCCGGGGCCGTGGTAGGTGACCTGCCCTCCCCGGTCAGACGCAACCACCGGGATTTCGCCGGTATCGAGCAGGTGCTCGCGCTTGCCAGCCTGGCCCAGGGTGAACACCGGGTGATGGCTCAGCAGCCAGATTTCTTCCCGGGTTCCGGAATCCGCCTCCCGGACAAAGCGCTGCATGCGGCGCCAGACATCGGTGTAGTCACTGGGGCCGAATTCACGCGGGGCCGGGGATGTCCTGTCGATGGCGCTCAATTGGCAAGCAGTTCGTTGAATCGCAGGCTGAACCAGTCGGTCATGCGTTTCATGACGCCGCCCCGCTCCACCGCCCGCAGGGCGATGATTTCGTCGCTGTGGACGATTTCGCCGTCGAGGCTGATATCGATGCTTCCCATGACCTGGCCCGCTTCGATGGGCGCGTAGATCACTTCGTCCACGTTGATCGAGGCTTCCAGGTTCTCGCCCCGGCCGCGCTGGATGGTGAGCAGGACTTCCCCGTCTATGCCCAGGTCCAGGGTGTCCCGCTGACCCGACCACACCGGTACGCTGGCGAAAGTCTGGCCGGCGTCATTGAGCCGCCAGGTTTCGTAATAGCGAAAGCCGTAGGCGAGCATTTTCTGGCTTTCGATGGCCCGGGCGTCTTCGCTTTCGGTGCCCATGACCACGGCGATCAGGCGCATGCCGTCGCGTTCCGCCGAAGTCACCAGGCAGTACCCGGCCAGATCGGTCCAGCCGGTCTTGAGCCCGTCCACATTGGCGTTGCGGAACAGCAGGGTATTGCGGTTGGGCTGGCGAATGTCGTTATAGGTGAACTCCCGCTCGGCGTACATGGGATAGTACTCGGCGTGGCGGGTAATCGTGGCCCGGGCCAGCAGCGCCAGATCCCGGGCCGACATGGTGTTGTAGTACTCGTCGGAATCGAGGCCGCTGGAATTCATGAAGAAGGACTGCTCCAGGCCAAGCACTTCGGCGTACTGGTTCATCATGTCGGCGAAGGCGTCCTCGCTGCCGGCAATATGTTCGGCGATGGCGACGCTGGCATCATTGCCCGACTGGATGATGATGCCGCGCAACAGATCGGCAACGCTGACCCGGGTGTTGATCCCCACGAACATCTTGGAGCCGTCCATGCGCCAGGCTTTTTCGCTGATGTGGACTTCATCCTCCATGGCGAGATTGCCATTGATGATTTCCTCGATGGCGATATAGGCGGTCATGATCTTGGTGAGGCTCGCCGGCGGCAGGGCCTCGGTGGCGTTCTCCTCCATGATGACGTGGCCCGTGGCGGCGTCCACGAGGATGTAGCTGCTCGCGGCGATGTCCGGCGCCCGGGGAATGATGTTCTGGGCGCTGGCGAACGCGGCGCACAAGGCCATCGCGCAGGCGGGGAGCAACCGCCACGTCTGGCAAGGAATTCTGATCAGGGATTGACGCTCATTTGAGGAGAACATGAATGGTATCCACCTAGGAGGCTGCGCCTTGTCGCCACCGCCTATTCGGTTACAGTGTAAGGAGTTCCCAGACCGGCGGCAACCAGGGTCCGGGTCAGGTCGCGGGCCTCCTCCACTCCCTGTATCGGCCCGATTCGCACCCTGTGCAGCAGGCCGCGCTCGCCGCTGGCGATGAATACCGGGCGGCTGGTATGGGCGCGCACCCGGCGCGTCACGCTTTCCGCCGAGTCCCGCGCGGCGAATGCGCCCACCTGGAGATAGAGTGAAGCGCCCGCCGGGCTTGCCGCGGCGAGGACCGGAGGATTCGGCGCGGGAGCGACCTCCTCCCCGGCGCCGGGCACAATCGCTTCAAGCTGCACCCGGGCGGTGCCCTGGTCGGCAAAACCGAGCTTGACCGCGGCGGCATAGGAAAGATCCACAATGCGCCCGCCGTGGAATGGTCCGCGATCATTGACCCGCACCACGAGGCTGCGGTTGTTTCCCAGATTGGTCACCCGGAGAAAGCTCGGAATCGGCAGCGAGGTATGGGCGGCGGAAGCCTTGTACATGTCATAGATTTCGCCATTGGCGGTGCGGTGGCCATGGAACTTTTCCCCGTACCAGGAGGCGACGCCCCGGGCGAGGTAGCCTTCCTCGGTGGGCATTACCGAATAGGTCTGGCCGAAAACCGTGTATGGGCTGCGGTTGCCCGCGGCGGTGCGAACCACGGGACGGGGCACCACGAGCGGTACGCTGGCCGGGTCCACGCCGCCGGCGGGAGCCCGGTCCCGGGAAATCGAATAACGGCTGTCACCCGCGCCGCAGCCCGCGAGCAGCGCGGCGAACGACAGCAGGACGAGCAGTCTGTTAACTCCTGAGCACATGATGGCAATTCTACCGAATCCCCTTTCAGAATAACGCCCGGAATTGAATACGGTTTAGGTATTCTCTGAAAAACTCCATCCATGGAGTTTTTCATTATCGATTTCTCGCAGCGCCCTTGCGGCTGTCGGCCCCGATGGACATCAGCAGGCCAAAACCGATGAAGAAAGCGACGATTGCCGTGCCTCCCCGGCTGATCAGGGGCAGGGGAAGCCCGATCACCGGCAACAGGCCGATCACCATGGCCATATTCACATACACATTGAAAAAGACGATGAGCACGATGCCGCCGGCAAGCAGCCGGGCGAACATGTCGCCGGCATTGACCGCAATCCGCAGACCGCGCCAGAGCAGCAGCGCGAATAGTCCGATCAGAATCAGGGCGCCCGCGAGACCGAATTCTTCGGCGATGACGGCGAAGATGAAATCGGTATGGGATTCGGGAATGAAATCGAGCCGGGACTGGTCGCCTTCGCCGAATCCCTTGCCGGTCACGCCCCCGGAACCGATGGCGATCTGGGACTGGATGATATTGTAGCCGGCCCCGGCCGGGTCGTTATACGGATCGACAAAGCTCCGGATGCGGTTTTTCTGATGTTCCTGGGCATAGAAAAGAAACCACACCGGCGAGGCAAGCAGGGCTAGCAGGCCGCCAAAGGCGATCAGCCGCAGGCTCATGCCGGCAAGCAGCAGCACGAAGAACCCCGCCATGGCCACGAGCATGGCGGTTCCCAGGTCGTTCTGCAGTACGATCAGTCCCGCGGGCAGCAGTACCAGCAGCCCGGCGACAAGGATGCGCGGGAACCGGGGCGGCAGAGGCTGTGAGGCCAGATAGGCGGCCAGCATTCCGGGAACGACGAATTTCATCAACTCCGAAGGCTGGAAACTCGGCAGTCCGGGCAAATCGAGCCAACTGCGGGCGCCGTTGGCTTCCACCCCGAAGGCAAGCACGAGGGCGAGCAGGGCGAGGCCGCCGAGGTATATATGCAGGGCGAAGCGCTGCACCAGACGCAGGTCGAGTTGCGCCACCACCAGCATGGCGACGACGCCAAGCCCGGTGATGGCCGCCTGCCGCTGGATCAGGGCGCTGTCGCCGTCGGAAGCGCTGTACAGGGCGGCCAGACCGAAAATGCTGAGCAGAACCACGATGAACAGCAGGCCAATATCCACATTGAGGCTGCGGCCCGCCCAGCGCCCCTGGGGCGCCGCCGCCTGTCCGTAGCTTCGGCTATTCACTGACCCGGCTCGCCGCTGTGCTTTCCGCCGCCGGCTCGACCTCCAGATCAAGACCGAGGATATCGAGCAGCCAGGCGTCGCTGATCCGCTTGGCCACCGGACCGGCGACGGCGCTGCCCGATTCGCCGTTTTCCACAAAGACCGCAAGCGCAATCCGCGGCGCGATGACGGGGTGGGCCGCGGGGGCGAAGGCGATAAACAGGGCGTGGTCCTTGTTCAGGTCGGAAACCCGGATATCTTCGCTGGAGCGAATGCTCTGGTCGATGCCGACCACCTGGGCGGTGCCGGTCTTGCCGGCAAGCAGGTAATTCATGTCGGGGTCCGCCCTGGCGGTGTATTCGTAGGCGGTGCCGTAGTCCCGAAAGACGTTGGAATAGGGGCGATGGACCACCATGGTCATGGCGTCGCGCATGTAGCGCCAGTAGTCCGGGTCTTCCAGCAGCACGTCGGGCACCGAATCCTGTTCCGGAAAATCCCACAGTTCGCCAGCCACGCTTTTCAGCATGCGGGGCCGCACCATGCGGCCTTCATTGGCGATCACCGCCGCCGCGGTGGCAAGCTGCAGGGGCGTCGCCCACATGTAGCCCTGGCCAATGGAAGAATTGATGGTGTCCCCCGGATACCAGGGTTCGCCGCGGGTCTCCATTTTCCAGTCCCGGGAAGGCAGAACCCCGGTGCGGGCATAATTGATATCCAGGGCCAGATTGTCGCCAAAGCCGAACAGCGACATGAAATCGTGAATCTGGTCGATGCCCATGGTGTGGCCAAGCTGGTAGAAAAAGGTGTCGCTGGACTGGTAAATCGCCTTGCGCAGATCGGTCTCGCCGTGGCCGCCGCCGATGGCGGTGCGCATGGTCCAGTTGTTCCAGCGGTAGGACACGCCGGGGAGCCGGAACCAGCCCGGGTCCATGATGGTGAATTCATAGTCGATATGGCCGAAATGCAGCCCCGCAAGCCCCAGAACGGGTTTGATGGTCGAGCCCGGGGGATAGGGGTTGGTGCTGCGGTCGAACAACGGCGTGTTGATCTCGTCGGTGACCAGGGCGCTGTAGTCGCGGTTGCTGATGCCGGTGACGAACAGGTTCGGATCAAAGCCCGGCTTGCTGACCATGGCCAGAATGCCGCCGCTGGCGGGCTCGATGGCCACCACGGCGCCGCGGTAGTCGCCCAGGGCTTCCACGGCCACCTGCTGCAACCGGTAATCGAGATGCAGGACGATATCGCGCCCGCGAATGGCCTCGGTGCGCTCGAGCACCCGGGTTACCCGCCCGCGGTTGTTCTTTTCCACGGTTTCATAGCCCACCTGGCCGTGGAGCAGGTGTTCGTATGTGCGCTCCACGCCGGTCTTGCCGATATGGGTGGTTCCGCCGTAATTCTCGAATTCGGTCTCGTCCAGGGCGTCGAGTTCCTGCTGGTTGATATGGGAGACATAGCCCACGGCATGGGCGGTGAGATCGGCGAAGGGATAATGGCGCATGAGCTGTGGCTCCATACGCACCCCGGGCATGCGATGGCCGTTGACCGCCACCCGGTACTTTTCCTCTTCGGTGAGCACATAGCGCAGGGGAACGGAGGAATACGGCACCCGGCTGCGGCGCAACTGGTCATCGAAGGTCTCGATGTCATCGGCGTCAAGCGACACGAGCCCGGCGAGATAGTCCAGGGTCGCCTCGAGGTCGTCGACTTCTTCCGGCACGATGGTGAGGCTGTACACCGGCGTATTGTCGGCGATCAGGGCGCCGGCGCGGTCATAGATCAATCCGCGTTCGGGAGGCACATACTGGACATGCAGGCGGTTGCCATCGGAACGGGCGGCGAAATACTCGTACTGCATCACCTGCAGGTCGACGAGCTTCACCACCAGGGTGGCCAGCATCAGGAAGATGAAAAACAGGACGAGATTGAGCCGCCGGTTGAACATCCGGCCCTCGGCCTCATGGTCGCGGAATTTCCACCTGCTGGTCATGGAACGCCTCCCGGCGCCGCGGCTGCGGCGGGGCCTGGCGGCCTGTGGGCAATTCCCCCTATTGTACTGATTTGCGGCATGAAATCACTTGTTTCCTTGCACTGTCAGCAATTCTCATCCTGGTGCTCCAACCTGCATGTCATTCTGCGCGAAGCGAAGTCGCAGAATCTCCGTCAGGTTTGCGGGAAAGCAGGGTCGCAGTATGTTTCCACTGCTTTGTCACTCCTCATTCGCCGGTTTCAGATTCCATAGTTCTTCGAGGTCGTAGAGGGCGCGGACCTGGGCAAGCATGATGTGGACCACCACCGGGCCGAGATCCACCAGGACCCATTCGGCGGCTGGAAGGCCTTCGATTCCATTGGTAGCGACGCCCTGCCCCTTCATTCTTTCGACGATGGCGTCGGCCAGCGCTTTGGTATGGATGCGGGAGTTTCCCGTCGCCATGACCATGAAATCGGTTATGGAGGTCAGTTGCCGCACATCGATGCAGCTTATCGACTCCGCCTTGCCGTCTTCGAGAATGCTTTCCACCAGCCGGGCGATCTGCCCTTCGCCGAGTGGCCCTGGCGGTTCCCTCTTCCTTGCCGGCGCCGTCATGTATTCTCCCCGCGGTACAGACCCTGTTCCCTGATGTATCCCAACACTGCGGCGGGCACCTGGGACCGTTTCCCACTGGCGAGCCGTTCCCGGGCGGTCGAAGACGATGCGTCTATCGCAGGTTCGGTAATCAGCAGCACCCTGCCCGCATTATCGCTGAACAACTGTTCCGGGTCCCGCGCCATCGCGCCTCCCAATCTGCCCGCCATATCGTAATCCATCGGCAGGTTTTGTCTTGCGATTACCAGCATATGGGCCATCCGGAACAATTGCTCCGGGTCGCGCCAGTTCGGCAGGCCGAGAAAGGCGTCGATGCCGAGCACCAGCACGAGGCGGGCATCGGGCAGGCGCCGGCGGAGGCGCGCCAGGGTGTGGACCGTATACGACACGCCCTCACTGTAAAGCTCGATGGGGTCCACGGCAATGCGGGGGTCATCCACCGCGGCGAGCTCCAGCATCCGGAGGCGTTGTTCGCCGCTTGCCGCGGGAAGCCCGCGGTGACCGGGCAGCTTGCAGGGGATCAGCAGCAGTTGATCGAGATCGAGGAATTCCACCGCGTGCCGGGCTACCGCCAGGTGCCCATGATGCACCGGATCGAACATGCCGCCGAAGACGCCGACGCGGGTCATGAACGATTCATTGCCGGATATGCCCGTCCCCGAGCACGATGAACTTCTGCGAAGTCAGGCCTTCCAGCCCCACCGGACCCCGGGCGTGCAGCTTGTCGGTGGAGATGCCGATTTCCGCGCCGAGCCCATACTCGAAGCCATCGGCGAAGCGGGTCGAGGCGTTGACCATCACCGAACTCGAATCGACTTCGCGCAGGAATCGCCGGGCGCGGCCATGGTCGGCGGTCATGATGGCGTCGGTATGTTGCGAGCCGTACCGGTTGATATGGGCGATCGCCTCATCGAGACCCGCCACAATGCATACCGAAAGGATCGGCGCAAGATACTCGGCGCGCCAGTCCTCTTCGCTCGCCGGCGCGGCCTCGGGAAGAATTTGCCTGGTCTCCTCGCAGCCGCGCAGTTCGACAGCGTGTTTCCCATAGGCCGCGGCAAGCCGGGGCAGGATTTCCCCCGCCACATCACGCGCCACGAGCAGCGATTCCAGAGTGCAGCAGGTGCCGTAGCGCTGGGTCTTGGCATTGACCGCCACGGTCAGCGACTTGTCGAGGTCGGCCCTGTCGTCGATGTAGAGATGGCAATTGCCGTCAAGATGCTTGATCACCGGCACCCGGGATTCCCGGCTGATCCGCTCGATCAGCCCCTTGCCGCCCCGGGGCACAATGACATCAACGAATTCCGGCATGGCGATCAGACAGCCCACGGCCTCCCGGTCCGGGCGGTCGAGCACCTGGATGACATGGGGGTCGAGTTCCGCTTTGGCCAATCCCTTCCGGATGCAGCCGGCAATGGCCTGATTGGAATGCAGGGCTTCGGAGCCGCCGCGCAGAATGGCGGCATTGCCGGATTTCAGGCACAGGCTCGCGGCCTCGCAGGTCACATTGGGCCGGGATTCATAAATGATGCCGATGACGCCAAGCGGCACCCGCATGCGGCCCACCTGGATTCCCGTGGGGCGGTACTTGAGGCCGCTGATCTCGCCGATGGGATCGTCCAGCGAGGCGACCTGATGCAGGCCCGTAATCATGGCGTCGATCCGGCCGGGAGTCAGTTCGAGCCGGTCGAGCAGCGGCGCGGCAAGGTCTTTTTCCCGGCCCCGCTCAAGATCCAGCCCGTTGGCTTCCGCCAGCGCGGCCCGGCTGCTGTCGATGGCCTCGGCCATGGCGAGCAGCGCAGCGTTTTTTTGCGCTGTGCCGGCGCGGCCGATGGCGGCGCTTGCAGCCCGCCCGCGCTCGCCGATTTGCGCCATGTAGTGCTTGATGTCCGTCATCTGGCTTGCATTCGATAGATCGGGCGGTGCGGAACCCGGCGCGAAATTATAACCCCGAAACCCGCTGTCGTTGCGCCGAACCCACTGAGCCATCAGGCCAACTGGTGCCCGGGCGTTCCCGCCGGGGCGATCTTGAAGTTGAAGAAGCCGTAGATGATTGCGATGACCGGGCAGATCATGTTGAAGAAGCAGAAGGGGAAGTAGGCCAGGGTGGCGACGCCCAGGGTGCCGCTCATGTAGGCGCCGCAGGTGTTCCATGGCACCAGGGGCGAGGTGATGGTGCCCGAGTCTTCCAGGGTGCGCGACAGGTTTTTCACGTCGAGGTCGCGGCTCTGGTATTCCAGCTTGTACATACGGCCCGGCAGGACGATGGAAATGTATTGGTCCGAGGTGATGATATTGGCGCCGATGCAGGTGGCCACGGTGGTGGTGATCAGGCTGCCGGTGCTGTGAACGAAGGACAGCGCGAAATCCACCAGCCGCTGCAGCAGGCCGACCCGCTCCATGGTGGCGCCGAACACCATGGCGCAGAGAATCAGCCATACGGTATTGAGCATGGAACTCATGCCGCCCCGGGACATGAGATCGTCCAGGGTGGCGTTGCCGCTTTGCAGCACAAAGCCATTGAAAAAGGTTTCCCAGACGCCCCGCACCAGGGCGAGCAGCAGATTGGGGTCGTCGCCGGGCAGATTGAGGATGGCCTGGCGCTGGAACAGCAGGGCGAGCACGACGCCGAACACGCCCCCGGCGAGAATCGTGGGGATCGGCGGCAGCTTGCGATTGGCCATCCACAACAGGGCCAGCACCGGCAGCAGCATGATCGGCGAAATCATGAAGTTCTCGGTAAGCAGGGCCATGGTGATGGCAAGATCGTCGGCGCTGGCGCTGGAATCGATACTGAGCCCGATCAGCCCATACAGCGACAGCGCAATGAGGATGCTTGGCACCGCGGTCCACACCATGTGGCCGATATGGCTGAACAGGTCGGTCCCCGCCACCGCGGGAGCGAGGTTGGTGGTTTCCGAAAGGGGCGACATCTTGTCGCCGAAATAGGCGCCGGAAATGATCGCGCCGGCGGTAATCGCCGGAGATAGCCCAAGCCCCGCGCTCGCGCCGATGAGGGCGATTCCCACGGTGCCCGCCACGGTCCAGGAACTGCCGATGCTGAGGGCGATAAGGGCGCAGATCAGGCAGGAGGCGAAATAGAAGATGGACGGATCGAGAATGAGCAGACTGTAATAGATCATCGTCGGCACGGTGCCGCCCATGATCCAGCTGCCGATCAGCAGCCCCACGCAAAGCAGGATGAGAATGGGCTTGAGGGAAATCGATATGCCCGAGATGATGGCGTTCTCGATCTGCTGCCAGCCGACGCCATTGCGCCAGCCCACCGCCGCGGCCACCGCGGCGCCGACGACCAGGGCGATCTGGTTCGGGCCGTAGCTGGCGTCTTCGCCGAACAGAAAGACCGAAAAAGCCAGCAGCAGCACCAGCGCGAACACCGGCAGCAGCGCCTGGGCCACGGTCGGCTTTCTCTCCCGGGAAGGGCCCCGGGCCGAATCGCTGGTGTGCTGTCCCATAAGCTCGCCGCTTTTCGGCGCGTCCCCCCAGTCTGGCAAATCGCGGACCGCGGGTAATGGCCTGCGTGTTTCGCAAGGAGCGCCAAGCATACTGGCACAGCCGCCGCCGTGTCTATTGCCCGTCCCTCGTCACCGCGTGGAGGCGGAATTCAACTCCCAAACCGCAGGGCCAATTCCCCGGGCTCCGGATGCATGTACCAGGAATCGGCGATGTACGGGTCGGGATGCCGGCTGAACTGGCGGTTGAGCAAACCGATTGGGGTTTGCAGGGAAACCCGGCCCTTCCGGAAGTCGTCGATACCTTGCCACAGGGCTTCGCGTTCATCCCGGTTGAGCCTGTGTTTGAGATAGCCCAGCACGTGGAGCAGCACGTTCGCATGCTTGCCGGGAGTCGCCGGCCGCCCCAGGGCCGCCATGAGCCCTGCAAGGTATTGTTCCGCAATCGTTGCCGATTCATCCTTGCGGGCTTCCGCGAGCAATCGGCCCAGCCTGGGATAGCTGGCCGGCTCGCAGCTCATGATGATGAGCTTGTGGCGGGCGTGAAAGCGGGTCAGCGCAGCAAGACCGGGGCTCGATTGCCATTCGTCCATCAGCGCAAACCAGCGCCGCAACACAAAAACGCGCTGGATGAAGTTGTCCCGCAGTACCGGATCATCCAGCCAACCCTCCTCCGCCACCGGCAGCCAGGGAAATGCTCCCATGAGGGCATGGGCGAAAATGCCGCTGCCTTCGCCGACCCGGTTTCCCCCCCGCCATACCGGCACGGCTTCCATGCCGCAGCTTGGCGAGCCCTTCTTGAGGATATAGCCACACAAGCCGAGTGTCTTGATTCGCTCGCCATCCAGGCTGTCGTGCAGCGCCCGGCTGTGGTCAACCCCGGGGTCATCCACCTGAACGCAGCGGATTCCACCCTTGCCGTCCCTGGTCAACCGAATCGGTTTGCGCGGAACGCCGAGCCCGATGGCGAATTCCGGACAGAAGGGGTGGAACTCGAAATATCCACCGAGCGACTCGACGATATAGTCATGGCGCTTGTGGCCGCCATCGTAGCGAACCCGCTCGCCAAGCAGGCAACCGCTGACGCCAACAGGAATCTTTCCGCTCAGGCCGGCAGCCATCGATCACCGGCGCGCCGCGCGCGGCCTTCCCGCTCGAGTTTTTCCAGATGCGCCAGCATGGTGCGGCAGGCCCAGCCGTGCATGGCGGAATCGACATCGTCATACACTACGGTCACGAGTTCCGTCAGGGCACCGCCGCCAGTGGCGGCAAGCCCGCGCTCCACCTTGCCTTCCCGGTACATCCGGTGCCGGATGAGCTTGCGGATTTCCTCATGCGGCTTTTCGATGATTCCGCCATGGCCGGGAGCCAGAAAGCGCAGGGGAATCTCAAGCAGGGCCTCGAGGCTGGCAAGGTAATCGCTCATGTTGCCATCCGGGGGCAGAATCACCGATGTGGTTCCTTCCAGCACATGATCCCCGGTGAACAACAATTGCTCTTCACAAAGCAGATAGCAGAAGTGGTTGGAAACATGGCCCGGCGTATGCAGCATGCGAACGCCGTACTCGCCGCAGTCGAGCAAGTCGCCGTGACGCCACCGCCTTGCGGGCTGGAAAGTCGCGTCATTGTGACCCTGGTCCGGCGCCGGCAGGCCGACGAGTTCCGCCCCGGTGGCGGCCCGCAGCGCCGCGGCCCCGGGAGAATGGTCGCCATGGGTATGGGTGGCCAGGATATAGGCGAGTTCGCGCCCGTCAATGGCATCGAGAAAGCTCCGCAACTGGACTTTGTCCTTCGGCCCCGGGTCCACCAGACAAAGCCGCTTCTCCCCGATCAGGTAACTGTTCGTCCCCGGCCCGGTCATGGGCCCGGGATTCCGCCCGAGAATCCGCCAAACAGGCACACCCACCCGCCCCACCCGCTCCGGCACTCCCGCTTTCGCCCGCATATTCATTCTCCCGCCTGACCGCCATGCCACATTATGGCAAAAGTACATCGTCATGCGCGGATGGCATGTGCCCGACTCAAGGAATGCGCAATACTCCCGGCGTATGCACGGCGCCCGCCCGATACCGCTTCCCGACAGTGGCGGGATACCCAATCTTGAACATTTCTCCCCAGGCCCTCATATACGAATTGACCGACATGCTTCACGGAACCCACAATTTCATGCGCCCCGAAAAATTCACCACCAATCTGCAAAAGGCCCTCGCCACCGCTCAATCCCTGGCCCTGGCCCACCAAAACACCCAGATCGACCCGGCCCACCTGCTGCTCGCCATGCTCGATCAGCCCGGTAGTTCCGTCCGCGCCCTGCTCGCCCAGACCGGATTCAACCTCACCGAACTCCGTACCAATCTCGAGCAACTCGTCAGGGACCTGCCACGAATCAAGGACCACGACGGCCAGCTTTCCATCTCCCCGGAACTGAACAAGCTGCTGAATCGCGCCGAAACCCTCGCCAATGAACAGGGCGACAGCTTTGTTTCCAGCGAAACCGTGCTGCTGGCGGCCATGAAAGCTTCGAACCCGGTAGCCAGATTGCTCAAATCGGGCGGCGTCAGTGAACAGGCCCTGGCCAATGCCATCGACAATCTGCGCGGCGGCGAGCCGGTGGACAACGCCGATGCGGAAGCCGACCGCCAGGCCCTCGACCGGTTCTGTATCGATCTCACCGAACGCGCCGGCAAGGGCGAACTTGACCCCGTCATCGGCCGCGACAGCGAGATTCGCAGGGCGGTGCAGGTACTGCAGCGCCGCACCAAGAACAATCCCGTATTGATCGGCGAGCCCGGTGTCGGTAAAACCGCCATCGCCGAAGGGCTTGCCCAGCGCATTGTCAACGGCGAAGTTCCCGAGGGTCTGAAAAACAAGCGCATACTCGCGCTTGACCTCGGTTCGCTGATCGCCGGGACCAGGTTCCGCGGCGAATTCGAAGAGCGCATGAAAGGCGTACTCAAGGAAATCGCCAGGCGCGAAGGTTCGGTGATTCTCTTTATCGACGAGTTGCACACCCTCGTGGGCGCGGGCAAGGCGGAAGGCTCCATGGACGCCGGCAACATGCTCAAACCGGCTCTGGCCCGGGGCGAGTTGCACTGTGTCGGCGCCACCACGCTCAATGAGTACATGCAGCATATCGAAAAGGACGCCGCGCTCGAGCGGCGCTTCCAGAAAGTGCTCGTGGACGAGCCCGACGAGGAGGACACCATCGCCATACTGCGCGGCCTCAAGGAGCGCTACGAAGTGCACCACGGCGTGGAGATTTCCGACGCCGCCATCATCGCCGCGGCGCGTCTTTCCCAGCGCTACATCTCCGACCGGCAGCTTCCCGACAAGGCCATCGACCTCATCGACGAAGCCGCCAGCATGATCCGCATGGAAATCGATTCCAGGCCCGAGGAAATGGACAAACTCGACCGGCGCCTGATCCAGTTGAAAATCGAACGCGAAGCCCTGAAAAAGGACCGCGACGAGGCAGCCAGGCAGCGCCGGGACAAACTGGACGGCGAAATCCGCGAAATCGAGCGGGAATACGCCAATCTCGATGAAATCTGGAAAGCCGAAAAAGCCGCCATGCACGGCGCCCAGGCGCTCAAGTCGAGCCTGGAAAAGGCCAGGATCGATCTCGAAGCCGCCCAGCGCGCCGGCGATCTCGCGCGGATGTCGGAAATCCAGTACGGCCTGGTCCCCGACCTCGAAAAGAAACTGCGGCAGGCCACCGAGGCCGCGAACAATGAGCGCAAACTCGTGCGCAACCGCGTCACCGACGAGGAAATCGCCGACATTCTTTCCCGCGCCACCGGCATTCCCGTGAGCAGGATGCTCCAGGGCGACCGCCAGCGCCTGCTTGAACTGGAAACCGCCTTGCAGCGCCGGGTCATCGGCCAGGACGAAGCCGTCACCGCGGTCGCCGACGCCGTGCGCAGGTCGCGTTCCGGCCTTGCCGACCCGGGGCGGCCCAATGGCTCCTTCCTGTTTCTCGGCCCCACCGGAGTCGGCAAGACCGAACTGTGCAAGGCCCTGGCCGAATTCCTGTTCGATACCGAAGCCGCCATGATCCGCATCGACATGTCCGAATACATGGAAAGACACGCCGTATCCCGGCTCATCGGCGCCCCTCCCGGCTATATCGGACACGAAGAAGGTGGCCAGTTGACCGAAGCCGTGCGCCGCCGGCCCTATTCGGTAATCCTCCTCGACGAAGTCGAAAAGGCCCATGCCGAAGTATTCAACGTGTTGTTGCAAGTTCTTGACGACGGCCGCCTGACCGATAGCCGCGGCCGCACCGTGGATTTCCGCAACACCGTCATCATCATGACCTCCAATCTCGGTTCGGAGCGCATCCAGCGGCTCATGCGGCAGGGCGGGGCGGACCGGGAAGCCTACGCCGGCATGAAGCAATCGGTGCTCGGCGCCGTGGTCAGCCACTTTTCACCGGAATTCGTCAACCGCATCGACGAGCTTGTGGTCTTCCATCCCCTCGGCAAGGAACAAATCCGCGGCATCGCCCGACTGCAAATCGATGGACTCAACCGCCGCCTCGCCGAAAACGGGCTCGGCATCCAGCTTGCCCCGGAAGCACTGAACCACATCGCCGAGGCCGGCTACGACCCCATCTACGGCGCCCGCCCCCTGCGCCGCGCCATCCAGGACCAGATCGAAAACCCCCTGGCCAAAGAACTCCTCGCCGGCAACCTCCCCACTGGCGCCACCGTCGCCGTCAACCTCACCCCCAGCCAAAACCTGGAATTCACTCCCTCTCCACCCAAAAACCACTCTGTTGCCGCATGACCATCCCGTATTTCCCATTCACTCACCCCATCGCTTGAAATGCCGATCGGCACCTGTACAAAGGAGCGTGCGAGCGGATAAATGCTTTGCCCATCGTTGAGGCCGAGGAGCCTGCGCCGTAGGAATTCACGGCTGCAAATCCGCTCTCATCCGCGCCCCTGGCCGGTCGATTTCGTTGAATATCCACCAATATTCGCCTCAATCGACCGGCCAGGGGCGCGGCGATAGCGAATTTTCGCTTTCGCGAATTCCTACGGCGCAGGCTCCTAGCGTGCCATGGATGGCTCAAAAGCGAGGGCCGAACCGATTTGAGCCTCTTCATGGGTAGGCATATCCCTCAATTCACTTGACTTTTCCAGCGCAGATGGGAGAATTCCGCCCGATTTGCGGCATACAGCAACACCGCAAGCCCGCAGCCCTGACAAAACCTACCCGCTGTCAGAGGTCCGGGCATTCCGGACGGCGCCAAAGCAAGCCGTCCGAATTCCTGTCAATCGCCACCCGAGGCCGGGAAACCTGTCATGGTTTCCGTCCGTGGGCCGTTATGAGTTGACAGCCTGGAAGCCTGCGCCGTCAGGAATTCGCGCAGGCTCCTGGAGACGGGGAAATGACCGGTAACACCACAGAACAGCAGGAACTGCTGTCCGGCGGCGAAATGCTGATCCGGGCGCTGCACGACGCCGGCGTGGAAATCATCTTCGGCTATCCCGGCGGCGCCGTGCTGCATATTTACGACGCTATTTTCCACCAGGACAAGGTGGAGCATATCCTCGTGCGCCATGAGCAGGCGGCCACCCACGCCGCCGACGGCTACGCCCGGGCCACCGGCAAGCCCGGCGTCGTTCTCGTCACCTCCGGCCCCGGCGCCACCAACGCCATTACCGGCATCGCCACCGCCTATATGGACTCGATTCCCCTGGTGGTGATTTCAGGCCAGGTGGAAAGCCGCATGGTGGGCACCGACAGTTTCCAGGAAACCGACATGGTGGGCATTTCCCGGCCAATCGTGAAGCACAGCTTCATGGCCCGCAATGCCGCCGAAATCCCCATGCTGGTCAGGAAGGCCTTCCACATCGCCACCACCGGCCGCCAGGGGCCTGTGGTCATCGACATTCCCAAGGACGCAACCGACCCGCGGGTAAAGCTGCCTTACGTCTGGCCCGGCGATATCCACCTGCGTTCCTATTCGGTGCCCGAAAAAGGCCATCCCGGCCAGATTCGCAAGGCGGTGGACGCCCTGCTGCAGGCAAAACGACCCATGCTCTACAGCGGCGGCGGCGTCATCCAGGGCGAAGGCGCCGACGCCCTGACCCGGCTCGCCAGACTGCTCGGCTACCCCATCACCAACACCCTCATGGGGCTCGGCGGCTTTCCCTCTTCCGATTCCCAGTTCGTCGGCATGCTCGGCATGCACGGCACCTATGAAGCCAACATGGCGATGCACTACTGCGATGTGCTGCTCTGCGTCGGCGCCCGTTTTGACGATCGCGTGACCAATTCCGATGTGAGCAAGTTCTGCCCGGACGCCACCATCCTGCACATCGATATCGATCCCGCCGCGATTTCGAAGACCGTCACCGCCGACATCCCCATTGTCGGTGACGTGGCGCCGGTGCTGGAGGACATGATTGCGGAGATTGAAGGCAACAGGCGCAAGCCCGACCCGGATGCGCTGAAAATCTGGTGGGACCAGATCGGGCGCTGGCGCGAGAAGGATTCCCTGCATATTCCGGAGCCCGAAAACGGC
This sequence comes from Pseudomonadales bacterium, assembly GCA_022819645.1. GTDB lineage: Bacteria > Pseudomonadota > Gammaproteobacteria > Pseudomonadales > Pseudohongiellaceae > UBA9145. Next base: position 42,376 of record JAJEGU010000055.1, read on the forward strand.
CTGATCAAACCCCAGCAGGTGGTGAAACTCGTGTACGAACTCACCGGCGGCGACGCCTATGTGTCGTCGGACGTGGGCCAGCATCAGATGTTCGCCGCCCAGTACTACGGATTCGACAAACCCCGGCGCTGGATCAATTCCGGCGGCCTCGGCACCATGGGTTTCGGCCTGCCCGCCGCCATGGGGGTGCAGTTCGCCTTTCAGGACGCGGTATCGGTCTGCATCACCGGGGAAGGCAGTTTTCTCATGAACATGCAGGAATTCGCCACCTGCATGCAGTACCAGTTGCCCATCAAGATCATCTGCCTCAACAACCAGGCCCTCGGCATGGTCAAGCAATGGCAGGACATGCAATACGGTGGCCGCTACAGTCACAGCACCTATGCCGAATCCCTGCCGGACTTCATCAAGCTCGCGGAATCCTTCGGCCATGTGGGCATCCGTATCAGCGAGCCGGAAGAATTGCGCGGCAAGCTCGAAGAATGCTTCGCCCTGCGGGACCGGCTCGTCTTCGTCGATGTCCTCGTGGACCCGAACGAGCACGTCTATCCCATGGCCATCAAGGGCGGCGCCATGAAGGACATGGTGCTGAGCAAGTCGGAGCGAACCTGATGCGGCGTATCATTTCGATCCTGATGGAAAACGAGCCCGGCGCCCTGTCCCGGGTCGTCGGCCTGTTCTCCCAGCGCAACTACAATATCGACTCGCTCACCGTGGCTCCCACGGAAGACCAGTCGCTGTCCCGGCTCACCCTGATCACCTCGGGCGACGACGCCCGCATCGAACAGGTCACCAAGCATCTGAACCGGATCGTCGATGTGGTCAAGCTCATCGATCTCACCGGCGGCGCCCATATCGAACGCGAACTGATGCTGATCAAGGTCAAGGCCACCGGCGGCCAGCGCGCCGAAGTGCTGCGCGCGGTGGAAATCTTCCGCGGCCAGGTCGTCGACCAGACCAGCGCCACCTATTCGATCCAGCTTACCGGCGCCAGCGAAAAACTCGACGGCTTCCTCGCCGCCCTCAACGACTGCAAGGTCCTGGAAGTCGCCCGCACCGGCGTAACCGGCATCTCCCGCGGCGCCAAGGTCCTGGCGATCTGAGCGATAGGCATTTCCCCAAACCCCCGCCTGTTGAACCGTTGCCGCTTGGTGAGTGAATATGGCTCACAGATCGCGCAGACTTCGGGCGTCAGTCCTTATCCCCTCCTTGGCCGACTACCTGCGCACTCTGCCAGTCGAGCCGTAGCGTAATCAGATTCGGGGGTAGTGTATCAGTTTGACTTTGCCTGACCCGTCCTATCAGATTGCCAGTACCGCCCGATTATGCAATAGTGGTCGAATCCATACCCATGAGGAGAGGCAATGGACACCGATACCGCAAAAGCGGCACTTTCCAGCAGCGGAAACTGGGCGCAAACAGCAATCGTTCTGATCGTTCTGATCGTTCTGAATAGCCTGGACAGTAGTCGCGCCACAGGCATTCAGGAAAGCATCGCGGACCTGGGCGAGAGAATGGCTGGACTGGAAGCCACCGTGCAGGGAATTGATCGACGACTGGACAGCATGGAAGAAAGGTTGCTCCGGCTGGAAAATCACATTTTCAAGATCGAACCGCCCAACTAGCAGGAGACTGCCATGCCCATCGGATCGAAAGGCCAGAAACGCCCAGCCGACACAATCGAGAACGCCGTCCACGTCATGCGCGTGGCAACCGGCGAAGCCGAGGAAACCTACGTCAACGCCGGAAAGAGCGAGGGCGGCCATAAGGGCGGCCAGGCCCGCGCCAAAAGCATGACCGCCGGACGCAGGCGCGAGATCGCCCGGAAGGCCGCCGCCGCCCGCTGGAAGCAGCTCGCCTAAGCCGGTTTTCATGACAATTACCCCCCCCCCCCCCCTCAAGTGGCGCAGGCTCGCCGAATTGGGCCAATCGCACGTTATTCCACGGTGACAACCTGCGCTTCATGCGGGCCATGACTCCGAATCCGTGGATTTGATCGCCACGGATCCGCCATTCAACAAAGGAAAAGACTTCCACGCTACGCCGGACAGCTTGGCCGCCGGCGCGAAGTTTCAGGCAAAGATTGACAAAAGTAGGCCAATGGCCTATAAAAGCGAAAAGAAGTTTGAGTGGGACAAGGCAAAAAACGATGCATGTCTGCAGACGAGGGGATTTGATTTCGGCCATGCTGCTCGTGTGTTCCAAGACCCTTCTCGGATAGTCGTGCCAGATAAGCGTTTTGATTATGGCGAGGACCGTTATCAGGTAATGGGATCCATAGAAAGGCGATTGTATGTTATTGTTTTCACAATGCGTGGAACCAGAATCCGAATAATTTCGGCTCGCAAGGCCAACAGCACACTAGACAATATGAATACAATACGCATGACAATTGACCCAGATGACCCTGGCACTTCTCCTAAAGGGATAGTTGACTACACAAAGGTAGACGCAACGACCGATGCGGAGATTGCACGCCAGCAGCAAGAAGACGACGAAGAGGCTATGCAGGAGATGGCGCGTTATGCGCGACGAGTTCGGCGGAGACTGGGTCTCACACAAACTGAATTGGCTCGGCGCATAAATGTGCCACGGGAGACGATCCGAAATTGGGAACAGGGCAAGCGCGGACCCACCGGGGCCGCACGCTCACTATTGCGCATTCTCGACAAAGCGCCAGAGACCGCTCTTAGCGTATTGACTTGATAATCCGAAGCAATCCAAGCTTGTCGATTGAGTAACGTTTTCTCGTCGGAAAGATCAATGTTGTGTGGTAGGCATTACATATTTGCAAAGTCAGGGACATCATTCCAAGTAGAAGTTAATTTTCGGACACAATCTTTGAATGTGGACGCTAGTTTTCCTTCTATATTATCTAGCTCGACCGATTCTTTCGCAGACCAAGAGCAGTAAATTCTCACGCCGGGGATAAAGTTTATTGTTTCTCGTTTTGTCTTAGTGGTAACTTCCTCAAACTTTTCTATATCTTCTTTGCTAATCATTCCTTTTTTATAATAGCATTCCCAATGGCTACGAAATGAATCGGCATGCTCTCTGCGCAATTGAGTAATTTCATATTGTTTATCTTGATCTTTCCAATATTCTACATATTCCTGAATCGAAAACTTGGTTTTCGCCCATTCTACATTCGTGCTGATAAAAGATATATGTAGATTCGGTTCAAGTATACAATTCGCAGTCTCTCGTAAGTGCAAGAATTCGCAAGCATCCAATTTTTTCCAGAACTCACGTGCTTGATTCATCGTGTCTCCAGGATAAATCTCTAAAACTATTTTCCATTCTTTTGTAGTCTTTTCTTTTTCAGGATAAATCCATATCTGCTTGAAAGTATCGCAATTTACCCTGATGATCTGATTGCTTCCATGAAAAGATTTTTCCAGCCCTGGCACCTTTGTTAATTCATCCATAATCATATTACAGCGTCTTTGCAAAAGTATTTCGTTGCCACGGCACTTATCCAATCGATCAAACGGGTTGAGGTGAGGATGATTGTGGCATATGTAACCTATAAAGTCTTGCAATATCACGCGCTCCGATTTACCGTAAACCTCTCGTTTCTCAAAGCCTATTAACGCAGATAATACATCTCTCCACTTTATAATTACAGGTGTCTCATCTACTTCAATATCCTCATTAATGCTGGATTTGCTTGGCATTAGCTGCCTGCCATCCACTTCAGGGCCAAGTTTACATTCAATAATCAGAGTTAAACTTTCTCTTTCATGTCGTATAAGATCTGGTGCAATAAAAGATACCACTCCGTCATATATCGCCACTCTGTTTGCCGGCTTAACGGCCATACCGATTACATTCCCTTCTCTTCCCGCCCCTTCTGCTGTTATTCCCACCGAAACTAGCCGACCCTCTTCAGCTAAGATTTTTTGGGCTTGAGTTTGGAAAAACCAATCATGCTCATGGAATTGCGATAGAGCAATACCACCGGGGGCATGCGAAAGTTCATTTCTCACCAAATCTATAAATGTCATAAGTGCAATGGGCGATACGCGAAACAAATTCATAAGCGCCCAGGTCAATCGATTTTCATGCCCTATATTCTCGTTACGTCCCTTGAATATATTCAAATGATTCATCATTTTCGTATTACCAATCTTCAAATCGCTCTTTTCATTGCTGTCATGTGGCCTCTGAGGGTTCGGCCTGTGATTTCGATGGGGTGGGCGGCGATTTTTTCGTCTACCGCGATCAATTCCTGGTTGTCTACGCCGGTGTCGGCGAGTTGGAGGCCGCGGCCGATTACGTCGATGTCGATTCGCGACATGAAGTCGGCGAGCAGGGGAACGCATTCGTGGGAGAAGAGGTAGCAACCGTATTCCGCGGTGTCCGAGATCACCTTGTTCATTTCGTAGAGCTTCTTGCGGCCGATGAGATTGGCGATCAGCGGCACTTCATGGAGGGATTCGTAGTAGGCGGATTCGTCGATGATGCCGCAGCTTGTCATGGTCTCGAAAGCGAGTTCCACGCCGGCCTTGATCATGGCCACCATGAGAATGCCCTTGTCGTAGTACTCCTGCTCCCGGATATCCATCTCGCCGGCCAAGGTGTTCTCGAATGCCGTGCCGGCGGTTTCTTCGCGCCAGCGGAGCAGCTTGCTGTCGCCGTCGCGCCAGTCGGCCATCATGCCTTCGGAAAAGGCGCCGGTGATGATGTCGTCCATGTGCTTTTCGAACAGGGACCGCATGATGGATTTCAGCTCGTCGGCGAGTTCATCGGCCAGCAGCTTGGCCGGATTCGACAGGCGGTTCATCATGTTGCCGATGCCGCCGTGCTTGAGCCCCTCGGCGATGACTTCCCAGCCGTGCTGGACGAGTTTCGAGGCGTAGCCGGGCTCGACGCCGCTGGCCACCATCTTGTCGAAGCAGAGCAGGGAGCCGGTCTGCAACATGCCGCAGAGAATCGTCTGCTCCCCCATCAGGTCGGATTTCACTTCCGCCACGAATGAGGATTCGAGCACTCCGGCGCGGTGGCCGCCGGTGGCGGCGGCATAGGCCTTGGCGATTGCCAGCCCTTCGCCGCGGGGGTCGTTTTCCGGATGCACCGCGATCAGGGTGGGAACGCCAAAGCCGCGCTTGTATTCTTCGCGAACCTCGGTGCCCGGGCACTTGGGCGCCACCATGATGACGGTAATGTCGGGGCGGATGCGGATGCCCTCCTCGACGATATTGAAACCGTGGGAATAGGCGAGGCAGGAGTTTTCCTTCATCAGGGGCATGATCTGGCCGATCACCGGCGAGTGCTGCTTGTCGGGGGTAAGGTTCAGCACGAGGTCGGCGCCGGGAATCAGCTCCTCGAAGGCGCCGGTAACAAAGCCGTTGCCCGTGGCGTTCTTCCAGGAAGCGCGCTGTTCGACGATGGCCTCGGCGCGCAGGGCATAGGCGATGTCGAGCCCGCTGTCGCGCATGTTGAGCCCCTGGTTGAGCCCCTGGGCGCCGCAGCCGACGATGACGACCTTCTTGCCCCTGAGTTTTTCCACCCCGTCATGAAACTCCGAATGGTCCATGAACCGGCATTTGCCAAGCTGTTCCAATTGAAGGCGCAGGGGGAGGGAATTAAAGTAGTTCATGAAGGATTTCCGGTTCGATTCGGCAAACGGGGCGCGATGATATAGCATCCGCAATAGCAGGTAAATTTGCGGCCTTCCCGTCCAGCAATTCTCATTATGGCAATGGGCGCGCTCAGATCAGTCATCCTGCGCGCAGCGATGCTCATCCCCTGTCATTCTGCGCGCAGCGAAGCGGAGTCGCAGAATCTCTTGCAGTGGCCATCCAATGAGATCCTGCGACTGCGCGCAGGATGACTGATGTGAGCGCGTCTATTACCATACGGAGAGCCTGCATGAGATTCTGCGACTGCGCTTCGCTCCGCGCGGAATGACGAGGGAAGGGGCTCCGCGCGGAATGACGAGGAAAAGGCTCCGCGCAGCGCCTTTCCAGACGGCGACCCAGACGGCGACCAATCGAAGCAAATTCAATGAGTAGAGAACAACCCGCGGACAAGACCGAAAGCCTGCTGCCCATCGACGAGCACGAGGAAATCGTCTCCGAGGGTGGCCGGCAGGTGAGAAGGCGCGGCGTCTATCTGTTGCCCAACCTGCTGACCCTGGGGGCGTTGTTCGCCGGCTTCTACGCCGTGATCGCCGGCATGTCGGGCAATTTCAATGAAGCCGGCTGGGCCATTCTGATTGCCGGCGTGCTCGATGGCCTCGACGGCCGCATCGCCCGGCTGACCCGCAGCCAGAGCGCTTTCGGCGCCGAATTCGACAGCCTTTCCGACATGGTCTCCTTCGGCATGGCTCCGGCGCTGATCATGTTCAGTTGGGCTTTCGAGCCGCTGGGAAGCCTCGGCTGGGCCGCGAGCTTCTTCTACATGGCCTGCGCCGCCCTGCGCCTGGCGCGCTTCAATGTGCAACTCGGCACCGTGGACAAGCGCTTCTTCCTCGGCCTGCAAAGCCCCGTGGCCGCCGGGCTGATCACCTTCATTCCCTGGGTGGGCTACAAGTACGAAATCGAGGTCACAGCCCTGGTGGCGTACCCGGCGGCGGCGGTGGTGGCGCTCACCGGCCTGCTGATGATTTCCAACTATCGCTATTTCAGTTTCAAGGTGCTCAATGTCAAGGGCACGGTGCCCTACATGGTGTTACTATTGACCCTTGGCCTGCTGGTGGTCATCGCCCAGAACCCCCAGGAATTGCTGCTGGCGATGTGCGTCATCTATGCCGCTTCGGGCCCCGCGGCCTGGTTCTACCGCAAACGCGGCAGGCTTTTCTCCCGGAGCGGGTCGAACGGAGACGGCGAGGCGATTTCTGGGGAAAACGCGGAATCCCCGGAGGCGGAACCACCAGTGCAGAAGCCGGACGAAAACGACGCCGGCGAAACCGACGAAACGACCACCCAATGAGGCATGTCGCCATGTTGATCAAGAAGCCTTCGGATATCCAGCCATCGGAAATCACGCCGGAGAGCGTATACCGCCGGCGCAGGGAGTTCCTGCGCGACAGCGCCGCCCTGCTCGCCGGCGGCGCCATGCTGCCTTCGCTTGCCTTCGGCCAGCAGGGCGACGCCCTCAAGGCCGCCGCGCCTCCCGGCCTGACCCGCACGCCGCCGGCCTCCTGGTGGGAAGACAAGTTCGAGAACATCGCCCCGGCGCCTTCGGAAGAGCCGTTTTACACCGCGGAATCGCTGACTCCCTATCAGGACGTGACGCGCTACAACAACTTCTACGAGTTCGGCATGGACAAGTCCGACCCGTCGAATCGCTCCAGCGCCTTCCAGACCGACCCCTGGTCCATCGAGATCAGCGGCGAGGTCGCCAAGCCCGGAACCTATCATCTGGAAGACATTCTCAAACCCCACGATCTCGAAGAGCGGGTGTACCGCCTGCGTTGCGTGGAGGCCTGGTCCATGGTCATCCCCTGGATCGGTTTTCCGCTGGCGGACATGATCAAGCGCTTCGATCCCACCTCCCGGGCGCGATACGTCGAGTTTGAAACCATCATCCAGCCCGACACCATGCCGGGTATCCGCTCGCCTTTCGCCATCGTCGACTGGCCCTACCGCGAAGGACTGCGAATGGACGAAGCCATGAATGAACTCACTTTCATGGCGGTGGGTCTCTACGGCAGTTTCCTACCGGCCCAGAACGGCGCGCCCATCCGGCTGGTAGTGCCGTGGAAGTACGGCTTCAAGAGCATCAAGTCCATCGTTCGCATGCATTTTCGCGAAACCCAGCCCAATACCACCTGGAATGACCTGCAGGCCAACGAATACGGCTTTTACGCCAACGTCAATCCGGCGGTGCACCACCCCCGCTGGCGCCAGGACACCGAGCGCCGACTGCCCCAGACGCTGTTCAGCCGGCAGATCATTCCCACCCGCCTGTTCAATGGCTACGAAGAACAGGTGGCGCACATGTACCAGGGCATGGACCTGGCGCGCTATTACTGAGCACGGAGCGAAACCGGCGGAATGACCAGCGCCGCATCGAGGGCGAGGCCAGGGCTCGCGCTGCTGAAGCCCGCGGTTTTCAGCGCTTCCCTGCTGCCGCTGGGCTGGCTCGTCTGGCGCATTGCCGCCAATGATCTCGGCCCCGACCCGGCCCAGGAACTCGCCATCGCCACCGGCGAATGGACCCTGCGCTTCCTGCTCATCACCCTGAGCCTGACTCCCCTGCGCCAGCTCAGCGGACGGCCGGAGTTCGTCCGGGTGCGGCGCATGGTGGGCCTGTTCACCCTGTTCTACGCCGCCATTCATTTTTTCGTCTGGATGTCCCTGTTGCTCGCTTTTCGCTGGTTCGCCATCGGCGAGGAACTTGTCGAGCGACCCTTCATCAGCATGGGATTCGCTTCCCTGCTGATTCTGATCGCCCTGGGAATCACGTCTCCCAGGGCCATGGTGCGGCGCATGGGCAAAAACTGGAAACGCCTGCACCGGCTGATCTACCCGGCAGCCATTTTCGGCGTCATCCACCTCGCCTGGATTCTGCGAACCGACCTGGGAGAAGCCGTGCTTTACGGGTCGATCCTCGCATTGCTCCTGGGTTATCGACTTTGGCGCCGCTTCACCAGGAGCGCATGATTCTGGCAACCAGGAGCCTGATGGGTTGCAGGCGTTCCCGCTCCGTCGAAGCGCGGCGGAAATGTGTATCCGAATCGTTTCGCCGTCCCGGTTCCCGATGATTGCGGCCGCGCGCGGTTTTCGGGTATAGTCTCCGTCTCGCGGGCCAGTGGGTCCGGGGGAGACTGCAATCACTCCACACTGGGGGACTTGACAATGCGGGCAAATTCAGCATCATGCTTTGAACCGAACCGAACCGAACCGAACCGAACCGAACCGAACCGAACCGAACCGAACCGAACCGAACCGAACCGAACCTGATCGTCCCTCCTCGCCCGGATTCCTCCTTCCCGCCTCCCGGATCGAGACCTCCGCTTGCGGGGGTTCGCGCTTCCGGTCGAATCACATGAGCGCCGCGGCCGACGTTCCACGTGCCGCCCGCCGTCTGCTCCCGGCCCTGCTGTTCCTGCCGCTGCTTGTTGGCCTTGCGACGGAAGCTTCCGCGCAGCACAGCCTGTCGCCTTCCGCGGCGGAACTGTACGAAGGCGAGACGAGAACGTTCACCGTTACTTTCAACACCGCTTCC
>JAJEGU010000016.1 GCA_022819645.1 Pseudomonadales bacterium
TGGGGAAGGTATAGGCGGGAATGGTTCCGAACGCCAAGTTTTTGGGGAAATTAACTGGGATGGGCTGGAAATCGGCGCCGGAACAAGGACTGGGCCGGATACAAACCTTGACAGACTCGATGGGTGTCCTGTTTTGTCGCGTGGGCCTCCTGTTTTGGATGGGTGTCCCATTCGACATTGGATGGGTGTCCCATTCGACATCCCATTCGACAATTCGACAGCTTCGTGCGCGGGCCGAACTCTGCCGAGCTTTGCTTTGAGGTTGGTAAGCGACCGAGCGCGGGATGATGGAAGAGTTTTTTCCAAAAAAGGTGGATTTCTGCTCAAATTCTGGGAAAATGCGCCGAAGTTATAGCAACTGGCGCGAATCGGCGTCGAAGTTGACTGATCCGGAATAACCACATGGCGCAGATTCTGGCCCTGCACGGGCCCAACCTCAATTTGCTTGGGCATCGCGAACCCCATATCTACGGCTCCGAAACCCTGGACGACATCAATCGCCGCCTGCGCGATCAGTGCGCAGCCGCGGGACATGAGTTCGACGCCCTGCAAAGCAACTCCGAGGCCGAACTCATTGACCGCATCCAGTTGGCGCGGATCGACGGCACCGCCTTCATACTCGTCAATTTCGGCGGCTTCACCCATACCAGCATCGCAATCCGCGATGCCATTCTCGCTGCCGGCGTGCCTTTCATCGAAGTACATCTGTCGAATCTCTTCAGCCGCGAAGCGTACCGCCACAAGTCATATTTTTCCGACATCGCCGTCGGCTGCGTGATCGGTCTCGGCGCCCAGGGCTATGAACTCGCCTTGCAGGCCGCCTGCCGCAAACTCGCCAATTGATCACAAAACGGAGAAATCATGGATATTCGCAAGGTCAAGAAGCTGATCGAACTGCTGGAAACTTCCGATATCGCGGAAATCGAGATCAAGGAGGGCGAGGAAGCGGTTCGCATCAGCCGCGCATCCCGCATCGCGCCGGTGGCCGCAGTCGCCGCCCCGGCCGCGGCTCCCGCGCAGGCTCCCGCTCCCGGCTCGGCGCCCGAGCCAGCCGAGCCGGCAACCACTGCGGTGGAAAGCGGCAATGTGGTGCCTTCACCCATGGTGGGCACTTTCTACCGGGCGCCGGCGCCGGATTCGCCGCCCTATGTGGAAATCGGGCAACAGGTCAAGGAAGGCGATGTGATTGGCATTGTCGAGGCCATGAAGATGATGAACCAGATTGAATCCGAATTCAGCGGCACGGTGGAGGCGATCTTCGTGGAAGACGGCAAGCCGGTGGAATTCGGCCAGCCCCTGGTTCGCATCGCATAGGGGCCGCGCCGTGCTGAAAAAAGTACTCATTGCCAATCGCGGCGAGATCGCCCTGCGCGTATTGCGCGCCTGCAAGGAACTCGGCATTCGCACCGTGGCGGTGCATTCCACCGCCGACACCGAGTTGATGCACGTGCGCCTTTCCGACGAATGTGTCTGCATCGGTCCGCCGAGCCCCGGCCAAAGCTATCTCAATATCCCGGCCATCATCAGCGCCATGGAAGTCAGCGAAGCCGACGCGGTGCATCCGGGATACGGATTCCTGTCGGAAAATGCCGATTTCGCCGAGCAGGTGGAAGACAGCGGGTTTTCCTTCATAGGCCCGCGGGCCGAGACCATCCGCATGATGGGAGACAAGGTTTCCGCCATCCAGACCATGATCGAGGCTGGCATTCCCACTGTGCCCGGCTCCAATGGCCCGCTCGACGACGACCAGCGGCGCAGCCTGCGGCTCGCCCGGGAAATCGGCTATCCGGTATTGATCAAGGCGGCGGCGGGAGGTGGCGGGCGTGGCATGCGCGTGGTCAATCACGAGAACAATCTGCTGCAATCGATTTACCTGACGCGCACCGAGGCCAAGTCCTTTTTCGGCAACGACGCGGTGTATCTCGAAAAGTATCTGGAAAATCCGCGTCATGTGGAGATACAGGTCATCGGCGATGGCGAAGGCAATGCGCTTTACCTTGGCGACCGGGACTGTTCACTCCAGCGCCGCCACCAGAAAGTGATCGAGGAAGCCCCGGCGCCGAACATCCCCGCGGAAGTTCGCGGCGAAGTGGCCGAAGCCTGCCTCAATGCCTGCCGGCGGCTGCGCTACCGCGGCGCGGGCACGCTGGAATTTCTCTACCAGGACGAGCGCTTCTACTTCATCGAAATGAACACCCGGGTGCAGGTGGAACATCCGGTGACCGAAATGGTGACCGGATTCGATATCGTCAAGGAGCAGTTGCGCATCGCCGGCGGCGAACCCCTGTCCGCATCCCAGGACGAAATCACCATCAATGGGCATTCGGTGGAATGCCGCATCAATGCCGAAGACCCGGAAAAATTCCTGCCAAGCCCCGGCAAGGTTACGCTGTTCCACTGCCCCGGTGGGCCGGGGGTCAGGGTCGATTCACATCTGTACAGCGGCTACACCGTCCCGCCGCATTACGATTCTCTGGTGGCCAAGGTGGTCACCCACGCGCCGAACCGCGAGCAGGCGCTAACCCGCATGCAGATCGCACTCGAAGAGCTGCTGATCGAAGGTATCAAGAGCAATGCCTCCATGATGCGCAATCTGGTGACCGACCCCCGGATCCGCAGGGGCGGATACAATATCCACTATCTGGAAAACATGCTGTGAGCGCTGGAAATCAGGCTGTGAACCGACGCCGGTTCCCGGCCTGCGGATGGCAATGAGCCTCAACGTCACCCGCTGTCCGAACTGTGGCTCCACCTTCAATTTCAGCCCGCGGCAGCTTGAATCCTCCGGCGGGCGGGCGCGCTGCGGCGCCTGCCTGCACATCTTTCATCCCGCCAAAAATCTGGCGAACCCGGATCGCGGGGAGGAACCGGCGGGTTCGGTGTTCATCGGTCGCGCACCGGAGGAGTATTCGGCTGTGGACACACCTGCAGAGCCAACTGCGGATTTGTTCTCCGAAGCCCCCAGGTCAACGGCAACCGAACCCACGCAGGCGCCAGAACCCCTGGAACAAACTGCGGCCGACACACCGCCGAACCCGCCAATTTCAGGGCCGGCAGCCGGGGCGGAATTCCGCGAAAAATTTGAAGTCCTGCCCCAACAGGAGCGAACGGCGCCGAGACAATTCAAGCCGGCCATCAAGAGCCCGCCGGCGAAACGTTTCTCCCGGGGCACCTTCGTCGCTCAAACCGCGCTGGCCCTGTTGCTGCTCGTGCTGCTGGCGGCGCAATATCTCTGGCGCAATCTGCCGGTATTAAGCCAGGTGGACTGGCTGCGGCCGGGCTATGCGCTGGTCTGCGCCGGGGCCGGTTGCGAATTGCCGCCCTTTTCCGCCATCGAGCGCATCGAAAGCCGCAACGCTGATCTGCTCGCCCATCCCGACCATCCCGACGCCTGGTTACTCAGGGTGGAGATTCTTAATACGGCGCAGTTTGCCCAAGCCTTCCCGGTACTCGTCTTGCGCTTTACCTCCGCCGATGGCGGCGCCATGGCCCTGCGCGAATTCGCCCCCGCCGAGTATCTGGGCCCGGAAATGCCGGCCGACTCCCTGCTGCTCCCGGATTCGCCGGTGGAAATTGCGCTCGGTGTCGTCAATCCGGGGCCGAGAACAGCCAACTTTGAAGTGGGTTTCCGCAGCTTCGAGTAAGGGCGAATTCAAGCAGTGGCCTCCCGCCGAGATGCTGCGACCACGCGCAGAATGACGTGAAACGGATAACGAAGCGCCCGGACCGGAAGCAGGAATTACTGAAATTCCCCTTCCCCCATGCGGGCCGCGGGGCTATCATCTGAACCCGAGACAGCCTCTGATCATTCCCGCATATCCCACAAGAAAAGCAAGCGGGCAAATTGACAGGATCAATATGAAACTTGTCGGCGTCGCCTCGGCGCCCCGGGGTTCGGCTTCCGCGACGAATGGGTCCGGAGGCGCCCTGCGGGAAGAGGTGCACAATTCGGTTGACCACTATTTCGAGAACATGGAGCAGGAATCCGTGACCGACCTGCACCGGCTGGTCATGACGGAGGTCGAGTCCACCCTGCTGGGCAATGTCATGCGCCGCACGGGCAATAACCAGAGCAAGGCCGCGCTGATGCTCGGCCTCAACCGTGGTACGCTACGCGCCCGCCTCAAACAATACGGCCTGATCTGAAGCGCATGAGCCAGGAAAATTCCGCCCCGGTGCGCAGGGCGCTGATTACCGTTTCCGACAAGACCGGACTGACCGACTTCGCCGCCTCGCTGGCTGAGCTTGGCATGGAGATACTCTCCACCGGCGGTACCTTCCGCCTGCTGCGGAAAGCGGGCATTGCGGCCATCGAGATTTCCTCCCACACCGGCTTTCCCGAGATGATGGACGGTCGCGTCAAGACCCTGCACCCGAAAATTCACGGCGGCATTCTCGCCCGCCGTGATGTGGATAGGGCCGTCATGGAAGAACACGACATTCCTCCCATCGATCTCGTGGTGGTCAATCTCTATCCCTTTGAGCAGGCCGTAAGTCGCCCGGACTGCGAGCTTGTCGAAGCCATCGAGAATATCGACATCGGCGGCCCGACCCTGCTGCGGGCGGCGGCAAAGAACTACCGCTTTGTCGGCGTGGTGGTGAATCCGGCGGATTATGGCCGGGTGGCAGACGCCCTCAAGGCCGGCGCCGGTTCGCTGGATGAAAAGACCCGCTTCGAACTCGCCCTTGGCGCCTTTGAACACACCGCCCGCTACGACGGCATGATTGCGGACTATCTCGGTTCCCGACTTGGCGACGAAAGCGGGACGGCGAAGTTCCCCCGGACCTTCAACCGCCAGTTCCACAAGCAGCAGGAGTTGCGCTACGGCGAGAATCCGCATCAGGATGCGGCTTTCTATCGGGACCGGGACCCGGCCCCGGGCAGCATTGCCGGCGCCAGGCAATTGCAGGGCAAGACCCTGTCCTTCAATAACATCATGGACGCCGACACCGCCCTGGAATGCGTCAAGTCCTTCAGCGACTGCGCCTGTGTCATCGTCAAGCACGCCAATCCCTGCGGGGTTGCCCTTGGCGAGACGCCGCTGGCGGCCTACCGGGCTGCATTCGAGACCGACCCCACCTCAGCCTTTGGCGGCATCATCGCCTTCAACCGCGAACTCGACGAGGCCGCTGCCGCGTGTATTCTCAAGCAGCAGTTCAGCGAAGTGATCATCGCCCCCTCGGTTTCGGAGCAGGCCCTGGCCATTACCGGCGCCAAGCCGAATATCCGCGTACTCGCCTGCGGCGAGTGGCCTCCGCAGCGGCCAGCGGGGCTAGACCTCAAACGGGTTAACGGCGGCCTGCTGGTGCAGGATATGGATCAACACGAAAGCAGCGGGGCGGAACTTCGGGTGGTGAGCCGGCGGCAGCCCGGCGACGATGAAATGCGCGACCTGCAATTCGCCTGGACCGTGGCCCAGTACGTCAAGTCCAATGCCATTGTCTACTGCCGCGGACTCAAGACCATCGGCGTGGGCGCGGGCCAGATGAGCCGGGTGTACAGCGCCCGCATTGCCGGCATCAAGGCTGCGGACGAGAATCTGCAAGTGGTCGGCTCGGTCATGGCTTCGGATGCTTTCTTCCCTTTTCGCGACGGCATCGACGCCGCCGCGGAGGCAGGAATTACCGCGGTCATTCAGCCTGGCGGCTCGATGCGCGACGAGGAAGTCATCGCCGCCGCGAACGAACACGGCATGGCCATGGTTTTTACGGGTGTACGCCACTTTCGGCACTGAAGTGGATGTTCAGTCCCCTGGCGATTCAGGGTACGCACAGGCATTTCCGGCACTGAGGTTGGTATTCAGCACTATCATGATTACTGGCGCGATTGGACACTTCAGGCACTGACATGAAAGTACTGGTAATCGGCTCCGGCGGCCGCGAACACGCCCTGGCATGGCGCTGCGCCCAATCGGCCCGGGTGGAAAAGGTCTATGTGGCGCCGGGCAACGGCGGCACGGCGGTGGACCACAAGCAGGAAAACATCGCCATTGACGCCATGGATTTCCCCGCCCTGGCGGAGTTCGCCCGCAGCCGGGATGTGGCGCTCACCATCGCCGGCCCGGAAGCGCCCCTGGTCGCCGGCGTCACCGACTATTTCCAGCGGCAGGGCCTTCCCTGTTACGGACCATCGGCCCTTGCCGCAAGACTCGAAGGCTCGAAATCCTTCAGCAAGGATTTCATGCGCCGCCAAGGCATTCCCACGGCGGCCTACGAAGTATTCACCGAAATCGCCCCGGCCGCGGAATTCGTTCGCGAACACGGCGCTCCCATTGTGGTCAAGGCCGATGGACTCGCCGCCGGCAAGGGCGTCATCGTGGCCCGCACCGAAAACGAGGCCCTCGCCGCGGTCGAAGACATGCTCGCGGGCAACCGTTTTGGCGAAGCGGGCCACCGTGTGGTGATTGAAGAGTTTCTGGCGGGCGAGGAAGCGAGCTTCATCGTCATGAGCGATGGCGGGAATGTGCTGCCCATGGCGACCTCCCAGGATCACAAGGCCCGGGACGACGGCGACAAGGGACCCAATACCGGCGGCATGGGCGCGTATTCCCCGGCTCCGGTGGTTAGCGGAGAAGTTCATGAGCGCATCATGGAGCAGGTCATCCGCCCCACCATCGCCGGCATGGCGGCGGACGGCCACCCTTATGTGGGTTTCCTCTACGCGGGGCTGATGGTCTCGCCCGATGGCGCGGTCCATGTCGTTGAATTCAATTGCCGCTTCGGCGACCCGGAAGCCCAGCCGATCATGATGCGTTTGCAATCCGACCTCGTCGAGCATTGTCTGTCGGCCCTGAACGGCGATCTCGATACGGTCTCTGCACAATGGGATCCGCGCTCTTGCCTCGGCGTGGTGCTTGCCGCCGGCGGTTATCCGGGGATCTACGCCAGGGGCAAGCCGATTTCCGGGCTTGACCGTGATCCGGGCAAAGGCCGCAAAGTCTTTCACGCCGGCACCATGCGCGAAGCTCCCACCGCGCCAACAGGCGATCCCCTTGTCCTTACCAACGGCGGTCGTGTGCTTTGCGCCACCGCCCTCGGCGAGGATATCGCCGCAGCGCAAAAGGCAGCCTATGAACTCGCCAGAGGCATTCAATGGGATGGCGTCCAGTTCCGTGGCGACATCGGCTATCGGGCCATTGACCGGCAAAAACAACGGGGAAAGAATCATTGAATTCCTGCGGCGCAGGCTCCTGGGCAGAATTCTCCGTCATTCTGCGCGCAGCGAAGCGGAGTCGCAGAATCTCCGTGATAGGCCACGGTATGAGATTCTGCGACTGTGCGCAGAATGACATGTATAGAAGGAACGCGGAATGACGGCTTGCAAGCGGTTTGCTAGACTTTCGGCCATGAGTTCCACAAGCAGACATTCCCTGGTTGACCGCCTGCTGATCGGGTTCGATGAGGCGTTGCGTACCTGCGTGCCCGGCTCCAGCCACGCCGAGCGCGAATCTCCCGGCGCGGCACAGCCCGATACGAAGCTCAGCGCAGCCGAATCACGCCATGTGGCGGGGCTCATGCGCATCAACCACACTGGCGAAGTCTGCGCCCAGGCGCTGTATCGCGGCCAGGCGGCCACGGCCCGCCTCGACCAGGTCCGGGAGTCCATGGAAGAAGCCGCCGCCGAGGAAATCGACCACCTCGTCTGGTGCGAACAACGACTCGACGCACTCGGCGCAAAACCCAGCCTGTTCAATCCACTCTGGTACGGCATGTCCTTCGGCCTTGGCGCTCTCGCGGGAATCGCCGGCGACCGCTGGAGCCTCGGCTTCGTCGCCGAAACCGAAAAGCAGGTCTGCGAACACTTGGAAGACCACCTGCAAAAGCTGCCCGAAGACGACCGAAAAAGCCGCGCCGTCCTCGAACAGATGCTCATCGACGAACACAGGCATGGCGCCACCGCCAAAGCCGCCGGCGGCGCCGACCTCCCCGCCCCGGTCCAGTCCGCCATGACCGCCATGGCCAGCCTGATGAAACGGGTCACCTATCGAATCTAGGAGGCTGCGCCACAGGAATTCGCGAAAGCGAAAATTCATTATCGCCACGCCCTTGGCCGGTCGATTGAGGCGAATATTGGTGGATATGCAACGAAATCGAGCGGCCAGGGGCGCGTATGAGAGCGGATTTGCAGCCGTGAATTCCTGTGGCGCAGGCTCCTAGGAGCAACATTGAAGCGACCAAGCATATAATTCAATGGCTCGTCTTGTTACTTTGCAATAATCGCTCCCGCTCGATACCGACCACCTTGATTACTCTATCGATCTCGTCAAGGCGACAGGGTCTTGCCCCACAATCTCATAGTCGTGGGTTACTTTCACCCCGGCCTGTTTGAGCATGATGGACGCGGAGCAGTATTTTTCGGCGGATAGTTCGATGGCGCGGGCTACCCGGGCTTCGTTGAGGTTCTCGCCGGCGATGCGGAAATGGAGGTGGATGGATTCGAATACCGCGGGTACGGATTCCGCGCGGCGGGCGCTGACCTGGGCTTCGCAGCGGCTGATCTTTTGCCGGGCCTTGCGCAGGATGGTGACCACATCGTAGCTGGAGCAACTGGCGACGCCGAGGGCGACGAGTTCCATGGGGCGCATGCCCAGGTTGCGGCCGCCGCCTTCCGGGGCACCATCCACCACCACGGCATGACCGCTGCCGGATTCGGCAACGAACATCACGTCTTCCACCCAACTCACTCGCGCTTTCATGATGGTTCTCTTTCGTTGCTTTCCCCGCTTACCGCCGACAGCATCCGCGCCAGCGCGGCGCCGGGCTCAGGCGCGCGCATGAAAGTTTCGCCGATGAGAAAGCCATGCACGCCCCGCCGCATCATCATGGCCATGTCGGCGGCGCTGCCGATGCCGCTTTCGGTGATCAGGATTCGATCTTGCGGGACGTGTGGCAGCAGGTCCAGGGTCGTTTCAAAGCTTGTACGGAAACTGCGCAGGTCGCGATTATTGATGCCGATCAGCGGACAATCCAGCGCCAGCGCCCGATCCAGTTCCTCCCGGTCGTGGACTTCCACCAGCACATCGAGGTCGAGTTCCCCGGCGCCGTCTGCGAGCCTTCGCAATTCCGCATCGGACAGCGCGGCGACAATGAGCAGAATGCAATCTGCGCCGGCGATGCGGGATTCCACAAGCTGGTATTCGTCCACCATGAAGTCCTTGCGCAGCAGCGGCAGCTTGCAATGGCCCCGGGTTCCGCGCAGATCGGCAAGACTGCCCTGGAAATACTTTTCGTCGGTGAGTACCGACAGGCAGGCGGCGCCGGCGCGCTGGTAGTCGGCAGCGTGACGGGCTGCCTGGAAGTCCTTCTGGATAATCCCCCTGGATGGCGAGGCGCGCTTGATTTCGGCGATCACCGCCGGTCGCCTTTGCGCCACCAGTTCCGACAGCGCGCGAACAAAGCCCCTTGGCCGGGGCGCATCGGCCAGACCGGCTTCGAGTTGCGCCAATGGCCGCAACGCCCGGGCAGCGGCGACTTCACACCGCTTGTGGGCGATGATTTCAGCAAGGATGCTCGGCGCGCTCACGGCGGCGGAATCGGCTACCTGGGAGCCGGCGGCGCAGGCTCCTGGGAGCCGGCGCCCAGGGACTTGCTGACTTTCACCAACTCCCGGAACTTGTTGCGGGCGGCGCCGCTTTGCTGGATGGAAATTGCCTTTTCGACGCCCGCCGCCGGGTCTTCGCTGAGGCCCGCGGCGTAAATCGTGGCGCCGGCATTGAGCGCAACCAGCCCCGCGGCCTTTTCGTGTTTCCAGTTCAGGGCCTGATTCACGAGTTTCAGGCTTGCCGCCGGGCTGTCCACCCGCAGGTCGTCGATGTTATCGGCTCGCGGCAGCCCCAGGGCTTCCGGCGTCAGGCGATATTCGCTGATCTTGCCATTCCGCAATTCGCCGACGCGGGTGGCGGCGGCAATGCTGATTTCGTCGAGCCCGTCCTCGGCGGCGACGATGAGCACATGGTCGCTCCCGAGTTCGCGCAGCACTTCGAGCAAGGGCCTGACCCAGGCGGCGTCGAACACGCCCATGAGCTGGTTCGGCGCCCCCGCCGGATTGGTCAGCGGGCCGAGCAGGTTGAACAGGGTGCGAACGCCGATCTCGCGCCTCGCGGTAATGACGTGCTTCATGGCGTCATGATGGGCCGGCGCGAACATGAAGCCGACTCCCACCCGGTCGATGAGTTCCCCCACCTGTCCGGCGCCCAGGGAAAGATGGTAGCCGGCGGCTTCGAGCACATCGGCGCTGCCGCTCTTGCTGGTTGCGCCCCGGTTGCCATGCTTGGCGACCCGGGCGCCGGCGCAGGCGGCAACCATGGCCGCCGCGGTGGAGACATTGAACTTGTTGGCGCCGCTGCCGCCGGTGCCGCAGGTATCCACCAGATGCGGGCCGGGCTTGACTTTCACCTGGGTGGCAAGTTCCCGCATGACGCTGGCGGCGCCGAGAATTTCGGTGGCCTTTACGCCTTTCATCTGCAATCCCACCAGCAATGCGCCGTTCTGGGCGTCAGTGGTTTCGCCGGACATGACCTGGCGCATGATCCTGACCATCTCGGCGGCGGTCAGGTCGCCGCCGCCGCTGACCCGCCGGATTGCGTCTTTGATTTCCATCAGTTGCTGCGCCTCTTCACTGTGTCCGGTCGAGAAAGTTTTTCAGCAGCGCGTGGCCGTGTTCGCTGACGATGGATTCCGGGTGAAACTGTACGCCTTCCACGTCGAACTCCCGGTGGCGCACACCCATGATGGCCTCTCGCTCGCCATTGCGCTCGGTCCAGGCGGTTACCTCCAGACATTCCGGCAGGCTCGCTTCTTCAATCACCAGCGAATGATAGCGCGTTGCGGTGAATGGATTGGCCAGCCCCGCGAAAACGCCCGCGCCGGTGTGGTGAATCCGGCTCAGCTTGCCGTGCATGACGCGACCGGCGCGCACGATACGTCCGCCGAACCGCTGGCCGATGCTTTGGTGCCCAAGGCAGATGCCAAGCAACGGAATCTCGCCGGCGAAGCGCTCCACCAGCGCCAGGGAGACGCCGGCTTCGTCCGGCGTGCAGGGCCCGGGAGAAATCACGATTTGCCGCGGCCGCAATTCGGCGATCCGGTCCAGGGTGATCTCGTCATTGCGGAACACCCGCACCTCGGCGCCGAGTTCGCCCAGATACTGCACCACATTCCAGGTAAACGAATCGTAGTTGTCAATCATCAACAGCATGGCTGCGTCGCGCGCCGTGGCACTTCCCCGCCGCCCATGCTAGCAGAATTCGGCAATCCTTCGGCGAAGCCCCGGCCCAAGCCGATTGGCCCAAGCCGATTAGTCATCCATCAGACGCAATGCCGCGCCTGGAAATGAACCGGAATTCAATTTTTGGACTATAACCAGGCAAATCACCTTTCTCCCAAGTTAGCCATGATCCATGAAACTGAACCCCTGGAACACGTGAATCCCGCCGGTGGGGCGCTGACCGTCATGTGGTTTCGGCGGGATTTGCGGCTGCGGGACAATCCGGCGCTGGCGCTCGCTGCGGAATCCGGGACGGTCCTGCCACTTTACATTCTCGATGACGAGATTGCCGGCGAATGGAAGCTGGGTGGCGCTTCGCGCTGGTGGCTGCATCATTCGCTCAATCGGCTCAATGAATCGCTCGATGGCGGGCTTTGGATTCTCGAAGGGGGCGCTGAACGGAAATTACTCGATCTTTGCGCCCGATTGCCGGTTCGCAAGGTGGTCTGGAACCTGTCTTGCGATCCCTGGCAGCGGCGGCAGGATGAGGCAGTCGTTTCCGCCCTTCGGGGCAAGGGTGTCGAATGCGTGGCCTGCAATGGTTCCCTGCTCTGGCTGCCCCGGGAGAGCGGTAAGCGGGATGGGACGCCCTACGCCGTTTTCACGCCCTTTTACCGCAATCTGTCCAGGCTCGCGCAGCCGGGCCCGCCCGCTCCCGCGCCAAAGGCCTTGCGAATCGCGGCTTGCTCCCAGCCTGCCAGCCGTATCGAGCGGCTCGGACTCAAGCCGCGGATTCCCTGGGATAGCGGCCTGGAGCAACGCTGGAGCCCGGGCGAGGAATCCGCCCGGCGGCAATTGCGGAGTTTTCTTGCGGGGAATGTCGAAGATTATGGGGAGAGGCGGGATTTCCCCGCCGAGCCAGCGACCTCCTCGCTCTCGCCCCACCTGCATTTCGGTGAAGTCGGCCCGAGGCAAGTCTGGTGGGACACCCATACCGCCGAGCCGGGGGAGGGGCGCGAATCCTTCCTCCGGCAATTATGCTGGCGCGAATTCTGCCATCACATGCTGTATCACTATCCGCAACTCGGCGACGAAAACTGGAGGCGCGAGTTCGACCGATTCCCCTGGCGCGAGGACCGCGAATCCCTGCTGCGCTGGCAGCGGGGAATGACGGGAATCCCATGGGTGGATGCGGGAATGCGGGAACTGCGGACCACCGGAACCATGCACAACCGTGTGCGCATGGCGGCGGCGTCTTTTCTCACCAAGAATCTGCTGATTCACTGGCGCCATGGCGCGCGCTGGTTCTGGGATTGCCTGGTGGACGCCGATCTGGCGAACAACAGCTTCGGCTGGCAGTGGGTCGCCGGCAGCGGCGCCGATGCGGCGCCGTATTTCCGTGTCTTCAATCCCGTGCTGCAGTCACGCAAGTTCGACCCGCAAGGCGAGTATCTGCGCCGCTGGCTGCCGGAGTTGGGCCGGCTTGCGAACAAGCGCATCCACGCGCCCTGGGAGGCCGGGGCGGCGGAACTGCGAGCCGCGGACCTGAGCCTCGGCCGCGACTACCCCGAACCGATCGTCGACCCCGGCGAATCCCGCCGGCGGGCGCTGGTGGCGTGGCAGGCCATGCAGCAAAACCGGTCAGCTTGAGTTGTCTCGGATTCCGTCATTCTGCGCGTGGTCGCAGAATTTCAGGCAGTGATCACTCCAGGGAGATCCTGCGACTACGCGCAGGATGACCGAAAAGAGGCTCCTGGGAGTCTGCGGCGCAGGCTCCTGGGGTGGCGAGGCAACGGGCGCTCAGGCATCGAGGCGCAGCGAACCGGCGGCGAGTTGGGCGGCGCGGACGATGGCCCTGGCCTTGTTGCGGGTTTCTTCCCATTCCATGTCGGGCCTGGAATCGGCGACGATGCCGGCGCCGGCCTGGACGTAGAGCTTGCCATCCTTGATGACCGCCGTGCGGATGGCGATGGCCATGTCCATATTGTCGTTCCAGCCGAGATAGCCCATGGCGCCGCCGTAGATGCCGCGCTTGTCGGGCTCGAGTTCGTCGATGATTTCCATGGCGCGGACCTTGGGCGCGCCGCTCAGGGTGCCCACGGGCAGGGTGGCGCGCAGCACGTCGAGGGCGCTGCGGTCGGCCCGGATTTCGCTCTCGACGATGGACGCGATATGCATGACATGGGAATAGCGCTCGACGAACATCTTGCGCGGCACCCGCACCGAGCCGATTTTCGATACCCGCCCGGAATCGTTGCGGCTGAGGTCGATCAGCATGAGATGCTCGGCAAGTTCCTTCTCGTCGGCGAGCAATTCCCGCTCAAGCGCCAGATCCTCCGCTTCCGTGGCGCCCCGGGGGCGGGTGCCGGCGAGTGGCCGCACGGTGATCTTGCCATTCTCCACCCGGGCGAGGATTTCCGGTGACGCGCTGACCACAAAATGATCGTCAAGGTGGAAGAACACCATGTAGGGCGAGGGATTGAGAAGGCGCAGGGCGCGGTACAACTGCAGCGGCTCGCCCTGGAAATCCGCCGACATGCGCTGGGAAAGCACCACCTGCATGCAGTCCCCGGCGACAATGTAGTCCTTGATCCGCTCCACCGCGCGCTTGAAATCCGCCTCGGGAAAATGCTGGCGGTAATCGCTGTCGGCAATGTTCGCCATGCGGGCCGGAGGCGCTTCGGCCTTGCCGGCGAGACCCTGTTCGAGTTCATCCAGCCGCTGCCGGGCCCGGATGAAGGCGCCGGCTTCGCCCGGGTCGGCATTGATCACCAGCGAGGCGGTGCCCATGAGATTGTCGAAAATGATGATTTCATCGGCCACCATGAGCAGGATATCGGGTGTGCCGATTGCGTCCTTTCCCCGGGCCGGGCCGATCCGGGTTTCCACATAGCGCACGGTGTCATAGGCGAAATAGCCCACGAGGCCGCCGCCGAATCGAGAATCCCGGGGCGAGCCGGGAGCGCGGAAGCGGGCCTTGTATTCGGCGATGAAGGGAAAGGGATCGTCGCACTCCCGCTGTTCCACGATCTCGCCGCCGGTTTCGATGCTGAGCCGCTTGCCACGTACCCGCAGCACGGTGCGGCAGGGTAGGCCGATGATGGAGTAGCGACCCCATTGTTCTCCGCCCTGCACCGATTCAAAGAAAAAACTGTAGGGGCCGTTGGCGAGCTTGAGATAGGCGCTCAGCGGCGTTTCCAGATCCGCCAGCACCCGGCGCGTCACCGGAATCCGGTTGTATCCCCGGGCTGCCAACTCGTCGAACGCCGCCTTGTTCATGCCGGCGCTGTTTGACCGGCCTGCCCGAGTTCCGCCCGCATGGCGGCAATGGTGGCGCCATAGTCTCCGCTGCCGAAGATGGCCGAGCCGGCCACGAACATGTCGGCGCCGGCCTCGGCAATCTCGCGGATATTGCCCACGCCGACGCCGCCATCGACTTCAAGCCGGATGGGGTTCTCCGCCGCGTCGATAATGGACCGCGCCCGCCGCAGCTTCTCCAAAGTGGCGGGAATGAACTGCTGGCCGCCAAACCCCGGATTGACCGACATCAGCAGCACAAGGTCGAGTTTGTCGAGCAGGTAGTCCAGGCAATGGAGCGGCGTGGCGGGGTTGAACACGAGCCCGGATTTGCAGCCCAGGTCGCGAATCAGTTGCAGGCTGCGGTGCACATGCCGGCTGGCTTCCGGGTGAAAGCTGATGTAGCTCGCCCCGGCGGCGGCGAAGTCCTCGATCAGCCGGTCCACCGGCGTCACCATCAGGTGCACGTCGATGGGGGCGGCCACGCCATGTTCGCGCAATGCCTCGCAGACCATGGGGCCGATGGTCAGGTTGGGCACGTAATGATTGTCCATCACGTCGAAGTGGACGACATCGGCGCCGGCATCGAGCACCGCATTGACTTCATCGCCAAGCCGCGCGAAATCGGCGGAAAGTATGGAGGGGGCGATCAGGTAATCTTTCATTCGGTGAACGGCGCCGGCTCTTCGGCCACTTTGTACTCTGGTTCAAAATGCGCTTCCAGTTTCGCCACGCGCTGGGAAACTTTCGAAATCTCCTCGCGCAGATTGACTTCGAGCCGGTGTATCCGATTCTGTAGATACAGCACCACCAGCAACAGGCCGATCAGGTTTGGGCCGTTCTGAATCAACAAGTTGAGCAGATTCATCCTGACATCATCCTCGATTGACATTAACCAACTGCGGGCAGTCTAACACGGAGATAGTGGGAATACCGAACTTTTCGGATTAGGGCCTGTTCACACTATGCGCTGTCGCTCTGCCGGATCTCTTTTTTCGTCCGGCAAGACGCCGGTGCAGCGCCTGCAACCGCTCGGGTGTACCGATGTCCATCCAGCCGCCGGTGAATTTCTCGCCGCTGACCCGGCCTTCCGCCATGGCCGCGCGCAACAGGGGAACCACCGACAGCGGCTCCGCCGCCAGACCGGCGAACAGCTTGCGATGCATGACGCTGATGCCGGCAAAGGTGAGTTTTTCCGCGCCGGCCACCGCTTCGTTAGCCAATCGCCCATCGGGCGGGAGGTGGAAATCGCCACCGGGATTGGCGGCAGGGTTCGGCGCCAGCAGCAGATGGGCGAGGGTTTGCCCGCCGTCCACCGGATGCAGGCCGGCGTAGTCGAAATCGGTCCAGACATCGGCATTGGCGACAATGAATGCGTCGCCTTCGATCAGGGGCAGGGCCTGGATGATGCCGCCGCCGGTATCGAGCAGACGCGGTTCCGGCGAATAGACGATCTCCAGGCCATAGCGCGAGCCGTCGCCAAGCGCCTGGCGAATCATTTCGCCGAGATGGAAGAGATTGATCGCCACCCGGCGAATGCCCGCCCGGGCAAGACCCAGAAGCTGATATTCGATCAATGGGCGACCGCCCGCGGCGAGCAGCGGTTTGGGCATACGGTCGGTCAGCGGGCGCATGCGCACACCACGCCCCGCCGCAAGCAGGATGGCGTGCATCAGGAGGGCTGCTCCAATCGTTCCCGGGCGCGCGGCGCAAGCTCCCGCCGAAACCACTGCAACAAGGGCGCCATTTCGGCGTACTCCCCGGCGACTTCGGTGAAATAATCCATGACCAGGGGCAGGTGGTTCAGGAATCCCGGCTTGTGGTCACGGATCGCAAGCCGGCAAAAAATCCCGAGAACCTTGAGATGGCGTTGCAGCCCCATCAGGTCGAAATCGCGCCGGAACCGGCGGTGGGAAATTTCGCCGACGATTCCCCGTTCCCGGGCGCCATGGAGATAGTATGCAATCCAGTCATCCAGCCATTGCCGGTCCCAGCGGATATAGCAATCCCGCAGCAAGGAAACGAGATCATAGCTGCGTGCGCCCCGGACGGCATCCTGGAAATCGATGATTCCCGGGCGCCCGGGCGCCGAATCGAGCAGCATCAGATTGCGCGAGTGATAATCGCGATGCACCGCAACCTCGCTCTGGGCAAGGGCCGATTCGCACAGGAAGCGGAAACTGTCCTCGATCAGTTCCTGTTGTTCGGCGCCGATCTCGACGCCGAGCCAGCGGCGGCAAAACCACTCGGGGAACAGTGACATTTCCCGGGTCAGTTCCGTCCGGCCATAATGGGGCAGCCCGCCCGGGTCGACGCGCTGCTGCAAATCGAGCAGGCTGTCGATGGCGGCATGGCAGAGGGCGTCGACCGTGGCGCGGTCGCCGGAATCCCGGGCTTGCAACAGATGAGGCAGGTACAATTGATCGCCAAAATCCTCAAGCAGCAGATAGCCTTGTTTCATATCCACGGCAAGCAGTTCGGGAACCCGCAGCGAGGCCGCACCGAACAGGCGGCAGACTTCGACGAAAGGTCGGCTGTCTTCCTTTTCCGGCGGCGCGTCCACCGCGATATAAGAAACTCCGGGAGCGGGGCTGGCGCGAAAGTAGCGCCGGAAGCTGGCGTCGCCGCTGACGACCGCAAGCCTGGAGATTTCAGGCGCCAGGGGCAACAGGCCGCGAAGCTGCCGCCGGGTCCAGTGGGTCAACCCCTGGCGGCGGCTGTCTGTTTGCCTGCTTGGCTTCACGGTATGGATTCTTCAATCCGAAAAATGGGCTTGTGCATGATTTTGTCGGCTTGCGGCTCCACCGCCATGGCAGCCGAAGCGGACGCCAGCGCCGCCGGGGCGGTGGAACTCGACTGGCTGTCCCTTGAGAACCTGACGCCGGAACAACGCGCCGGCATCCCGCCGACATGCTGCGGCGCTTTCATTGATAATAGCAAAACCACCAGCGCGGACTCCGGCGATGAGCGCACCCGCTTCACCAGCGAAGAAGGATTCACCCGGATCGGCCCCGACACCATTGCCATCAGCGGCGCCGTCACCCTTGCCGAGGGCTTGCGCAGCATCGCCAACGATGGCGCCACCGTCATCGACAATGCAACTGAAACCTTTCGTCTCGAAGGCGATGTGGCATTCCGCGAACCCGGCGTGCTGCTGCGGGGTAATTCCGCCCTGATCGACAATGCCGCCAACACCAGCCGCATCGATTCCGTCCGCTATGTCCTCCACCAGACCGGCATCCACGGCAATGCGGCCACGATGGTCTACGACAGCGAAACCCGCCGCGTCACCCTCGATAATGGCGAGTTCAGCCGCTGCGAGCCTGGGGCGCCATTCTGGACCATCGCCGCGGCGAGCATGACCCTGGACCCGGAGCAGGGCCGGGGCACGGCCCGGGACTTGCGCTTGCGCCTCGGCGACGCCACGGTGTTCCGCTACCCATTCACGCTGGGCTTCCCGCTCGGCGACCAGCGGGTCTCGGGCTTGCTGCCGCCGAGCATGGGATCCACCCGCAGCGGCGGCCTTGATCTGGAATTGCCCTGGTACCTCAATCTGGCGCCGCACTACGACGCCACCCTGCTGCCGCGGCTCATCAGCGACCGCGGCGCCATGCTGGGCGCGGAATTCCGCTATCTGGCGAGCTGGTCCATGAATACCCTGAACCTGTCCTGGCTTGGGGACGATGCGCTTTACGACCCGAATCTCGCCGGTATCCAGGGCTCGGGGTCGCCCCCGGTCGCCAATCGCTGGTACGCGGCGTTTCAGCATAACGGCTCGCCCGGCAATGGCTGGCGCACCCTGGTGGATTTCACCGCGGTCAGCGACCGGAACTGGTTCATCGACCTTGCCGGAGGCGGCCTCGATACCGTGACGCGAAACAACCTCAACCGACAAGCCCGGCTGAGCTATCAGTCCGGTGTCCTGCAGGCGGACCTGGACCTGCAGCGCATCGAACTCATCGACCCCCTGGCGGACGCCCTGAACATTTCCAAGCCCTTTGACCGGCTGCCGCATTTCCGCTTCCGCACCGGCCTCGATCTCGGCGCCAACTTCCGTTTTGGCCTTGCCGGCCAGGCCGCCCATTTCGACCGCAATCTGAACGAAAGCCTCATTTCCCTTGAGCGAATCAACGACGGCGCCCTGGTCAACGGCCGCCGCATCAACCTGTCGCCGCGGCTGGACTGGTCGCTGGAATCGCCCGGCGCCTTCCTGCGGGCGAGCGCGAACCATGAACTGCTGCGTTACGAACTCGACCGGCAAGCCCTCGGCAGCCCCGGAAACCCAAGCCTCGACATCACCGGCTACAGCATCGACAGCGGGCTGGTCTTCGAGCGCGGCCTCCCCGGCAATGGCGCGCAAACCCTGGAGCCGCGGCTGTTTTATCAGTACCGGCAGCACCAGGACCAGAGCCTGCTGCCGGTGTTCGACACTTCCGAGCTGAATTTTGGCTTCCCGCAACTGTTTCGCGAGCGACGTTTTAGCGGCGGCGACCGCTTCGCCGACGCGGACCAGCTAGGCATCGCCATCAGCAGCCGTCTGCTCGACGCCAACGGCCGCGAACGGGGCCGCTTCAGCCTGGGCCAGATCCACTATTTCCGCGACCGCCTGGTCAGTCTGGCCAATCCGCTGCGGCAATGGGAGCCCCTGTATTCTCCCGTGGAAGACACTTCGGCCCTGGCGGGAGAGATGCAACTGCGCGTCAACGACAACTGGCGCCTGGGCGCGGACATCCAATGGAATCAGCATTATCGGGCCGTGGACGAAGGCAGCCTGCAACTGCGCTACCAGCGCGACAGCGAGCGCCTGTTCAATTTTTCCTGGCGTTACCGCTCGCTGGTGCAGGCCACGCCCTTCCTGCGGCGCGCCGGCATCGACCCGGCCATCGACCAGACCGACCTGTCCGGCGCCTGGCCCCTTGCGACCAACTGGAAGCTGCTGGGGCGCTGGAACCACGATCACGCCAATTCGCGGAACCTTGAGCTCTTCGCCGGGGTCGAATATCGTAACTGCTGCGCCACCATTCGCGTGATCGCGCGGGAGTGGCTTGACGAATATGAATTGTTTGTCCCTAATGTGCCTGCCAATCGCGGCGTTTTCGTGCAGTTCGTGCTGCATGGCATCGGCAACCTCGCCGGCGGCGGATTGAGCGATTTGCTGAGCGACGGAATACAGGGATTCAGAGACCCGGACCATGAATAGAACGCTTCCCGCCGGCATGGCGCCGATGCTGGCCCTGCTGCTGGCCGTGCTGCCCCTGGCGCAAGCCGCCGCCCAGGAGCGGCAGATGCTCGACCGGATTGTGGCCATCGTCGATACCGGCGTGGTGCTGCAAAGTGAAGTCGACTCCCGCCTCGCGGACATCATCACCAATGCCCGGCGCAACAATCAGCCGGAGCCCGATCTCGAGGCGATTTATGACGATGTGCTCGAAGCCCTGGTGCTGGAAAATCTGCAGATGCAGATCGCCGAACGCATCAATATCCGCTTTGACGACGACACCATCAACCGGATCCTCGGCTCCATGGCGGCCAACAGCAACATGAGCTTTGAGGAATACGTGACCACCCTGGAACAGGCTGGCGTGTACCTGCAAACCCGGGAACAGGTGCGGCAGCAGATGACCCTGCAGGAATTGCAGCGCGGCCTGGTCAACCAGCGCATCCGCATCACCGACCAGGAAATCGAAAACTTCATCAATTCCGAAATGGGGCAGGAACTGATGCAGGCGGATTACCTCCTCAACCACATGCTGGTGCCATTCGAAGCCGGGGAAGAGGAAACCGTCCGCCAGCGGAAGATGCGCTACGCCGGCGACCTCATTGCCCGGCTCGAAGCCAGCGAGAACTTCGCCGAGCTGCGGGCCCAGGCCATGCAGGGAGGCGAATTTCCGGTGACCGCCACGGATTTCGGCTGGCGCAAGCTCGACCAGATTCCCGGGCTGTTCGCCGAGTCCGTGGAGGGCATGAGCGTCGGCGGCGTCGAAGGGCCGTTTGAAGCGGCCAACGGCCTGCACATCATCGAGCTGACGGACCAGCGTGGCGGCACTTCCCAGTTGGTGCGGCAGACCCATCTGCGCCACATCATGCTCAGCCCCAATGAAATCCGCGACGAAGAGCAGTCGCTCGCCGAAATCCGGCGCCTGCGCCAGCGCATTCTCGACGGCGAGGATTTTGCCGTCATCGCCCGGCAGAACTCCGATGACGCCGCCTCGGTGGTTGCCGGCGGCGATCTCGACTGGATCAATGAGGGCGGCATGCCGCAATCCTGGGAAGTCGCGGTGAATGAAATGGAAGAAGGCGAGCTCAGCGAACCCATTCGCACCGAAACCGGCTGGCATCTCATCGAAGTGCTCGGGCGGCGTCTGTCCGACCTCAGCCAGGACTTCATCCGGGCCGAGGCGGAAAACCTGCTGCGCGACCGCAAGTTCGATCTGGAATTGCAGAACTGGCTGATCGAGATTCGCGAAGAAGCCTTTGTCGAATTCGTCGAGTGAGAGCTTGGTTTACCGAATCGCGCTGACTCCCGGGGAACCCGCCGGCATCGGGCCGGATATCTGTGTCCAAATCGCCCAGTCGCCGCCCCCGGGCATCGAACTCGTCGCCTATGCCGATCCGGCGTTGCTGCGGGAGCGGGCGAGCCTGCTTGACCTGCCACTGCGCCTGACCCAGGCCGGCGCTATTCCCCGGCAGTGCGAAACCGGGGAATTGCGGGTGGCTCCCAGCCATCTGGCGGCAGCTTCATCGGCCGGCGAACTCGATGCGGCCAACGCCGGCTACGTGCTGGCAAGCCTCGAAGCCGCCACCCGCGCCGTGCTGCGCGGCGACGCCCATGCCCTGGTAACCGGCCCGGTGCACAAGGCGGTCATCAACCGGGCGGGCTTCGCTTTTTCCGGCCACACCGAATTCCTCGCCGACATTTGCGAATGCGAGAGCAGCGTCATGATGCTGGCGACTCCGGGCCTGCGGGTGGCCCTGGCGACGACGCATCTGCCGCTCAGGGAAGTGGCCGCGGCCATCACCCGGGACCGGCTGCTCGATGTCGCTCGAATCCTGCACCGGGACTTGCGGCGCCGCTTCGGCATCGAAAAACCCCACATCCTCGTCTGCGGCCTCAATCCGCACGCCGGCGAATCCGGAGAACTCGGCAGCGAAGAGACCGAAATCATCGAGCCCGTTCTTGCCGAACTGCGGGATGAGGGAATCCGCCTCACTGGCCCGCTGCCGGCGGACAGCCTGTTTACGCCGTCCCGGCTCGACAACGCCGACGCGGTACTCAGCATGTACCACGACCAGGGCCTGCCGGTGCTCAAATTCAAGGGTTTCGGCAATGCCGTCAATATCACCCTCGGTCTGCCCATCATCCGCACTTCGGTGGACCATGGCACCGCACTCGATATCGCCGGCAGCGGCGCCGCCGATTGCGGAAGCCTGCTCCACGCCATCGAAACCGCCGTGGAAATGCTGCAAGCAGGCGATTCCCCGTGACCCGGCCCGGCCAGACGCACCGGCCCCGCAAACGCTTCGGCCAGAATTTCCTGCGGGACAAACAAGTCATCCACCGCATCCTGGAAGCCGTGGCGCCCCGGAAGGAAGACCACATCGTCGAGATCGGCCCCGGCGACGGCGCCCTGACCCGGGGGCTTGCGACGGCGGCGGGGAAACTCGACTGCATTGAACTCGACCGGGACCTTGCCCGGCAGCTTGCGCTGGAGTTCCGGGGAAGGGAAAACGTGCGGGTTCACTGCGCTGATGTGCTCGGCTTCGACCTTGCCGGCCTTGCTCCCCCCGGGCGGGGACTGCGGGTGGTGGGCAATCTGCCCTACAATATCTCGACGCCGGTGCTGTTCCATCTGCTCAAGACGTCTCACCGGTTAACCGACATGACTTTCATGCTGCAACGGGAAGTCGTCGACCGCATGACGGCGACTCCCGGCAGCCGTGACTATGGCAGATTGAGCATCATGCTGGCCTATTACTGCTCGAGCGACAAACTGTTTGCCGTGCCCCCCGAGGCCTTCCGGCCGCAACCCCGGGTGGTGTCCACCGTGGTCCGGCTGCGGCCGCATCACCCACTGCCGCTGCCGGCCGCGGACGAAGCCGGCCTTGCCGCGCTCGTACGGGCCGCCTTCAGCCAGCGTCGCAAGACCCTGCGCAACTGCCTCAGCCAATATGCCAGACCGGAACTGCTGCGGACCCTCGGCCTCGACCCGGAAGCAAGGCCCGAACAACTGGAGCCCGGGGACTATATTCGCATCAGCAATGCCATCGCGGCGGCGGGCCAGGGCAAATGACCGATCCGGCGGAACAGATCGAAATCACCCCTGTGGCGATGTTTCTCGAGGAGCAGTCCGACCCGGAGAACCATCGCTTCACCTTCGCCTATACCATCGAAATCGCCAACCACGGGGCGGAGCCGGTGCAATTGCTGGCCCGGCACTGGTACATCACCAATGCCAATGACGAGGTGCAGGAAGTCGAGGGGCCCGGCGTGGTGGGAGTGCAACCCACCATCGCGCCGGGAGAGGCGTTCCGCTACAGCAGCGGGGCGATTCTGGAAACCGAAACCGGCACCATGCACGGCGCTTACCACATGGTGACCGCCGACGGGATGCATTTCGAAGCGCCAATTCCCATGTTTCTGCTCGCCCCGCCCAGAACCATTCACTGATTTTTCGAACAAAAGCACAAGAAAAGGACGAGAAATGGCTACCTACGCAGTCGGGGATATTCAGGGTTGCTACAAGCCACTCAGGAAACTGCTCCGGAAAATCGGCTTCAAGCCGGACGGCGACCGGCTCTGGTGCGTGGGAGACCTGATCAACCGCGGACCGAAATCACTGGAAACCCTGCGCCTGCTGCGGGACATGGACGATTCCCTGATCACCGTGCTCGGCAATCACGATCTGCACTTTCTCGCCGTGCATGAAGGCTGCGCCCCCATGCGCCGCAAGGACCGGCTGCGGGAATTGCTCGCGGCGCCGGACTGCGGCGAACTCGCCGACTGGCTGCGGGGCAAGCCACTGGCGCATTGCGAAACCGTCGAAACCGATTCCGGCCCCCGCCGCTTCCTCATGGTGCACGCTGGCATGGCGCCGGACTGGTCCATCGGCAAGACCCTGGCGCTGGCGGCGGAAGTCGAAAAAGCCCTGCGCAAGAAGCCGCGCAAGTTTCTTTCCCACATGTACGGCGACGAACCCGGCCTGTGGGACGATGAGCTGCGCAGGCAGCGCCGCCTGCGCGTCATCACCAATTATCTGACCCGGATCCGCTTCTGCGACGCCCACGGTCGCCTGCGGCTCGACCTGAAGGAAGGCATCGACACCGCCCCGCCCGGATACGAGCCCTGGTTTCGCTGGCAGCGGCCCGGGGAGGATACCGATATCGTCTTTGGTCACTGGGCCGCCATTGAAGGCGTCACCGGGGTTGACCGGGTCCACGCCCTCGACACCGGCTGCGTCTGGGGCGGAAAACTCACCGCCATGCGCCTGGAAGACGGCCGGCGATTCAGCGTTTGACGCCCCACGTCGTTATAATAGGGCCTGTATCCAGCGCGGAAGCGACTCATGCAAACCCACCTGGTAGGCGGCGCGGTGCGCGACAGGCTGCTTGAACTCCCGGTCACTGAGCGGGACTGGGTGGTGGTGGGCGCGAGTGGCGGCGAGCTGGAAAAACTCGGTTTTCAGAAAATCGGCAAGGATTTTCCCGTCTACCTGCATCCCGAGACCAGGGAACAACACGCCCTCGCCCGGCGCGAGCGGAAAACCGGCCCGGGGCATACCGGCTTTGCCGTGGACGCCGGCCCCGAGGTCAGCCTGGAAGAAGACCTGGCAAGGCGCGACCTGACCATCAACGCCATGGCCGAAACCGAATCCGGCGAGTTGATCGACCCCCACGGCGGCCGCGATGATCTGCAAGCCAGGGTGCTGCGCCACGTGTCCCCCGCTTTCCGGGAAGACCCCCTGCGGATACTTCGGGTTGCCCGCTTCGCCGCGCGGTTCCACCATTTCGGCTTTTCGGTGGCGCCGGAAACCCTGGAGTTGATGCGGCAAATGACTGCTGCGGGAGAACTCGCCGAACTGCCCAGGGAGCGAATCTGGCGGGAAGTGGAACTCGCCCTGGGCAGCCAGTCCCCCGAGCGGTTTTTCACCGTTCTGCGCGACTGCGGTGCCCTGGCCGAACTGTTGCCCGAAGTGGACCAGTTGTTCGGCGTGCCCCAGCCGGAAAAATACCACCCGGAAATCGATACCGGCGTGCATACCCTGATGTGCGTCAAGGCGGCTGCGCATCTCACCGAAGACAGCGTGGTGCGTTATGCGGTATTGCTGCACGACCTCGGCAAGGGCGTCACCGACCCGGCCGGGTGGCCAAGCCACCATGGCCACGAGGAACTCGGCGTCCCTCTGGTGAAGAATGTCAACCAGCGGCTCGGGGCGCCGAAAGAATTCGCCCGGATGGCGGAACTTGTCTGCAAGTACCACACCCTGCAACATCGGGTGCTGAGCCTGCGTCCGGCCACCGTATTGCGTCTGCTCTCGGGTCTTGACGCCATCCGCCGCCCGGAAAGATTCCAGCGCTTTCTCACCGCCTGCCTCGCCGACGCCAGGGGGCGGACGGGTTACGAGGATTGCGACTATCCCCAGAACGCCTATCTGGAAAGCATGCTCGCGGCGGTGAATGCCGTCGACGCCGGCGCCCTGCTGCGGGAAAAACCCCAGGCCAACGCCGCCGAACTCATTGCCCGGGAGCGCATTGCGGCAATCCGCCAGGCCCAGGCTCCTGGATAGTGAAACCGGCAAGCGAAGCGGAAAACGCGCCGGTGGTTCTTGTCACCGGCGGCGCCCGGCGCATCGGCGCGGCGATTGCGGCGGCATTTCATGCCAGGGGCTATCGCCTGCTGCTGCACTGCCGCGTCTCGCTCGCCGCAGCCGAGGCGCTGGCCGCGGAATGCAATGCCCGCAGGGCGGCTTCCGCCGCGGTGCTTTGCGCCGACCTGAACGAGCCGGAATCGGCCCGCGAACTCGCCGGCAAGGCCCTTGCCCGTTTCGGGCGCCTCGACGTGCTGGTGAACAATGCTTCGAGCTATTACCCCACGGTTTTCGGCCATGTCAGCCCCGCGCAGTGGGAAGACCTGCAGGGCAGCAATCTGCGCGGGCATTTCTTCCTAAGCCAGGCGCTGGCGGAGGCCTTGCGCCAGCGGCGCGGCGCCATCGTCAATATTACCGATGTTCACGCCCTGCGCCCGCCGCGCGACTATTCCGCCTATGCCATCGCCAAGGCCGGGCTTGCCGCCATGACGCGCTCCCTGGCCATCGAGCTTGCCCCGGAAGTGCGGGTCAACGCCATCGCCCCCGGCGCGATACTCTGGCCCGAAACCCCGGGACCTGAAGAACCGGGGACTGAAACCCCGGCGGGCGAATCGGCGCTGGAAACCACCGAGGCCCGCAAACGCATCCTGCAATCCATCCCCCTGCAAACCACCGGAACCCCGGAACAGGTGGCGGCGCTCTGCTGCTTCCTCGCCGCCGAAGCCCACTACCTCACCGGCCAGACCATCCACCTCGACGGTGGCCGGCACCTGCTTTGATTTCTTTACAAATGAATGGTTATAAATATTACAAAATGCTGGTTGAAAAAGTTACGTTTGCATGGATAAAATAGTTGCAAATTGCTGGTTATGAAAATCCGTGGGTCAATACATAGAAAGAATCGGCGATGCCGAACTGGCCGAGCGCCTGTCCGCCGCGGGGGCTGTGCTCATTGAAGGGCCGCGCGCCTGTGGCAAGACCGAAACAGCCCGCCGGATGGCGGCGAGCACAGTTTTGCTTGATGTTGACGAGAATGCGCGTAACGCTATGTCGTTGGACCCTTCCCTGGTACTCAACGGCGAAACTCCGAGACTGATCGACGAGTGGCAGATCGAACCCCGCATCTGGAACCATGTCAGGCGCATGGTCGATCTGCGCCAAAGCAGTGGACAATTCATATTGACCGGCTCGGCGGTACCTGCGGATGACATCACCCGGCACACCGGCGCAGGCAGAATCTCGCGCATGCGGCTGCGCACCCTGAGTCTGCTGGAAATGGGAATATCGAATGGTAAGGTTTCCCTCGGCGATTTGCTGCAAGGAGACTTTGCGGGATGCGCGCCAGTGAACCTGACGGCAGGAGACGTGACCGAAATCATCTGCCGAGGCGGCTGGCCTGGAGACCTGAATCGCTCGCTCAAAGCCTGCCAGACCGCGCGAGCCGATTACCTCGACGAGATACGACGCGCAGATATCTCACGCCTGGACGGAGTTTCACGAGACCCGGAAAATGTCGGCAAGGTGCTGCGCTCACTGGCGCGTAACACAGCCACCACAGTAAGCGCCCGCACACTGGCCGCCGATGTCGGGGAAGAAGGACAGCCACTGAACGATGGCACGGTTCGCGAATACTTGACCGCGCTTGGCAGATTGATGGTGGTTGAGGAGCAACCGGCCTGGTCGCCGAATCTGCGATCAAAGTCCGTGCTTCGCAAGTCGCCAAAACGGCATTTTGTCGACCCCTCTCTAGCGGTGGCGGCGATAGGCTTCACCCCGGATCGCCTGCTCAAGGATTTGAAATATCTGGGTTTTCTATTCGAGTCGATGGTATTCCGGGATTTGTCGGTTTATGCCCGAGCCTGCGATGCCCGGGTATTCCATTATCTGGACAACACGCTGGAAGTGGATGCCGTGGTTCAGAATCGGGCAGGGACCTGGTGCGCACTGGAAGTCAAGCTGGGAACCGGCCAATTGGATGCCGCGGCAAAAACCCTGCTGCGATTCCGTGATCGGCTCGACCCGAAAACTCCCGGAATTCTCGGGGTGATCACCGGTTCCGGCTACGCCTACCGGCGTCCAGATGGCGTACTCGTCATTCCGGTTGGCGCTCTGGGGCCCTGACCGGACCCGTTGAACTCCACCCGGATAATGGTTCCGGCGGATTTATCGAACTTTTTCCAGAGCGTGGCGAGGTCGGGGCCACCCGGTTCCAGTTTCAGGTCCGGGAGCAGTTCGGCGAGCGGGCAGAGGAGGAAGGCGTTTTCGCGGATTTCCTGGTGGGATACGGTGAGCTTGCCATGGGCACCGTCGGGAGCGCCGGGTATGAACAGGTCGATATCGATGGGGCGGGAGGAGTACTTTGGCTGGCTCGGATTCCGGCCAAGGCGCAGTTCGAGTTGCTTGAGCCAGGCAACGATATCGGGCGGCGCTTCACCGGATTCGGCAAGGGCGCAAAGATTCAGGAAGTCCGGGCCGGTGAATCCCACCGCGGCGCTGCGATACGCCGCAGAGCAGCGCAGTGGGCCGAATCTGCTTCCCAAGGCATCGAGCGCCCGGATGATATTGGCGACGGGCTCCAGATTGCTACCAACGCAGAAAACCAGTCTGGTGTGCTGTCCCATAAGTTCGCTGCGGTCCTGAGTGTCACTGCGGCGCCGCAGCCAGCCTGCCCCGTTCGATAATCACGCCGGTGTCCCGGGAGCCCGTCACCGCCCCCGGCTTGCCCACCCGCAGGCGCAGCCAGCCTACCGGGAACTCCGCCAGCACGATTCCGGCGATGGCCTCGGCAAGGGCTTCCACAAGCTGGAATTCCGAGGCGGCGACAAAATCCCGGACCCGGTGGGAAATCGCCTTGTAGTCGAGGGCATCGGCAATCTGATCTGACGCGGCGGCAGCGCGGATATCGAATCCAAGGTCCAGATCAATGCTCACGATCTGCCGGCGCTCGCGCTCCCAGTCGAAAATTCCGATGATGGTTTCGACTTCAAGTTCCCTGATATAAACAATATCCATATTTCCTGGTCAGATTACTCCAAGCGATTCCAGCGGCCAGCGGGGGCGCACCCGAATTTCAAGACCTTCGCGCTCGCCGGCAAGGAGTCGCCGGCAACCGGCATAGGCGATCATGGCGCCATTGTCGGTACAATAACGCGGCGCTGCATAATGTACGCTTTCGGCGCCGAGTTGGTTCTCCAGCACCTTGCGCAGCCGCCGGTTGGCGCTGACGCCGCCGGCGATCACCAGGGATTCGAGACCGGTTTGCCGGATCGCCCTTTTGCACTTGATCGTCAGGGTGTCCACCATGGCTTCCTCGAAAGCCCGGGCGATATCGGCCCGGGTCTGCTCGCCCGGTTCGCCTTCGCTTTCCCGCAGTTCCGCCATGACCATGCGCACGTAAGTCTTCAGGCCGCTGAAACTGAAGTCCAGACCAGGGCGGTTGGTCATGGGCCGGGGAAAATCGAACCGTTCCGGGTCGCCTTTTTCCGCCAACCGGGCAAGATGCGGGCCGCCGGGGTAAGGCAGGCCAAGCATCTTGGCGACCTTGTCGAAGGCTTCGCCGGCGGCGTCGTCCAACGATTCCCCGAGCATTTCGTAGCGGCCGATGCCATCGGCCCGGATGAGCTGGCTGTGGCCGCCGGATACGAGCAGGGCGAGAAAGGGAAATTCGAGTCCGCCGCCTTCCAGCAGGGGCGCCAACAAGTGCCCTTCCATGTGATGCACCCCCAGAGCGGGGATGTCGAGCCCTGCCGCCAGCGAGCGGCCGATGGAAGCTCCCACGAGCAGGGCGCCCACGAGCCCGGGGCCGGCGGTGTAGGCTATGCCGTCGAGATCGCCGAGCGACATGCCGGCGTCTGCCAGCACTTCCCGGATCAACGGCAGGGTCTTGCGCACATGGTCCCGGGAAGCGAGTTCGGGAATCACGCCGCCGTAGCGGGCATGAATCTCCACCTGACTGTAAAGCCCGTCGGCAAGCAGGCCGCGTTCGCTGCAATACAGCCCGATGCCGGTTTCGTCGCAGGAGGTTTCAATACCAAGGACGATCAAGATTTTTCCCCTGTTCCCCAGTCATTCCGCGCGGAGCGAAGCGCAGTCGCAGAATCTCCCGAAGGGTCCACAATCGCTCCCCATTGCAATCCCGGAAAAAAGAAGGCCGGAGCTTGCGCTCCGGCCTTTTATCGAAGAGCAAGTTCTCCATGGCCTAGAGTCGATAAGTCAGCCCCGCAAAAACAAACCGACTGGTATCGAACAGGCCCGGGTAGGTGTTGTTGTTACCGGTTCCCGTGCCAACGTTGGTCGACAGGGGCGGGTCTTCAGCCAACAGATTGTTCACACCCAATCGCAGGTTGATCGATTCGCTGAAGTCATAGTTGACAGCGAGATCGAGGTAGTTACGCTCTTCAAGGAAGTCGTTCATGTACTCATCACGCTGCGATGCTTCCTGCAGGTCGAGACCGAACAAGGTGGTTTCAGCCACGTGACGCCAGGTAAGCGCAACCGACAAATCCAGTGGTGTGTTCCAAGTGGCCAGGAGCCGGTGCCTGTAATCCGGATTAGGCAACCCGCATTGGCCCGCATACAGCTCTACGCACTCGATCGGATCGGCGCCTGCGAAAGGCGTTGTCGTCAGCGTATCCAGAAACGTGGCAGCGTAGTCAAAGTTCAGGCTGCCCAGGTTGCCCATATCGAACGCGTAATTCGCGTTCACGTCGATACCCTGGGTCTCAAGGAGCGCAATGTTGGCGTTTTGCTGGCTGATACCGGCTATACCCCCACCGGGCGCATCGTTGGACAACCAAAGGGTGCCAAACAAGTCCCGCTGGACCAGGGAGCAAAATACATCGGAGCCCGACCCGCCGGCGATACAACCGTCCAGGCTGGCCTGCGCGGGAATGGTGCCAATTGCCTCGGAAACTTCAATATCGAAGTAATCGATCGCTACGCTCAGGTTCTCGATCACCGTGGGAGTGATAATTACTCCAAAGGTACGGGTATCCGATGTCTCGGCAACCAGTTGCGCGTTACCACCGGTGATGATGTTGTACTGGCCCGCCGGATTATCCTCGATGCCCGCGTTGTACTGCGCCGCGGTGGCGCCGGTACGGGCGCAGGCCTCTTGCGAGGCAGTGGGTCTGACACTTACGTTACCCTGGGCATCGAAACCGGATGCACAAGGGTCGAAAAGCCCATTCTCACCGGTAGTCAAGTCAGTCAATCCGGTATTGGCGCCCACAAACAAGTTGAAAACGTTGGGCGCCCGAATCGAACGGGAGAAGTTCGCCCGGAATCGAACG
Organism: Pseudomonadales bacterium; assembly: GCA_022819645.1. GTDB lineage: Bacteria > Pseudomonadota > Gammaproteobacteria > Pseudomonadales > Pseudohongiellaceae > UBA9145. Next base: position 30,600 of record JAJEGU010000016.1, read on the forward strand.
TCACTGACCGGGGTCCAACTTGCGCCCACGAACCAGGTGTCCGCGGTAAAGCTGCCTACCGTATCTTGTCGGGTTTGAGGATCGAGGCCAGCGGTCGTGTAGTCGGAGAAGCGATATCCGGACTGCACCCCCAACTCTTCCGCCAGCGGCGCACCTTGGATGATCGGCAATTCGAATTCCACAAACGCCTCGAAAACATCGATGTCGCCGGAAATGGGCAAAGTCGCGCCACCGGTGCCAGTCAGACCACGACCTCCGGGAATTTGCGATATGTCGTCGGAAATTCGGGACAGGTGGTCTTCGCGGTATTCAAAACCGGCCAGACTGGTCAGGCCGTCATCGGCCCATGGCAGGCTCAAGCCACGGTCGGTCAGGTCGCCCTCGATCGTGCCGCCAAGCACCAACTGCTTGGTTTCCCCGGTAACGATACCAACGCCTTGAATGAAGTTGACAGCCTCATTGGTTACGAGAGTCTCACCGGAAGCCGTGCGATCAAATATGTTCCAGGGTACGCAGCCACCGCTTGAGTCGCGGCAAACGACATTGCCGTTACCGTCGTCTACAAGAAACAACGCCTGCTGGACACGGCTGAAGTTCAAATCCCGCTGCGAAATCCGTTGACCTCTTGTGCGTGCGTACTGAGCGAACACATCGTAGTTGAAGTCTTCCGCGAGATCGCCGCGAAAACCGGTGACCAGGCGGAAAGTATTGTTCTCGTAAGTGCTGATTCGGGGGCCGCCTTCAACGTTGCGGTGCGAGTTGATGAATCTGACGTCAGTGCCGTCGTTGGTCGGATCATCGTCCGCAAGAATCTCATTGCAGCTTACGAAATTTGCGCCACTGCCCGTGCCAAGAAAATCACCGAAACTGAACCGGCCGGCCCCGCCTGGGCCACGTCCGGCTGCCAGTAACGGGTTATCGCAGTTTGTCTGGAATGGACGGTTAAATGAGGCTGACTCCGCTATCTGGGCGGTCGTGTTGTTGCTCAGGAAGCCCAAGTCCATATATACCTGAGAATCATCGGTCAGTTCGTAGTAGCCACTGGCGTTAAAATTCCACCGTTCGATCGGGCGCTGGTAGTGATTACGTGCGCCAAAGTTATAAGTCTGGTCGGCTCCGCCGGTCAGCGGAATCAAAGTGCCGTCAGCTGATTGGAACACGGTGGGAACACCCGTCCCGTTGAAACGTCGGAAGTTGGAGGAACCGATACATCTGATCACCGAAGTGCCGCCCAGCGTACATGCGCCGGTGTCCCGGTCGGCGCCGAGCAACTCTTTTTGTCGTTGATAGGTGGCAAACGCTGTAATGTTGCCGCGCCCGTCCGGGGAGTTCGCACCCATGGTGGCGCTAATCTGCCAGTCCTCGCCAGCCGTGACGCCATCAGGGTCAGTGAGACCGGACCGATTCAGCACATCGGCCATGAAACCGTTGTCGTTCGGATTTTGACGCCATCCCGACTGCAGGTTGATCTCGAAACCTTCATAGTTCCGGTTAGTGATGAAGTTCACAACGCCGGCAACCGCGTCCGAGCCGTAAACGGCTGAGGCGCCGGAAGTGACCACGTCCACACGCTCGACCAGAGCGGCGGGAATCATGTCAACATTGACGGCTGAAGAAAACGGACTGCCGAAAGGCAGCCGCTTGCCGTCCATGAGCACCAAAGTCCGCACTGAACCCAAGCCCCGCAGGTTCAGGGTGGAAGTACCGGATGCGCCGTTAGCGACCTGCGAAGTCTGAGAAACAAATACGTTCGGCAGCAGGTTAACGACTTCCTCAACTCGAGTGACGCCGCGGTTTTGAATCTCCTCGGCCTGAAGCTGCAGCAGCGGAACAGACGATGAAATATTCGTTCTGCTCAACCGGGTGCCGGTTACTACCACCTCTTCCAGTTGGGCCTCCTGGCCCTGGGCCAGCGCGGTCGATACCGCGCCAGGCCCCATTACGATAGCGCCGCACATAAGCAACGCCCAACGCTTGTTGGATAGCATGTTATCCTCTCCAGAATGATTTTCGAGTATTTTGTTCTGCCCCAAAAAAGGGCAACGGCCCACTATCGCACACTCGTGCCGATTCTGTCCACCTTTTTGACACATTTATCCAACTTAGCTCGAATATTGCGCGAGTGGATTGATTCAGCCCTGAGTCCGTCGATTTCGTTCTCTGTCAGTGCGTGACGGTTCCGGCTTTACGGAATCCGGACCATTTTTTCCATTTTCGGGATGTTCACCACGATTTTCGGGCAATATTCCCTACCCCGCGGGCGCGACCGACGAATCAGGGGCGAGCGCGTTCCTGGGGAAGAGTCGCCCGAGTCGAAAGCGGGGTTTGCCGGCGCGTTTATCCGGGTTGCAGTCTGGCCGCAGCAGTTTGGAACAGTCCCTGGTGAGGACAGGAACTGGAGAGCAGCAATCGGATTCTGCGGGTATTGCGCAGCACCACGGCGCCGATCTTCAGCAATTTGAGCCGAATCGTGCCGACGCAGGCATTGGCGAGTTCGCCACCGGTGAGGGCGATGCGGCGAATGGCTTCGAGCAACACGTAGGCCATGGGGGAAAGCCGCCGCCGGTACTGGTTCGGCCACTAGGGAACCTCTGATCAAGTCCCCATGCTGCCGATAATATGGATATGATGGTGAGCTGTCAGGTTGCGGAGGGGGCATGGAGCAAATGACATTTGCGGAGTTGGAGCACGACGGGAAGAAGCGCAAGACGCGCCGGGAGCGGTTTCTGGAGAAAATGGACGGGCTGATTCCCTAGGAAGCGCTTGCGGGTCGGATCGAACCCTTCTACCCGAAGCCGGGGCGCGGCCGGCGCACGTATTCGCTGGACACGATGCCGCGGGTGCATTGCGTGCGGTTGTTCTATAACTTGAGCGATCCGGGGATGGAGGATCTGCTGTACGAGGTGGAGTCGGTTCGGCGTTTCGCGGGTTTGCGGCTGACGGGTCCGCTGCCGGACGAGACGACGATATTGAAGTTTCGCCACCTGCTGGAGAAGCATGGTCTGGGCGGGGCTTTGTTCGAGGAGATCAACGCGCATCTGGCGTCGCTGGGGCATCGGTTGAAGACGGGGACGATCATGGACGCGAGCATTGTCGACGCGCCGGGTTCGACGAAGAACAAGGCGGGCGAACGGGACCCGGAGATGCCCCAGGTGAAGAAGGGAAACCAGTGGTATTTTGGCATGAAGGCGCACATCGGGGTGGATGCGGAATCGGGTTTGACGCATACGCTGGCGACCACTTCGGCGAACGGTTCGGACGTGGCGCACGCGCACCTGGCGCTGCATGGGGGCGGGGCGGAGGTGTGGGGCGGCGCGGGCTGGACAGGGATGGCCCGGAGGAGGAGGCGGAGAAGCGCAAGGCGTCGGTGCGGGCGAAGGTGGAGCATCCGTTCCTGTACGTGAAACGGCACTTTGGCTAAGGCAAGGTGAGGTACCGGGGACTGGCGAAGAACACACAGCGCATCGCGATGCTGCTGGGTTTCGCGAATCTGTTGATCGCCGGCCGCTACGCGGCGGCTTGAGATGGGGTTGGTGCGCCCGCACATCGTGGAAAGGGGTGGAAATGGGCCAAAGTCCATGATTCCGGCGGAAATCCGGCGACTGATTCGACGGAGGATCGCCAAAAACCCCGGGGATGGACAAATGGCCCCCATATCGGCAGTTGATCAGAGCTTCCCTAGGCGTGGCAACTGGTGCGGTCGGCGAACAGGTCGAGTTGCTGTTCCTTGATCCGGTTCTCCTTATCGCCGCGGGCGCAATACACCCGGTCGTACAACCATTGCGGCGCACCCTTCAGGCTGGTGACGACATAGCGCGGGCTGGCACCCCGCGAGGAATACTCGGCCTTGACGATCACCCGCCTGGACCGGCTTTGCCTTCCTGGCCAGCGCCGCGTTGCGGGCGATGCCGACGACGTAATCGAAGTCGTTGCGCTCGCACCACGACAGCATGCGCGGACGGTGGAATCCGCCGTCGCCGCGGAAAACGATCTTCACGTCCGGCTAGGCCCGGCGCAGCCGTTTCACCAGCAGGGCGAGAATCGCCCAGGCGTGCCGGGCGCCGTCGCCGCCGTCCGGGCGCAGCCAAGCCGCCAGCGGCCGGTCGCCACAGAACACATACAGGGGCAGAAAGCAGTGGCGGTTGTGACCCGTGGAAAAAACGACCTTCCTGCATGCCGTGTACCGGATCGTCGGTGGCGTCGAAGTCCAGCACCAGACGGCGGGGCGGGCGCGCGAAGGATGCGATGAACTGCTCCACCAGCGCCTCGTGCAGGCGCACCGCGTCTTCCCGGCCCATCCTTTGCTCGAAACGGCACAGCGTGGAAGCGCCGGCCAGCGCGGCGTCGGCGTCCACCGCCGTTTGCAGCGCCGGGTCCGAGCGCAGCTCTTCGTGGTTGTCCGGGTCTTCGTATCCCAGCGTCAGCGCGTACACCCGCTGCCGGACCATTGTCAAAAGCGAATGCCGGCAACTGGCCTTGCGGCGTGTATCGGTCAGCGCCCTCGCGGCCCGCTCGGTCAATCCCAGCATCCGGTCTGCCTGGCGCAGCAGCACCGCGCCGCCGTCGGAAGTGATCGCGCCACCGGAAAAAGAGGCTTCCACAAGACGACCTTCGCAGCTTGGAAAAACGATCGGTTCGGCAGTTCAATCCGTCATGGGCGGGGTGCCCTTCGAGTTCATCCTAAGCAACTGAATCACATCGAAAAACAGGATGCCCCGCCCGCCTACTCATGCAATATTCGGGTTAACGCGGTGGCGGCGAGTCGATTTGTTTTATCTGCCCGCTTTCTTGGTCTGGAACCATTGCTTTTCGCGAGCTCTAGCCACCACCCGTCTACTTCCCCGCAATAAAGAAGGTGCATCCACTCGATGCAAGCAACCCGACCACTCTCGTCACAATGTTCCGATTTCCTCTTGACAGGGGTTAAACGTGTAGTATAGGCTTGCGGCTCGTTCTTCAATCTATCTATCATAAGGAGTACAAAATGAACGAAATCAGAGAACTAACCTCAGATGAAATTGAAGAGGTAAGCGGAGGAATTGGGGGTCTCAACGCACTCCCCATGGTGCAAATTGGCTCAGAAGGAGGCCCCGGCGACGTTAACTGGAAGTAAAACCAGTTAACTCTCATTCGACAATGAACGGTAAATAAAATTTACCGTTCATTGTCGACTTTTTAGACAGGCTCTTTTGGGTAAACTAGTTGCCAACCAAGCCTTGGAAGAAAGAGATACGAGTCCGATAAAGAATTGTTACCGATAATCGTCCCCACGCTTGTTTTACCAAAACATGAAGACTATTGCTTTCTTGCCTAGTTGATTAACGTAAGTTTGCTCACTTTGGCAACATCAGAAAATCAGGTTAAGAAATACTTTGAAAACTTTTCTTCAAAATGAAGCTTCAGAGTGTGGGCTGGCTTCTATGGCAATGATTGCCAATTACCATGGTCACAGAATTGATTTAAACGCACTACGCCAACGATTTCACCTTTCTATTAGAGGTGCCCGCTTGCGCGATCTGATTAAGATTGCCGAGCAACTATCTTTCAGTTCTCGTGCGATAAGATTAGAACCCCATCGTCTAAAAGACATCTCACTTCCAGCTATCTTGCATTGGGATTTAGATCATTTTGTCGTACTAAAGGAGGTTAAAAGAAATAGGTACATAGTTTACGACCCTGCGCTTGGGCGAACATCATATTCGTTAGATGGCATTTCAGATCATTTTACTGGTGTTGCTTTGGAATTGACCCCATCTGCGGATTTTCGACCGATCACACATCAGGATAAGCTCAGACTCTCTATCCTTTGGACTCGGCTTTCTGGTTTTAATAGATCTTTTACGCAAATCCTGATCTTGTCCGTAGTTGTGCAACTTTTTGTACTCGTATCACCATTCTATTTGCAGCTAGTGATTGACGAAGCAGTGACTCGGTTCGATATAAACTTATTACTATTACTTAGCATTGGCTTTGGCTTTCTTTATTTGATAAATGCGGTTACGGAGGCACTGCGGTCTTGGGTCATCTTGCTGATTGGGCAATCTCTAACATTTCAAATGGCAGGAAACGTGCTACACCATTTAGTCCGACTGCCTTCGACATTTTTTGAGAATCGGTTCACCGGCGACATCATTTCACGTATCGGGTCTATCCAACCGATACAATCCGCATTGACAAAAAGCGTTATCGCCGCACTCATAGACAGTGTAATGGTGCTGGCAACGATTACTTTGATGCTAGCTTACAATTGGAAATTGGCACTAGTAGCCGTGGGCTTCACCGTAGTTTATCTAATAATCTCTCTTGTTCTTTTTCCATTCATGCGCAGCCGCCAAGAAGAGCTTATCGCCATGCGAGCAAAGGAAAATACATATATGATCGAGACTATACGCGCTACTCGTGCAATTAAGTTGTTCGGGCGAGAATCTGAACGAGAAAATGCTTGGCGCAATCTCTACACTGATGTAATCAATGCAGGAGTCTCATATGGCCGATTAGAGATTGGAAACCGATTCAGTTCATCCTTGTTGTTTGGAATACAAATAGTTCTAATCGTCTATTTTGGAGCACATTTTATTCTTGCTGGCGAGATCAGCATTGGAATGCTATTCGCTTTCATGGCTTATAGGCAGCACTTTGCAACGACGGCTGAAAGCTTGGTAAATAAAGGTATCGAGTTCCGAATGTTAGGGCTTCATCTGGAGCGCCTCTCGGACATTGTGCAATCCGAAAAGGAGGCTGGTCTCGAATCGTCACACTCCGACCTTCGACAAGTCAAGGGAAGAATCTCGCTGGATGACGTGAGCTTTCAGTATTCACAGTACGAGAATTCAATTTTCGAAAACCTTTCTATCAACATTGGACCAGGCGAATTCGTTGCCATCGCCGGTCCCTCGGGTGGCGGGAAAACTACCCTACTTAAAGTGATGTTGGGATTGCTGATTCCGACTTCTGGAACAGTAAGAATTGACGGACTACCTATCAAGACCTTGGGATTACGTAGCTGGCGTGCTTCGATCGGCGTAGTAATGCAGGATGACCAACTTTTGTCCGGTACAATTGCTGACAATATCTCTAGCTTCGATTCAAACATCGACATGCGACGAGTTGAGGAATGTGCCAGAATCGCACAAGTGCATGAGGACATCTCTCGCATGCCCATGCACTATTTGTCTATGGTTGGAGACATGGGTACCGCCTTGTCCGGCGGGCAGCAACAGCGGCTGCTGATCGCACGAGCGTTGTACCATAATCCTGCTGTATTGTTTCTCGATGAAGGTACCGCGAATCTCGACAAGGACACCGAAAAACGCATTGCCGATGCAATTTCGAACATGGATATCACTCGCGTGGTAATTGCACATGGAACGGAATTCTTGGCGCGAGCAGACCGAGTTTTTGAGTTGTCCGAAAGAACGATCAGGGAAAGCCAGGATAGTAGTAGTAGTTAACTACAAGTCCAGCTTCTAAATCCGCTTCATTCTTGGAGAGTTTCAGACATGGAGCTATTCCGTCAACAAGTTGTCAAGCGACGTACTAACCGGCTCTTTGGTGAAGTTGCTCTTTCGTCTCCGATATCGACATGGTGGGTGACTGGTCTGATTGGAGTTATAGTAACGGGAATCATTGCAACTTTGCTAGCTGGAAGTTATGCGAGAAAAGAAATAGTCTCGGGATGGATCAAGCCAGACCGCGGCCTGGCAAGAATTGTTTCGCCCCACCTAGGAACAATCGAACTCGTGCATGTGATTGAGGGGCAACAGGTTAAAGCCGGTGATTCATTGGTCACAATGAATCTTGATACGGCTTATTCGGAAGGCGACGGAGTTTTCGGAATCGCGCTTTTGGAACTGGAAAATCAGATTGTGGAAGCGCAAAACCAGATTCCACTGATTGAGAAACAATTTCTCCAAGAAGAAAAGGAATTGAAGGGGCAACTCGAATCGGGACAAGCAGAACTCGTTTCATTGAATGAACAAATTGTGGTTCTGGATGAACGCATCGAAACTGCGGATGAATTGTTGCAGCGTTACGTCAAGCTTGCCGCCGAAAATCTGGCATCCGCGATAGATGTTGCGGAGAGACGGGAGTTGGTCCTCAGTTTGCGGCAAGCGTTGACGCAAATTTCCCAGCAGATCGAAACCAAAAAAGGTGAGATGACCGTCAATCGGCATCGCCTGGACGGTTTGCCCGTCAGGCGTGAAGCAGCGCTGTCCGAAAAGCGAGAGCATTTGTCGGCGCTGGGAGCACAAAAGGCGCAAGTCGCGGGGCAGGGTTCAATCATAATGAAGGCACCGGTTGCAGGAAGGGTCGCCGCTCTACCGGTAGTTGAGGGGCAAAGCATGAGCCCACAGGAACTAGCTGTCGCGCTGCTGCCGCAAGGTGGGCGGCTCGAAGCGGAATTGTTCGTTCCGACCCGGGCGGCAGGCTTTATCAGAATCGGGCAAACCGTTCGGCTTCAGTTTGATGCATTCCCCTTTCAGCGGTTTGGGATAATTGAAGGGCAAATTTACTCGGTCTCCAGAACGATATTCGAACCGGAAGAGTTACCCGTTACGCTTGGCCTGTCGGAACCAGTATACCGGTTGCTCGTAAGTGTTGATGCCCAACATATAGAAGCCTATGGTGAGCAGTTTCCCCTTCAGGCGGGAATGACCCTGAAGGCGCATGTCATTCAGGAAGAAAGGAAGCTTTGGGAAGTGTTGCTCGAACCGCTGCTTTCGCGAATGTGATTGCGCTCAGCCGAATTGCGCTAGACCGTGCCGCACGATGGTTGTAGGTTGTAATCAGAACGCGAGCCTATAGTGAGGTGCACGCCTCTTGTAACGAACCCGGGACCGGATCGCGCAGGCTTTATCTCTCGTGGCACATTTTGTACAGTTCTTTGGCGTGTTTCTCGCAGTCGCGCACTTTCGTCAACTTCCGAACCGTTGAGATACGCAAACCATGTTTCTATATTCCTTCTCGGCATGATGACCACGACAGGGTCCTGTGGAGTTCTCGGTGGAACGCCCTCTTTCCTGCACTGGTCCTCAAGTTGTGTGCGGTACTGATTTGCAGTGAGATTGTCCGCATCCACTTCAACGAGGAGCTGGGTCCCCTGTCTGGCCCTGACCGCCCTCAACTCATGCAGACTCCGTTCCCTCACCCATTACTGGTCGGACTGCGACCCATGAGGGACAAGAACTACTTGTGTATTTCCTCACGAATTGCGTCCCTCATCTTGTAAAGTTCCTCCCGGATGTCATCTCTAAAGTCCCAAATTGCCTTGCGCATATTGTCGCGAAATTGATTGACTTTTGCGTTAAAAAAGATCGCAAACAGCAATATCGCCCCCAGAATGAGGCCCTGCTCGGTAAACGCGGTGATGATGGCATTCATGATGGACACCTCCCGTCCCTGCTACTTCATGGCACAAGCCTAATCAGGGTCCAACACAAAAGGCAAGTTTTCAGCGAAAATAGTTTTGGCCAGGAGCCAACGCCGCAGGAATTCACGGCTGCAAATTCGCTTTCGCGAATTCCTGTGGCGCAGGCTCCCAGGCAACGACTTCCCGGAACTTTACCCGGAGATTGCCCGGCCTTATTTCAGGGAGTGCAGGCCGAAGCCATTGCCTTCGGTATCGCTGGCCAGGACAATGAAGCCGAACTGGCCGATCGACATCTTCTCCCGTTCCAGCCTGCCACCGGCGGCGGCCACCCGGGCGCCTTCCACCGCGCAATCCTCACAACTGAAATACACCATTGTGCTGTTGCCACCGGAAGGCATATCCTCGTCATACACCAGCGCTCCGGTGCAGCCATGCGCTTCGGGCCCACCCGGGAATCCGCACATGGGAAGATCGGTGGGCATGGGTTGCAGTTCCACGCTCAACACGGTTTCATAGAATTTCCTGGCGCGGTCCATGTCCTGCACATAAATCTCGAACCAGTTCACGGGGTTTCTTTGCATGGTGTTTGCTCCCTCCACTGATGCATCAGGCAATATAGCCGGGCAGATACCCATGCCGCCCGCCCGGGCGGTGCGATTTGAGTAGAGCCCGTGTGAATGTGAACTGTACGCATTTTTCCGGATAAGTCCAGCCGATGTCCGACGCCACGGCGACCGCTCCCCGCCTGTGCGCCAGGGTCCGCCCTCCGCCAGGAATCGCGCCTTCCCTGCTCCTTCATGGAAACTCAACAAAAATCCTCTTTTTTCTTTCTTATCTGCACAAAAATCCTTATCCTCGCCTTGGAAGCCAGATAAATGCCAGCAAAATCCAACAGCAAACTGCCCGACCCGATGCCCGAGGCATTCGTTTCCGACGTGAAGATCACGCGTGCGGTTTCGCACGCGGTCAAAGCCGGCGGATTGCGCAAGCTTGGCACCAGGCTTTACAGCCGAAACCTTTCCGACCCGCCCGAAGCGATTGTCTCCCGCAATTTGTGGCAAATCGTTGCCGGCTACTTTCCGGGCGCCCTGATCGCCGACCGCACCGCGCTGGAAAATGCCCCGGCAAGCGATGGCTCGGTTTGCCTGATTACCGACGGCGGACGAGATATCAGCCTTCCGGGCCACACGCTTCGGCCTCGACGCGGAAAACGGCCGCTCGATACCGACCGGCCATTCATCGCCGGCCTGTACCTGAGTTCCATTGCCCGGGCTTACCTGGAAAACATGCGGCGGTCTCGACGCGGACGGCATGTAGCCCGCTGCCTTGACCGAGCCGAAATCGAGCGAAGGCTTGAGAGCCTGATTCGCCGCTCCGGTGAAGCGGCAATCAACCGTCTGCGCGATGAGATTCGCGAATTGGCCCCGAAGCTGGAATTGGCAAGTGAAGCGGACACGCTCGATACCATCATCGGCGCATTGCTCGGGACCCGGGAAGCCGCATTGACTTCTCCCATTGGCATCGCCCGAAAACTCGGCAGCCCGTACGACCCTGACCGGCTGACGCTGTTTCAGACTTTGCACGGCACACTTCGCAATCTGGTGCCGACTTCGCGACTCGCTCCCGAACGATCTCCCCGGGCCAAAGCCACTCTTGCCTTCTATGAAGCGTATTTTTCAAACTTTATCGAGGGTACCGAGTTTGCCGTTCACGAGGCCGCTGAAATCGTCTTCAGAGGGTTCATTCCCCGGGAAAGGCCGGAAGACGCCCGCGATGTGCTGGGAACCTGGCGCATCGTCTCCGATGAGCATGAGATGCAGCGCACTCCGAAGGATGCCAGCGCATTGGAAGAACTTTTACGGTCCCGTCATGCCGCAATTCTGGCATCCCGTCCCGACAAGAACCCGGGCGCCTTCAAGCAAGTGGGGAATCGTGCCGGTTCAGTGATTTTTGTTGCGCCGGAATTGGTCTCCGGCACACTGGCCCGGGGGTTTGAGATGTGCCAGAGCCTTGAAACTCCATTCCAGCGGGCAGTATTCATGAAGTTCCTCATCGCGGAGGTTCATCCATTTTCTGACGGAAACGGGAGAACGGCAAGAACCATGATGAACGCGGAACTCGTCGCGGCGGGAGAGGAACGGATTGTCATTCCCACCGTTTATCGAGCCAATTATCTTTCCTCCCTGAAAGCGCTGTCGCAATCGGGATGGCCGGAACCGCTGATCCGCGTTCTCGATTTCGCCCACGAATGGACCGCGACTGTCGATTGGCAGTCCGTGACGGAAACCCAAAGAACGCTGGAAAGCTGCAACGCATTCCTCGATGCGGGAATCGCGGAGGCGGAAGGCAAGCGACTGCAAATGCCCCGGGATTGATTTCCGTGCCCGGTTTCTTTGCCTCCCGGCGGGACGCAAGGGGAACCTCCGGTTTTTCCATGACAACAGGAAAGCGCTGGGGTAATCTCGGGAGTTGTCCGGCAGCCATCCGTTCCATGCGCTGCCGGCACGAATCTGAAGTGTCCCATACACAGAGGTGCTGGAGATGAAAGCGATTCGACTGATTGTCTTAACCGCCGGCCTGGTTTTGCTGGCCGGCGCGGCATGGAGCCAGGACACCATCGAATGGACCACCCTGGGCAATGACTTCGCCCACACCCGCTCGACCCCGGCGGAGCAGATCACGCCGGAGAATTTCGGCGAGCTGGAAGTCGCCTGGGTCTGGGATGGCGCCAGCTTTGAAGCCCAGAGCGGGCGCTCGACGCCAAGCTACATCAATGGCCGCCTGTACACCGTCGCCGGGGCGCGGCGTCATGTGGTGGCCGTGGACCCGGCCACCGGCGCCACCATCTGGTCCTACCGCGAACCCGATACCGGGCGCTGGTCGTATTCCATGCGCGCCGACTACGGCAAGGGCGTGGGCTACGCCAGTATCGACGGCCGCGACGTCATCTACATCATCTCCCCCGGCTTTTTCCTGACCGCCCTGGACGCCGCCAACGGCCGGCCGCTGGAAGACTTCGGCGGCCAGGTTCCCGTGGAGGGCTTCCCGGAAACCGGTGTGGTGGACCTGCTGGCGGACCTGGGCCACCCCTATGACCCCTACGACGGCATCCCGCTGGAGCGGGGCTATATCACTTCGTCCTCGCCGCCCATCGTGGTCAACGATGTGGTGGTGGTGGGCAACTCGGCGGAGCAGGGTTACAACCAGTCGCGCATCGAGAACGTGCCCGGCGACATCCTTGGCTACGACGCCCGCAGCGGCCAATTCCTGTGGAAGTTCAACGTGATTCCCCAGCCTGGCGAATATGGCCATGAAAGCTGGGAAAACGACGCCTGGCGCTACACCGGCGACATTTCTTCCTGGGCGCCGATTTCCGCCGACCCGGAACTCGGCATCGTCTATATCCCCACCAATGGCGTCACCATCGACTACTACGGCGGCCACCATCCCGGCGACAATCTCTACGGCACCAGCCTGATCGCGCTCAACGCGGCCACCGGCGAGCGCGCCTGGCATTTCCAGATGGTGCGCCACGACATCTGGAACTACGACACCCCCACCGCCCCCATGCTGCTCGATGTGGCCACCGATTCCGGCCCCATGCCCATCGTCGCCCAGGCCACCAAGCAGGGTTATGTCTACGCTTTCCACCGGCAGAGCGGGGAGCCGGTCTGGCCCATCGAGGACGTGCCCATGCCGGCTTCCACGGTACCCGGGGAGCAGCTTGCGGAGACCCAGCCGATTCCCACCCGCCCGGCGCCTTTCGAATACGTTGGCTCCAGCGAGGAGCTGCTGGCCGACTTCACCCCGGAAATTCGCGCCCAGGCGCTGGAGGCGGTAAGCGATTTTGTGATGGGCCCGGTGTTCAATCCGCCCATCCTGCGCAACGATCCTTCCGGCAAGGCCGCGGCGTTGATGTGCCCCTCCGGCGCGGTGAATATCACCCATCCCCCGGTGGCGGACCCGGACAGCGGCGTCATGTACGTCATTTCCCGCTACAGCTGCGGCGCCCGCACCCTGGTCAGCGGCGAGGAAGCCGACACCTACTACGAAGCGCCCACCGGCGCCACCCTGTCGCGCTACGCCGCCGGCAGTGGCGGCAGCAGTCCGCGCCACCCCGCCGGCATTCCCCTGTGGAAGCCTCCCTACAGCCGCATCACCGCCATTGATATGAACAGCGGCGAACACCTGTGGATGATCCCGGCGGGCTACACCCCGGATCGAATCCGCGAACTGCCGGCACTGGCCGGCGTCGATATTGGCAATACCGGCTCCGGCGCGGTGGGCCCCATGGTGGTCACCGGCAATATGCTGATGTACGCCAATGTCACCGGCGACGGCACGCCGCATCTGTTCGCGCTCGACAAGATGACCGGCGAGGAACTCGCCCGGGTCGAGGTTCCCGCCGTCAGCCGCTACGGCATGAGCTCCTGGGTCCACGAGGGCAGGCAGTACGTTATTCTCCAGACTGGCAGCTCACTGACCGCCATGGCATTGCCCCAGGAGCCTGCGCCGTAGGAATTCGCGAAAGCGAAAATTCGCTATCGCCGCGCCCCTGGCCGATCGATTGAGGCGAATATTGGTGAATATGCAACGAAATCGAACGGCCAGGGGCGTGGACGGGAGCGGATTTGCAGCCGTGAATTCCTGCGGCGCAGGCTCCTGGTCATGATCAGGCTTTACGGCTTTCAGCAGTCGCGGTCGTTTCGCGCCTTGTGGGCGCTTGAGGAAAGCGGGCTGGAATACGAATACACCCGGGTGAAGCTGCGTACCGACGCCGAAGTGCCGGATAGCGCGAAGAATCCGAAGTATCTTGCGGTGAACGCGCAAGGCAAGGTGCCGACCCTTGTCGACGGCGAACTGAAGCTCACCGAATCCGTCGCCATCCTGTACTACATCGCCCGCTCGGCGCCGGAATCGGGCCTGCTGCCGAACGCCAGCATGGATGTCTACGCCCGCATCGACGAACTCGCCTGCTTCGTGCTCGCCGAACTCGAACAGCCGCTGTGGAGCCAGGGCAAGCACATGTTCGCCCTGCCCGAAGAGCGGCGCATTCCGCAGATGTTCGAAACCGCGAAGTTCGAGTTTGCCAAGGCATTGAACGCCCTGGACCACCTGCTGGATGAGGGGGAGTACGCCATCGGCGACGCCTTCAGCCTGGTGGACATTCTCCTCGCCCAGACCTTCAACTGGGCCATGCGTTTCGAGTTCGACCTGCCGCGGAAATACATCGACCTGCGCAACCGCCACTACAGCCGCCCCGCCTGCCGGCGCGCGCTTGAGATCATGTGACCGCAATCGGGACGATGCCATCAAATTGCGCGGAGCAAATCTTCCGAACCGTGTCATTCTGCGCGGAGCGAAGCTCCCAAACCATGTCATTCTGCGCGGAGCGAAGCGCAGTCGCAGAATCTCGTTGGGAGGCCACTGCGTGGGATTCTGCGACTGCGTGCAGAATGACGGAAGGGGGGAAGGCAGCATGACCGACACGCTCGACGCCTACCTCAAGGCCGCATTGACGAGCCGCCGCCCCGACCGGCAGCAGCGTCTCAATCACATCGGCGTCGCGGTCGCCACCGACAGTGGCAATCACATCGTGGCGGCGGTGCTGCACGCCTCCCCCGCTTTCGCGGCCGGGCTGCTGCGGGGCGATCGCCCCATATCGATAAACGGCGCGCCCTACCATCCCGTCTATTCCTTCAATCCCGAACCTCCGGCACTCCCCGAGCCCGACCAGCGCAGCTTCCGCCTCGTTTTCGAGCGAAGCGGAGAACAGCGGGAAGTGGAACTCAGACCGGAATTCAACAATCTGCTCGACAGCTACCGCAGCGCCGTGGAACCCAGCGTCCGGCAGTTCGGCATGGGCAACAAGGTAGTCGGCTACGTGCGGCTGTGGGGCGTCAGCCGCAACGCCAATGACCTGGTCATGCTGCAAAAGGTGCTTGCCGGCTTCCGCAATACCAGCAGCCTCATCGTCGATCTGCGCCACGCCGCGGGCTATCTGGCGGAAGAGCATCTCGCCCTGTTCCGGCCCACCGATCAGAGCGACTACTACTCCAGCCCGATGGCGCTGATCATCGACCGGACCACCACCCGCCACGCGGAATCCTTCGCCCGGCAACTCGCCATCCTCGACCGCGTAACCACCCTCGGCGCGGCAACCCCCGGCGGCTTCCATCCCGACCTCACCGTTCCCTGGCCGCTCGCGTCCAGCACCCCCGGCGACCCGCAATTCGAAGCCGCCCTAGCCCTGCTCGGCGGCTTGATTTGAACTGTCGGGGGAACCTGCATTCAGGCCAAATCCACCAGCATCCTTTCCGCCGCAACCGCACGGACTCCACTGGCGAGCGGGAAACTGTCCCGACCCGCGTGAATGACATCAAGGCTTTCAAGTTGGAGATCTTCGAGTGCATTGCGCATCCCGCGAGTGACCGCCGGAGAACTCGTGCGTTTCACCTCGAAACCCCGGAGCTTGCCGCCGGCGGAAATGAGCAGGTCGATTTCACCACCGGTATGCGCGGCCCAGAAATGGCATTGGCGTTCGTCGGCTCCCAGCGTGCGAATGATGTTCTCGATCACAAAACCTTCCCAGGATGCGCCAAGCTTCGGATGCCGGTGAACCTGCTCCCTTGTGTCGATGTTCAGCAGCCAATGCAGCAGCCCGGAATCCCGCACATAGACTTTCGGCGACTTGACCTGGCGCTTGGCGAGATTGGCGCTCCAAGGCTTGAGGACACGCACCATGAAGGTGGATTCCAAAGCTTCAAGGTAGCGCCGGACCGTGTGATGTGAAACTCCGAAGGCGCGCGCCAGTTCGGACCCGTTCCAGATCTGGGCGTGGTAATGCGCGAGCATGGCCCAGAAGCGCTCAAGGGTCGCTCCCGGAATCGAGATTCCCAGTTGCGCCAAGTCCCTTTCCAGGAAGGTCTTTACGAAATCGCCCCGCCATCTCTTGCTTGAGGCATCGCTCCGGGCGGTGAAGGAAGCGGGAAATCCGCCCCGAAACCAAAGCTCTTCCATTTCCGCCGAGCCGGTCTCGGCCAGGGAGAGGCATGGCAATTCGTAATAGGCGACCCGACCCGCAAGAGACTCCGAACTCTGACGCAGCAGATCTGGCGAGGCGCTGCCCAGCACCAGGAACCGGGCCGGTGGCGGCCGGCGGTCGGCGAGCACTCGCAGCGTGGGGAACAATTCGGGCCGGCGCTGGACTTCATCAAGCACCACCAGCCCACGCAGGGGAGCCAGCGCCAACATGGGGTCGGCAAGCTGCGCAACATCTTCGCTGGACTCCAGATCGAAGACCCGCGCCGCCTCTCCATATCGTTCAACGATCTGCCGGGCGAGCGTGGTCTTGCCGACCTGACGGGCGCCGATCATCGCAACCACAGGACTGTCGCGCAGCAGTTCTTCAACCTTCCGCAAATGCGCTTCACGCTGGATCATTCGCTCAATCTCTCCGGCCTGTCCAGCCAAACCAATACCCTTCCCTGAATAATAACAGGAAATTTGGAAGTAATTCTTCCAAATTTCCTGTTATTATTGGCGGAAAGCTGGCAGGTCGAAGAGCCGGGCATGAGACTGCGCCGCAGGTCTTCTGGTTCAGTTGAGACCGAAAACGAGTTTCAATGCCGCATCAATTTTCTGCGGATCAGCCTCCGCGAGCGTGCCGCGGATGCGAGCCAGTCGCGCGCGACGGTCTACCGGCCGGTTTTGCAGGCAATCCACCACCGAACGCTTGCTACAACCATTGGAAGCCGTCGGGGAAATCTCCACGCTGGTGACGAAAACTCTTCCAGCAACTCGGACAGAGCCCGCACGATGACTCCAAGCCGGAACCCATTGAGGGAACCATCGAATCGCAGGGCATTTGCGGAAATTTTCCCTGACTGATTTGGCATCATATTCCCAGTATACTTCGACCCTCGAAATGCGGCCCTGCGAGGCCATTACGGCAAGGTTATTCATCCCAATTCAGGAGTCGCGTAATGCTCAAGGCTTACAATCGGTTTTATATCAACGGTAGCTGGCGGGAACCTGCGGAGCGGGAGTTGCTGGAGGTGATCAATCCGGCGACGGAGCAGGCATTTGCCACTATCATCCTCGGCAATGCCGAGGATGTGGACGCCGCGGCGCGGGCGGCCCGGGGGGCCTTTGGGGCCTGGTCGGTTTCGAGCGTGGACGAGCGGGTTGCGGTGCTGCGGAACATTATTGCCGGCATCAAGGCCCGGGCCGGCGAGCTTGCGGCGGCGATTTCCGATGAAATGGGCGCGCCGATGCGGCTTGCGAGCACGGCCCAGGTGGGTAGCGGGCTCGGCCATTTCCAGAGCATTATTCCGATTCTGCAGAACTATGCCTTTGAGGAAGACCGCGGGGCTTCGCTTGTGGTCAAGGAGCCTGCGGGGGTTTGCGGTTTTATCACTCCCTGGAACTGGCCCCTGAACCAGATCGCCTGCAAGGTGGCGCCGGCGCTTGCCGCGGGCTGCACCATGGTGCTCAAGCCCAGCGAAATCGCTCCGGTGAGCGCTTGTCTGCTGGCGGAGATCATCGCCGAATCGGGGCTGCCCGCGGGCGTGTTCAATCTGGTCAACGGCGATGGCCCCACCGTGGGCGCGGCGATTTCCTCGCATCCCGAGATCGATGTGGTTTCCTTCACCGGCTCGACCCGCGCCGGCCGCGAAGTCGCCCGCAACGCGGCGGATGGCATCAAGCGCGTGACCCAGGAACTCGGCGGCAAATCCGCCAATATCATTCTCGATGACGTGGCCGACTTCGCCAGGGCCGTGGGCGGCGGCGTCAGCGGTTGCTTCGGCAATAGCGGGCAGTCCTGTAACGCCCCCACCCGTATGCTCGTGCCCGCGGCGCGCATGGCGGAAGCCGCGGAAATCGCCCGCGCCGCCGCCACAAAGGCCACCGTGGGCGACCCGAAGCAAGAGGGAACCCGGCTTGGGCCGGTGGTGAGCGAATCGCAGTTCAACAAGATACAGGGCCTGATCGAGCAGGGCATCGCCGAAGGCGCCGAACTCGTCACCGGCGGCCCGGGCCGGCCCGCGGGCCTGGAAACCGGCTACTACGTGCAACCCACGGTATTCGCCAATGTTTCCAACGACATGACCATCGCCCGGGAAGAGATCTTCGGCCCGGTGCTTTGCATCATCGGCTATGGGGACGACGAGGACGCCGTGGCCATCGCCAACGACACCGAATACGGATTATCCGGCTACGTTTCCGGCGAGGCGTCCCACGCCAACGCCATCGCCCGCAGGCTGCGCACCGGCAATGTTCACGTCAATGGCGCGGGGCCGGACTTCGCCGCGCCCTTCGGCGGCTACAAGAAATCCGGCAACGGCCGCGAATGGGGTATTGAAGGTTTCGAGGAATTCCTCGAAACCAAGGCCATCATGCGCGCCGCATAGGCGATGCGCTCAACAGGAATCCTCCATCATGAACTTGCAGAAGAATTCCATCGATCTGGGAATCATCGCCCAGGATGTCGAGGCCATGCTCGCTTTCTATCGCGATGCGGTGGGGCTTGCGTTCGAGGCGGCCATTCCCTTCCCCGGAGGCGGCACCATGCACCGCTTCAAGGCGGGAGAGAGCATCATCAAGATCATCGAACTCGAACCCGAGCCGGAAGCCCATGCTCCCGGCGGGGGCATCCGGGGCGCCACGGGCTATCGGTACTGGACGCTGAGCGTGGAAGACCTGGATGAGGTCGTTGCGCGAATCGGCGAAGCGGGCTACCGGATCATGGTGCCGGTAACCGAAGTCCGCCCGGGCGTGACCATCGCCATAGCGGCCGACCCGGACGGGAATTGGGTCGAGTTTCTGAAAAACACCTGATCGCGGTAACTACTGCCCGCCTTCCGCGGCTCTCGCTTCTTCCGCGCGGGCGCCGCGGAGCATGTTGACCATGCCGTAGTTGCCTTCGTGGCAGGCGTATTCGTACAGCAGTCCGGCGACTTTGGTCAGCGGGATGATGCCGGTGATGCGGTCGGTATAGGCTTCCGGGTCCTCCACCGTGAATTCGTATTCGAGGGCGTCTTCTCCGACCCGGGTAATCCGCTCGATGAGGAACTTGCTATCGGAAATCCCGGCATTGCCGAATGACTGGGTCAGGCCATTGAAGTTCCGCGTTTCCACCACGAGCGTCTCGCCGTCCCAGTAGCCCCGGGAATCGCCGGACCAAAGGCCGATGGCTTCATCGAGCGGCGGGCGCTCGCCCAGGGGCGCGATGCGCGCATCGTGAACCATTTCGGTCATGAGGACCACATGATCGCGATTCTGGAAGATCTGCAGGTTGTTGTTGTACAGGCTCGGCACCAGCGGCGGCCCGGCGTTGAAACCCATGATGCAGCGCTCGGACAGGCCCCGGTCCTCCGGGCCATCCTTGCCGATACCGCCGGGGATGACCCGCACCGGGCGCTGGGATTCGATGTCCGGAGCCAGCCTTCCGTTGACGATGACCGCGCCTTCGGCGAAATCCGGCAGGCGACCGTTTTCCGGCCAGGTGATGATCGAAGTGCGAAGGGCTTCGCCAATGCCGGCGGATTCGACCCAGAAGTCGTTATAGGCTTCGTCCACGCCGAAATTGGGAATCGCCGCGTCGGAATTTTCATCGAAAGCCGAACGCATGGCGCGCATTTCCTCGATTTCCTCATCGGTGAGGAACTGGCGATCACCGTAGCGCGCGGGCCGCTCAAGCGGCACGTTGTAGGAGTAATTCCAGACGCCTTGCAGATCGGGTTGACCCCATTCGGTTCTTGGCGCCTGGTAATCCTCGGCGCCGAATGCCGGGAACCCTGGCAGGCCGCAAACCAGCCCGAGTAACAGCGACCTTGCTTTCATGTGCATCCCCCGTTCAAACAAGCTATGTTATCAAGTGTACACCCGTCCGGCCAGCAATTCTCATTTTGGCGCTCCAACCTGCATGTCATTCTGCGCGGAGCGAAGCGTAGTCGCAGAGCATAGCTCTGCGCCGTTCCGGCCGCGCTCGAAACTGCGCTTTGAAAACGCTTGCCTCCACCCCTGGAATTTTTCATTATCGCTTCCCTTGCCGTTGCCGGTACGCTTCATCGAAGCGTTCGTGCAGGCGGCGCATGCCGCCGAGCCAACGGTCGTAATCATCGGTCTTGCGCCGCATGTAGGTCAATACTTCCGGGTGCGGCAGGCAGAGAAAGCGTTCTTCTTCCAGGGTTTCCATCACGGTATCGGCAAGCTGTTCCGGTTCGAGCATGCCGTCAAGACCGGCGACGCCGCCGTCGCTGCCCGCGGTCATTTGGGTTCGCACCGCCTGGGGGCATAACACCGAAACCCGGATGCCGCGCTTGCCGTAGGTGATGGAAAGCCACTCGGCGAATCCCACCGCGGCGTGCTTGGTCACCGCATAGGGCGCCGAGCCCACCTGGCTCAGGAGGCCCGCCGCCGAGGAGGTATTGAGCAGATAGCCTTCGCCCCTGGCAAGCATCCCGGGCAATACCGCCCGCGCCGCGAACACGTGCGCCATCACGTTGACGTCCCAGATGCGCTGCCAGCCGGCGGTGGAAACCTCTTCCCCGCCCGCGGTGAAAATGCCGGCATTGGAGCAGAACAGGTCGATATGCCCATGGGCTTCCAGGGTCTTGTTCACAAGCCGGGACACATCTTCCTCATTCGCCACGTCGGCGCGCACGCCGAGCACCCGGGTTTGACCCTTGATGTCGGCAAGCGTGCGGTCGATGCCTTCGAGATGAATATCCGACACGACCACCGCCCGGGCGCCCTCGGCGGCGAAGCGCAGGCACAGCGCCCGGCCGATGCCGCTGGCGCCGCCGGTGACTACCGCCACCTTGTCACGCAAGTTCATGGATCGGGCCTCCGCTCACCTGCGCCAACCGCTGGGCGATGATGGTCTCCGCCTCGCCCACGATGCGGTCGAGCAGTTCCCGGCAAGTGGGAACATCGTCGATCAGGCCCACCACCATGCCGGCGGACCAGACGCCGCGGTCGAGATCGCCCTTGCTGTATACCTCCCTGCCGCGCACGCCTTTCACCAGTTCCCGGATGTCTTCGAAATTCGTCTGCCCGGGGCGCGATTCGATCTCCAGCACCTGTTCGACGATGTCATTGCGGAACACCCTGGCGGTATTGCGCAGGGTGCGGTAGATCAGGGCGGTGTCCAGCTCGCTGGCTTCCACCATGGCCTGCTTGACCTTGTCGTGGATCGGCGCTTCCTGAGTCGCCATGAAGCGGGTGCCCATGTTGATGCCGTCTGCGCCCAGGGCCAGCGCCGCGGCGAGGCCGCGCCCGTCGCCGAATCCCCCCGAGGCGAGGAAGGGAATCGACAGCTTGCGCGCCGCCAGGGGCAGCAGAATGAAATTGGTAATGTCGTCTTCGCCGGGATGGCCGGCGCATTCGAAACCGTCCACGCTGACCACATCGCAGCCGATGCGTTCCGCCTTGAGGGAATGGCGGATCGAAGTGCATTTGTGGATGACGGTAATGCCGGCGGCCTTGTAGGGCGGCAGGAAAGGCTCGGGGTTGCGGCCGGCGGTTTCCACGATCTTGATACCCGACTCGATGATGACCCGGGCGTATTCCTCATAGGGCACCGGTTTAATCGTGGGCAGAATGGTCAGATTGACGCCGAACGGCTTGTCGGTCATGTCCCGGCAGCGGCGGATTTCCTTTTCCAGATCTTCCGGCGTGGGCTGGGTCAGGGCGGTGAGAATGCCAAGGCCGCCGGCATTGGAAACCGCCGAGGCCAGTTCCGCCAGCCCCACCCACTGCATGCCCCCCTGCACGATGGGATGTTTTATGCCAAGCATTTCGGTCAGTCGGGTTTGCATTTCGTCTCCTTGCCGTCCGCGAGATTCATCGCGAGCGGGAGTGTACGCGCTGCCCCGGAACTCTGCAAAGCCGACGAACTTGCCGCCTGATGTTTACAGGCGGCGATGGAATGCTTGACCCGTCATTCTGCGCGGAGCGAAGCGGAGTCGCGGAATCTCATGAACCCGGCACTGCCATTCGACGGGAGATTCCGCGACTGCGCGCGGAATGACGGAGGAAGAGGTCTATCGTGACAATGCCTCCCACAGGAACCGCTGTTCCAGGCACCTGAGCGCGTCGGCCACGGGGAGCCAGCCGGGTTGGCCCGCCGCGGCGTGGAAGCTTGCCTCGGCGGGGGTGACCACCGTGGCGTCGTTGGCGCCGCCGGAGAAGGTCTGCCCCACCCGCAGCCAGCGCTCCACGTGGGCCGCGCCGCGCCAGGTTTCGCTGGCCCTTGCCGCCGCCTCGGATCGCAGTCGCGGGGATACGCAGCTTCCGGCGGGGAAATCCGTCATGGCGTCCGGCCCGAATCCCGCCGGGTCGGTTTCCGGATTCCAGCGGTTGCGTTCCATCGCTTCGCCGGGATTCCCGATTCCGACTTCACCGGACTGGCCCACTGTCGGGACGCCGCCGATGACGGAGTCCGTGGAAACGCCGCCGTAGGTTTTTTCCAGACACTGCAATATCTCGCGCACCGGCGTCCAGCCGGACCACTTCGATTCCTCGTCCTCGGCGTCCTCGGCGGTGAAGGCCGCGGTGGGCTCGGCGGTCGCTCCCACCCAGGCGGGCAGGG
>JAJEGU010000084.1 GCA_022819645.1 Pseudomonadales bacterium
GAAAGCGAAAATTCGCTATCGCCGCGCCCCTGGCCGGTCGATTGAGGCGAATATTGGTGGATATTCAACGAAATCGAGCGGCCAGGGGCGCGGATGAGAGCGGATTTGCAGCCGTGAATTCCTACGGCGCAGGCTCCTAGCAGAGCGGACTCTCAGTACAGCCAGTATGATTATTACGAGATTGTAGAGCAATATGCTTCGCCTTCCGCAAGCCTTTGAACTGATGCAACTTCACCGTGTTGAAGTACACCTACAGTTCGGATTGGAGAATGTTCTCTACCAACCTATATACTGTGGAAGCGCCCATGGCTCGTGGCCAATCGGCACAAGGGGGATTGTCACGTTTCCTGGCGCGCTGCACTGCGTCATCGATTCGTCTGCGGGAGAAGTCTTGCACTTTTAATCCCTTGTCGTATCCCTGGATGTGTTTTTTCAAGCGGTTACCGCAATCCTGTGAAGATGCAATGCCTTTGCCGTCCTCGAAGTGTAGCAGCAGCCAGTACTCAAACTTGGGATTGCTGACGGCAAGGCCAAGATTTCTGCTCTCCTTCGCCCATTCATTCAGTTGGTTCAATTGTTTGTTGGTCCATTGATCTTTATCTACGACTAGCCACGCTTCGTCGGATGATCGCAATTCTCTTTGTTCGAGATAGTTTCTTAATCGAGCCAAGACTTGAGGTGGAGAACTATCATGACTGCTTTTGACACAGTGCACATGGACTGTGGACCGCTGGTCATTGAAGAGGGCAAAATATTGCGGTTCGGTCTTAACTCCTTCCACCGCAAGCACAAAAATCTTCCGATATCGACGCTCGCCAAGAGGTCTTTGGAATTTGCGCCGCCCCTTACTCATTTATGCCACATCACTCTGTTTCTGATCCGCCATCGAGCCTCCCATTAGAATTCGGGGAATGCCCCCGAGTCGCCCTTGGAGGTAACTCTTGCGAATATCCTTATCGTACCGAATTTTGCTGTACTCGCTGAAAGAGGCTAGAGCTGAGTTTCCGGAAGCATCTCTTTCCGCAACCCACATTTCGTCGCGACGCAGTAGCTTTTGATCCATGAGAAGGACATCATGAGTGGTCAGGAGCAACTGCTTGCTAGTTTCGGTGGAGCAAGTGGACAGATATGCCTCCAACAATTCACGAACAAGTAAAGTGTGCAGGCTGCGGTCTAGCTCATCAATAACATATACTCTATTTGAGTCATGTGTCGAGAGTTCAAGAAAAGCAGGAAGAAGATCCAACACT
The DNA here is from genome assembly GCA_022819645.1 of Pseudomonadales bacterium. GTDB lineage: Bacteria > Pseudomonadota > Gammaproteobacteria > Pseudomonadales > Pseudohongiellaceae > UBA9145. The sequence goes on from JAJEGU010000084.1 coordinate 1,251, forward strand.
CGTTGTGAGCCATCGGACTCCTGGCCGATCTCAAATTTGGTTGTCGTACCATCGGCATTGGTATGAATTGTAACCAGTTTCTTGGCAATTAGATCGCCATTTTTTCGAGTCAACAAGTATCTTTCGTTGTCCGGCTCCGCTCGCAGGCGAATAGTCGAATCTTCCTTTACCTCTTCCTCAAGTTCTGTCCTAAGTGACTCAGGTAGCGGCAAACTCTCAAACTGAACCTTCTCACTAGCCAATTTTGCAATACCAGTATCGAGCTGCTGTAGTTTTTCGTTCATTACCGAACGCAAAGAACTCCCTTCGTCGAAAAACTGTTCAAATGGTTCAAATCGGGAGTCGGGCGCTACCAGAACTAGCGTTTCGGCAAACCAGTGATAAACGGGCAGGAAGTTATCGACGTTTTGGGAAACAGAGTTTGTCAAAAACAACTGATTGCTCCGAGTGCCTCGAAACGCGAATTCTAGAAACTCGTCATCTGCAATGGAATCGTGAAAGTTCGGCTCTCTGAGTCGGCGGTCATAAAGCACCTTTTCACTAGCACTGCTAATGGCCACCAGTTTCTCTTCTAGCACCTCCCTGCTGTTCACAGCAAAGCTAAATTCATAAATAACCTCATCAATTAGCAGTTCAAAAGAAAAGCGTGATGGCGGTTGGGCTCGCCGAGAGCGCTTGGAGCGTAGCTTGAAAGTCTTAACTGGAATTGGTCTGTCGGGCTGGCTTGTGCCTTTGACTACCAGATTCTTGGCGAAACTCAATGCCTTGAAGAAATTTGTCTTGCCCGACGCGTTACCGCCGTAAATCGCCGCGATAGGAAGCACTCTCGTTTGGTATGTTTTTAATCTGCGAATTCGGTGGCCATGTTGGCGCTCTCTACTGGCAATCATCGAAAAAGTGACTTTTTCGCGGAAAGACATCCAGTTTTCTATTGAAATGTTAATGATCATCTCGCTGTACCGTATGGTGAAAATATCGCCTTAATAAGCCATTATATAGGGGCTTGGGGTCGAAATGTCAACTTTAACGAGAAATTATCTCACTAATCGCTGCAAAGTGCGTGCAGCCTAGGCCACTTCCGCGATGTTGGTCAGGGGGATGGATTTGGCGCGTTCGGCGGCTTCCATGAACGATTCGATCTCGTTGAAGTTGAGATAGCGGTAGATATTGTCCGCCATCGTGTCGATCGGCTTCATGTGCGCCATGTATTCGTCCATGGTCGGAATCCTGCCGAGCGCGGCGCTTACCGCCGACAGTTCCGAAGAAGCGAGAAATACGTTCGCTCCTTGTCCGAGCCGGTTCGGAAAGTTCCGGGTGGAAGTCGAGACCACCGTTGAATTCGGCGCCACCCGGGCCTGGTTGCCCATGCACAGCGAGCAGCCCGGCAGTTCGGTGCGTGCGCCGGAAACGCCGAAAATGCTGTAGACGCCCTCGCTGATCAACTGGTGTTCGTCCATCTTCGTCGGCGGCGCGATCCAGAGCCGAGTCGGCAAAGGGGGCTGCACCTGTTGCAGTACTTCGCCGGCGGCGCGGAAATGGCCGATATTGGTCATGCAGGAACCGATGAAGACTTCATCGATCTTCGTTCCGGCCACCGCCGACAGCGGCTTGATGTCGTCGGGATCGTTCGGGCAGGCGAGGAGAGGTTCGGTGATCTCGTTAAGGTCGATCTCAAGCACCTTGTGATACTCGGCGTCCGGGTCGGGCTGCAGCAATACCGGATTCTCCAGCCATTCCTCCATCTGCCGTGTGCGCCGCTCCAGGGTGCGCGCATCGCCGTAGTGGTTGTCGATCATCCAGCGCAGCAAGGTGACGTTCGACTTCAGATATTCGATGATCGGCTCCTCGTCGAGCAGGATCGTGCAGCCACCGGCCGAGCGCTCCGCCGACGCGTCGGATATCTCGAACGCCTGTTCCACTTTCAGATTGGGCAGGCCTTCGATCTCCAGCACCCGGCCGGAGAAAATGTTTTTCTTGCCTTTCTTGGCGACGGTCAGGTCGCCGGATTGCAGCGCCGCATAGGGAATCGCGTTGACGAGGTCGCGCAAGGTGATGCCGGGCTGCATTTCGCCCGTGAAGCGCACGAGTACCGATTCCGGCATGTCCAGCGGCATGACGCCGGTGGCGGCGGCGAAGGCGACAAGCCCCGAGCCGGCCGGAAAGGAAATGCCGATGGGAAAGCGGGTGTGCGAGTCGCCGCCGGTGCCGACGGTATCCGGCAGCAACATGCGATTCATCCAGCTATGGATGATGCCGTCGCCGGGACGCAGGGAAACGCCGCCCCGGGTCTGGAAAAAACTCGGCAGGGAGTGCTGGGTTTCTATATCCACGGGCTTGGGATACGCCGCCGTGTGGCAAAAGGATTGCATCACCAGATCGGCGGAAAAGCCGAGGCAGGCCAGATCCTTCAATTCGTCCCGCGTCATCGGACCGGTGGTGTCCTGGCTGCCGACGGTGGTCATATGCGGTTCGCAATAACTGCCCGGACGCACGCCTTCGACGCCGCAGGCGCGGCCGACCATTTTCTGGGCGAGGGTAAATCCCTTGTCCGATTCCTGCCCGGTCACCGGCGAGCGAAAAACATCGCCGGGCGGCAGGTCGAGCGCGGCACGGGCGCGGCCGGTCAATCCGCGGCCGATGATCAGCGGAATCCTGCCGCCGGCCTGGACTTCGTCGAGCAGCACTTCGGTCTTCAGTTCAAACTCGCTCAACAGTTCGCCGCTTTCATGGTCGTGGATCGTGCCCGCAAAAGCGTCGATATCGACGACATCGCCGGTGTTCAACTTGTCGACATCGCATTCGAGGGGCAGGGCGCCGGCGTCTTCCATGGTGTTGAAGAAGATCGGCGCCATCTTGCCGCCGATGCAGACGCCGCCCGCGCGCTTGTTGGGAATATGGGGAATGTCGTCGCCGATATGCCAGAGCACCGAATTGGTGGCGGACTTGCGCGAAGAGCCCGTGCCCATGACATCGCCCACAAGCGCCACGGGATGGCCTTTCTTCTTCAACTCGGCAATCTGCTCCACGGCATTGCTGACGCCTTCCCGGGGATTCTTGTACATCGCCAGGGCATGCAAGGGGATATCGGGGCGCGACCAGGCGTCCTGGGCGGGGGAAAGATCGTCGGTATTGGTTTCGCCGGGGACCTTGAATATGGTCATGGTCAGCTTTTCCGGCAGGGGCGGCCGGCAAGTGAACCACTCCGCGTCGGCCCAGCTTTGCAGGACGCGCCGGGCCTGTGCATTGCCCTTCCTGGCGCGCTCTTCAATATCGTGAAAAGCATCGAAAATCAGCAAGATATGGCATAACTCATCGGCCGCGGCGGCGGCCATTTCCTCGTCGTCAAGCAATTCCACCAGGGTGGAGACATTGTAGCCGCCAAGCATTGTACCGAGCAGGCGAACGGCTCTGGCGCGGTCAATCAGCGGCGACTCCGCCTCGCCCCGGGCGATGGCCGACAACAGGCCAGCCTTGACGTAGGCCGCCTCGTCCACGCCGGGAGGCACCCGGCTGGCAATCAGGTTGAGCAGGAATGCTTCTTCGCCAGCCGGTGGCTGCCGCAGCAGTTCAACGAGTTCGGCGGTCTGGGCTGCGGAAAGGGGCAGGGGATCAATGCCGATCTCCGCTCTTTCGGTGACGTGCTTGCGATACTCCTGCAACAAACTGAAACCCTCCTGATGGATGCCACGGCTGCGCGCCGCAGAAAAAGCGGATGAAATTCCGGCTACAGGGCTGCGCCGGGCGGGTCGTCATTTTAAGTGAAGCCGGAGCCGATTTCCATCGCTGTATTGTGCTCTGCGTATTGTGCCCTGTCCCGTGCTTCGTTCGAGGCAGCGGCTGACGATGTTCGCCAGGAGCCTGCGGCGCAGGCTCCCAGGGAGCGTGAATGGATGTTTCGGGCTGTAAGTTGGCTGGTTTTTGTTTGACGGGGCTGGGGCGGGAAAGTATCATGCGCCGTCTGGCGGAGAGGGTCGGCAGGCCCGTATCGGGGTATAGCGCAGTCTGGTAGCGCGCTTGCTTTGGGAGCAAGATGTCGGGAGTTCAAATCTCTCTACCCCGACCAATTCCCGGTTTGATATGGTGACCGTAGCTCAGTTGGTAGAGCCCCGGACTGTGACTCCGGTTGTCGTGGGTTCGAGCCCCATCGGTCACCCCAATTCCTGCGCCCGTAGCTCAACTGGATAGAGCACCGGCCTTCTAAGCCGGTGGTTGCAGGTTCAAGTCCTGCCGGGCGCGCCATTTCCAGAAGCCTGCGCTACAGGAGACAGCAATGCTGGCGATTATCGGCGGGTCCGGGCTTGGCTCATTGCGGGGGGAAATTCGCGGGCTGGAAGTCGAAACCATCGAAACGATCCGCACGCCCTACGGCGGCCCGGCGCAAGTCGACATTTGTCGCAAGGACGCCAGCCGGATCGCCTTCCTGCCGCGCCACGCCGCCGGTGACCGGGTGCCAGCCCACAAGGTCAATTACCGGGCCAATATCTGGGCCCTGCACAGCCTCGGCGTCAGCCGGATCATTGCCACCAATACCGTCGGCGGCATCAGCGACGATCTTCCTCCCGGCGCCATGGCCTTGCCGGAACAGTTGATCGACTACAGCTGGGGGCGGGAAACCAGTTTTTTCGACAGCGAAGATCAACCGCCCAGGCACATCGATTTTACCTGGCCTTATGATCTTTCCCTGCGCGAAGCCCTGGCCGGGGCTGCGGCCAGGGTGGACAAGAATATCAAGTTCGGCGGAGTCTATGGCGTTTTGCAGGGGCCGCGCCTGGAAACGGCAGCCGAAATCCAGCGCCTGCGCCGGGACGGTTGCCACATGGTCGGCATGACCGGCATGCCCGAAGCGGTCCTGGCGCGGGAACTCGAAATCCCTTACGCCTGCCTCGCGCTCTCCGTCAACTGGGCCGCGGGACTCGGCGAAGGTCCGATCAACATGAAGGACATCAAGCGAGTGCACGGCTTCGGCACGGTGGAACTGATCGGAATTCTGGAAGCGTGTATCGAAATTCAGGATGGCCGCAATGTCAGCCGCGGCTCGAAGCCTGCAAGTTTCCCGCCTATTCTGGAATCGATTCCGGAGGAGGCACGACATGGGGAACGATCTGGACCAGAATTCCCATCGCCGGATGATCAAGATAGTGGAACTCGCCGCTGCGCAGATCGCGATTCTGCCGCATGGGATAGATTCGGCCAATGACCGGTGGATTTGCCGTTTCGGCGGTGGGAGACAGGTCGGGCGGCAGTTCGGGCAGAGTCCACCCGGCTTCGTTGTCGCCGCCGAATGTGGCGAGCCACAGGTCGGCGCTGAATACCACCCGGTCGCGGTTGGCGTTGAATTCCAGCGCAATGGATCCCTGCAGTTCCCGGTACGGTCCGTATGCATCGCCGCCGCTCACCAGCACCGGGATGGTATTGCCGGTGTCGCCCACGGGCTGACGCCACACAGCGTGGTACAGGATGCGATGCTGTGGCGCCCTCTCGATAGCCAGATTGGTCTGGCGGAAATCGCTGTAGGATGCGGGCAGGGCGATGAAGGCGTCCCGCTGGAGATCGGGAAAGCGGAAATCGGCGCCTCCCCGGGCGGGGTGCGGCCCCGTGTCGCGCAGTCTTGCGCCTTCCAGGTCCATCGCTTCGACTTCCCGGGACAAGCTGATTTCGACCGGGGGCGCAAACGAATCCAGCAACAGCAGATCCAGCAGCTGCCCCAGGCGAACCGAATTCTCGGGGTAGGCGAGTTGCCGGCCTTCCGCCTGCCAGCTTTCCCGCTCGCGTTCCGCGCCGGATTCATTGCTGAATACGGTCATTTCCACCTGAAACCAGCGCTCGAATCCCTGGGCATTGGCTGCGCCGGATAGCCAGGCCAGCAGGAGCAGGGCGGCACAACGGCCAGGGAGCGAAAAATGGTTCATGGCCTCATGCGGTTCGGGCAATGGCTGGGTTCTGCTGATTTTTGGCGGTTTTCCGCGACGCAATGCGGTCGAGCAGGGCGTCGATATAGCCGGGTTTGTCGCCGCTGCCCAGGAATTCCGCCTTGAGCCGCAACTGGCTGGCGCCTCCCGGGCCGAAGTTCATCGGCTCGGTTTCGATCAGCCGGACCAGGGCGGCGGCGTCCACCGGGGCATTCTCCGCAAATTCGATTCGTCCGCCGGACACAGTAGCATCAATCTTGCGAATGCCGAAATCGCGGCAGCGCAGCTTGAGCCGCTGCAGTTGCAGCAGGGATTTCAGGGGCCGGGGCAACAGGCCGAAGCGGTCGATCATCTCCACCTGCAGTTCTTCAAGCTCCTCCCCACTTCCACAGGAAGCGATTCGCTGGTACATGATGAGCCGGGTATGCACATCGGGCAGGTAGCTTTCGGGAATCAGCGCGGGGATTCGCAGATTGATCTCCACCGCGTCTTCCCGTTCCGGGCTGCTGCTCGGCATTCTGCCCTCGCGGATGGCGCGCACCGCATCCATCAGCATTTCCATGTAGAGCGTGAAGCCGATTTTCTGCATGTGGCCGCTTTGCTCTTCGCCGAGCAATTCGCCGGCGCCGCGGATTTCCAGGTCGTGAGAGGCCAGGGTGAAGCCGGCGCCGAGTTCGGTGGCGGTCTCGATGGCTTCAATGCGCTTGCGGGCGTCGGCCCTGAGGGCGCGCCGGTCGGGAATGAGGAGATAGGCGTAGGCCTGGTGGTGGGAACGTCCCACCCGGCCCCGCAACTGATGCAACTGGGCGAGCCCGAACTTGTCGGCCCGGTGGATGATGATGGTATTGGCGCTGGGAATGTCGATGCCGGTTTCGATAATGGTGGAGCAGACGAGCACGTTGTAGCGCTTGTGATAAAAGTCCGCCATGACTTTCTCAAGCTGGCGCTCGGGCATCTGGCCATGGGCCATGGCAAGCCTCGCCTGGGGCACGATTTCAGCAAGCCGCTCAAGGGCGCGCTCCATGCTGCGCACCTCGTTGTGCAGGTAGAAAACCTGGCCGCCGCGCAGCAGTTCGCGGCTGATGGCCTCCTTGACGATGGCGTATTCGTGTTCCCGGACGAAGGTGCGGATCGACAGCCGCCTGGCGGGCGGCGTGACGATCAGCGACAGGTCGCGCATGTCGGCAAGGGCCATGTTGAGCGTGCGCGGAATCGGCGTTGCGGTGAGGGCGAGAATATCCACATTGGCGCGCAGGGATTTCAGCTTTTCCTTCTGCCGCACGCCAAAACGGTGTTCCTCGTCGATGATCAGCAGGCCGAGCTTGCTGTAGTCGATTTTCGCGGTGAGCAGGCTGTGGGTGCCGATGAGGATGTCGATGCCGCCGGATTTCACCCGCTGGAGAATCGCCGCCTGTTCCGCCGCGGTCTTGAAGCGGGACAGGACTTCCACGGTATAGGGCCAGTCGCTGAAGCGGTCGCGGAAATTTTCGAAATGCTGCTGGGCCAGCAGGGTGGTGGGAACCAGCACCGCGGCCTGCCGGCCATTGCTCACGGCGAAAAAGGCGGCCCGCATGGCGACTTCGGTCTTGCCGAAACCCACATCGCCGCAGACCAGGCGGTCCATGGGGCGGGATGAGGACAGGTCCGCCTTGACGGCGTCGATGGCGGTTTGCTGGTCGGCGGTTTCCTCAAAGGGAAAGCCGGCGGCGAAACGGTCGTAATCCGGGGAATCGCAGCGATAGGCGAAACCCTTGCCGGCTTCCCGGCGGGCGTGGATTTCCAGCAGTTCGGCCGCGGCGTCGCGGATTTTCTCCGCCGCCTTTTTCTTGGCGCGTTGCCAGTGCTCGGTGCCGAGCACATTCAGCGGCGCGGCGTCTTCGCCCGATTCCCCCATGCCGCCGTACCGGCTGACGAGTTGCAGGTCGGCCACCGGGACATAGAGCTTCGCACCCCTGGCGTATTCAATGATGAGAAATTCCGCGTGCTGGCCGTCGCTGAGAATGGTGGCGAGACCGCGATATCTGCCCACGCCGTGCTCCACGTGGACTACCGCATCGTCGAGATGCAGTTCCGACAGGTTTTTCAGCACCAGGTCCGGATGCTGCTCCGAAGGCCGCCTTCGCCGCCGCTGGGCGACCCGGTCGCCGAACAGCATTTCCTCGGTGATCAGGACGAGGCCTTCCCCGGCAAGCCACAGGCCGCGGTCGATGGGCGCCACGGTGATGCCGATCGCCACATCGGCCTCGATGAATTCCTCCCAATGGTCGAACGGGCGGGGCCGCACCTCGATCTGGCCGAGAAGCTGCCGCAGGTTCTCCCGGCGGCCGGGGCTTTCCGCGCAGAACAGCACCCGGGATTCACAGGTTTCGAGGAACTCCGCCAGGGATTCCATGGGCCGCGGCAGGCGGGGGTTCATGGCTACAATGGGCAGTGGCCGCAGGTGGAACACTTCCCGGGCGGAATCGGTCATGCGGATACGCGGATAGCGCTTCAGCCCGGCCAGCGCCTCGTTTACCGGCAGGAAGATTTCATCGGGCTCGAGAATCGGCCGCAGGCTATCGTGGGCCCGGTCCCGGTAACGGCTGGCGACCTCATCGCGGAATTCCTCGCCGGCCCGGTGAATGTCGCCGACCTGCACGGCGAGGGTGGATTCCGGCAAATAGTCGAACAGGCTGTGCAGCGAATCGAAAAACAGCGGCAGGTAGTATTCGAGACCCGGCGAGGCAAGGCCATCGCTGACATCGCGGTATACCGGGCAGCGCATGGGATCCACGTCAAAACGTTCCCGGAAGCGCCCGCGAAAGCCGCTGACGGCGGCTTCGTCCATGGGAAATTCCCGCCCCGGCAGCAGGCGAACCTCTTCGAGTCGCTCCCGGGTGCGCTGGGTTTCCGGGTCAAAACTGCGCAAGGACTCGATTTCCTCATCGAACAGGTCGATGCGAACCGGCACATGGCCGCCCATGGGAAACAGGTCCACCACCGAGCCGCGCACGGCGAACTCGGCATGGTCGAGCACGGTATCCACCGCGTGATAGCCGGCGGTAATGAGTTGTTCACGCAATTCGCCAATGGGCAGTTTCCGGCCGACGCGCAGATCAAGACTGTTCACCGCCACATGGGCCCGGGGCGGCAGTCGCAGCATCAGGCCCGTGACGGGTACCGCAATAACGCCCCGCCTGAGCGAGGGCAGGCGGTGCAGGGTGCCCAGACGCTGGGAGATGATGTCCTGATGCGGCGAAAAGTTTTCATAGGGCAGGGTTTCCCAGTCGGGCAGGCTGAGCACTGGCAGTTCTTCATGGCGGGAAAGAAAATAGCGCAATTCGCGCAGCAGCCGGTCCGTGGCCTCGGTATCTTCACAGACCGCCAGCAGCGGCCCCCTGGCGCGCCGTGCCGCCTGGGCCAGCGCCAGACTGTTGGCCGAGTCCTGCCGCAAAGGCCAATGGTTCGCCTGTCCCGCGCCGGCCGGCAGCGGAGGGTTGAATACTTCAGGCATGGAAATTCGTGGTGAACGGGACGGAAAGAGTCAATGGCCGCGAATTGTAACCCGTAATCGGATTGGCGGGAGCCTGAACACTGGCATTTCGGGCAGCGAAAAAAGATAATACGCCGCGCTGGCAAGCAGCCCCGGGGAGAAACAGGTGGACCAGTCCCAGACAGAATCAGGCACGGGAAAAGCGAAGGAGGCCATGACGAAAAACCGCGACGGCGCCAGGGCCGGGAAGCAAAAGGCCGCCGCCAGGTTGCGGCGCCCCAGGGTCGATGACTATTTTGACGACTGGAAGCAGCGCGAGGCACGGGTCCAGGAAATGATTCCGGTGATCGGCAGGCTGTTCAGCCAGCGCAATGTGGGCGTCTATATCTATGGCCGGCCCGTGCACAACCGTTCGGTCACCTTCATCATGAAATCACACCGCTTTGTGCGGCAGGTGGAACGCAACGAAATGTCGGAATTCGAGACCCATCCCATTCTCATGGCGATGGCGGAACTCGACCTCTGGCACGCCCGTATCGATCTCGGCAAGCTGACCGTCCGTTACATGGAACTGGACGCGAAGAACCCGGGCGCCATGTCGCCGGATGTGTTCGTACGCCGGGAACTGAGTTATCTTGACGGCGTCCGCAGGCGTCCTTCGGACCACTCCACCGACGTGGTGCTCTACGGTTTCGGCCGAATCGGCCGGCTTTGCGCCCGGCTGCTGATCGAGCGCACGAGCACCGGCGAGGACATGCGCCTGAAAGCCATTGTGGTGCGACCGGGAGTGGAAGGCGACCTGACCAAGCGCGCCAACCTGTTCACCGCCGATTCGGTGCACGGCGCTTTCCAGGGCACCCTGCGGGTGGACGAGGAGAACAAGGCCCTGATCGCCAATGGCAATGTCATCAAGGTGATTTATGCCAATTCACCCGAGGAAATCGACTACACGAAGTACGGCGTCCAGGACGCCTTTGTCATCGACAATACCGGCAAATGGCGTGACGAGGCGGGGCTCTCGCTGCATCTCAAGGCCAGGGGCGCGAGCAAGGTGCTGCTCACCGCCCCGGGCAAGGGCGACTTGAAGAATATCGTCTACGGCATCAATGACGACCTGATCGAGCCCGGAGACAGGATCATCACCGCCGCCTCCTGCACCACCAATGCCGTGGTTCCCGTGCTTAAGGTAGTGCAGGACGAATTCGGCATCGAGCGGGGTCACATCGAGACCGTCCACGCATACACCAATGACCAGAACCTGATCGACAACTACCACAAGGGCGCCCGGCGCGGCCGCAGCGCCGCGCTCAACATGGTGCTCACCGAAACCGGCGCGGCCAAGGCGGCGGTAAAGGCGATTCCGGAACTTGCCGGCAAACTTACCGCCAACGCCATCCGGGTGCCGACCCCCAATGTTTCCATGGCGATCATGAACCTGACTCTTGGCCGGGAAACGAGCAAGGATGAACTCAACGAGTTCCTGCGGCAAATCGCCCTGCATTCGAATCTGCAGAACCAGATCAGCTTTACCGAATCCGAAGACGCGGTTTCCAGCGACTTCGTCGGCGCCCGGGAAGCCGCTATTGTCGATAGCCTCGCCACCGTGGTCAGCGGCAACAATTGCGTGCTGTACCTCTGGTACGACAATGAATTCGGCTACTGCGCCCAGGTCGTGCGAATGGTGTACAAGATGGCGGGTATCCTGTACCGCCATTACCCCCTGGAAGAAGCTTGAAGTGTGGAATTCCGTCATTCTGCGCGCAGCCGCAGAATTTCATCGGGCGGCCCCTGCCTGAGATTCCACGACTTCGCTTCGCTCCGCGCGGGATAACGGGGAAGAATGGCGCAAGATGACACTGCGGTTCATCATTTTCAGTGGAATCTGGCTATTGCTGGCGCTTTTTGCCTGGGGTTTTTTCATCGGCGCGGGAAGCATTCGCCAGGTATCGGGCCTCAGCATGGGCACGAACTGGTCGGCGCAGTGGGTAATTCCACCCTGGCAAACGCGCGAAACCAGCACCCAAACGTCGGGGCAGGGTGGAACTTCCCTGATAATTTCACCCTTGAGCAGGCCGTGGCTGCCGGTGGCAGTGGAAATCGAAACCCTGCTTGCGAGGCTCGACCGGGAAATCTTCTCAACCTGGGCGGAAGACTCCGAACTCTCCCGCCTCAACCGCCAGCCCCCCGGAGTACCCATGCCGGTCTCCGCCGAATTGTTCACCGTGTTGCGCCTCGCCGGGGAAATTTCCACTGCCACCGGCGGCGCCTTTGACATGACCGCGGGAAGCCTGGTCAATCTCTGGGGCTTTGGCCCGCGCGGCGCTGCCGAACCCGTTGCCAGGATTCCCACGGATGCGGAAATCAACCAGGCCCTGGTCAACGCCGGAACCGACAGGCTCGAAATCGATGAAGCTTCTTCCACCGCGACCCGGCTGGCTGAGGTGTACATCGACCTGAGCGCCATCGCCAAGGGCTATGCCGTTGATCAAGTTGTCGCCCTGCTCAGGAATCGGGGTTACGAGAGCTACTTTGTGGAAATCGGCGGCGAACTGGCCATCGGCGGTCGCAAACCCGGCTTTCGGGTCTGGCGCGCCGCGCTCGAAGCCCCGGATGCGGAGACTTCGATTCCCTGGGGCATCATCAGCAACCGGAATGAACACATAGCCGTTGCCGGCTCGGGCAGCTACCGCAACTTTTTCGTACTCGACGGCGCAAGCTACTCCCACCAGATCGATCCCCGCAATGGCCGCCCCGTGCAACACGAACTCGCGGCGGTCTATGTCATCTCCGATTCAGCCGCAGGCGCCGACGCCCTGGCCACGGGTCTCATGATCATGGGCTCCACCGAAGCGCGCCGCTTCGCCGAAAGCAATCAACTTTCCGTTCTCCTGCTCAAAGCCGATGCTGGTCCTGGCCCTGATCACTACGCCAGTCCCGGTTTTCATCCCTACCAACTCACCGGGAGTTTCCCTGCGGGAGGCGATGTCACGATGGGATTTCGAGACCCTGTTCAGGACTGAAAGATCGGGTCGGAGCAGACGAGGAGAGCCAACCAAAATCCAAAACAGGACACCCATCCCGGACGACAATGCATCAAAACCATCAAAACAGGACATCAAAACAGGACACCCATCGGCAGGCACGCAAAGCGGGCACGCAAAACACGCAAAGGACACCCATCGAGGTTTCGACCGCGACAAAACAGGACACCCATCGAGTCTGTCAAGGTTTGTATCCGGCCCAGTCCTTGTTCCGGCGCCGATTTCCAGCCCATCCCAGTTAATTTCCCCAAAAACTTGGCGTTCGGAACCATTCCCGCCTATACCTTCCCCA
>JAJEGU010000026.1 GCA_022819645.1 Pseudomonadales bacterium
AGCTCTGATCAAGTTAGAGCTTCCCTGCGGCACATGGAAGTGCCGCCGAATTCGATGGCGTAAGCCATTGAATTCGGGAGCAAAACAAAACCACGCTTTTGTTTTGCGATAATGAAAAACTCCACGGATGGAGTTTTTCAGAGAATACTTAGGGGGAATCGAAACATGGGGCAACGCACCTCCTTGCATGACCAGCATGTGGCCGCCGGGGCGAAGATGGTCGATTTCGCCGGCTGGGACATGCCGCTGCATTACGGCTCCCAGATCGGGGAGCATCATCAGGTTCGCCGGGATGCCGGCGTGTTCGATGTTTCCCACATGACGGTGATCGACGTGGGCGGCGGCGACGCCGGGGGCTGGCTGCGCTATCTGCTGGCCAACGACGTGGCGCGGCTGGGGTCACCCGGCAAGGCGCAATACAGCCTGCTGCTCAATCACGAAGGCGGCGTGGTCGATGACCTGATTGTCTATCGCAGGGTTGCGGGCTATCGCCTGGTGAGCAACTGCGCCACGCGCCGCAAGGTGCTGATCTGGCTTGCGCGGAACAGCCCCGGATACAACGTCCAGGTCGAGGAGCAGCCCCATGTCGCGATGCTTGCCATCCACGGGCCGAATTCGATTGAACTCGCCTGCGGCGCGCTACCCGCTGACTGCGCCGGGGAAGTGCGGCGGTTGGAGAACTTCGGTGCGCTGGAGCATGAGGGCCGGCTTGTGGCGCGGACGGGCTACACCGGTGAACTCGGCATTGAAGTCATGCTGCCGGGAGAGGCCGCCGGCGAATTGTGGGGCAAGCTGCTCGCCGCGGGAGTCAAACCCGTTGGCCTCGGCGCCAGGGACACCCTTCGTCTCGAAGCGGGAATGAACCTGTACGGCCAGGACATGGACGAAAACACCTCGCCGCTTGCCGCCAATCTCGGCTGGGCCGTGAACTGGCGCGACGCAGAGAGGGAATTCATCGGCCGGGAAGCCGTACAGCGCCAGCGGGAAAGCCGCGGGCAAGGAGAGGCGGCAGTGCTCACGGGCCTCGTGCTCGAAGCCCGGGGAGTGCTCCGCAATGGCCAACGGGTGCAGACCGACAAGGGTGCGGGAGTCATCACCAGCGGCAGTTTTTCACCCACATTGAAGCAATCCATCGCATTGGCTAGAATCCCGTGGGGCAGCCAGAGTTGCCAGGTGGAATTGCGCGGCGCAATGACTCCGCTGAAGATCGTCAAGCCCGGATTCGTCCGCTTCGGCAAGCGCATTTTCGAGTAATTCCGCCACGGCGAAAGGCTGCAGAGCAACGCGAAAGAACCGAGGGAACGCGGGTGTCAAAAATTCCAGAAGACTTGCATTACGCCTCCACCCATGAATGGGTCAAGGTGGATGAGAACGGCATCGCCACTGTGGGCATCAGCGATCATGCCCAGGAAGCGCTGGGCGATATCGTATTTGTTGAACTGCCCGAGCCGGGGGCGGAAATCGAAGCCAGGGCCGAAGTGGCCGTGGTGGAGTCGGTCAAGGCGGCTTCCGATCTGTATAGCCCCGCCAGCGGCGAAATCACCGAAGTCAATGAAGCGCTCATCGACAATCCGCAACTCGTGAATTCGGCGCCCTACGACGACGGCTGGATTTACCGGATGACCATCACCGACGAAAGGGACCTTGGCGAGCTGCTCAGCGCGGAGGCCTACGCGGACCATTGCGCGGATGAGTAGCGCACGCCTCGAATCCCTGCTGTACCGCAATGAATTTGTCGACCGGCACATCGGGCCGGACGACGAAGAAATCCGGAACATGCTTGAGGCTCTCGGCCTCCAATCCCTTGACGATCTCACCGCAAGGACGCTGCCGGCAAGCATCATGGACGGCAGGCCGCTCGCGCTTGGGGACCCGGTTCCCGAAAGCGAAGCCCTTGCCAGACTGAAGGCCATCGCCGGGGAAAACCTTCCCGTCCGCTCCTTTATCGGCATGGGTTATTACGACACCCATCTGCCTGCGGTGATCCAGCGCAATGTGCTGGAAAATCCCGGCTGGTACACCGCGTACACGCCATATCAGGCGGAAATATCCCAGGGCCGCCTCGAATGCCTGCTCGCTTTCCAGCACCTGAGCATGGACCTCACCGGCATGCCCCTGGCGAACGCCTCCCTGCTCGATGAGGCCACCGCTGTGGCCGAGGCCATGGCGCTGGCGAAAAGGGTCTGCCGCCAGCGCGGCGCGGGCGATTTCTTCGTCGACCGGGACTGCTTTCCCCAGACCATCGACGTGCTTCGCACCCGGGCCGAATGTTTCGGCTTCGGGCTGGTCATCGGCGACCCGTCACAGATGCCTGATGCAGGCCTGTTCGGCGCGGTGCTGCAGTATCCGGGCCTGTCCGGCAAGGTGCGGGACCTGCGCCCGGCCATCGAACATCTTCACCGGCAGGGCGCCATCGCCGTGGTGGCGGCGGACCTGTTGAGCCTCTGCCTGCTCGAATCCCCCGGCGCCATGGGCGCCGATGTGGTGACGGGATCATCCCAGCGCTTTGGCGTGCCCATGGGCTATGGCGGCCCCCATGCGGCGTATTTCGCCACCCGGGAGGAGTTCCGCCGCGCGGTGCCCGGCCGCATCATCGGCGTATCCAAAGACGTCCGGGGCCGCCCGGCCCTGCGCATGGCGCTGCAAACCCGGGAGCAGCATATCCGCCGGGAGAAAGCCAACAGCAATATCTGCACCGCCCAGGTGCTGCTCGCCAATATCGCCGCGTTGTACGCCATGTATCACGGCCCCGAAGGTCTTGTCCGCATCGCCAGCCGGGTCAATCGGCTCACCGGGATTCTTGCCGCCGGGCTGCGCCAGGGCGGCATCGACGCCCCGGCAAGCGGTTTCTTCGATACCTTGAGCCTGCAGGTCGATTCGGCAAGCTTCGCGGGAATCACCGAGCGCTCGGCGGCGCGCAACATCAACCTGCGGTTCGATGCGAGCGCCGGCGAGGTGGGCCTGAGTCTTGACGAATGCACCACGCCCGCCGACGTGGAATCGTTGTGGCAGGTTTTGCTTGGCGATGGCGCGGCGGCATTGTCGCTTGCCGGCATCGACGCGCAACTCGCTCCCGGCGCCCCGGGCATTCCGACAACACTCGCGCGCAAGACCGAATTCCTCAAGCATCCCAACTTCAACCGCTATCACTCGGAAACCGGAATGATGCGCTATCTCAAGCGCCTGGAGAATCGGGATGTCTCCCTCACCCACGCCATGATTCCGTTGGGCTCCTGCACCATGAAGCTCAATGCCGCCGCGGAGTTGATGCCGGTTTCCTGGCCCGAATTCGCCGCTCCCCATCCTTTCGCGCCCAGGGAGCAGGTGAGGGGCTATCTGCGAATGATCGGCGAGCTTGAGTCCATGCTCGCGGAAATCACCGGTTTCGACGCGGTCAGCATGCAGCCCAATTCCGGCGCCCAGGGCGAGTACGCCGGCCTGCTCGCTATCCGCAAGTATCTTGCCGCCAGGGGCGAGGGTCACCGCGATGTCTGCCTGATTCCGACTTCCGCCCACGGCACCAATCCCGCCAGCGCCATCATGATCGGCATGCAAGTGGTGCTGGTGCGCTGCGACGATTCAGGCAATATCGACGTGGCCGACCTGCGGGCGAAAGTCGAGAAGCACAGCGGCCAGGTGGCGGCGCTGATGATCACCTATCCCTCCACCCACGGCGTGTTCGAGGCGGCGGTGCGGGAGATTTGTGAAATCGTCCATGACGCCGGCGGCCAGGTGTACATGGACGGCGCCAATCTCAACGCCCAAATCGGCCTGACCAGCCCCGGCCTGATCGGCGCCGATGTCGCCCACGTCAATCTGCACAAGACTTTCTGCATCCCCCATGGCGGCGGCGGCCCGGGCATGGGCCCCATCGGCGTCAAGTCGCATCTTGCGCCCCATGTGGCGAATCACAGCCAGGTCGCCCTGGATGGGCCAAACCCCGGCAATAGCGCGGTGTCCGCCGCGCCCTGGGGCAGCGCCGGCATTCTGCCGATTTCCTGGATGTACATCACCATGATGGGCGCGGCCGGGCTGCGCAAGGCCACCGAGGTGGCGATTCTCAACGCCAATTACATGGCCCGGCGCCTGGGCGGGCATTTCCCGGTGCTCTATACCGGCCAGAACGGCATGGTGGCCCATGAATGCATCATCGACCTGCGCCCCCTGAAACAGGGCACCGGAATCACCGATGAAGACATCGCCAAGCGCCTGATGGATTTCGGCTACCACGCCCCCACCATGTCCTTCCCGGTGCCGGGAACCCTGATGATCGAGCCCACCGAAAGCGAAAACCGTGCCGAACTCGACCGCTTCATCGACGCCATGATCCACATCCGCGGCGAAATCGCCGCCATTGAAGCCGGCGAGACGGATCGCGCAAACAATCCCCTGAAGAACGCCCCCCACACCCAGGAAGACCTGCTCGACGAAAACTGGCAGCGACCCTACGGCAAGCGTCAGGCGGCATTCCCCGCCGCCGCCGAAGCTATCGACAAATTCTGGCCCTGCGTCAACCGCATCGACAATGTATACGGCGATCGCAACCTCTTCTGCGCCTGCCCGCCCCTGCAGCCCGATGAGGAGTCTGCTCCCGCTGCAGATTCCCAGTGACGGATGGTGACGCCAATGAAAAAGCTTTTGTGGATACCCGGTGTTCTATTAGCCCTGGCACTGGGCTTCGGTTTGCTCCAGTATGCTGCGTCAGAACGTGTTGAGGTCGTTTTGCTGCATACCCAGAACGAGCAGGGTGAGCAGGTCACGACTCGCTTGTGGGTGGTTGACCACGAGGGCAATCCCTGGTTACGGGGCGATTCGGGCAGCGGTTGGGTCGCCCGGCTCCAGGCCAGCGACGCCATCAGCTTGACCCGCAATGGCAGTACCATGCCCTATTCGTACCGCATTCGTAACGAGAACCTGGCAACGATTCATCAATTGATGCGGGAAAAATACACCTGGGGAGACCAACTGGTAAGCCTCATGTCGGGCGACGGGACGGGTTCCAACGCAATCGAACTGATCCTTGAATGAATAAGGTAGAGATCGATATTTGCTGGACTATATTTCCTGAAAAAAGATGAATCTAACAAGGAAAACTCGATGTTTAATCCGGAATATTCGCTAATGAATGTCTATCAACTGGGCGAGATAAAGTCAAGTTCTTCTTGACTAATCACATTAATGTTCGCTAGATGCTGTCGTAGGGCTGCACGGCTGACCTTCAATCTGTTTGCCAACTTGGCAATTTCGTTCTTGAGATCATGCAGGCTTGTATTTGGTGGCAGTTTAGCGCGATCTAGCGGCATAAGTAACATGGCTGCAAAAGCATTCGCTCTCTGTTCAACGGTTGGTGAGGCCCACGGAGTGCTGGTGTGCGTTAACGGTCGCGCTGAAGTTCGATCAAAGAGGATATGGCACAACTCATGAGCCATAGTGAAACGTTTGCCTCTATGTTCATTTTTCAAGTGATCCAGATTTACCAGGATTGTGGGTTTCAATCTGGCTCCAGCCAGTGCAACGCCTCTGGGACCATGCCTCCCCAATTTGACTTCCCTGACTCGAACGCCGAGGTTCTCCAGCATGGTTTCAATTCGACTCTCGCTGGCTTTTGGCGCCGGATCGATCGCATCAAGAACTTCAAGCGCCAGCGCATAGCCATTGTGCCATGGCGATGAATGCACCCATGCCGGTTGTTCGGACACCAGGTTTTTGAGCGTGTCCGAATCTCCGTTTTCGGAACGCGCGTCGAAGTACTCCGCCAGTAGTTTCGCCGCCGCAGGATTTGTGATTTGTGGGGATAGGTCGCCAAACATCGCTACTTCCGGCGAAAGAGTTCCCAGCCAGGGTGCTTCCTGGGCCCGAAGCGGATTCTTCAGTTTTTCCAGTACGCTGAGGATTGTTTTCGTCAGCGGCCCGGGTTCCGGGCTTGAATCGAGATACCAGGACACAGCGGGTTTGCCGATGGGGCCGGCCTTGATCTTTGTCCAGGAATCCGTCAGTTCAGACTTCCAATCGAACACAACTGAATCATTTGGTACCAAAAACCAATCGATCGCCGAAGCCAGCGCATCGGCGACACAATCCACGGAAGCGCGGGCCACGCCACTTTCGGCCATGAACATGGCGGATTCGGCGCCGGGTTGGATGCGGTTGCCCCACGATATCTCGATCTCATCTTCCATGCGTTGGAAGAAAACATCCGGCACGATGCCTCCTTCCGAAGCGCTTCGCAGCGAATGTCGCCCGGCCCATTCCTGCCACGGATAAAACCTGGCTGGATCATCGCCGGCGCTTTCCAGCATCGCAAGATACGCGTCCCGTGCCGAACACGACCGGCTATCGAGTACAGTGCCTTCTTGCGGCAATCGTTTTTCATGAAGCAGCGGCATCCAGTTATCGACAAGCCACCTGAATAAAGGAGCCAGAAACCAGCGCACTTCTTGAATCGCTAAAGTATTTCCATCGGTGCCTCGCAGTCGAATATCGCACAGGTTCACGTCCGTAACCCAGAGCCGCCACGCCCCCCATGAACCTTCGCTTTCTTCCGGTTCTGCGGCAATCGAATCGGGAAGCAGGGCGAACTCCAGGGCAAATTCCGCCTTGTCGCCGAAAGTCTCGAAATTCATCACAGTGTTACTTGCCAACCTTTCGTCCCCCAAAAGCATCCCTTACGTTTTCACGCGTACGGTACGTTCTGAGATCCTTTCTGCTGATCAATCCTTCTTTCAACCACTGTATCTTCAATTCGTGATCCATTCTATCCCATGCCTCGGGATAGCCATGCCAGATTTCCGCATCGCCAGAGGAACGAGTTCTCATCCCCACGAATCCTACTCCGTCCCGTGTAGCCTGCAGTCTTTTGCCTACGAGACAAGCCGAATCGAGTAACTCTTGCGCGATTTCGACACTCCAATTGGGGCACTTCACGCCGGGGTTTTGCGCCGTAATCGGTTCGCAGTGCCTGGGACTCGCTTCATAAATCCTTTTTGTTTCCGCCTTCATCGAGTCGATCATACCTCGCGGTGAACTTTCCGCGCGCCATTTCCCACGCCTATCCCGAACATCATGAGAATTGTAATCCAAATTGTATCAAGCGACCACATTTTAGGAAATCAAATCGGCAAGCGTCAGGCGGCATTCCCCGCCGCCGCCGAAGCTATCGACAAATTCTGGCCCCCACTCAGCCGAGCAGGGTTTCGCGGTGGTATACGCGGACGCAGGCCCAGGCGAGGAGGACGCCCAGGGTGAAGGTGCTCGCTACCGAGATGGCGGCGTGGAGTCCGTTTATCGGCTCGTTGCTGATCATGTCCACGAGGATCAGGTGCTGGCTCAGGGAGGGCACGAACATGAATTCGAGCCTGGGCCGCAGATTCAGGAAACTGACGATCAGAATCGGCATCGTGGGCGCCAGGATCGCAAAACTCAGCCAGGTCTGGGCTTCCTTGTAGGTTTTGGTAAAGGAGGCGATCAGCGTCATCAGCGAAGCGCCGACAAGGAACATCGGGCAGAGCAGGAGGAAGGCGGCGAGAACCACCGGCAGATTGAAGTTCGGCGTCATGCCGATTTGCGTCAGCGGCATGAAACGCAGCGCCACGAACCACGACAACAGGCTCAATAGCAGCGAGAACGCCATGAATACGACGCAGGCGGCGATCTTGCCGAGAATCAGATGGGTGCGGGTCACCGGCAGCGACAGCAGGGGTTCGAGCGAGCCACGTTCGCGCTCGCCGGCGGTGGCGTCAATCGCGAGATACATGCCGCCCATCAACAGCGAGAAGAGCAGGAAATAGCTCATCATGCCCAGCAGTATGGCGGCGCGTCCGCTGGGGGTCGAAACGTCGATGGTATCGATATTGAGCGGTCGCAACAGGTTTGGATTGACTCCCCGGGCCGATACCCTGATGCTGGCCAGGGTCTGGTTGTAGCCAAAGAGCGCATCGTGGACCCGGCCCACATCGGCGTCCCCCGCGGTGTTCGCCTGGTCCAGATAAAGCTCCACCTTGGCGGGGATCATCTCGGCGAGTTGTTCGCCGAAATTCCCGGGGACCCGCAGCACCACATCGAACTCGCCCGTTTCCACCGCCGCTTCGGCGTCCGCCGGGCCGGCAACGATGTCGATGTGGCGGCTCTCCAGGTAGCGCATCAGGCTGGGCGCATGTTCGGCGCCGATCACCGGCAGCGAGATCAGTTCGGTTTCGGTATCGAAAGAGCGGTCAATCTGAAAGCCGATCAGCGACGCCATCAACAGGGGAAACATGGCCACCATGGCGACCGCCGTCAGCAGCGAACGGCGGTCCCGGAAGTTGTCGACGACTTCCTTGCGGAAGACTTGGAACAAGATGCCCATCAATCCTTCTCCACCATGGCGAGCGCCGCGAGAAAGGCTTCCTCGAGATCGTCGCGTCCAGTGCGTTGGCGGATGCCGTCCACCGAATCGTGAATGGCGATTCTGCCGGCGGCCATGATGCAGATGTCATCGCACAGGGCGGCCACTTCCTGCATGACATGGCTCGAAAAAAGCACGCAGCGCCCCTCGTCTTTCAGCTTCCGGATCAGTTCGCGCAGGCTGCGGGTGGCCATGACGTCGAGCCCGGTGGTGGGTTCGTCGAGAAGCAGGTTTTGCGGGTCGTGCACCAGCGCCCGGCCGAGCGCCACCCTGGTGCGCTGGCCATGGGAAAAGCCCTTGGCGCGGCGGTCCGCAAAGTCGCCGATTTCCAGCGTCTCGATGATGCTGTCCACCTTGTTTTCGATGAGGCCCTTGTCGAGGCCGCAGAGCCGGGCGTAATAGGCGATGTTCTCCCGCGCCGTAAGTCGCGGATAGAGGCCGGAATCATGCGGCAGCGAGCCGATCCTGCGCCGCACCCCGCGGCTGTCCGCGATCACATCGGCACCGTCGATGATCGCCGTGCCCTGGTCGGGCTTGAGCAGTGTGCAAAGTATCCGCAGGGTCGTTGACTTGCCGGCGCCGTTGGGGCCGAGCAAACCGGTGATCCTGCCGTCCCGGGCGTCGAAGCTCAGGCCGCGAACCGCATGCACCTCGCCAAAGGATTTGTGAATGCCCTGGACCCGGATCATTGCGCCGGCCCGGAAAAATCGAGAAAGAAGGGCATGACGAAACTGCGTTCGAGACATTGCGTATCCAGGGATGCGGGATCGGCGGAATCGATGAAGTCGGCGACGATTTCAGGCACGCAGCCCACATTGATCTGCCCGTGGCCCTGACGCTCGCCGATCAGGTGCAGGGCATTGCCCATTTCCGCCATGGCCAGTTCGGCCCAGGCCGGTGGCGTGATCGGGTCGGCGGTCCCCGAAAGCAGCAGTACCGGAATATCCGTCGCCAATGGCGTCTTGAATCCCTCATCCATGGGTCCCCGGGGCCAGACCGAGCAGATCGCTTCCAGCGCCTGAAGTTGCAGCGGCCCCATGTAGCTGGCCTCCAGCAAATCGGCATCCACCGGTTCGCCGCCGTAGAAAGGCGCATCCTCGGTGCAGAGAACGCTGTTGTGCATGCCCAGGGACAGGGAGTCCATGAGGGAGATTGTGGTCATCAGATACTGCGCCGCCAGGCCCTGATAGCGCTGCTCCCCCGCTTCCTGCACCAGCAGCGGAATCAGGGAGATCGAAAGCGGGCTGTAGGCCAGCAGGCGGACCGCCGCAGCGAATTCATTGCGGCCAAAGGTCAGGGGCTCGGGCCGCCCGGTATTCGGATGGGGAACTTCGATTTCCACGGGCGAATCGTTAAGGATCTGCAGGACGCGGCGGAAAGTCTGGTCGATATCGGGAAACCGTTCCCCGCAGTTCGCATCCTCGATGCAGCGCGCGAGGATGTCCTCCACGGCTTTCTGGCTTTCCGTGGCGATTTCCGGGCCGATGGCCTTTTGTGGCGGCACCACGCCATCCACGATCATCGTGCGGGTGGATTCCGGGTAGCGCCGGGCGAAATGCTGGGCCACCCGGGAGCCGTAGGAAACGCCGTACAGATTGAGCGGGCCGTAGCCAAGGGCCTGGCGAACGGCTTCCAGGTCCTCCACGGCTACGCTGGTGGTGAAGAAGCGCGGGTCGTGTGGCAATCGCGCAAGGCAGGATTCGGTGTATTCGATGGTCAGCTCAATGGAATACTGCCCTTCGACGATGTCGTCATCGAATTCGCAGTCCATGGTGGCGGACTCGCCGGTGCCGCGCTGATCCACAAGCAGAATGTCGCGGCTGCGCCGAACCCGCTCGAATGCTCCCGCATGGGAAAGGAAGAACTGCACGCTGCCCTGGCCTGGGCCTCCGGCGATGGGAACCAGCGGGTCGGGCTCGGGTTCGAGGTCAAGGGCCGGCGCCACGGCCACCCGCAGTTCGATTTCCCCTTCCATTTCGCCGGACGGGTCGAGTGGCCGGGACAGGGTCGCGCAGCGCGCCTCCATGCTTGGCATGCCGTGCCCGGCGCTGATGCGGCAATCCTCGAGCGCCACCGGCTGGGCGGCGGCGAAACCCGAGGCGAGCAGCGCCAGCAAGGGCAGGAAAGGACGCAACAGCTTCCGCCTCATTTCGATGCAATCCAGGCGTCGATCTTCGCTTCGAGCAGGCGCAGGGGCAGGGCGCCGTCCATGAGCACCCGGGTGTGGAATTCCCGCACGTCGAATTCGTCTCCCAGGGCGGCTTCGGCCCGGTCGCGCAATTCCCTGATCTTGAGTTCGCCGATCTTGTAGGCCAGGGCCTGGGACGGAATGGCGATATAGCGCTCGGCTTCGCTGATGGCGCTGGCCTCGCCGGATGCGGAGTTTTCGAACATGTAGGCAAGCACGTCTTCCCGGGTCCAGCCCTTCGCGTGGAGTCCGGTGTCCACCACGAGGCGGATGGCGCGCCAGAGTTCGGCATTGAGCATGCCGAAATACTGGTACGGGTCGGTGTACAGGCCCAGTTCCCCGCCGATGGATTCCGCGTACAGGCCCCAGCCTTCGATGAATGCGGTATAGCCGCCGAAGCGGCGGATGCGAGGCAGGTCCTCGAGTTCCTGTTGCAGGGAGATCTGGTAGTGGTGGCCGGGAATCGCTTCGTGGAGGAACAGCGACTCCATTTCCCACTTGGGCCGCGAGCCCACGTCATAGGTATTGGCGAAGAAAATGCCGGGCCTTGCGCCGTCGGGCGTACCGGACTGGTAGGAGCCGTCCGCCGCCGACTGCTCCCGGTATGCTTCCACGGCGCGCACCTCGAATTGGGACCGGGGAAAACTCTCGAACAGCGCGGGCACGAGGCTTTGCACATGGTCCGACATGGCCCGGTAGCCTTCGATCAACTGTTCGGGCTCCTGGTAGTAAAAGCTCGGCTCGGTTTTCAGGTATTCGAAAAACTCGGGCAAATCGCCGGCAAAGCCGACTTCCGCCATCACCTGACGCATTTCTTCCTGGATGGAAGCCACTTCGT
Source organism: Pseudomonadales bacterium (assembly GCA_022819645.1). Classification (GTDB taxonomy): domain Bacteria; phylum Pseudomonadota; class Gammaproteobacteria; order Pseudomonadales; family Pseudohongiellaceae; genus UBA9145. Next base: position 11,410 of record JAJEGU010000026.1, read on the forward strand.
CAAGGCCGATCCGGTGGATTTCTTCCGGCGTCAGGTCGGTGGTGGTGGTGTGCCTCACCAGAGTGGCGTACCAGTCCGCGCCTCCGGGAAGATCGGACATCCCCACGCTGTCCCTTGCCCTGGGCAGATAGTCGTCGCGAATGAAGTCGTGCAATTTCCGGTATGCCGGGCGAAGTAGTTCCTCATACGCCCGGGCATAGTCCTCCGCGAGGCTTTGCCGCAGTTCCGGGGTCAGGTCTTCGGGGAAATTTTCGATGGGCCCGTGGAAGACGCTGTCGGGGAAATCCCGGTCAAGAGAGGCAAGCTGCCCCACCACCCGCTCCATGAGAATCCTCGGCTGCACCACGCCCCGGTCCATTCCCGTTCGCATGTTCGCGATGGCCTGGTCGGTCAATACGACGAAGCCGTCGATGCGCGAAAGAAAATCCCGGTAGTCCTGTTCGCTCGCAAAGGGGTGGGCGCTCGTGCCGCTGCCGAGTTGGGCGAACTGATTGGCGAAGGAATAAAACTGGTTGATGGCGAGCAGGTGTTCCGGGAACTCGCTGATTTCCCGACTGTTTTCGAGATTGAGCCGGAAAATCCCATGGGTCAGCCGGTCCTGGCGGTTGAGTTGGTCCGGGTCGATGGCTTCGATGCGCGCCAGATAGTCCCGGTCCAGCGCCGCCGCTGTGCCGCGGTGCTCTGCGCCGAGGTAGTTGGCGAGCCGGTCATTGTAACGGCTGTCACCGAGATAGCTGGCGCGTAGCGGGTTGAGTTCCAGGGAGGCCTCAAAGTACGCCTCGACGATGAACGCAAGCTCTGCGGAAAGGGATTCGGACTCGGCTCCCTGCGCCGGAGCAAGACAGCAAGCCCAGACCAGACAGGAAGCGGCAAGGGATTTGTATGACATCGGGAAAATCTCACAGGGTACGCATCGTGGCCGGCAATGATATGACGATTGGGTAAAAGATGCAGTTGCCCGACCTGACCGTATCCGAGGAGCCTGCGCCACAGGAATTCACGGCTGCAAATCGCTCGATTTCGTTGCATATTCACCAATATTCGCTTCAACCGATCAGCCGGGGCTCGGCGATAGCGAAATCTCGCTATCGCGAATTCCCGTGGCGCAGGCTCCGAGGGCAACGAGACTTTCCGGATGGAGATCGAGGCATCGAAAGTCGACGGACGAAGCGGTGGAATTTGCCCCCTTCATTGGGTATAAATAGGCCGGGTCGCCAGCCGGATGGGTTGGCGGATTCCTGAACCGGACTGCTCATGGACAATCTGCTGCTCGGCCTGAGTGACTTCTTCGAGCGCCTGCCCTACCGGGTGCTTGGCGCGCGCAATTTCGTGCTCACCGGCGTGGCGGTGATTACCGTGCTGATGCTCTACGGGGCAATTACCCGCACCGAGCTCGATCTCAGCACCGACGCCTACCTCGACGAATCCGACCCCGCCATCGCCGCTCTCGATGAGTTTCGCCGCCAGTTCGGCAGCGACGATTCGGTCATGCTGATCTACCGGCCCCGGGACGGCGACGTATTTTCCCGCGATTCCCTCGCCGCGGCGCAGCAACTCACCGACGACCTGCGCAACTGGCAGGATCTCGACCCGGCGGATTATCCCCCGGAAATCACCGGCGTGGCGGTGGACCTGAACGAACTGACGCGAATCCGCCGGGTGCAGTCCGTGGCCAATGTGCGTTTCCAGCGCAATGAGGGCGATACCCTGCTGTCCCTGCGTCTGGTGCCGGCGGAACTGCCGGAATCCGACGGGGAACTCGCCGAAATCAAGGCCCGGGCCCTGGCCCAGGACGACCTCGTGGGCATGATGTATTCGGCCAATGCCGAGTACGGAACCATCATTATCCAGACCGACTTCGGCATGCAGCCTGTGGCCGACTACGTCCCCCAGGTGGATGCGCCGGACATCAGCCTCGACGCCAGCTTCGATTTTTCCGGCGATGGATTCGTCGAACTCGATTTCGACGAAAGCGCCGAGATCGCCGAAGTCGATTTCGAACCCGTGGACGTTTTCACCTACACCGCTTTCCACGTGGCCACCACCGCGGTCTGGGACAAGTACGGCGATCAGCTCGAGTACTACCCGGTGGGTACCCCGCCCACCATGGGTTTCATGCAGGGCGTTCTCAACCAGTTGGCGGTGCTCGGCGCGCTCATGGTGGTCATCTTCGTCATGCTGCTGTGGATCCTGTTCCGCTCCTTCAGCGCGGTGCTCTGGCCCATCGTCACCATCGCCCTCAGCGTGGCCTGGACCTGGGGCGTCACGGTCTGGCTCGGGATTACCGTCTCCACCTTCATATCGCTCACGGTGCTGCTCGTGTTCGCCGTGGGCATAGCCGACTGCGTGCACGTGATGAATGCGTACTTTTCCTACCGCCGGGAAGGGGAGGAGCATTACCGCGCCATTTCGCGCTCGTTCGGGCGTACCGGGCTCGCGCTGCTGGTCACCACCCTGACCACTTCGGCGGGGGTGCTGGCGCTCACCACCTCGGAACTGCTGCCGATGCAGGTGTTCGGCTTCATGTCCGCAGCCGGCGTCATGCTGGCCTTCTTCTTCACCGTCATCCTGCTGCCCATATTGCTGGACATCTGGCACCCGGGCTTTCCCGGCTCGGAAAAGCTGTCGATTCCTGACCGGCTGGCCCGGGTGTGGAACGGCTTCACCAGAAACTGGAAGATCGTCCTGGTCGCGGCCTACACCGTACTGCTCTATGCCGGCCTGGGTTTTCTGGTGGGCAGCTACATCCTGGCCATCAGCCTGCTTACCTATGCCGTGGTGAACTGGCACCAGCGGATACTCGAGACCGTACCTTACATCGTCGGCCGCAGGCCCTGGTTCATCCTCGTGGTGTTCGGCGCCATTTTCGGACTCTGCGCCTGGGGCTCGACCCGGGTCGAGGTCGACACCAACATCTCCGAACTCGTCCGGGAAGACCATCCCCTGCGCCGGGCCTATGAAGTGGTGGACGAGAACATGGCGGGCTCCCAGACCATGGTGGTGGTGATCGACACCCGGGTGGACGAAGGCATGCTCGACCCCCGGATTCTCCAGGCCATGGACTCGCTGCAGAACCGCATCCTCGAAACCCAGCCCGAGCATCTCACCCGCACCTACTCCCTGGTGGATGTGGTCAAGGACACCAATGAAGTGATGAACGACGGCGACCCGGCCTTCTACCAGGTGCCGGAAACGCGGCAGATGATTTCCCAGTTGCTCTACCTGTTCAACAGCGCCAACCCCGAAGACCGCCGGGCGCTGGTTTCGGACGATTACAGCAAGGCCCAGATCACCCTCAATATCCGCAATTCCAGCACTAACGAGTATCAGGGCTTTTTCGACGAGATCGGTGCGGAAATCGACGCCGCCTTCGCCCATTTGCGCGCCGATTATCCGGAAATGCAAGCCAATCTCACCGGCAGCATGGCCCTGATCTGGCGCATGTCCGACGAGATTTCGGTATCCCAGATTGAAAGTTTCGCCATTGCGCTTGCTGTCATCAGCGTAATGCTGATCTTCACCCTCGGCTCGCTCCAGGGCGGCCTGATCGCCATGATTCCCAATCTGATACCCGCCTTTCTCGGCTTTGGCCTCATGGGACTGTTCGGGATTCCGCTGGACGCGGACACCCTGCTCGTGGCGCCGGTAATCATCGGCATCGCCGTGGACGACACGATCCACTTCATGACCCATTACCGGGTGCAACTGATCCGGACGGGCAGCATCAGCGAATCCCTGCGCCTCACCATCAACCACGTCGGCCAGGCGGTGATGTTCACCACCATGGTGCTCGGCCTCGGCTTCATGCTGCTGAGCTTTTCCGACTACCTCGGCATGGCGAGAATGGGATTCTTCGGCTCCCTGGCGATCATCATGGCGCTTGCCTGCGACCTGTTCCTGATTCCGGCGATGATCATGATTTTCAAGCCCAGATTCGGCGTACGGGACGCCGATACGCGAATCACCTTCCGGGAGAGCACCGCATGAAGGCCCCGGTTATCGCATTGCTTGCCGCAGCCGCGCTCGCCTGGCCTGCTGCCTTGTTGGCGCAAGGCTCCGGGACGCAAACCCCTGGCGCGCAATTCCCTGACGGCCTGGAAATCATGCGCGAGGTGGAGGAAAACCAGCGCGCCACCACCGATTCGTCCTTCAATCGCATGCAGCTTTCCACCTGCCGTTTCGGCGTCAGCGACAACCGCATCACCTGCGCCGAGCGGCCCCGGGTCAAGGCGCTGGAGTCCGTCGGCAAGAACTACGGTCCGGAGGGCCTCGACAGCCGCAGCGTCACCATCGTCCTCGAACCCGCCGACGAGCGCGGCATCGGCCTGCTGAGCTATGTCTACGACGACGCCGCGCGGCAGAACGAATCCTGGATTTATCTTTCCGCCCTCGGCCGGGTCAAGCGCATCGCCAGCGGCAATTCCGACGAGGAATCGGAAACCGCCTCGCTGTTCGGCTCGGAATTCACCACCGAAGATACCGACACCGGCAAGCTCGAGCAATACGCCATCACCGTTCTTGAGGAGACCATCGAAAGTGGCCGCGAGGTCTGGATGATCGAACTCATCCCCGACGAAGAGCGCGCCAGGGAAACGCGCTACGGTCGCATCGTCAACTACGTCGACAAGGAGCGTCTCGTCAGCCTGCGCTCGGACCTGTACGACCAGTACGGCAACGAGATCAAGCGGATGCTCGCCTCCCGGGTGGAGCAGCTCGACGGCATCTGGATGGCCCGCTCGCTGACCATGATGAATCTGGTCACCAACCGCCTGTCGAACATGGCCTTTCTCGAAATCCATACCGGCGTCGATGTCGATGATGAAGTCCTCACCCAGCGCACCCTCACCGATGTCGCCTTCCGCGAAACCCAGTTGCAAGCCATTCGCTCCCAGGTGGAGTGAGGCGGCCGGGCGATTCTGGCGGTATGCCCCGCTTCTGTGCCTGCTCCCCCTGGCGGCGCTGGGGCAATCCACCGACAACCCGCCGCCCGCCGACGAATTCGAACTGGACCTCGGCTTTGACGACGATCTCTTCGCCGGCGCCTTCGATGAGGAGGAAGAGCGGGAAGATTCCTGGCTCGACGGATTCACGGTTCGCATCAGTCAGCAGCTCTTTGGCCAGGTAAACCGCCACGGCATCGAACTGCTGCCGGGTTTTTCCCTGAAGCGGGAGCCGACAATCGAAAACAACCGCCTCGGCGTCAATGTGCGCTACCAGAACCTTTTCGCCAATGGCTGGGTATTGCAGGCCAGTGCCCAGACACGAATCTACTGGAACGAGGACTACGAGTACATCGCCCACGGCAACGAGATCGAAACCGAATCCCGCATCAACGAGTTCTTCGTCCAGCGCAGCTTTGGCGCCCATTCCGTCAAGCTCGGCAACCAGACCGTGGTCTGGGGCGAGACCGTGGGCAATTCGGTGCTCGACGTCATCAACATCGCCGAATTCCGCGACTTCACCATCATCGACATCGAAGACGCCCGCCTGAATCAGTTCATGCTCGTCTGGGATTACTTCAGCGAAAACTCGGGTAATTTTTCCACCTTCGTCAATCTCTACCCCGAGTTCAATCCCGCTCCCGTGCGCGGCAGCCCGCTGTTCTTCAACCCCGGCTTCCACATGCCCGATTACGACCGCAACGAGGACATCCTGTTCGAACTCGGCAGCCAGTGGCGCTGGTCCATCGAGCGCAGCGATTTCGCGCTCATGGCGGCATATCTGATCGAAAACCAGTTGCGCTGGGACCCGCCGGCGCCAGCTGGCGAAGACGGGCTGGCGAAGAAAAACGATTTCCTCCTTCTCGGCGCCAGCGCCAACCGCGCCATCGGCGACCTGCTGCTGAACTTCGATCTGGCCTACAGCCGCGGCATCCTCGCCAACAGTTTCAGTCTCCCCGGCGTCACGGGCCTGTCGGCGCCCATCGAGGAGACCCGGGACCAGATTGGAACCTCAATCGGCATGGAATACGCCATAAACAATGAGCAAAGCCTCAGTATCGGCCTGCAGGCACAGCAACTGATCGACCCCAACGAAGGACTACAACCCAGCCGGCAAGCCCTGAGCGGGGATGTTTTCGGCAACTGGCTGCTGCGCTACAGCAACAGCCTGCGCAACGGCGACCTCGTCCTTTCCGCCACCGTCTACGGCGACCTCGAAGGCGACTCCCTGCTCGCCCAGGCAGGCATCGACTACACCCTCGACGACAACTGGTCCATCAGCAGCCAGATCGTCGCCATCAGCGGCAGCATCCCATCCCCCATGGTCCTGTTCGACCAGGACGTCCGCCTGGGGGCAACAATCAGCTATTCGTTTTGAGCAGAGGTGGTTCTGCAAGCGCAAACAGCTCTTCAATATCCACGGCGCTTTCCACCGCGTCGGCGAGTTCATCGAGGGCGTTTTCCACCGTGGCCGAAAAGTCCAGCGTGGCGCCGGACGCTTCGCCCGCGCCGGCGCGTTGCAGCCAGGCTTCGCGAAAACCGTCATTGGCAAAGACGCCGTGGAGATAGGAGCCTTCGATCAAACCATCGGCGGAGCGGGCGCCTTCCACCTGTTCCCCAAGTTCGAATAAGGGTCTTGCGGTTTCGGGGCCACTGGTCTTGCCCACATGAATCTCGTAGCCGGACACCGGCGCTCTAGTCAGGACACAGTGGCCGTTCGCGGGGCGCACGGTTTTGTCCGCGACCATTTGGGTGCGGGTGTCCAGCAGGCCGAGACCGGTGGCCGTGCCGGACGGCCCGTCCACGCCATCCGGGTCCGTGATTTCCGTGCCGAGCATCTGATAGCCGCCGCAAAGTCCGAACACACGGCCGCCGGCCCGGGCGTGGGCGATGATATCGTGGTCCCAGCCCTGTCCGCGAAGGAAGGTCAGATCGCCCAGTGTGGACTTGGTCCCGAACAGGATGATTACGTCTGCGTTCCGGAGCAGGGGCCGTCCCGGCGGAATCCAGTGGAAGTCCACCCGCGGGTCCAGGCGCAGGGGGTCGGCGTCGTCGAAATTGGCCAGGCGCGACAGCATGGGCGCGACGATCCGCAGCTTCGCTCCCGGGTCGCGCCGCCCGCCTTCGATTACCACCGCGTCTTCCGCCGGCAGCGTCGCGGCGCAGGCGAGCCAGGGAATTACGCCGAAACAGGGCCAGCCCGTGCGGGACTCGATGGCTGCAACGCCGTCCTCGAACAATTTTGCATCGCCGCGGAACTTGTTGATGACGAAGCCGCGGATCATGGCGGCGTCTTCCGGCGATAATACCGCCCGGGTACCCGCCAGGCTGGCGATCACGCCGCCCTTGTCGATATCGCCGGCGATGCAGACCGGTACGCCGGCCCGCCGGGCAAAACCCATGTTGGCGATGTCTCCTTCACGCAGATTGATTTCCGCGGGGCTTCCGGCGCCTTCAACGATAATCAGTTCAAATTCACGCCCGAGCCGCTCGAAGCTTTGCATGACGGCGTCGAGCCGGGTGCCGCGGCTTGCCATATCGTCCGCGGCGTTCATGCTGCTGGCCGCCTGGCCGTGGACCACGACCCGGGCTTTCCGGTCGGTTTCCGGCTTGAGCAGCACCGGGTTGAAATCGACTCTCGGTTCGAGTTCCGCCGCCCGCGCCTGCAACGCCTGGGCGCGACCGATCTCGCCCCCCGGACAGACGGCGGCGTTGTTGGACATGTTCTGGGGCTTGAAGGGCGCCACGCGGATTCCCCGGCGCCGGGCGATGCGGCACAGCGCCGCCACGATCAGCGACTTGCCCACATCCGATCCCGTTCCCTGGATCATCAGCGCCCGGGCCGCCTGCTGCCGGCGGGTGCGCCTGCCGGGAGTGGAGGGGTTCACAGCGGCGCTTCCATCTCCACGCGCAGGCCCTCGACCCGGCAGCGCATATCGTAAATCTCCGCCAGCCGCGCCTCGCTCAGAGTCTTTTCGGGAGGCCCGTCCGCGGCGATGCGGCCGTCTTTCATCCAGATCAGCCGGTCTGCATAGCGCGCCGCCAGGGATACGTCGTGCAACACCACACAAGCGCCGGCGCCGGCCCGCACCTGGTTGCGGATCAGTTCCATGATCTGAAAGCGGCGCCGCGGGTCCAGCGAGGTGACCGGTTCATCCACGAGCAGCAGCGGCGCTCCGGTGGCAAACGCCCGGGCGCAATGCACCCGCGCCAGTTCGCCGCCGGACAGGGTATCGGCGGGACGCTCCGCCATGTCGAGCAGATCGCAGGCGGCCAGCGCATTGTCCACCGCCTGGAGATCTTCTCCCGTGAGCCGCCCCGGGGCGCAACCCCAGGCGTAGCGGCCGAGGCTGACGATATCCCGCACCGGGCTCGGCCAGACCAGGGGCCGCTTTTGGGGAAGATAGGAAATCCTGCGCGCCCGCTCCGATGGAGCCAGCGAGGACAGCAATTCATCTTGCAGACGCACGTTGCCCGAGGCGGGCTTCATGAGCCCGAGCGCGGCCCGCAGCAGGCTCGTCTTGCCCGCGCCATTGGGTCCGAGCAGCGCCACCAGTTCCCCCGAGCCCAGGCGAAAGGAAGCGTCGTCCACCAGCAGATTCCCGCCCGCGCGAACGCAGAGTTTGTCCACTATCAGATCCATGTTCCGTTCCACAGTATTCATGGATGGATTACTCCAAACCTGTCATCCTGCGCTTCCCCTTTCCCGTCATTCTGCGCGGAGCGAAGCGCAGTCGCAGAATCTCATGCTGAGCCTCCGCCAAGGAGATCCTGCGACTTCGCGCAGGATGACGGGGGAGGGGGACACGCAGGATGACGGAGAGGGAGCGCTCCGCTCCGCGCAGGATGACGGGGAGGGGGTACCAACATCAAGCCTCACTGTTGCTCACCGTTCTGCGGCGCATGGCGATCCAGACGAAGGCCGGGGCGCCCACCAGGGCGGCTACCACGCCGAGTTTCAGTTCCGTATTCGTGGGCATCACCCGCACGCCGATATCCGCCAGCACCAGCATCAATCCGGCGAGCAGGGCCGAAGGGACCAGCGAGCGCGCCGGGTCGTGATTCACCAGGGACCGCACGAGATGCGGCGCGACGATGCCGACGAATCCGATGGTTCCGGCCAGGGCCACGGCTCCGCCGGTGGCGAGCCCGGTTCCCGTCACCACCAGCAGCCGCTGGCGACGCACATCGAGGCCGATGCCGGCGGCGGCTTCTTCCCCGAGACTCAGCGCCGCAAGCCCCCGCCGCCCCCAATACAGCACGGCGAGACCCCCGGCGATGAAGGGCGCCGAAAACGCGATATCGGGCAGGCTCCGGTTGGCCACCGAGCCGAGCATCCAGTTGATCATGTCGAACAGCGTAAAAGGCGTCGGCGCAAAATTCATCAGCAGGCTCATGGCCGCGCCGGCAAAGCTCGACAGGCCGACGCCGATCAGAATCAGCGTGACTACCGAAGCAGTGCGGATCGCCGCGGCGGCGATCAGCAGGGTGGCAAGCACGGCGCCGGTCACCGCGGCTATGGGCAACAGGAAAGCGCTGGGCGCGACGAAGCCGTAGTACAGAACAAAGGTCGCTCCCAGGGCGGCGGATGCGGAAACGCCCAGCACGCCGGGTTCCGCCAGGGGATTGCGCAACAGGCCCTGCAAGGCTGCGCCGCTGCTTCCCAGGGCGAGGCCGACGACAAAAGCCGCCAGCGCCCGGGGCAGCCGGACTTGCCAGACCACGGTGCTGTCGGCGGCGTCGGCGAGACCGAGCAGCGCCATCAGCACCCGGCCCGGCGCCATGGGCGTGGAGCCCAGCAGCAGGGCGCTGAACAGCGCCAAAACGCTGGCGAGCGCCAGCAAGAGAGTCAACAGCGAACGGGGGTTCATCGCGTCGCGTATCCCGCCAGGGCTTCCACGGCATCGAGCAGAAACCAGCCGCCGCAGGCGATCCAGGCGCTTTGCAGGCTTGCCACTTCGCGGTCCCGGAGCTGGTTTCGCGCCAGCGGGTGGCGCATGGCGCTCCACAGGTCCCGATGCGCCGTGCTGGCGTTGAAGTTTGCGTAGGCGATCAGCTCCGGCGGCTGGTAGACGAGCCGTTCCAGGGGAATCGGGCGCCAGCCGGGATCTTGCTGATAATTCGGCAGCCCCGCCGCGAGCAGCATTTCGTGCACCAGCGAACCGGGACCCGTGGTTACACCGGAAGGCGTCATGTACAGGGCCGGCGGACCAGTCAGTCCGGTGGAAAGCGCCGCCAGCCGCCGCCGGGTATCGTCGATGACCGCCTGACCCCGGGCGGTTTCGCCCAGTCCCGCCGCAACCTGCGCCATCACCGACAGGATTTCCTCGATGTTCCCCGCATTGCCCACATTGAGCACCGGGACGCCGGCGCGGGCGTAGAAGGCCGCCGCGTTGGGGCCTCCGCCGTAGGAACGGATGACGAGATCAGGCCGCAGCACGAGCACATCCTCCGCCACCGGTCGCACGGTGGGCAGGCCCGCGGCGGACTCGCGCAGGTAGGAAAATTCCTTCGCCGCATCGGGCGAAAGGGCGAGGATGCGCTTTCGCTCCACGAGTTTCAGCACATACTGGTCGGCGCAATAATCCAGGCTCACGATCCGCATGGGCCGGAACTCGCCCGCCTGAGGCGGGGCGGCGGGAGGCGCGTCGCAGGCGGCCAGGAGCAAGAGCACGCAGGCAAGAATCGTTCCGGTCGCCCTGGAAAACGTCCGACCTCCCATCTGCGTCATTCCGTGCACAGCGGAGCCTTCCTCTCCCGTCATTCTGCGCGTAGTCGCAGAATCTTGTCGGGAGGCCATTGCATGAGATTCTGCGACTTCGCTTCGCTGCGCGCAGAATGACGGGGTATTCGATGGGTGTCCCATACTCACGGCGGCAGTGTTTCCGATGGATGTCCCATTGCGCCCTCCCATTGCGGTCTCAGTAACGCAGTCGCATACCGACGCTGCCGGAGCGGCCCGGCGTGCCGTAACCGAGAATCTGCTGGTAATGTTCGCCCAGCAGGTTTTCCAGCCGGACGAACATCTCCAGCCGGTTGGAAATCCGGTAGCGGGCGGTGAGGTCGAGGCGGGTCCAGTCTTCGACGAAGCCACCGCCGCCGTCGTCTTCCCGACCGTTGTGGCGCAGCAACAGCCGCCCGCTCCAGGTGCCCCCCGCGTCGTAATCGAGGCTCAGATCGCCGCTGTGGCGGGGAATCCGGATCAGCGCGTCGCCGGCGCCGTCCCGGGCGTCGACGAAGGCATAGTTCGCGCGCAGCCGGAACGCGCCGGACAGCGCGAGACTGCCGTAAATCTCGACGCCGCCGGAATCGACTTCGGCGATGTTCTCGTAACCGCCCACGGAAAAGGAGAAATTGATCAGGTTTTCAGTGTACTGGCTGAATGCGGTGGCGCCAATGCTTGCGCCCCCGTCCGGCGCGAACCATTCGATGCCGGCGTCAAAGGCCCGGGAAGACTCCGGCCTGAGTTGCTGGCTGGGCACCTTGGCGCCGCAGCAGAAATATGTCGTCTGGAACAGGCTGGGTGCCTTGAAGCCGTCGCCCCAGCTCGCCCGCAAGATGAGATTGTCGTTCAGTTGCACCGCGGCGCCGAGCCGGGCCGTGGTTTCCGTGCCGAATGTTTCGTGGCGATCGGCGCGCAGGCCGCCGGTCAGCGTCAGATTGGCGGCGGGCTTGATTTCGTGTACCGCGAACACGCTGCCGATGGCGGTTTCCTCGAGCAGGGTCTCGGTTTGTTCGTGCTCGGCGCCAAACGCCAGGGTGTTGTTTTCGTCTATGCCCAGGGTTCCCTGGTAGCGCAGCAGGCCGCGCCGCCCCAAGGCCTGGTAGGTGCTGGCGCCGTCGCGGAGATTCTCCCGCTCGATATCCGACCAGCCGGCGAGCAGCAGGTGTTCGAGGGCGCCGGAAGGCAGCGACAGGGAGACTTTGGCGGCGATTTCCCCGGTTTCGCTGGTTTCCGGGCCATCGCCGACACTGCCCTGGGCGCCGAAGCGGTAACTGTCGAAGTCGGCTCTGGCGGCGGTGGTCAGCAAGTCGGCTTGCAACCGGCCGCCGCCAGCGAGATCGAGGCCGCCTTTCACCGCCAGCGTGCGGGAGTCGTAGCCGTCGGCTTCGGTGTTGCCGTTGGCTTCATCGGCCTTGGAAATGCCGTCGCTGCTTATCGTCGAGGCGGCGAACCGGAAATCCCCGGCATCGCCGGATTGTCCGAAGGATACGCCTCCGCGCCGCGTGGCGAAGGAACCGAGGTCGACGAACACATCGCCGCCGCCATCGGATTCCGGCTGCCGGGTAATGATCGAAACCACCCCGCCGATGGCGTCCGAACCCCATAACGAGGACTGGGGTCCCTTCAGAATCTCGATGCGCTCGATCATGTCGCTGTCCAGCCGGGCGAAATTGAAGCCGCCGCCGGGGGAGGAAGGATCGTTGACCGGCACGCCATCCACGAGCACCAGGGTCTGTTCGCTGGCGGCGCCCCGGATGCGAACGCTGGCGGACCCGCCAAAAGGCCCATTCTGGTTCACGGTGACGCCCGGCGCGGCGGCGATCGCATCCACCACGAAACGAAAGCCCAGCGTCTCCAACTCCTCCAGATCGATGATGCTGATGCTGGTTCCGGTTTCCGCCCTGAGTTGGCCCAGCCGGGTGCCATCAACGACAATTTCGCTGATTTCCCCGGGGCCGGAAGGGTCCGCTTCCGTGGCGAAAGTTGGTGAACCGGCAAGCAGGCATATGGCTGCCACCAGGATGAGCGGACTGCGGGTGTGGACCGGACGGGTCCCAAAGCGGGATTCTTGTCCCATGACTGGCTCTCCCTCACACCGGCGAAAGGCGCGGCGCGCGAACGACTTCAGGTAAAGACCGGATTTTCCGGCCTTGCTGGCTGTCGTTTCTGGAAAAGCCTGCGGAAACGCATTCTTTCCGCCCTCGGAAGACTGATCCCGGTCTTCGGGCGAACGACGCGATGGCAGGTCTCCTGGCTTACCGATCCCCATTTCCGGCTGCCTTCCCGGAGCGAACTCCAGTGGCAATCAAGCCGAAAATTCCCGGTTTACAGTTGCGGGCACAGCCACGGATTCACACCGTGTTCCCATGCCGCCCGAATCGGCGGCTCCATCTGTCCGGCAGTGTGCCCGAAACTCCGATTGCGGTCAATTCAGATTCACCGCTATTAGGGAAGCTCTGATCAAGCCAGAGCAAAACAAAACCACGCTTTTGTTTTGCGATAATGAAAAACTCCACGGATGGAGTTTTTCAGAGAATACTTAGAGGTTCTCGAAAACTGCCTCATCGAACTCCCCGTCCCATTTCGCCACGGCGATGGCCACCACCAGGTCGCCGCAGACGTTGACCAGGGTGCGCCACATGTCCAGCGGGCGGTCGAACGCCAGGATGAAGCCCACGACGATGGCGATCTGCTCGGGAGCGAGGCCGAAAGTGTCCATGACCGCGGCCATCAGGAACAGCGACGCGCTGGGCACCGTGGGAGTGGCCACGGAAATCAGCGCGCCGGTGAGGATGACCAGCGCATAATCCGCCATGCCGAGCTCCACGCCGAACACCTGGGCGCCGAAGAGCGACACCAGGCCCACATACAGCGCCGTTCCGTCCATGTTGACCGTCGCGCCAATGGGCAGCACGGTGGAATTGACCACCGGGCGAACGCCGAGATTGCCTTCCGCCACCGATATGCTGACCGGCAGCGTCGCGGTGCTCGAGGAAGTGGAAAAGGCCACCAGCAGCGCCTCCCGCACGCCAAGCAGGAATTTCAGCGGCGACAGCCCGAGCATGAAGCGCAGGAAAAACACGCCATACACCAGGACCATGTGCAGCAGGGTGCCGATGATCAGCGCAGCGGCCACGGCGAACACATCGACAAAGGCGGCAATGCCCAGGGTTCCCGCCACCCAGGCAATCAACGCGAAAACGCCAAATGGCGCAACCTCCAGCACCCAGCCGGTGATGCGCTGCACCACTTCCACGCCCACATCGAGCATTTCCGCGACCGGCTTCGCCCGCTCGCCAATGTTGGCAAGGCCGACGCCGAGCAGCAGGGCGAAAAAGATAATCGCCAGCACATTGCCCTCGGCAAGGGCGGCCACGGGATTGGCGGGAATGATCGACATCAGCCGCTCGGAAATCGGCACCGCCTCCTGCACCGCCCCGGGCACGGCATTGGACAGGTCCGCCCCCACCCCCGGCTGCATGATGACGGCAAGCGCAACGCCGATGGTAATGGCGGTGACGGTGGTTCCCAGGAACAACAGCAGGGTCTTGAGCCCGAGCGTGCCAAGCCTGGATGGCTTGCCCATGGAGGCGACACCGCTGATGACGGTGAAGAAGACGATGGGGACGATCAGCATGCGGATCAGGCGGATGAACAGGTCGCCCATCCAGGAAATGCTCTCAACCCCGGGTCCCCACAACAGCCCCGCCACCACCCCGAGCACCATGGCGCCGAGAATCCGCTTCCAGAGCGCGATCCGGAACCAGCCAGCCAGAAAATTCGTCATCAAATCCACCCTTCACAACTACCGCGACAAGACTATAAGACTTGCCTGCCTGGGGCCAGCGACTTGGGGATCTCCGGCTGGGCGGGCCGTCGGACCCCGCTTGGAACCCGTGTTCCAGGCTGGACTCACTCGGCGAAATCTTCATGGTCATGGTGTCTTCTCCCAACCAGCCAAACTGTTAAAATTGTCGCCACGCCGTAACTGCATAACAACACAAGATTTTTCCGAAATTTTTGCCCAAAAAATCTGCTGCAAAACCTTCGCCTGTTGCGTTCGACGGGAGTGAGTATCCTGTTGCGGCTCGCGCCCGAGTTCGAATGCCGGCTTGACCGATTTAATAGTTAGTCGTAATATCGGTTATTCAATTTTGGCAAATCAGTAACAAAATGGTTGCTGATGTTCGTGAGGTTGACTCCATTCACAACGCCGCAGGTTCAATAAAACGAATATAACAAGAAAAATCAGATTCAAAACAAAGAGCAAAACCACATGACGATGGGCAATCCGGGAGATATCTGGACTGATGATGAGATCGAGTTGATAGTCGACGACTATCTTGAGATGTTGCAATTCGATCTCGCTGGCCATAAATTCAACAAGGCTGAACGTAATCGTGCTTTGCAAGAAAAAATCGGGCGAAGCAAGAGCTCAATTGAGTTCAAACATCGAAATATCAGCTCGGTGATGGACCGATTGAAGTTGCCATACATAGTTGGGTACATACCAGCAAAAAATATACAGTCCAAACTGCTGGAAGCGATAGTTCAACATCGTAAACACATAGAACTGCTGGAACGCATTTCCGGACAAGTCAGAGAGGGAGATGCCCCTGTCGAAGGCCTTCAGTACAGTGAGGTACCGGACAAGCAACCCAATGAGGAACTACTTGATCGAACAGCAGCGAGGATTGTCCGGCATTTTGATCCGGCAAAGCGCGACGCCAGGTTGAGAAAACTTGGGGAGGCGGGAGAGCAATTTCTATATCAAGCAGAACAAAACCGACTTTCCTGGCATGGCAGGGATGATTTGGCCAACAGGGTTCGTTGGGTCTCGAAAGATGACGGCGATGGGGCGGGATACGATATATTGTCATTTTCAAGGGACGGAAAGCAACGACTGTTGGAGGTCAAAACCACCAATGGCCCGGCCACGACACCATTCTGGATTTCCCGCAATGAATTGCAAGTATCAGAAAAAAATCGCGAGATTTTCAGGGTCGCCCGTCTCTATCAATTCTCGCGATCACCCCAGGCATTCAAACTCAAGCCGCCACTGAAGGATCGTTTACACCTTCGTGCTGCTGAGTATTTTGCAACTTTCAGGTAAATTATACATGCAGGCTCTTAGGGCACGTTGTACTATTTTCTAATTTTTTACGACCTTATCCTGCTGCAATTTAAGCACTCATTAATTTGTTTTGAATCAATCCCGGGAACCGAGAAAACCGGGGATCAGATTGAAGGGTATTACCGTTTGGCTATTTTGGTATTGTCTGACCTTTTTCCGCCGTAGATGGCTGCGCCGGGCTCTGCTTCGAAGTGATCGCGGAAGAATGAGAACCGGGCGCCCCGATTGCGATTCAGATCGAACTTGATGATTTCGTTCACTACCGCGTTTTCGAACAATGCCCCGCGCAGGGGGTGACTTTCGACATGTCCTGGCCGGGTGATGCCGAGCAGATAGCAGGCTACACCAGCGTCATGCAAATAGAGTTTCGGGCGCTTGACCAGCCGCTTGCGGGTATTGCTGAATCAGGGCCGCAGGCGAAAAACCACATAACTGGCTTCCATCAGATTCAGCCATTCGCCGGTGGTGGTCTGGCTGATCCCGCAGTCACTCCCAACCGATCCAGGTTTAGCAATTGTCCAGTATGGGCTGCGCAGAGTCCCATGAAAGTCTGGAGCTGGGAAACATTCCGCACCATACTCAATTCGCGTATATCGCGTTCGAGATAGGCTCTCACATACGAAGCGACTTTGCTGAATGTAACTGCCACGTCCACCCGGACTTGAAAAAACGGCTTGACAGGCGGACTCGACGGCGCAGGCCCTAATAGCCTTGATCCCGCGAGTTCCTTTATCATGGTGCCACTCTGGAGTCGGGAATTCAGGCGAGCGGCATGGCGCAGTGGGTGGAAGGCACGATTATTGCGAATGAGCGCTGGAGCGAGAATCTGTTCTCGCTCAAGGTGGAGGCCGAGGCCGGGGATTTCATTGCCGGACAGTTTACCTCGCTGGCGCTGGATATCGACGGCGAGCGGGTGGCGCGGCCGTATTCCTATCTGACTTCTCCCGGCCAGCAGCCGCTGGAGTTCTTTCTGTATCGCGCCATCGGCGGGGCGCTTTCCAATGCCCTGATCGAAAAGCGGCCCGGCGACAAGGTCTGGATCAAGACCCCCGCCAATGGCTTTTTCGTACTGCGGGAAATTCCGCCCTGCGAGGACATGTGGATGTTCGCCACGGGCACCGGTATTTCGCCCTATTTTTCAATTCTCAATATCGACGAGCCCTGGCAGCGCTTCAAGCGCATCGTGCTTGTGCACGCGGTGAGGCTCAAAATCGATCTGCGCTATCGGGAGATCGTGGATGCGCTGCGGGAAAAATACGGCGAGCGGTTCGTTTTTCAGGCCTTCGTCAGCCGGGAGGAGGTGTCCGGCGCCATACGGGGCAGGATTCCCGGGGCCATTGAAGATGGCGAACTCGAGCGCCGCACCGGCATCGCCATGTCGCCCGACCAATCCCACTTCATGCTCTGTGGCAATCCGGGCATGGTCAAGGACACCACCGAGGCGCTCAGGGCGAGAGGATTCACCAAAAACCGGCGTCGTACCCCGGGGCATATCACTATCGAGAATTATTGGTGAGGCCCGGTCGGCGCAGCCGACGAAGAGCGAAGCTCTTCGAGGGCCGCAAGACTTGCCAAGGATGGCAAGTTTGGGGTTGATCGAAGTCGAGGAGCTGCGCCAGGGATGGCAAGCACGATCCGCCGGAATGCAGGTATCCGGTCGGCGCAGCCGGTTACCTTGCGCAATCATAAAGGCCACGCAAAAACGCAACCCCGCCATGAACCCCCGTATCCATTTACAACCCGCCTGGCTGATCCACCGGCGTCCCTTCCGCAACAGCAGCCTGCTGGTGGACTTCTTTTGCCGCGACCACGGCAGAATTGCCACTGTGGCCCGGGGCGCCCGCCGGAGCAAGTCGCGGCTGCAAGGCCTGCTGCAGCCGTTCCGGCCACTGCACATTTCCTGGATCGGCCGCGGCGAAATCAAGACCCTCACCGCCACCGAAAGCGCGGGTCCGGCCGCCACACTCTCAGGCGAGCGCCTGTTCAGCGGTTTGTACATCAACGAACTGCTCAGCCGTCTGCTTCACGACCATGTCGAGCACCCGAACCTGTTCCAGACCTACCGGGACACGCTGACGGCGCTGGCCACCGACCTCCCCCTCGAGCCCATCCTGCGCCGCTTCGAGCTTGAACTGCTCGCCGAGCTCGGCTACGCCATCAACCTGCAAACCGAGCGCCACAACGATCAGCTCCTGTGTCCCCACAAACCGTACCGCTACCTCCCGGACCTCGGCTTTGAAGAGGCCGGGCCCGAAGACAACAGCGACCACAAACGAATCTTCTCCGGCGCCCACCTGCTTGCCCTGGCCCGCCTCGACCTCACAGACCCCGCAACCGCAGCCACAGCCAAACGCCTCCTGCGCCAGGCCCTGGACCCACATCTGGGAGGCAAACCCCTGCACAGCAGGGCCTTGTTTGCGAAGTGACCGAAGGGACACCCATGAATGTTGAAGCAAAACCGCTCGTCGTGATTTCCGGAACGAGTTCCGGCATCGGCCTCGCCATGGCGCGGGAAATGCTGGAGCGCGGCCATAGCGTGTTGGGACTGGTGAAGAATGCGGGAACCGATCCCTTGCGGCATCCCGATTACCGCCGGGAGCAGGTAGATCTTTCGGACCCGGACGAGGTACAGGAACGCATCAGGGAAATTGCAGCCACGTTGGAACAGCCGCCCCGGGCCCTGGTGAACAATGCCGGCATTGGCCGCATGGCGAATCTGGAGCAGCTTTCCCTGGCCGACATCAAACTGGTGATGAATGTCAATTTCCTCTCTCACGTCATCGTCACCCGTGTCTTGCTGCCGCTGTTCAAACGGCAGGGGCGAGGCGACATTGTCTTTACCGGCTCCGAATCCGCCTTGCGCGGAGGACGGCAGGGCAGCATCTATTGCGCAAGCAAGTTCGCGATCCGGGGTTTTGCCCAGTCCCTGCGGGAAGAGTGCGGCAAGTCCGGGGTGCGGGTCAGCATCATCAATCCCGGCGCCGTGCGGACGCCCTTCTTCGATGAACTGCATTTCGGGCCCGGCGAAGCCGAGGACAACGCCATCGCCCCGGAGGAGGTAGCCGCCGCCCTGGCCATGGTGATTGAAGCGCGTCCCAGCGCCGTACTCCATGAAATCAACTTGTCGCCGCTTGTGGAAGTCTGGCGCCGAAAGTAGGCGTGCGGCGGGCAATGCGACAATATGACGCAGCGCCATGCCCTGCCGCTCCGGGGGCTTGGCTGCGATAATCGGAGTTCAAGCAGTCAGCGGGCAGTGCCTCGCAAACGAGGGAAAAACATGCAGCCAAAGCGAATTTTCCGGTCCATCGCGGCGTTTGCCGTCCTGATCGCGCCTCTGGTGGTATTCGCCCATACTCCGCTGAAAAGCTCTTCGCCCGCCGCCGATTCCACGGTGTCCGAGGTGGCCGCCATAGAAGTGGAGTTCCATGGCCCGGTGCGTCTCGTACGCCTGCGGTTGGCCCAGGGTGAAACAGAGATCCCGGTTGGGTTCGCCGCAAGCCCCGAACCCGCGGCCTCGTACTCCATCGCGGCGCCCGGCGTTCCCGCGGGCGAGATCACCGTGGAATGGGCCGCGATCGGCGCCGACGGCCACACCCTCACCGACAGCTTCCGTTTTACCGTGGACCCCGGTATGGCGGGAGTTGCCGGGAACTGATTGCCGGTGAGCCGGACTCCCCGCCAATTCCATGAGTCTTCCCTTGGCCACCGGTTGGGAGTTGGCAATCCAACTGGCGAAACTGCTGGAGTATCTCGGCATTGCGGCGCTGGCCGGGGGCACCGTCTGCCTGCTGTTCTATCGCGATGAGCGCCGCCGGACCATTGTCCTGCTGAGCGCCTACATCGGCCTGGGCAGCCTGCTTGGATTCAACGGCGCGCTGTTCGCCTTTCTGTTTCAGGTGGGCATGACCAGCGGGACAGGGCCTGGCGGCATGTTCGACCCGGCCATGGCGCGGTTGTTGCTCGGTTTCGAAACCGGCAGCGCCACGCTACTGCGCCTTGGGGGATTCCTGCTCCCCACCATCTCCTGCGCGGCCTTCGCCATGCGCCTTGGCGGTCGCCCGCCGCCACAGTCGCGCTACCACATGGTCGGCCTCGTTCACGCCCTGGGCCTGTTGCCGGTGCTGGCAAGCTTCACCGTCACCGGCCACGTCGCCGTACTCGGCGCGCCGGCGAAAGCCGCCATCGTTCTCCATATGATGGCCATGGGGATATGGACCGGCGCCTTCGTGCCCTTGTTGTATTTCTGTCTGAGCCGCGAAGGGGACGGTCTTGCCGCAACCATGAAGGGATTTGGCGACATGGCGGGTTACTGCCTGCTGGCGCTGTTCGCCGCGGGGCTGCTGCTTGCGCTGGAACTGTTTCACTCGCCAGGTGAATTGCTGAGCACACCCTACGGCGTCACCCTGCTGATCAAGCTGGCGCTGGTGGGATTGTTGCTGCTTGTGGCCGCCGGCAACCGCTTCGTGCTCGTGCCGAAAATGCTTGCCGGCGCCGGACCCGCCGCCCTGGGGAGAGCCATCCGAATCGAAATCGCGATCGCCGGCGCGATACTGGCGGTCACCGGCTATCTGGCCACCAGCGTGGGCCCGCCGGCCATGTAGCGTATTCCCTGTGTCAAGTCAGATCGATTTCCGCGGGCAATCGCGGTTCCGCATCTTCGGCTTCGGGCCGCAGGGAGGAAATCGTCCAGGAATCCAGGTCAAACTGCATCAACTGCGCCGCCCCTGAGCCATATACCGCTTCCGCGGCCATGGCGCCCTGGCGGGCAAAAAGCAGCGCATTGCCGGTGGGCGACCAGGTCAGATGGTTCAATGGCAGGGAACTGCTGTACACCGCGACCGCCTCGCCACCGCCGCGCAGCTCGCCCAGCCAGACGGTGGAACCCGCGCCATCGTGCCGCAGATAGGCGTAGCGGCCCCCATCCGCCGACAATACCGGCGCCTCCTGGCGAATGCTCGTCAGGCCGCCGCGGCTTACCGGCACAAGCCGGCCGAAATCCGCCACCCCCGCTGGCGCCGGAAACGTTTCCGGATTCTCGCCGCCGCCCGCCCGCCAGCCGCCGGCAAACACCGCCAGGGCAAGCCCCGGAAGCGCCAGAATCCGCCAGGGCAGGGCGCCGAACCGGAAAGACGGCTCCGCCGCTTCGCCGGCCTTTGCCACGATCACGAGGCGATAGCCCTTCTTGGGCACGGTTTCGATTCTCACGCCGCCGTCGCGGCCATCTACCCGCAGCAATCGGCGCAGTGCCGATACCGCCCGGGTGAGGGAATTTTCGGTTACGATCACCCGCGGCCACAATTCGCCATTGAGCCGATCGCGACCCAGGGTCTCCCCGGCATTGGCCGCCAGCAAGCCCAGCAAATGCATCAAGCGCGGCTCCAGCCTGCGCTCAACCCCCAGCCGCCGGTGCGCGATTCGATTGCAGCCGGGCCTGACCCGCCACTCCCCAAGCTCAAATTCCTCAAGCCGCGCCCCCCGCAACTCAAGCTCTCTCCGCATCGCCATGACCCTTACCCCGATTCGTTTCTTCCCCTGGCCACCTGACCAATCAGACGCCCCCAACCTCCAAAAGGTTTCAACAAAATATATGGGACATCCATCCCGACTTCAAGAGAACGCGCAGGGGGGCGAGCAGTTACCAGGAATGTTGGAAATTCATCCGCCCGATGTTATATGATGGGGCTTGCGCTTTCCGGGCGGAATGTGGGGAAAACTCCATGCGATACGACAAAAACCACTTGACAGGGGATTACCCGGGTCATGACATAATATTGTCAGCCGAGCCGAGCCGAGCCGAGCCGAGCCGAGCCGAGCCGAGCCGAGCCGAGCCGGTCTTCTTCGCCGTGAGCGCGCCTTCATGGCGCGGCCGCCGAAGGCTATCTGCCCTTCCGCCTGAGCCTTCCGCTTTCCGTTTCGGCCCCGCTTTCGCCCGCGTCGTTGCCGGCGTTCGTCGGGCATCCCGAAGCCTGGTGCGCGGCCTGCCGCCGGCCCTGCTTCCGCTTCTGCTGTTTGCCCTTGGCCCCCCCGCCGCCGCGCAAACGACGCCCACGGCCAACGACGACGGTTCTTACTCGGTACCCCAAAACTGGGCGCTGAAGCCTTCGGATGTCGCCGGCGGCGAACGGTTCCGGCTGCTTTTCATAACCAGCCAGACCCGCGACGCGACCGCGACTGGCATCGCGACCTACAACAGCTTCGTGCAAACCAGCGCCGCGGGCGGGCATTCCGCCATCAGACCCTACAGCGCGGAATTCAAGGCGGTGGGCTCGACCTCCGCGGTCGATGCCCGCGACAACACCGGAACCACGGGGGAGGGAGTGTCCATCTATTGGTTGAACGGCGACAAGCTGGCCGACGACTACCCGGATTTCTACGACGGCAGCTGGGGCAGCGCCGGTCCCAAGCGAGAGGACGGCTCAAACTCGCCAGTCTTCGTCGCCTGGACGGGGAGCAATGTGGATGGCACCAAGCACAATAATCCTCTTGGCCATGCACAATATGCTACGGCGGGAGATGTCAATACAAGGCCTCTGTTTCGGACTGTTTTGGAAGTAGCCAATACTCGTGCATTCTACGCCCTCTCCCCGGTATTCGTAGTGCTGCCTCGAGCGGACGTGTCCGTGCACCCCTCCGATGCGATCGGCCGTGAAGGCGTCGGCAACTCGGCGTCGGTGGAACTGCGCCTGTCGCGCGCCCTGGAATCGGGCGAGACCCTGACGGTCGACTACAGCCTCGACACGAACGCCAACGCGAGCGAGTCCGACAACG
>JAJEGU010000056.1 GCA_022819645.1 Pseudomonadales bacterium
CGTGGTTTTGTTTTGCCCCCGAATTCAATGGCTTACGCCATCGAATTCGGCGGCACTTCCATGTGCCGCAGGGAAGCTCTGACTTGATCAGAGCTTCCCTAGGAGCCTGCGCCGCAGGAATTCACGGCTGCAAATCCGCTCCCGGCCGCGCCCGAAGCTGCGCTTCGAAAACGCTTGCCTCCACCCTTGGGATTTTTCATTATCGCAAAACAACAGCGTGGTCTTGTTTTGCTTACGCTGTGTATCCAGTGTCGGCACGAGGGTAAATGACCGACAGGAAAAAGCAAGGTCGCGGTACCAGAATCCAGTCCCGGGAACCTGCGCCACAGGAAATTGACATGAACTCGGGAATGACAATGTTGGGAACGATTGAGGCCATTGCCCGGAGGGCCGGGGCGGCGATCATGGAAGTCTATCGGTTCGCAGGCGGCATGGAGGTGCAATACAAGGAAGATGATTCGCCCCTCACCGAGGCGGACCGGCAGGCAAACGCCATTATCACCGAAGCTCTGGAGAGGCTGGAGCCGCGCCTGCCGGTGCTTTCGGAAGAATCGATGCTGCCCGACTTTGCCGAGCGCAGGCAATGGCGCAGCTACTGGCTGGTGGACCCGCTCGACGGCACCAGGGAGTTCGTCAAGCGCAATGGCGAGTTTACCGTGAATATCGCCCGGGTCAGTGGAGGCGTGGCCGAACTCGGCGTGGTACACGTGCCGGTGAGCGGCACAAGTTATCTGGGGGATACTGCCAGCGGCGCGTTCTGCCAGAAGGCCGGGGAATTGCCCATGCCTATTCAGGTGCGGAAGATTTCCGAGCCGGGCCTGGGCGACTCCCGTCGCGAGTTGTTGAAAATAGTGGCAAGCCGAAGCCATCTGGATTCCCCTCTGGGATCCCTGCGCAAGCGGCTTGAGGCAGAATTCGGCGAGGTGGAACTGGTCAATATGGGCAGTTCCCTGAAGATCTGCCTGATTGCCGAGGGCAAGGCCGACATCTATCCTCGCCTTGCGCCCACCTCGGAATGGGATACCGCCGCCGCCCATGCCGTGCTGACAGCCGCCGGCGGCGAAATCACCGATACCCGCTTCGCCTCCCTGCGCTACAACAGCAAGGAAGGCTTGCTCAACCCACACTTTCTGGCAGTGGGGGACCGGTCACAACAATGGCGGAAAATCCTTGGAGCGATATTTGATCCAGCGGCGGCAAATTAGCCTGGGCGCCTGCGCCACAGGAATTTTCTTAACAGCCACAAACCAGCTCTTTTCCGATCCGGGCTTTCCTGCCTTGAGTGGCGTAGCCGTCTCGCTTCCACCAGTCCAGCCCGCCAATCAGTTCACGCACTTCAAAGCCAAGATTCAGCAGTTTGAGCGCGGTCTTGGTCGAGGCATTGCAGCCTATGCCGTCGCAATAACAGACATAGGTTTTCGCTTTGTCGAGCGACGCCGTGGTGGCGGAGGACAGTTCACGATGAGGCAGATTGAGCGATCCGGGAATATGTTCATTCGCATAAGCTTCGGCAGTCCGACCATCCACCACTACAAAAGGCCCGCCATTTTCCAAGGCTTCGTATATGTCCCATGAATCCATCTCATAAGCAAGTTTGCTCTGATAGTGCCGCAATTGTTCGGCGTTCATATTGAATTCCTCTTTGAGACCTGATTCGAGCGGAGCCGAATTGTACAAAACCGGACGGCTCAGTGTCGCAGCCGCGCGGTCAGGAAGTAGAACAGCAGTCCGCTGCCGATGATCGCAAGGGAAAACAACGCTTCCACCGGGCGGTTGATCAGGGTGAATGTCAGGATCCATCCGGTCACTGTGAGATAGACCAGCGGCGGCAGGGGAAACAGAAAAGTGCGATAGGGCCGCGGCAGTTCGGGCTGCCGCCGCCGCAGCACGAAAACGCCGAACACCGTGACGAAACTGTTCAGTGCCATGGTAAAACCGGCAAAGACCAGCACCGATTCGAATGTCGAGGTAAAAATGAAAATCAGCGCTATCGCCGTCTGGGTGTATATGGCGATGGCGGGAACGCCGTGGCGATTCCTGCTGGCGAAAAATCCCAGCGCGGGAAAGTCCTCGCCGATTACCTGAATGACCCTCGGCCCGGCCATGGTCATGGCGCTGACCGTTGAAATCAACAACAGGGCGAACACGAGCCCGGCAAAACGCCCGCCCGCGGCGCCAAAGGCGGACTCGGCGACGATGGCGCCCACTTCCACCTGTCCCACCATGGCGTCCATGGGCGCCACCCGGAGAAAAACGAAGTTCAGCGCCAGATACAGCACCGTGACGATCAGGGCGCCGCTTGCCAGCACCCAGGGCAGGGTACGCTGTGGATTGTCGATTTCGCTGCTCAGGTAGGTGGCCGCATTCCAGCCGGTATAGGCGAAACTGACATAGATCAGCGCCACCGCGTAGGCGGCGCTGCCGATTACCGCCGCATCGTCTTCCCGGGGAAGAAAGGAAACCGGCTGGGGTTCGCTGGTCACCATCAGCGCCAGCAGGCAGAAAGCCACGATCACGAAAATCTTGATACTGGTGAAAATCAGCTGCGTGCTGCCGCTGGTGCGGTGATTGCCCGCATGGGCCAGGGCCATGACGATAACCAGCGTGGCGGCGACCAGTTTGCGCCAGTTGTCGCCGAGCCCATCGGGAAACGCCGAGGCGAGATAGGCGGCGAATGTCATCGCTCCCAGCGCCGTGGGGCCGGCGAAGCCGATGGTGGAGGAAATCCAGCCCGACACAAAGCCCGCCGCGGGATGATAGATGCGCCGCAGCAGGTTGTATTCGCCGCCGGAGCGCGGCAGGGCGGCGCCGAGCTCGGCGTAGGAAAGCGCGCCGCTGAGCGCCACCAGGCCACCCACGGCCCAGAGCATGAGCAGGGCAAAGCCCGAGCGGATGTCCACCAACTGGAATCCGAGGCTGGTGAAAACCCCGGTGCCGATCATGTTGGCGACTACCATGGCGGTAACAGTGTAAAAACGGAATTTGCTCGACGCCATGATTGTGAACCTGGGGGACGGCGCAGCAGGAGCCTGCGGCGCAGGTTCCCGGGAAACTGTCTGAATGGGTTGCAGATTATCCTCCGGCGAACCGCCTGAGTCCATGCCAAATTCTCCCGCCATTCCGCGACTTCGCGCAGAATGACAGTGCGTTTCTCGGATTGACATGGCAAAGCGTGGCGACGATTCCCTGGAGTAACGGCGGGGTAGGGACATCGACCTGGCTTCTGCTACCATCGGGCGGTAATCGGGAGAAAGACATGCGCGCAAACCTTGCCCGCCCGGGCCTTGCCCTGCTGCTGCTTGCCGGCGCGGCCCAGGCGCAGACGCCGGTGGGCGATACTCTCACCCGCGCCCGGGCCGCTGACGGTGGTTTCATCAGTTGGCGTGAACACATCATCGACGATTCCGAAGTCACCGGCGTGCCCTTCAGCGGCAGCGACGGGCTGGTGATGGGCGATATCGACCAGGACGGCTTCGAGGATGTGGTGTCAGTCCACGAATCCGACGCCGAATACGACTCGGCCCGGTTCCGGCCCGGGTTCGTGGCGCCGCTCGCCGGCCACGTGCGAATCGCCTTTGCCTCCGAATCCCCCGAGGACTGGACCAATATCACCATCGCCGAAGCCGCGGACGCCCCCGCGCCGGAAGACGCCGCCCTCGCCGACATGAATGGCGACGGCTGGCTCGACGTGCTCGTGGCAGCCGAACTTTCCCACATCATCTACCTGCAGAATCCAGGCCCCGGCGCCCGCGACGAAACCTGGCCGCGGCTGATCCTGCCCATGACCCGGGACCGCGGCTCCTACATTCGCGTATTCGCCGCCGACCTCGACAATGACGGCATTCCCGAAGTCACCGCGCCCAACAAGGGCGCCCAGACTCCAGGCCCGGAGGATTATGCCCGCTCCACGCCGGTGGAGCTGTTCCGGCTTGACGGCGACCCACTCGACGGCGAGGCATGGCGGCGCAGCGAGCTTGGCCGCTACAGCATTCCCCAGAATGCCGAGCCGGTGGACCTCGACGGCGACGGTGACCTCGATATCGTGGTGGGAGCCCGGGGCGAGAACAGGCTCGTGCTGTTCGAAAATCTCGGCGGCGCCGGCCCGCAATTCGCCGAGCGCGCCATCGGCATCAACGGCCCGGCGATGGCGGGCTTCAATCTCGAATATGCCGACCTCAGCGGCGATGGCAGGCTCGACATCATCGGCGCCGCCGGCCGGGGCCTGTCCTGGATTGAACAGCCCGCGCGCAAGGGCGACGCCTGGAATTCATTCCCCATCGGCAGTTTCACACCAGACAGCGTCACCGGCATGGAACTCGCCGACATCGACGGTGATGGCGATACCGACATCATGGTGGGAAGCTACAGCCGCGGGCTTCGCACCGGCGACGGCGATGTGGGCCTCGGCGACCCATTGGGCCGCATCGGCTGGTTCGAGAATCCCGGGGATGCGAAATCGGCATGGACCCGGCACGACATCTCCCGGCGCAAGCGCGGCATGTTCGACAAGTTCATCGCCAGGGACATCGACCGGGACGGCGATATCGACTTTGTCGGCACCCGGGGCAACAGCCGGCCCCATGATGGCGTATTCTGGCTGGAACAGGTGCGTACCGGGGAAGCCGTGGCGGCATTCCGCCGGGCCCGGGCCGTGGAAAGCGACGAGGTGCCGCTGCCATGAATCCAATTGCCGAATCCCGCTGTTTCGCGGGAACATTCGGCCTGCTGCTGGCGGTTGCCGGCCCCCTGGCCTTCGCCCAGGCGCTGGAATTCCGCGTAAATCCCGACTGGCCGCAAATCCCGCTTGGCGACAACTGGCTCACCGGAGGGCTGGGCGGCATGTGCGTGGACCAGCGGGACCACGTATTCCTGCTCAACCGCCAGAATGTGGTGGCGGATGATCTGGACGGCGCCCGGCTGGCTCCACCCATCATTGAACTCAATCCCCAGGGAGAAGTGGTGCAAGGCTGGGGCGACCCGGATTTGCTCGGCGGTCGCCTGCACGATTGCCAGCCTGATGCCGACGGCAATCTGTGGATCGTCGCCGCCGCAACCGGGCACATCCAGAAATACGACCCCACCGATGGCAGCCTGCTGATGCAGATCGGCGAAACCGGCTTGTTCGATTCCAGCGATGGCAGCCGTGAAGGCGAGCCGCTCAATTCCGACCGCCCCCGATTCTTTTTGCCCTCCGCGGTGGACACCGACAGCAACGGCAATATTTATGTCGCCGATGGCGAACTCCCCGGCGGCAACACGCGAATCGCCGTGCTCGACGCCCAGGGCAATTTCCTGCGCCAATGGCGGCTGCGGCGCGAGCCCGGCGAAGAAGGCGTCATCGAATTGCCACACTGCATCCGGGTATCCGGCGACGACCGGGTCTACGTCTGCGACCGCCGCGCCGACCGCATCCAGGTATTTGATTTGTCTGGCAATTTCCTGGGCCACATCGCGCCTGGATTTACTCCGCTCAGCGACCCGGCGGGCCGGGCAAGCGGCGCCCGGGGCAATGCCGTGGTGCTTGATTTTTCCCCGGACCCGGAACAGCGGCACCTGTACGTAATCAACCAGAACAGTGTTGCCGTGGAAGTGCTTGACCGCCACAGCGGCGAGCGACTTGCGAGTTTCGGCCACGGCCCCGGGCGCTACCCCGGGCAATTCGAACTGCCGCATGGCATTGCCGTGGATTCCCGCGGCAATGTCTATATCGCCGAACAGGAAGGCCGGCGCGTCCAGCAGTTCCAGCCGGCGGGCCCCTGAGACCGGCAATGGAGGCGCAAGTCCCGGCAACCGCGAGGCCGCAACTGCGGCTGATGCTGGTGATTTCCCTGGCCCAGGGCCTGGCGCTGTTCCTGCTCTGGCGCGCGGGGAGCAATGAAGTCTGGCCAAGCCAGACCCCGCTGCTGAATTTCCCGCTCTGGACCCTGGCGGTGACGCTGCCGCTGTCGCTGCTGCTGGGCCTGGAAAGCGGCAATCAGCGCCGGACCCTGGCCATCGCCGGCGGCTTTTGCGCCGTGCTGTCGCTGCTTGCCGCCTACATCGGCTGGCAGGCCACTCCCTGGGGCGAATTTCCGGTGGATTCCATCCTCGCCGCGTACATTCTGCCCCTGATCCTCGCCTGCTTTCTCGCCCTGCTGTATCTTCGCCCCCTGGCAGAGGGCAGAAAGCCCGATTACGGCGAGATCTTCACCGATTCCTGGCGCAATGCCCTGGTGGCCGGGTTGTCCTGGGCGCTGGCCCTGGGAGTGACCGCGGTGCTGATGCTCTGGGGCGAATTGTTCCGCGTGATCGGCATCGAGTTCTTCATCGACCTGTTCACCGAAGACTGGTTCCTGTTTCCGGTGCTGTCCGTGGTGGTCGGGCTCGGCATATACATATTCCGCGGGCTCGCCCGGGTCATCGACGGCATCTCCAGCCTGTTGCAGGGGCTGATGTGGCTGTTGCTGCCGCTGGCGCTAACCGTTACCGCGCTGTTTCTCGCCGCCCTGCCATTCACCGGACTGGAGCCCTTGTGGGATACCGGCAGCGGCACTTCCCTGCTGATGGCGCTCAATCTGTTCGCCCTCTTCACCCTCAATGCGGTGTACCAGCAGGGTGGCCGGGAACCGTATCCGGCAGTGCTGCACCGCCTGCTCGGCATCGCCGTTGTCCTGTTGCCGATAATCTCGCTGCTGGCGCTGTACGGGCTGTACTTGCGGGTCGATCAATACGGCTGGACCGTGGCCCGCTGCTGGGCCCTGCTCATCAGTCTGCTGATCACCCTGTTTTCCCTGGGCTACACCGGTGGCATCATCCGCCTGCGGGAGCGCTGGACGGACAAGCTGTCCCGCGTCAATCTGCCCATGAGCGTCCTGATGATCGGGCTCGTCCTGCTGCTGAATTCACCCCTGCTCGACTTCCGCAAGATCTCCCTGACCAGTCAGCAGGCTCGGGTGGAGCGCGGCGAGATCGCAATGGAGCAATTCGACTTTTTCGACGCCAGGGAAAACATGGGCCGCCCCGCCTGGCGCTGGATGCGGGAAGTCATCGAGGAAAACGGGGAATCCAACCCGGAACTTGCCCGCCTCGCGCTGGAGCCGGTCCGCCCGGATTACGGATTACGATCCGGCCCCGGGCGCCAGCCGATCGATTTCGAGCAGGACGTGATCTACCGTCCCACGCCTTTCACCGTACCCGAAGCCTTGCGCGGCGAAATGCGGTTCTCGCCTGCCGCGCAAACCGCGCAATACGAGCCGGACGCCGAACTGTACCTGTTCCAGGCCGACCTCAACCAGGACGGCAACCCGGAATATGTGCTGATCTGCAGCTTTGACGAAGCCCTGATCGCCAGCGGTTTCCGCCAGGATGCCAACGGCGCCTGGCGCCTTTTCCCGATGATTCCGTCCGATGGCCCCGTTTCAGACGCGAACCGGACCCTGTCCACCGCCTCCATGGAAATCGTCACCCCGGAATTCAGCCACCTGCAAGTCGGCGATCTTGCTTTCCGGGTGGCGGATTAAAATCTGATCAGCAATTCTCATTTTGGCGCTCCAGCCTTCATGTCATTCTGCGCGAAGCGAAGCGCAGTCGCAGAATCTCTTGCAGCGGCCACATAATGATATCCCGCGACTGCGCGCAGGATGACCAATTGTGAGCGCGCCCATTGCCATAATGAGAATTGCTGACTTCGATTACACGGAAGTGACTTTCCGCCCTTCTTGCTGGCAATATGGCCAAAAATTCCAGGATGGACCCACAATGAAAATTATTGCTGTTGCTGCAATCGCAGCCCTGCTGTCACTGCCGGGCCTTGCCCAGTCGCCGGATCGGAGCGCCGGGCGGCAACATGTTTTCCCACTCATCATGGACGGCGATGGTTTCCGCTCCCGACTCATCCTCAACAATGCCGCCGCCTCGGCAAACCAGTGTGCGCTGGTGCTTCAGGGTGGGCAAGACCAGGGCGAATTGCTCGATACTTCCCGATTGCAAGCCAACGACGCCCTCAAGGCGGATGGCGCCAATGCCACGATAAGTCTGCCGGCGGGCGGCGCCGGAGTCACGCTCGCCACCACGGGCGAAAGCGGCTTTGCCTTCGGCTATGCGCTGCTTGACTGCGAGCGGAATGTCATCGCCCGGCTGCTGCTCACACTGGACGATGCGGCCAATCCCGGGTCCCCGCTCGCCCTGGCGGCCTCCGGCGGCGCTCCTGGAGGTTCGGATTTCATTTTTCCCCTGCAGCGGCAAAGCGCCGATTTCGCCCTGGTGTTTGCAAACCCGGGAGCCAGCGCCGCCAATTGTTCCCACTTTTTCGACGAGCAGGCAGACACCGGCGCGGGTGGGGAGAACCTGACCGTGCCGCCCGGGTCCACGGTGTTTGAGTTCCCGGTTGCAGCGGAACAGTTCCCCGACTCATCCGTCATTTTGGCCTCGTGCGATAGCGATGTTGCCGCCATCGGCATTCCATTCGAAGGCCAGGTTTTCAGCGCCGTGCTGCCGTTTTCGCCTGATGCGGACAACTCCGAAAGCAGCAATCCGGTCTTGCCGCTCATCGTGGACGGCAGCGGATTCCGTTCCCGGCTGCTGCTGGCCAATCCCACCGGCGCAGCCACAAGCTGCGCGCTGACCCTGCGCGGCCAGGGGCTCGACGAGAGCCGATTTGAACTTCCGGACGGAGTGACTCCCACGAGCGCCGGCCTGCTGATGAATCTCGAAAGCGGCGGCGAGTTGCAATGGCTCACGAGCAAGGGCGAAGGCTCACTCGTCCTCGGCCATGCCAGCATCGACTGCGAACAGCCGGTGCTGGCGAGCAATACGCTGAGCCTGGAGCTTGGCGGCATACTTGCCGGAATGGCCACCATTCCCGGCTCGCAAAAGGCCAGCGCGTTTCAGGTTCCGGTGATTCCGGAAAGCGGCAGACTGGCGCTTGCCACAAGCAATGATTCCTCGAGTGATGTCAGTTGCGGGCTGGAGTTGACAGATTATGGCGGCGCCAATTTCGGGCTGGCCGCCTTTCAGGTCGAGCCAGCTTCCACCACCGTGCAATTTCTCGATGAACTGTTCCTGCTGCCGGAAAATTTCCCCGGCGGCGAGGCGACCGTTTCCTGTGATCAGCCCGTGGAAGCCGTGGCGCTGCCCTTGAGCGGCGCCGCTTTTGCCGCCCTGTCGCCGGCGATTCTGGCGGCGGAAACCCTTACCCCGGAGCCCGGGCTGATTTTCAACCCGGCGGACTTCCCGCTCATCTCCATCTTCCGGCTCGACGAGACCATTACGCCCCTGCAACTTCCCGAACCGCTCAATGGCGAGCCTCCCTTCTCCTATACGCTGGAGCCGCCGATTCCCGGCCTGCCATTCGACCCGGTAACGCGCCGGCTCAGCGGGACACCCACCGAAGCCGGCGAATATCTCCTGCAGTACCAGGCCAGGGACGCCAGCGGCAAATCCGGCCTTTATCCGGTTTTCATCCTCGTGCGAGGCCCGGATTCCGAGCCGGGCTTTGCCGATGACAGCGCCCTGCCGGACCAGAACTACACACTCGGCAGGGAAATCGAGACCCTGCAATTTCCCGAAGCCACCGGCGGCAATCCGCCACTGGTCTACTTTCTCAGCCCGGAGGTGCCGGGCCTGACTTTCGATATTCCAACGCGACAGCTCAGCGGCGCGCCGGAAAGAACCGGCGTGTACCCCATCAGCTATAACGTGACCGACGCGGATTTCGACATGGACTCACTCGAGTTCACCATTACCGTCACGGCGCCGGAAAGCGCGCGAACGCCATTGGAGGCCGACCGTTGCGCAGACGGCGATTTTGTCGAAAACCCCAGCGAAAATTCCGGCCTCGTTGCCGATTGCCAGGCCCTGGTCAGCTTCGCCAATGCGCTCATCGAGACCGGCCTTATCATGGAGGACAATGTGCTCAACCAATGGGGCGGGAAAGGGCAAGTGCAGGTGGAAAGCTGGTCCGGCGTGGGCACAAGCGAAGCACGGGTCAGCAGCCTGGAACTGCCCTTCAGCAGCCTGAAGGGCGATCTTCCCGCCGCGCCCGGCGAACTCGAAGCCCTGACCCGGCTTGACCTGCGGGGCAATGAGCTTTCCGGGGGGATTCCACCTGAAATCGGCAATCTGTCCCGGCTCGAAACCCTCGACCTCTCGGCCAATCGGCTGAGCGGCTCCGTTCCCGCGGAACTGGCAAAGCTCGAAAACCTGCGTAATCTTTCACTAGCGATCAACAAGCTTTCCGGGCCGATTCCACCCGGCCTTGGCGCGCTGGGCAAGCTGGAATCCCTGTCCTTGATGGAAAACGAACTGAGCGGGACCATTCCCGCCGAACTCGGTCAACTCGCGAATCTGCGGGAACTCAACCTTGCCGCGAACCAGTTCGCCGGCTCGATTCCTTCGAGCCTGGGGCAGCTTGGCAAGCTCACCACATTGCAGTTGTTCGCCAATGAACTCACCGGCGCCATTCCTCCCGAGCTGGGGCAACTGGAGAATCTGGAAAAACTGGTACTCGGATTCAACGAGCTCAGCGGCGCCATTCCCGCCGAACTGGCCATGCTCCGCAAGCTGCGGCAACTGATCCTGAGCATGAACCGGCTCAGCGGGCCGATTCCGCCGGACCTGGGAGAACTGTCGGCGCTGGTCATGCTCGATCTCCGCTTCAATGCCCTGGAAGGGAGTATTCCGGTGGAACTGGCAGGGCTGGAAAACCTGCGGGACCTGTATGTTTCCTTCAATCAATTGCGGGGAACCGTGGATTGGGCTTTCCGCGAACGCATTGCCGAAGGCAACCTGCTGCTGGAAACCGAGGGCAATCGGATCACTGGCCTCGCCGCGCCGCCGGAAAGGGAGCCAGCGCCGGCGGAGCCACCGGAAAGCCCGGTCAATGCCTCCCATCATTCGATTGCCTGGTATCAGGGGCCACTGCTCATGGAGTGGGACTGGCAAGGAGAGCGAGTCGAGCATCAAACGCCGATTCTCGGTCGCTGGGCGCTGCTGGCGGTGCGGGTGAACCACGCCACGGAACAGCCGCCGGAGGTCATCACCCGCGTGCTGGACGCGGAAGACAAGATACTCGTGGAAAGCCTCGCCGAGGCCGCGCCACCGACAACCAAAGCAATCGAACCCGGTCAATTCCGCTCAGAGTTTCTCTTTTACCTGCCCGGGCGGATGTATCAATCCGGCAACCAGATCGTGCATGTGATCGACCCGGAAAATGCTCTCAATGAATCGGATGAAAGCGATAACATCGCCGAGCCGATTGTTCTCCATGGCGAACAACCGCCAAGGTTCCGCGCGGTTTTCATCCCCCTGCTCATGCCGGATGAAAAGCAATGGCACAAGGACTTCGACCCCAATGCGCTGCTGGCGGGCACCCTGGCTTTCCTGCCGATCGCCGATGATTTCGAGGCGCGATTCGGGCCGACCCTGGAATTTGACGCCCACGAAATCGACGACCCATTGATTGACGTATTCGAGTTGTGGAATGCCGAAGCCGAGCCCGATGAGTTCTATCACGGCATCGTCAACCACGAAACCGGCGGTGTCGCGGTGCTGGGAAGCCAGGTGGCGGTGAGCGAACTTTCCATCCACCGCGTCATCCCCCATGAATTCGGCCACAACCTGACTCTCGAACACACTCCCGGCTGCCACGCCGAAGGAGTGGACGAGGACTACCCCTATCCCGACGGCAAACTCGGTCCGGACCCGGCCTGGGAACACAACTGGCGGCTGTTCGCCTCCGGCGATGACGAGGCCTACACCGACCTCATGTCCTACTGCACCGAATTGAAGCTGATTTCCGACTACAACTACCGCCGCGCCGCGGAGTACTGGCTCGCCTTCGGCATACAGACGAACACCAGCCCGGTCACCTCGGGACCAGCCCCGCAAAGCCTCGCCGCCGCCAGAACCGGGAACGAAGGCAGCATCGCCCTCTCCGGCCGCATCAGCGCCGGCGGCGCCTGGAGTCTGACCCAGGTCAGTCAATCCACTCGCCAGCCACGCCCGCCGGCCGATAATGGCGAATACACGCTGCTCCTCTTCGACGCCGCCGGCGTGCAAGTTCACGCCGAACCACTGGCCCTCCTGCCGCTAAGCCACGGCGAGGGAAGCTTCT
This sequence comes from Pseudomonadales bacterium, assembly GCA_022819645.1. Lineage (GTDB taxonomy): Bacteria > Pseudomonadota > Gammaproteobacteria > Pseudomonadales > Pseudohongiellaceae > UBA9145. The sequence continues at coordinate 12,092 of JAJEGU010000056.1, forward strand.
GGGCCGCGAGAATCCCGATACCCCTGCGAGAACCGGAAGAAATCGTGATTCTGGATGCCCAGGGCAACGAAATGCTGCGGCGAACCCTGCCCGAGATGTGAGCGTCGCCTGCTCCCAGGCTCTCATGCGGTGGCCTCTGAAGGAGATTCCGCGACTCCGCGTCATGGAAAGCGACGATTCTTCGCTTGAATTCGGCGTATTCGGCGACTTGGTGAACGCGGAGTTCCATTCCGGCGGCTATGTGCCCCGCCTCCCGGCGGGACTTTGTGTTTGGGGAATCACGCAAAATGCAGTATGTTAGCCTCGACATGTCTTCCCTGGTCGCACTCAAGATTTTCGCTGCGCTTTCCGTTCTCGCAGTGGCGGTACTCGGTGGAATCATACCGATGCTCGCCGCACGCCGGCAGTCGAGCCGGCGGTTCTTTTCCCTGGGCAATGCCCTGGCCGGGGGAATCTTCCTCGGCGTGGGCTTCACCCATTTGCTACCCGAAGCGGAGGAAATGCTTGCCGGATTTACCGACTATCCCCTGGGTCCCTTGCTGGCGGCAGGGGGCATTGCGATCCTTTTGTGGATTGACCGGGTGTATTTCGAATCCCTGGGGCCGAAAGCGAACGGCGAGTCCGGAGAACGCCGCCAGCCGGTGTATCCCGTGGTCATGCTGGCGGCGCTCTCGGTCCACTCGGTAATCACCGGCATCGCGCTTGGGTTGGAACCGGAAATCGCCGCCTCGGTGCTGGTGATGACCGGCATACTCCTGCACAAGGGATCGGCGGCTTTCGCCCTCATGGTAAGCGCCCACACTTCAGGCATGAACCAGTACCAGCTTCGGCTGGTGCTTGCCATTTTCGTGTCCATGACGCCACTGGGAATCGCCTTCGGCGCTTCGGTTTCAAGCCTGATGAACGGGGAAAGCGCCGAACTGGCGGAAGGCGTATTCAATGCCCTGGCTGCGGGAACTTTCATTTACGTGGCCGTGATGGACGTCATCGATTCGGAAATGAGCCGAATCGATGACCGCATGGCGCGTTTCGTCAGCAGCGCCCTGGCGGGAACCAACGATGTCGCCATGCCGGTGCAGGACAGCGACCGCCTGCTCAAGTTTCTGCTGGTGCTTATTGGCCTCGGCAGCATGGCGGTGCTGGGGATCTGGGTGTAGTTTTCCTGGGAGTCTGACTTGATCAGAGCTTCCCTGCCTTGTGATTCTGTCTGCAATCTGTTGTCATTTTGCGCGAAGTCGCAGAATCTTTTCGGGGAAGTGGCGGGAGTTCTGTCATGCTGTACAAACTGGGCGACACCGAAGTGGAAATCGCCGGCGAGGACTGGTTCGTGGCGCCGGACGCCGCGGTGGTCGGCAGCGTGCGGCTTGAGAACAACGCCAGCGTCTGGTTCGGCGCCGTGCTGCGCGGCGACAATGAACCGATTGTGGTAGGAGAAAACTCGAACGTGCAGGATCTGTCGGTACTGCATACCGACCCCGGGGTCCCGCTCACCATCGGTCGCAATGTCACCGTGGGCCACAAGGTCATGCTCCACGGCTGCACTATAGGCGACAATTCGCTCATCGGCATCAATTCCGTGGTGCTCAATGGGGCGAATATCGGCAGCAACTGTCTGATCGGCGCCAACAGCCTGGTCACCGAAGGCAAGCAGATCCCCGATGGCTCCCTCGCACTCGGTTCGCCCGCCAGGGTGATCCGGCAACTGACCGACGCGGAAAAGGCCATGCTGCGGGAAAGCGCCGCGACTTACGTCCGCAACTTCAAGCGCTTCAGAAAAGACCTCAAGCCCGACCCCCGGAGTTGAATCAGGCTTGACGATACCCGATACCGCGATGTTCAGTCAGGGATGCACGCCGGACAACGCGCTTCCCGCAACACGCGCCGCAAATCTGTGTAGTCAGCAGCCTTCTTTCGCATACGGTCGGGTATGCGCTTCCCTGTGTACTGACTCCTCCAATTGACGCATGACAATTACTGAGAAAGCGGTATGGTGAGGCCATGATAGTATCTCGACAAATTTGGATTCCCGGAAGCTGTCGTCAAAAATCATGCTGAAAAAGACAAATACAAAAACACCTTCGTCTGAAACTGAATCGTCCGATGTCTCTACCGGAATCTCGGACCCTGAATTGTCCGAAGACAGGCTCGTGCAGAAAAAGAATCCCCTGCTGCGGGCGCTGGATTTGCTTTCGGCGGACCAGTTCGGACAAGTCGTCGAAGACGTTCTGAAGGCCCCGCGCGCGGGAGACTCGAAAAGTGCGCGGCAGAGCCTCAACGCCGCCATAGACGCCTGCGAATACATTGAAATCAAGGGAGTTCGCCCGGGAAAAGTCAGCAAGGCGAGCCCCGCGCAACTGAAGCTTCCCATAGTCGAGGAATGTGGCCGTTACGAAAACGTTCGATTGCTGGGGGCCCTGCTCCGCGTTTGGCGGGCGAGCAAGGCGCGGTTGCGGGAGAAGGTCCAGGATTATCTCAATGAAGCGGGAGTCGCCGCAGTACCGGTGTCTTTCAAGGAAGGTCAGTATCACGGTCTTTGGCGGCCCGAAGACTGGGAACGGCACATGGCGTCGCTGCTCGAATCCGACGAAGAATCCGGCGAAACGGACAACTCCGGTTTGGCGGCCGCGGAAACCCGCTTGATGCTGAGCCTGGTGTCGGGCGCGTCTCCTGCCCGGCCGGAAGAGTTGTCGGCGGGGAAGTTCGACGACCCGGTGCTGGCGGGTTTTCTGGTCCGACTCTGGACCTTCAGCCCACAAGATCCCATCTGGGGTGAGATGGACAGTTTCATCGAGGAACTTGGGGAACTTAACGACACGAAGGGACGCGAGATGATCGAGGCCCGGATTACGACCGGCAAGCAACGGCTGGAAGAACTCGATAACTGCCACAAGGAATCGCTTGCCTATCTCGAATGCGATCTTGGCCGGATCCGGTCCGCGATCAACGAAAACGCGGAATTGATGTTGTGCACCGGTGACGACTATTGCACTGACCTGATTGAGTCGCTGAGCGAGTACGAGTCGGTTCGGCGCCGGGGTGACACGAAGAGCGAGGAGAGCGCGAGGGCCGTCAAGCGCGCCCCACTCGAAGATGAAATCGTCAATCTGGTGAAGCAATGGGAGCGCGAAATCGGCAACCGGAAATCGAAACTGCGGGAGGAAGACTCCACCGCCGATGAATCGCCCACCACGGAAGAATTGCCGATAGAGGAGGATATTCTTGCGCTGCGCAATCGGCTGCAAGCCGAGACCTTGAAGCGTAAGGAATTCCAATCCAGAATCGAAACGCAGTCCGCCGACCTGCGCAAGCTGCGGCAGTTCTTTCGCAACGCCGAATCGAGAAGCAGGCGATTGTCAGAAGAAAATCTGGAACTCCGGGAGTGTTTGGAAGAGGCAACGGAAACCGAAACGCAGAATTCAGCCGCAGCGGTGGGAAAAGACGGGGGCGACTATCTCGTCACGTATCCCCCACGGCTGATAAAGGACGTCAAAGATGCCGTGAGCCAGGCGGAGCGTACGTTCGAAGACAAGCTTGTCGTTGACACGAACGCCGAATCACAACTGAACAGCGCTTTTGAGAAACCGGATGAAGTTTTCAAGGCGCTCGCTTGGCTTGCGACGGATTTACGGGTCGCCAAACTCAATCCCGATGTCGGCGTCAACTTGAACGAGGCGCTTGATAAAAGTCTGAAGAAAGCGGTGAGGCCAAACTGGTTTTACACGCCCCGTCAATCGCCCACCGCCACCGGAAAGTATCCCGATTCGTACACTACTTCGCATCAAGGGAAAAAGTACGACCTGCACGAGCACATCGGCCGGGGGAAGAGCCACAGCGCCAAAGGCAATATCCGCATCGCTTTCGCCTGGGATGAAAAGAAGGGAAAGTTGATCGTCGGCTACATCGGCCGCCATCAGCCGACAGGCCGCTCCTGAACATGGCGTTCGAACCTCACCTCAGGGCGCCACTTCCATGCCGTCGCGGCCGACGACGATAGGGCCGTCGAAGTAGTCGCTCATGCCCTGGATAAACAGCGCTTCGGCGGCTTCCGTTGGGGCGATCGACGGGAACAGGTGGGTCAGCGCCAGTTTCTTCACGCCGGCCTCCTGGGCCATCCGCGCCAGGGCGAGGGTTTCGGCGTGGTACTCCATGCCTTCCTCGATCATTTCGAGTTGCCGGGTATTGCCGGCGGCCCTGGCAAGGGCGATGGGCGTATTGAACATGGCCGCGTTTTCGGCCTCGCTGATGAGCAGGTCGGCGCCGGCGGCGCCTTCGGCATAGGCGGGGCAGACCCGGGTGTCGCCGGAGACCACGAGCACTTCGCCGCGAAACTCGAAACGGTAACCCACCGCGGGCTCGATGGGCTCATGGCAGACGGGAAACATCGTTACCCGCAGGCCGTCTTCCTCGAGCACGATGCCCGGTTCGTGCTCGGTGACCCGTGGATTCATGGCGGCGGCGGCGAACTTGTCGCCATGATGGGCTATGCGGTATTCGAGATCGAGCCGGTACGCGGCAAGCAGACCGGTCACCACTTCGATCGCGCCCTCGGGGCCGCGAACCGGGATGCGGCGGTCGATGCCGCCAATGCCGAAATCGAGCAGGATTTCTCCGAGCCCGATGAAGTGGTCGGAGTGGTAGTGAGTGTAGAACACGCCATCGACTTCGTCGATTCCCGCCTGGTCCAGCGGCAGGATGCAATTGCGGCCGGTATCCACGAGAAACACCCGGTCGCCGGCGATTACGGCGGTGCAGGCGGTCTGACGGTCGGGGTTCGGCAGCGGTACCCCGGTGCCAAGCAGAATCGCCGACAGGCCCGCGTCTGGGTCGAACTCCCGCGCCCCGGGTTGGGCGAAGGCATGGCTCCACGCAGTGAGAAGAAGCAGTCCGAGCGCCAGGGCGAACACCCTGGAGGGCCATGCCAGCGCGGCTACGGGTAATGGGTGTCCAGTTTTTTCAGTTTCTTTCATAGGAATTCCACGAAGTTTCTTAACTTAACCGCAGGGCGCCGTCTTCGATCGGCGATCGTTCGATGAGCTTGCGGTCGAGCAGGTAGTCCTGGGTGTTGCGCCAGGGGGCGCGGACTTTCTGCCGGGGGAAAAGATGCATCGCGCGTTGCATGTACCCCGGATTGAAGTCGTCGATCCATTGCAGTTCCGGCAGGTCCTTCCCGTTCTCGTCAAGCACCGGCACGCACTGCCTCGCTCCCCTGGCGTCCATGGTCTTGAGCAGCTTGCAGACGTAGCGCGAATTGAGGTCTGCGCGCAAGGTCCAGGAAGCGTTCACATAGCCGAAGGTATAGGCCAGATTCGGCACCCCGGACAACATCATGCCGTGGTAGTTGAAAGTTGCGCCCGGGTCGATTTCCTCGCCGTCCCGGAACAGTTTCACGCCGCCGAACATTTGCAGGTTGAGGCCGGTGGCGGTGACCAGGATATCGGCCTCCACCCTTTGGCCGTCCGCCATCCGCACGCCGGTTTCGTCAATTTCCTCAATGGCGCCGGTGACCACATCGGCCTTGCCGTCGCGAATCGCGAGGAACAGGTCGTTGTCCGGCACGAGGCAGACCCGCTGGGTCCAGGGCTCGTAGGAGGGCGTGAAGTGCTTCTCCACGTCGTAATCCTCGCCGAGGACCTTGCGCACGCGCTTGAGCAGATAATCCTTGACCGCCTCGGGCTTGTTGCGCGAGCGCCGGTACAGCATGTCCTGCATGCGCACGAAGCGCCAGCGGTTCACCGCGCTGGCCCAGCGCGCCGGCAGCAGCGCATTGACGAGACCCGCGAGAAAATCCTTTCCCGGGCGGGAAACGATATAGCTCGGCGAGCGCTGGATCATGGTGACCCCGGCGGCTTTCTCCGCCAGCGCGGGAATCATGGTCACCGCGGTGGCGCCGCTGCCGATGACCGCCATGCGCTTGCCGGTGAAATCGAGCCCTTCGGGCCAGTGCTGGGGATGCGCCACGGCGCCGGTGAAGTTCCCGAGCCCGGGCAGGTCCGGCGTATAGCCCTCGTCGTAGCGGAAATAGCCGCAGCACATGAACAGGAAGCGCGCCTGAATCCGCGACTCGCGCCCTTCGGCGTCCACCGCGGTGGCGGTCCAGCTTGCGCTTTCGCTGTCCCAGGCGCATGACAGAACCTTGCAGCCGAAGCGGATGCGCTCGCGGATGCCGAACTCGTCCACGGTCTCCCGCAGGTAATCGCGGATGTGTTCGGCTTCGGAGATGATTTTGGGATTGGTCCAGGGCTTGAACCGGAAGCCGAAGGTGTACATGTCGCTGTCCGAGCGGATGCCCGGAAAGCGGAACAGGTCCCAGGTGCCGCCGATATCTTCCCGGGCTTCCAGAATCGAAAACCGCTTGCCGGGGCACTCCCGGGTCAGGTGGCAGGCCGCGCTGATGCCGGAGATTCCGGCGCCGACAATGAGGACGTCAAGCAAGGGGGAATGAGGCGCAGCCGCGTTCATGGGCAATCCCTGATCCAATCGAACGGCGCATGATAGCAGAAGCGCGCGAGGATCATTCTTTCTCCGATTGCCAGCCACTCGGGGGGTCCCGGTGTTGTCGATGAATCAGGCAGTGGTTGAAAACAGCAGGGATACGTCCGTCAGCGACGACATCTTCCGGTCCAGGGTAAGCACTTCCAGGCCCGCCGTCCCGTAATCCAGGGCGATCAGGCGGTCGAATAATCCCGGCCCGCCGGTAACGGCGAGTGCATCCAGCACCGGCTTGCCGTGCAACGGCGCCACGAGGCCACTTTGCAGCACCTGGGAAAGGGCGGCCCTGGCCTCCTTCTTGCCAACCCCGTAATGGTGTCGCACGGCGACATAGGCTTCTCCGATAACTTGATTCGAGGCCAGAATTTCTGTTTCCCCGGACTCGATCAGGCTTCGCAGCTCGGCCACACAGCGCTGGAACTCTTTTTCCGGTTCCGCAACGAGCAACCGAACCAGAATCGACGTGTCAATCCCGCAGCGTCGACGCACCGGCCCGCTCCCTGACCCGCTCCAGGTCGAACGTGCCCCGGCCCCGTTTCAGCTTGTCGCGCAGCCCCCCGAGCATCGATTCGTCCACCCGCACAGGCCGCAACACATAGCCGTCGCTCCCTTCCCGCAGTTCCAGCCGATCTCCCGGACCAACGCCCAGCGCATCCAGCACCCGGGCCGGAAACGTCACCTGTCTTTTTGCTGTTATCTTCACTTGCATCAGTATCTCCTTACTATAAAGAAAAAAAGTAAGGCAACGTCGGAAAGCATACGCCCACTCTCACTTGAAGTCCAGCACTGTTTAGCCTCCTGGGAGCCTGCGCCGTAACGGCACTTCCGAGGAGTTGCTGTCGGTGCCGAACTACCAGTTCAACTGGCAGATGCGCCACCATCTGGAGCGCAAGTTCGTGCCGGCCGGCACCGAGATCGTCGCGGTCGGCGCCTTCGACAATTCAACCCAGAACGCGTTCAATCCGGACCCGAGCCAGGAAATCGACTGGGGCCCGCAAAGCTGGGACGAAATGTTCATCGGCTACAATCTGCTGGCAGCATGTGGAAGACGCAACGGAATAGAACCCGCAACGACCGGTTTCAACCTTCAACATCGCGGGCGGCTGATCATTCAGCTGCCCGCGTTTCGTTTCCCCTTCCACTTAATGACTTCGGAGCCACAATTCCCGCCGCGCTGGCCATCGACGAATTTCAGTGCGACGTTCGGTATCGTCCGGCATCCGTAGTTGACCCTTGGTCGGCACCAGCGTCGATTGGACTCGCCGACGTAACCAGTTCTCCTTTTTCGCCGCAAAGGTGAGGTCTGTAGTAGTCGATGTGAGGACAGGGTCTAGGAGGCCATCATGGAGAAACACCTACATTTGGTCCAACCGATTGTGTTTTTCTGCTATGGAACGCGAGCTAGCCTATTCGTGCTCCCAATCTGAGGGACAAACTATGCCAAATCACCCTTAGTCGATCAGTAATGTCGATCTGCACATATCATCTTTTAGTTATTTTTGGGCCAATGTAGACCACAGGTAAACCGTCAGCGGGTTTCGACTTCGGCCAGCCAAAATGAACCCGGTATTGACCGCTTGCCCTGGTCTTTCCATGCCACGGGAAGAGCCGTCGATCACCATTCACAGGGCAGCGAAACGTGAGATCAGACTTGAAAGCTATCTTCTCTGAATCTGTCGAATCGGAAAAGAGGGCTGTTTTCCCTTCAAGAAAAGTTTTTCGGAGTACTTCACCACAGGAACTCAATGCTCCAGTCTCGGCGTCCATTTCCTCGCTAAGTCGATTGAGAATATCAAGTAATCTGATGATTTGTTTACACAATGCCAATGAGAATGGCGATTTTAAGATTGGGTCGAAGGCGTCGATGGAAAACATGAGATTAGCGAAGCGATGAACTGCATGATCGCGTAGTTCTCGCCAAGTGCACAAGCTAGTCGAGTTATCCAAGTACTGTCTCAGTGGCGGGTCATCCCGATGATTAAGAAGTTCACACTTGTCTATCACTTCGTCGTCGTCGCGAATCCCTGCTTGAACGGGGGTATAAGTGAAGTCGGAAGGACTCGCACTCAGAAGCGCTGCACCTTCTTGATCAAGTACCCGACGGGCGCACTCGGCTAGTGCCGAGTCTGTAGCCAAGAGTTCCTCGCTCTCATGAATTGTGAAGTACCAGTCATCTGCATCGTGCTCGCGATTCGTATCCCAGTAAGGCCCCTGTTTATCGAGCCAAGTCATTATAAGGCGACGAATATCGGCCTGGGGGTATTGGATCACGACTTCTCGCAAGGTCATGTTGGCGAGTACCTTGCGATCCCCGAGAAGTACGCGAGAGCAAAAGCACTGCGCGGCGTATTCTTGGCATACTGAGCGCAAAGTCCAGAGGCGCTGAATGGCAGCGACAACATCGTCATGAGAGTTGAATTGGCCGTGAAACGAATAGTCATTGACGTATAGAGATGCCATTACTGCTTCCATTTGGTCAAGTTTGCCAGATCTGCTTCATACTGATCGCAAAACCCTTCGGGCCAGTGGTCCAGAACGCCTTCGCGATCAATTGAAATTGTGCTGTGTTGGTGCATATCTCCATCTTCGGTAAATTCACCGAAGTAATGAAGGATGACATTCGAGGCAGGTATCTCCCCATCGCGAACGGCAATGCGAGCCCCATTGATGAAATGGTCATTATGCGTTTCAACAAGAACCTGAACACCTGAAGCGGCAACTTTGGCCAAGAACTTCGCAACCTCATTTTGACATGACGGATGTAAGTGAGCTTCTGGACTATCGAGCATCAGAAGCTGCCCTGGAGTTCTGCTTAGCGCGGCTGTGACTATGGGCAAAGCGTAGTATGGGCCGTAACCGACATTAGGCGGTTGGTGAAACTCCCCCGAGAGTTCAGTACGAATCCGCAGAGTCATAATTTCCATTGCACTATCTACAGGTTGGATCTCCATGGCAAAGCCAGGGAAGAAATGCCTCATCCATGCTTCGACCTGTCGAGGTAGCGTCGGTGGTACGTCAGCGATACGAAGAGATTCTGAGATATGTGCCTGATCGTTGAGATACAGCAACGGTACAGCTCCTTCGCCTAAAGTGCCAATACGGTGTTCAGAATCGCTGTCGATTGTTGCAATAACCTCTGCGGGATCAGACCGGAGAGTCGTCAGAAACTCAAGATCCCGCAAGAGAACCGCGATCGGCTCTTCTACACCCTCACCAAGTGACACGTTTTGGAAGTCAATCTTTCGACTGCCGTCGAATGCTCGAATTTCACCATTATGTAACACCGCCTTTGGGTTTCGTCGCTCCCCGGTGAATCGCCAAGTAACCTCCGCTGTTTCATTTCGTAGTGTGATCTCAAAAACTTGTTGGTCTGTCGATTGATTCTGGACGTCACCTACGTTTCCCAGTCGAACGAGGTCTCCATTTAGAAGCAGTTCGTCGCGAGAACGGTGCCCTCCTTCCCTAATGCTTTGACCTAGAACGGCCAGGGCGTGACACACTGTTGATTTTCCTGCGGAATTCAATCCCGTCAGAATTGTGAACGGTGCCAAAGGTAAATCCAAAGCGACATGACATTTGAAATCTCGAAGGGATAAGAAGCTAATGCTCATTGAAGCACCTCCTTTATCATCATCTCTGTACGCTTGAATCGAAGCGCAACCTTCTTGACATCATTTGTGGCGTAGGAAATGGCATCAAAGTAGTCATTCTCTCTCACGAGTGTTGCTAGACTCTGTCGAATAGCATCATCGTACTGTGGCTTAATACGGTCACCATATTTTGCAAACAATACTGAGAAGACATCAAAAAGAGCCACATTAATGACACTCCGTCTTTCGTGGTTTCCTCGAGGCTTTCGGAAAGCATCCCGTTCAAAGACACGTTTACTGATCTCCATACTAAGCATAAATTTTGAAGTAATTTCTTTCCAGTAGTTGTCGCCCACTTCCTTCTTATCTTCAAGCACATCTCGGAGAAAGTTGTCCATATTCCCTGTGTATTCATTGAAGCCACGATCATAGAATGCAAGAAAACGGTTTATGCATTCTCTATCGCGCATAGTCTTCCAGTTCAATCCATTATCTGTTGCTAACCGGAATTTTTCTGACTCCGCCATACTTGAAAGCCATCTAGTTGCTTCCCCAAGATAAAGGCAATTCCTCATCTGCTGCTTTGTCAATAGTTGACCACTATTAACACGCTCAAATATATCCAGCTTGGCTTGCTCCGGAACTTGGTTATCTATAAGATAAAGCGTTAGACTTGTATCCTCAATACGGTTCCGCAGTTTAGGGCTTAAGTCTACAAAGCGCTTTCCGTTAAGGGTATTCGCGTATTCCAGTCCTTTGAGGCGCAATTCATTTTTTAGAAACCGATGAAAGGTAGAAAGGCGCTGTAGGCCATCCACAATCACTATCTTTCCATCAGCTGTCTCTGCTAGATAAAAGACTGGCAAGGGGATACGCATGATCGCAGATTCTATAAGTTTGCATTGCTTGCCTTCGTCCCAAATGAATTTACGCTGAAAATCTGGATTAAGAATATAAATGTCATTGTCTATTCGACGGCACACTTCAAATGTTGAGCGTTTGTCAGTTCTGATCATCAGACTGTCTAACGGATAATCACCCAATTCAATTGGTTCACTTTCGTCGAGACCTTCTGGCTCCGGCGGCTCGTCTATCGATAGCGACGACTTCAACCTATTGTCTTCTTCATTAGTCATCGGTTTCTCCTCTTTTGCTCACAGCACCATTAGAATGCCACTAGCCTCTCTCCGAATTCAGTGCGGAGATTCCACTTCTTTGTCGTGTTGAGCGCTTGCTCAAGACAGATGAAAATGCCTTCCATGCCTTTGAGTTTGGCGATAGTATGCTCCTTCAGGTCTTGGTCAAGGCAAACTGTTGCCTCTTTCCGTGAATCCTGCGCTCGGAAGACCATGTTATCGGTGAAGCCAGTAAGTTGCTCCGTCTGAACGTCAAGCATAAATCCGTTTTTAAGGAGGACTTCTTGTAAAATATCTTCTCTCGAGAAAGTCATCAGGAACGCTGCTTCTTTCTCTCGGATGTAAGCGTCAAGCGCTTCAAGGTTTTCCTCTTCCGTCTTATCAGGATTTGGTTCAAAATCTGTACGAGGAAAGCGAGACTTGGCAAGACGAAAGACCTTGAAGCCGGACGTCCAAATCGATGGTGAGACCCCATCGTCACCAAGCAAGTCATTCCGAGTTTTGGTTTTGGCAGTCATTGCAGCCTCGTCGAAACGATAAGCTACTTTCTTGTTTCGGTCGATGGTGATATCCGAAATTTTGCGGTAGCCCGCATTGTACGCCTCAGTCTGCACAGATATAGGTTCAGGAAGCTGCACGAGTATGAACTTTCGATTGCCTCCATCACTGGCATTGAGTTCCCAAACGCCCTGACCTGTCGAGCCAGATCCGGCGAAAAAGTCCAATACTATGTCCTCCCCAGATGATGCTTGCTCACATAAAGCGCGGATTAGCTGAGACGGTTTGGCGAAATCGAATATTTGTGCACCAAAAAGATCGCGAATCTCTGCTGTTCCGTGTGACGTGTAGACTTCCTCGATTATTGTAGGGAATGACGTGAAGGAATCCCCCAGGTCGGAACGAAATTTCTTCTCTCTCGGACGTCCTTCGGTATTGTCCGGAAAGAGAATTGCATGACTATCAATCAACTTCTGCATTCTCGCCTTGGAGTATCGCCAGCCAGTGGCTTCTGGAGGATGAAAGATGTTTCCATTGCTTGGGTCTATGATGGGATAGTGGAGATTTGGCCTCTGATCGCGGGTTGCAAGCCCAAGGATACTTCTGCTCATCCAAGGTCCGCGGGCATCATCATCCGGGTTTAAGAACTTAGACTCATCCCGTGGTGTTCCCCGAAATGCGAAGTCCGCGCTTCTGGCATAACAAACAACGTACTCATGATCGGTTGAAAGATGCCGTAGAGAACGAGCATCGGTGAACTGCCGACAATGCCAGGTGAACTGAGCCACAAAATACTCTGGCCCGAAGACCTCGTCACAGAGCTTGCGCAGATGGTGCAACTCGTTGTCATCGATAGAGATGAAGATCACCCCGTCATCTCTAAGAAGTTGACGAGCAAGCAGAAGACGAGGATACATCATGTTCAGCCAATTCGAATGGAATCGTCCGTCTACCTTTGTGTTTGTATCAACCTTGATGCCATTTTCGGTAATACCGACATGTTCCCAATAGGTTCTCCTTTCCTGGTCCCAAGTATCGGAATAAACGAAATCATTTCCCGTGTTGTACGGCGGATCAATATAGATGCACTTTATCCGATTGCGGTAAGCGGCGAGCAGACACTTCATGACTTCGAGATTCTCTCCCTCAATGATCGCGTTCCCTTCGGCAAGCTCTGGATTCACAGAGCGCGCGGGATCGTACTCCAAAGTTGCGAGAGTCGGTGTGAATGCGTTGCGTTTGGCATCGGCCTTGCCGAACCAACGGAATTCGAAGCGTTCGGTTTCCGGCGTCGAAGAGGGGTCGATGAGGCGTTTCAGCTCGTCGGGGTTGAGAGCCCCGTCATTGGTAAACAGATCCGGCATGAGTTCGCGGAGTTGCTCCAGACGTTCCTGGTTTAGATCAGGCGTGGCTGGCATTCGGTCCATAATTGCCTTGTTCATGACTTGCCTCCTTCGTTCTCGGAGCGCCATTCGAGAAGCAGTCTGCGCAGTTCCTCCTTGGGTGGAAGTTCCAGCTTGTAGCGGCTGGCGAAAATGCGTTCGTTGCCCTTGTCGAGCACGTATTCGACGACAGCATCGTTCTTGTCGGTACAGAGGATCAGGCCAATCGTCGGGTTGTCTTCCCGGGCGCGTATTTCGCGATCGAAATAGTGAACGTACATCTGCATCTGGCCAATATCGCCATGAGTGAGCTTTTCTGTTTTCAAATCGATGATCACATAACACTTCAGGCGCACATGATAAAAGACCAGGTCCGCGTAGAAATGGTCTCCATTCAGCGTGAGTCTTTTCTGACGGGCTACGAAGGCGAATCCAGCCCCCAGTTCCAATAGAAACTCCTGCATGTGGCTAGTAAGGGCCGTTTCCAGTTCGCTTTCGACCAATCGATGCGACTCGGGAAGGCCGAGGAACTCCAAAGCATAGGGGTCTTTGATAATGTCGATGGGGTGTTGGGTCTCCTGTCCTTTGCTAACGAGTTGGAGCACACCGTCCTTGTCTCGGCTCTTGAGCAGGCGTTCAAAAAGCAGGGTGTTGATCTGTCGCTCAAGCTGCCGCTTGCTCCAGCGGTTACTGGCGGCTTCCTGTTCATAGAATTGCCGCGCTTCATCGTTTTCAACGCGCATCAGGGTGCGGTAGTGTGACCAGCTTAGGTCGGGATGGAAGCCTGTGACGAATTCAGTACCCACTGGGTACTGTTTTTGTTTAAGTTCTCCCCCAGCGGGATAACCAATTGCAGCCATAGCAAATTTAGTACCCATTGGGTACTGAATTGCCAGTCGGTGTTCATAGATCAGATAGAACTTCCTGCAATTTTGGAGGGTTGGCACGGAATATCCAGCGCCGTACTGCTCATTGAGCCGTTGGGAAAGGTCCAGTAGTAATGCCTTGCCGTATTCGGCCCGTTTCTGCCCCTTCTGCTCTTCCTCAACGATTTCGCGTCCGATCAGCCAATATGCGGCCACCATTGCGCTATTGACCGTTCGGGCGACACGACTGCGGGCTTCTTCGAGAATATCCACAATCCGACCGAACAACGCGGCATTGTCCGAGGCCGGCGTATCCGGGACTTGCGTTTGAATCTGTTCAGGCATGCATCACTCCCTTGGCGCGAGACTTGAAGACTGAGTATTCCTTGACGGGCGCGTCGTACTTGACATGCGCATCCACCCCCAGCGCGTCAAAGTGTTTCATGGCGCACTTGATCTTGTAGACCTCGCTCTCACGAAGCGCCTTCTTGTCGGCAAGCTCGTTCGTGCCCTTGGTTTCGACAACGAAGTAGAACTCGGATTCATTGCCATCCTTGAGGTGCCTCCGGCGAAGAACAACACCGAAATCCGGGTTGTATGCGCCAATGGGGGTTGGAATCTGATAAAAGGCCGGGAGCTTGAGAAAGCAAACGACTTCGTCGTCGTTGTCCGCGGACAAGGCGAAATTCCGCTCGAAATTGCTGTCTAACGCAACGCAGTCGTAGAGGCCTCGGTTCGGCGTTTCGATGGTGTCCGTGAAAGTCACGGTACTCGGTTCAAGCCGCGAGATATCGAAGTCCTCGCCGTTGGGCGCATAAGTCAAACCGCGAAGCAATTCATCCAGTTCGATTGCCCGGATTCGCGATGATGCTTCATGGATGAAGCGGACAGGGTTTGCGACGATGTCCTCACGGTTGGTTACGTTTCGCAGAATCTCGATTACCGTCGGATAGGCAAGTGACGTTCCTTCGCTGATTTCCTCGACGAGGTCTACTGCCCCGAAAGTGGCGCGCAGGCGTCGTCGTTCGCTGCCCATGTGCTGTGTCGTCACCCCTTCGGCTTCAAGCCGCTCAATGCGGTCGAGTGATACTTCGGCGATGTAGCGTTCAATTTTCAGGGCATTCAAGGCCTCGGTGGCTCGATTGATAACGGCGTCTTCGTCTATCACTACCGTGTAATCGGTGCGCAGACTCAGGCGCCGCCAGAATTCACGGAAGGAATCGCTCTCATAGATCGCATCGTTCCTTTTCACGCGGCGCTTGCGCGGGTGCTTGCCCTTCTGTTTGTGCCTGGTCTTTGCGCCGGACGCAGAAGACCCGTAGATCTCCGTGATTTCGCTCTGGTACTGACTCACGAACGTTTCGTAAGTCTCGTTCGGCACGATCGTCAGAAGATTGATTTCGTCTCCCTCGGGGCAGTCTTCGGCGTCGTAGACGCGCTGGCCGTCCTGGTTGACCGAGATGCGAAGCCCGCGGCCGATCTCTTGGCGTTTCTTGATTTCGCTGTAGCTCTGGTTAAGCGTCGCGATGTTGAACACGTTGGGGTTGTCCCATCCTACGCCCAGAGCGGAATGCGAGAAGATGAACTCAACCGGGTTCCCGAGACGCAGCAGTTCTTCTTTCTGTTTCAGGATGAGGTCGAAAAGCTCCTTGTTCGTGCGCATGGAATGCTTGTTGTCCGTGTATTCGCCCTTTCCCGTTTGTGCGAAATAATAGCCCTGCACGGCAGCAATTTCTTCCTCGGATGGAGAGCGGTTCAGTTTTTCCTGACAGACTCGTCGATACTTCTCAGCGAAGACGCGGCGTATGATGCCGTCCGGCCGAACGTAGTTGTCAACGCAATCAATGAAGATGAGGGACAAGCACTTGATTCCCTGCGGCGCAAGCCGTTCACGCTTTGTGAAATGACTGTCGATCAGCCAATAGAGCTGCTCCCCGAAGATGCCCTCCAGGTCTGCGGCTTTCTCTTTTTCAGTCACCATAGCGCCATTCTCGAATTCGCAACGGTAGTGGCGTTCTCGAAGCGGTTTCGAGATGCGGCGAATGACATAGCCCCGATAGCCGACGTTGCGCGTCTTCTCTTCGAGGTTATCACCGACCTTGAGAAGCGGAGACTCGCGTGAGGTAAACGATCCGTCTTGCTTTGCGTACCAGAGGCGCAGTTTCGCCCTCGGCGGTTTGCCGTCCTGATACGTTTTCACTTCGACAAGCTCGACGCGCGACATCGCTTCCTGGTGTCGCTCTGCAACGGTCAGCACTTCGATCTTTTTCACAAGGCCCTGCTGATAGCTGTCAAACGGAGTCAGCCGGTAGATGAGATTTCGCATGACCTTGTGGGTCGCGGAGTAACGAAGCCGGCATAGCGGACTCAGTGCGTCGATTCGTTTGACGGCGTTCTTGGTGTCCATGCCTTCCTGTGGCTCGTCCATGATGACAATCGGGCGCGTACTCGCAATGGCGCGGATGAACGGCATATTGGAGAACAGGTCTTCCCGCTGGGCCTGATTGAGAATGCGATCCTCCGCATTGAATGACTGAAGCGTCATCACCATGAGTTGGGGATGCTGCTCCTCGACGAAGGCCTTCACGCGACTCAAGCGCTTGCTGTCGTATTCGAAGCACGCGGGCGTGAAGCCGTATACGTCGGCCAGTTGTCGCTTGAACACGTCGAAAGTGGCGAGGACGCCCTCCTTGATAGCAACGGAGGGGACAAGGATGATGAACTTCGTGAAGGCGTATTGGCGGTAGAGTTCGTAGACAGTCTTGAGGTAGACGAGAGTCTTGCCGGTGCCAGTCTCCATCTCGATGCAGAAGTCCAGAGCTTCATCGAGGGAAGCAGAATCTTCGTCGATGCCGCTGCCTTTGAGGACTGCGAGGACGTTCTCGCTGATTTGCTTCGGGGGGATGGTAAGGGCGTTGCGTCTCACACCTTCGTGGCAAGCCGTATCGAACGTGTTGCGCGGTTGTCCCTCAAAGAGGCGCACGACGGCATCGATAGCGTCGCGCTGATAGGAAAGTTCCTCAAGTTTCAGTTCCATAAGGGAATGTCATGATTCAGGAAGCGACGGCATATCCAGATCAAGCAATCGGCAAGGCTTCAACGGCGAACCTAAGCCGACCCGCGCTCGATGTCCAGAAAATCCAGGAAATTTACCTCCGCGCTCGGTCCTTGTCCGATCAAGCCGCCAGGAAGCCTTCGAGGCGGCCGCGGATGATCTGATCGGCCTGGTTCATGATGCGGTCGATGAGTTCCTTGACCGTGGGGATGTCGTGGATGAGGCCGGCGACCATGCCGCAGGACCAGGCGCCGGCGTCCATTTCGCCTTCGAGCATGACGCGCGGATAAACGCCGACGACTTCTTCCATGATGTCCTCGAAGCTGATCTCCTGGCCAAGTTCCTTTTCCTTCTCCAGCAGTTTTTCCACCGCGGCATTGCTCAGCACGCGTTCGGTGTTGCGCAGGGGGCGCATGATCAGCCGGGTCTGCAACTCGTCGGCCTCGACCAGGGCCTGTTTGACGTTCTCGTGAATCGGCGCTTCCTGCGTGGCCATGAAGCGGGTGCCCATGTTCATGCCGTCGGCGCCCATGGCGAGGGAGGCGACAAGGGAGCGGCCGTCGGCCTGGCCGCCCGAGGAGACGAAGGGGATTTCCAGTTCGTCCGCGGCGCGCGGCAGCAGGATCATGTTGGGGATGTCGTCCTCGCCGGGGTGGCCGCCGCATTCGAAGCCGTCGATGCTGGCGGCGTCGCAGCCGATGCGCTGGGCCTTGAGCGCGTGCCGCACGGATGTGCATTTGTGGATCACCTTGACGCCGGCGTCTTTCAGGTACGGCAGCACCTGCTGGGGATTGTTGCCGGCCGTTTCGACGATTTTCACGCCGCTGTCGATGATGACCTTGACGATGGCCGGATAATCGACCGATCTGACGGTGGGCAGAAAGGTCAGATTGACGCCGATGGGCTTGCCGGTCATGTCCTGGGCCTTGGCGATCTCGTTGGCGAGGTCGGCGGGCGTTTTCTGGGTCAGCGCGGTAATGATGCCGAGGCCGCCGGCCTCGGAAACGGCCGCCGCGAGTTCGGCGAAACCGACGTAATGCATGCCGCCCTGGATGATGGGATGCTCGATTCCGAGCATTTCGGTGATTCGTGTCTTCATGATCCTCTCTCAACGCACCACAAGCCGGGCCGAATGCTCTCATTCTCCGGGGCCGTTGTCATCTGTCTTCCTCTCCCTCCCCGTTTGATATTGACGTGGGCTTGCGGCACTCTTGTTGCCGCTCTGACAAGACTAATCGACGGGAGACGGGCATGACGTATCGGGCGCCTTTGAAGGAGATGCGGTTCATGCTGCACGAACTGGCCGGCGTCGATGAAGTCTGCGGCCGGGCGCCGTTCGAGGAAGCCAGCCCGGAACTCGTGCCCGCCATTCTGGAAGAGGCCGCGAAACTTGCCGAAAACGTGCTTGCCCCGCTGAACGGCGCCGGCGAAGCCGATCCGCCGGAAATCGTGGAAGGGCAGGTGCGCGAGACTGCGGGTTTCGCGGAAGCCTACCGGCAATTTGCCGAAGGCGGCTGGAGCGCCTGCTCCGCAAGTCCCGAATTCGGCGGCATGGGCCTGCCCCAGGCCATCAATTGCGCGGTTTCCGAGATGTGGGCGGCGGCCAATCTGAGCTTTTCCATTTGTCCGATCCTGAGCATGGGGGCCGCCGAAGCGCTGGAATCCCACGGCGACGAGGCGCTGCGGACTCGCTATCTGGAAAAGCTCGTCAGCGGCCAGTGGACCGGCACCATGAACCTCACCGAACCCCAGGCCGGCTCCGACCTCGGCGCGATTCGCAGCAGGGCGGTTCCCGAAGGCGACCATTACCGCATCTTTGGCCAGAAGATATTCATCTCCTGGGGCGACCACGGCATGGCCGAGAATATCGTCCATCTGGTGCTCGCCCGAGTCGATGGCGCGCCTGGGGGCGTGCATGGGATTTCCCTGTTTCTGGTACCGAAATTCCTGCCCGGGGCTGATGGCATTCCCGGCGAGCGCAATGACGTTCGGCCCATCGCCCTGGAACACAAGATGGGGATCCAGGGCAGCGCCACCTGCGCCATGGCCTATGGCGAAACCGGCCAGGGCGCCGTGGGCTGGCTCATCGGCGAGGAAAACAAGGGTCTTTCGTACATGTTCACCATGATGAACAGCGCCAGACTGCATGTGGGCCTGGAAGGCGTGGGCATTGCCGAGCTCGCCTGCCAGAAAGCCGTCGCGTTTGCCGCCGAGCGCGTGCAGGGCCGGCCCCTGGGGCGCAGCGACGGAACCATCATCCACCACCCCGACGTGCGGCGCATGATCATGTTGATGAAATCCATGACCGAGGCGGCGCGGGCGATCTGTTATGCCGCCGCCGGCGCCATGGACCGGGCCCGCACCGGAGTGGCCGGCGCCGAATCCAGGGCCGCATTGCTGATTCCCGTCGCCAAGGCCTGGAGTACCGAAATCGCCCAGGAGACGGCTTCGCTGTGTCTGCAGATTCACGGCGGCATGGGCTATGTGGAAGAGACCGGCGCCGCGCAAATCGTGCGCGATGCCCGCATCACCACCATCTATGAAGGCACCACGGCAATCCAGGCCAATGATTTCATCGGCCGCAAGGTGCAGCGCGATGGCGGTGCGGAGCTTGCGCGGCTATGGCGGGAATCCGGCGAAATCTGCTCGCGGGGGGAACAGTCGAACCGGCTTGCCGCGGCGGCGGATTCGATTCGGGAGGTCCTTGGGGAAGCTGAAGAGCTGCGACAATGGCTTTTGCGGCAAAACGATACGACCCGGGCGGCGGCGGCGGTGAATTTTCTCATGGGCTGCGGCACCTTGATGGGTGCCTGCCTGTTGCTCAAGTCCGCCCTGGCGGCCGAGGCGGCCATGGCGCGGGAACCGGACTTCCACGAGTCGCGCATCCGCCTCTGCCAATTCTTCGCGACCCAGGTTTTGCCCCGGGCCAAGGCGCACTTCAGCGCCTTGCGCGGCGCATCCCTGCCGGACCAGTTGCTGAGCGACCAGGCCCTGGAAATCGCCTGATGCGCGCTCCATGTCATACCTGCGCGGAGTGAACTCCCCACTCCCGTCATTCTGCGCGGAGCGAAGCGGAGTCGCAGAATCCTGGCCGGAGCCTGCGCCGTAGGAATTCGCGATAGCGAAAATTCGCTATCGCCGCGCCGCTGGCCGGTCGATTGAGGCGAATATTGGTGAATATGCAACGAAATCGAGCGGCCAGGGGCATGGATGAGAGCGGATTTACAGCCGTGAATTCCCGCAGCGCAGGCTCCTGGGACGTTCATTCGATTCCTCATGGCTTCCAGTTGATCGTTTTCCGCTATCTGGCAAGGCAGGTGTGGTTGACCACCGCCGTTGTGGCGCTGATTCTGCTCGGCGTGGCGGTGATTTCCCGCTTTGTGCAGTATCTTGGCGAAGCCGCAAGCGGCCAGAAGGCGGTGGACGCCCTGCTGCTGATCATGCTCTATCGCCTGCCGGAATTCCTGCTGGTCATCCTGCCCCTGGCGCTGCTGCTCGGCATCGTACTCGCCTATGGCCGCATGTACGCCGAAAACGAAATGGTCAGCCTCATGGGCGCGGGCATCGGTCAAACCCGGCTGCTGCGGATCACCCAGGGCATCGCCGGCGCGGTCATGGCGCTGATGGCTGTGCTGAGCCTCGGGCTGGCGCCCTGGGGCATGCGCCATGCGGAAGCCATCGTCCAGGACCAGGAGCAACTCACCGAACTCGACCTGATAGTGGCGGGGCAGTTCCGCAGCTTCAGCGATGGCGACCGGGTTACCTGGGTTGAAGCCGTCAGCGATTCCGAAGCGGGAGGACGGGAATTGCGCAATGTCTTCGTGGCCCTTGCCGGGGAAGACAACGCGCCGGTGATCGTACTCGCCGACTCGGCCCGCCCGGTACTCGACGAGGCCACCGGCGCCCGCTACATGCGCATGGATCGCGTGGCCCAGTACGACGGCGTTCCGGGAGACGCGCAATTCCGCCTCGGCCGCTTTGATTCCCAGTCGATTCTCCTGCCGCAACCGACCGGGTTCGAGGAGACCCTGGAACGATCAACCATTCCCAGTCTGCAACTGCTTGCATCCGCCGAGCCGTTGCATCTGGCGGAACTGCAATGGCGCCTGTCGCTGATTGCCCTGGTCCCGGTGCTGGCGGCGCTGGCGATTCCCCTGAGCCGGGTGCGACCGCGGCAGGGACGATATCTCAAGCTGTTGCCTGCGGCTTTTCTCTATGTGGTGTATTTCGCCGGACTGGAATTCTTCCGCGATGCCGTGGAAGACGGCGGCTCGCCCTTCAGCCTGTGGCTGGTGCACGCTGTTTTCCTCGCCCTCGCGCTGTTGCTCGGGCGCAGTGAAATGCCGGGTGGAAGCCGAACATGAACCGGCTCGACAGTTTGCTGCGAAACGCCATGCTGCTGGCCACGGCAGGCGCGACCCTGGTGATTCTCAGCCTGGACATGACTTTTTCCCTGATGGACCAGATGCAGGACACCAATGCCGGCTATACCGCGCTGGACGCCGTGGTTCACGTGTTGTGGACGACGCCGGCCAGCCTCCATGAACTGCTGCCGTTTGCAGCGCTCGGCGGCGCCCTCATCGGGCTCGGCATGCTGGCCTCGGGCAATGAACTGGTAGTCATGCAGAGCGCCGGGGTCTCCACTGGAAGAATCCTGTTTGCCGTGTTCAAGCCCACGCTTGGGATCATGCTGTTCGGCCTGCTGATCGGCGAGTATGTGGCGCCGCCCCTGGAGCGGCAGGCGGAAAGCCACCGGGCGGAATTGCGTGGCGCCGACCCCGGGGCGGCGCTGGAGCAGGGTGCCTGGTACAAGTCCGGCGACGAGTTCATCCATGTGGGCGCCATCAGCCCCGATGACGCTTCGCTGATCGGCGTCAGCCGCTACCGCAGCGATGGCGGCGGCAAACTGCTTTCGGCCAGCTTCGCCGCCAGCGCGCACTATGTGGCGGACCCCGAAACGCCGCACTGGCGCTTGCGGCAGGTGCGGGAGAGCCGCTTCACCGGCGAAGACATCGTTTCCAACAGCTATCCGGAGCAGGAATGGCGTGTTGACCTGTCGCCGGATTTGCTCGGGGTTTTGCTCATCGAGCCGGATCAGCAGCCCATCAGCGGATTGTGGCGCATGGCGGGATTCCTGGAGGCGGAAGGCCTCGACAGCGCCCCGCATTACCTCGCATTCTGGAAAAAACTGCTGCAACCTCTGGCGACCCTGGCGCTGGTGCTGGTGGCGGCCTGTTTCGTGTTTGGCCCCCTGCGCGAGGCAACCATGGGCTACCGGATTTTTGTGGCGCTTTCCGTGGGGCTCGGATTCACCATCGTGCAGCGCATTCTGGAGCCATTGAGCCTGCTGTTCGGTTTCTCGCCCCTGCTCGCCGCCGCCGCGCCCATTCTTCTGCTCGCCCTGCTCGGCTGGCTATTGCTGCGCCGGGTAAACTGAAGAACCCACTTTTGCGGGAAGCTGGAATCCCGTATTCTTGCGCCCTGCCTTTATACAATGAAACTGGAGACGCACCCATGTCACTCCGTATTCTGCTGTCCGGCCTCACCCTGATTTTCAGCCTGCCGGCGCTGTCCCAGGTTCCCATCATCCAGCCCGGCCCGCCGGGGGAGCCGAGCCGCCAGATCAGCGCCGAGGAAGCTTCGGACCTCGCTGGCCTCAAGTTCTCCGAGGCCGATGTACATTTCATGCGGGGCATGATTTCCCATCATCGCCAGGCCATGGAGATGAGCGCCCTGGTGGACGCCCGCAGCAACCGGGAAGCCGTCGAAGCGCTGGCACAGCGGATTTCACTTTCCCAGGAAGACGAAATCGACATGATGGCGGGCTGGCTCGAAGACCGGGGGATTGAACCGCCGGCGGCGGACGCCCATCACGGCGGCGATTTCGACTTGATGCCCGGTATGTTGACCGCCGGGGAATTCGAGCAGTTGGAAGCCGCCGAAGGATTCGCCTTCGATTCGCTGTTCCTGCAATTCATGATCGACCACCACGAAGGCGCCCTGGAAATGGTGGATACCCTGCTCGACCAGCCGGGTTCGGCCCAGGATTCAGAGCTGTATCGTTTCACCTCGGATGTCACTTCGGATCAGACCAGCGAAATCGAACGCATGAATACCATGCTTTCCGGCTTTTCTCCGGATCCCCGGGTCGCCCTCTCCGCCGGTTTTCGGGACGCCGGCGAAGCCGCATTGAACATGGCCCTGGTGGCTTCCCTGCCGAAACCCGAAGGATTCTTCGACCCGGCCAACCCTGGCGGACTGCCCAATCGCGAAGGCCGGGACGAGGAAGCCCTGGCGCCGGACCCGAACGCCGACGCCGAGCCAGACGCCGAGCCGGTCAGCGACCCGGGCACCGGTCAGAACGTGCAGGAGACTCCCGTCGCCGAAGACGAGGAGGAAGACGAGAATTCCGAGCCGCGCCCCTCCCTGCTCAATTTCGGCAATACCGACCTGGTGTTCGCCGGCAATGTGCTCGTGGCGGGCAGCTACCACGGTTTCAATGCCTACGACATCAGCAATCCCACGGCGCCCCGGCTGCTCAGTTCGGTGGTCTGCCCCGGCGGCCAGGGCGATGTGTCCATCGTGGGCGACCTGCTGATCATGTCGGTGGAGCAGACCCGGGGCCGCCTCGACTGTGGCCTGCAGGGCGTTGCCGAGCCGGAAAGCGAGGAGCGCTTTCGCGGCATCCGTATCTTCGATGTCAGCGATTTCAGCCTGCCGCAGCAAGTGGGCGCGGTACAGACCTGCCGCGGCTCGCACACCCACACCGTGGTCACCGATCCGGGCGACGACGGCAATATCTACGTGTACGGCTCGGGCACGAGTTCAGTGCGCTCGGAAGACGAACTCGCCGGCTGCAGCGACCAATCGCCTTTCGAGAATCCCGAATCGGCGCTGTTCCGCATCGACGTGATCCAGATACCCGTGGCCGCTCCCGGCAACGCCCGGGTGGTCAATCGCCCCTTCATCTTCTCCGACCCTGAAACCGGCATTGCCGCGGGGCTCTGGGAAGGCGGCGATCACGGCCCCGACACCCAGACCACGCGCATCACCAATCAGTGCCATGACATCACCGCCTTCCCGGAAATCGGCCTGGCGGCGGGCGCCTGTTCCGGCAATGGCATCCTGCTCGATATCTCCGACCCGACCAATCCGGCGCGAATCGATGAAGTCATCGACCCGGGCTTTGCCTACTGGCATTCGGCGACTTTCAACAATGACGGCAGCAAGGTGATCTTCACCGATGAATGGGGCGGCGGCGGGCGGCCCCGTTGCCGCGCCCAGGACCCTTTGAACTGGGGCGCGGACGCCATTTACGACATAGTCAACGGCCAGATGGAGTTCCGCAGCCATTACAAGATGTCGGCGCCCCAGAGCGAAACCGAAAACTGCGTGGCTCACAATGGCTCCCTGGTGCCGGTTCCCGGTCGCGACATCTTCGTCCAGGCCTGGTATCAGGGCGGGGTTTCGGTAGTGGATTTCACCGATTCCGAAAACCCGGTGGAAATCGCCTTCTTCGACCGCGGCCCACTGGATGAGGAAGAGCTGATCACTGCCGGATACTGGTCCACCTACTGGTACAACGGCTATATCTACGGCACCGAAATCGCCCGGGGCCTGGATGTGCTGCAATTGCAGCCCAGCGATTTCCTCACGGAAAACGAAATCGCCGCAGCTTCGCTGCCACACGGCACAGTCACATTCAATGCCCAGCAGCAGACCATGTTCCGCTGGCCCTCCGAGCCGGTGGTCGCCAGGTCCTATCTCGACCAGTTGGCCCGGGGCGACGCCCTGGGCGGCAATCAGCGGCAGGCCCTGAGCGACGCCCTCGATGCGGCCCAGGACGCCCTCGACCGCGGCGCCCGCGACAATGACGCCGCCGACCGGCTGGAAGAACTCGCCGGGGAAACCGAATCCGCCTCGGCCTCCGTCTCGGGTGCCGACCGTGACCGCCTGCTCGCCCTGGCCGAAACCATGAACGGAATTGCGGATCGGCTGTGAATCCCGATAGCAAGGAATCTGACGGGAGAATCGCAGTACGGCGATGAGAATCACGCGAGCCGAACTGCGCGACCCCACCCGCTGGATACTCGGGTTTTCCGTTGCGACGATAGCCTTCGACAGCTATGCCTTTCGCGGGCATGAACTCGACGACGGTCTGATTTACGCGCGTTACATCCAGAATCTGATCGAGGGCAAGGGCTTCGTCTACAATGTGGGCGAAGCCGTGAATGGCCTCACCTCGCCGCTGTTTGCCTACCGATATCTGCCGCAAAATGGCGATTGAGTCGGATACGCCACTGTTTGTGGATCTCGATGGGACCCTGATCCGCACTGATCTGCTGTTCGAGTCGCTGCTGCGTCTGGTTCGGCGCAATCCGCTCTGCCTGTTCCTGATCCCCCTGTGGCTGCTGCTCGGCCGCATCTGGCTGTTCGCCCGATCCGGCAAGCTCCACGAAGACCCGGTACTCTTCGCCGTCGAAGACCGCCTCAGCCAACTGCTGGTCCTCGCCGCGGGCAGCCTCATCTGGCTGGCCGCCTGAGCCGCAGCTTTCCGGCCTATTGATTATTGGAGGCGGGTGGATTAGCTTCAGGGGCTGAATTCTTCATTCGCCGGGGTTTGTCGGCACAGTTCACACGGGAGTCGAAGATGCGGAAAATTGTTGTAGTGACCAGTTGCATACTGGCCCTGTTCGCCGCTGGCGCGCTGGCCCAGAGTGACTGGGAGCCGCCGCGGACGCCGTCGGGCCACCCGGACTTCCAGGGATTCTGGACCAATGCTTCGCTGACCACCCTGCAGCGCGCCGCCAATTACGAGGAATTCGGCCTGGTGATTCCCGCCGGGCTGCTTGAGGATGTGACCCGCAACAATCACCAGAACGTGCGCCAGGCCACCGACGACAATCAGGTGCAGGGAGAATTGCCCGATGGCAGCGACCTCGCCAGGGGCCGGGGCTACAACGCCTTCTGGGTTGATCCGGGATCGCGCTTTGGCGTAATCGACGGGCAGGCGCGCACCTCATGGATCACCTACCCGGAAAGCGGCCGAATCCCGTTCTCCGAACAGGGCAACCGGTTGCGCCGGGATTACCGGGCGAGGTTTTCCGGCGATCACGGCCCGGAAGGCCGCGCACTCGGCGAGCGCTGCATCATCGGCTTTGGCGGCACCGGCGGGCCGCTGATGAAAAATGTGTTATACAACAACCTGTACCAGTTCGTGCAGACCGATGACTACCTGATGATCCTGGTGGAGATGGTCCACGACGCCCGCATCATCCCCATCGGCGGCGAGCGCCGCCCGGCGGAACTTGCGCCCTGGTTCGGCGACTCCGTGGCGAACTGGGAAGGCGACACCCTGGTGATCGAAACCGTCAACCTGCACCCCCTGCAGGCGCCCCAGAGCGCCGCGCCGGTTACCGGACAGGGCCGGATCACCGAACGCCTGACCCGAATCTCCGAAGGCGAAATCCACTACGAGTTCAGCGTTTCCGACCCGGTCTACTACACCCGGGACTGGGGCGGCGAGATGGTCTTCAACGCCACCGACACCATGCCCTACGAATACGCCTGCCACGAAGGCAACTACGGCCTGGAAGGAATCCTCGCCGGCGCCCGCAGACTGGAGTTGCTGAGGGAAGATTAGCTTTCTGGCCTTTCCGTCATTCTGCGCGGAGCGAAGCGTAGCCGCAGAATCTCACGCAGGGGCCGTTAAGGAAGCTCTGATCAAGTCAGAGCTTCCCTGCGGCACATGGAAGTGCCGCCGAATTCGATGGCGTAAGCCATTGAATTCGGGAGCAAAACAAAACCACGCTTTTGTTTTGCGATAATGAAAAACTCCACGGATGGAGTTTTTCAGTGAGGAAGGATCCG
>JAJEGU010000030.1 GCA_022819645.1 Pseudomonadales bacterium
CCAGCTATTCTCATTTTGGCGCTCCAACCTTCATGTCATTCCGCGCGAAGCGAAGCGCAGTCGCGGAATCTCTTGCAGCGGCCACGCAATGAGATTCTGCGACTGCGCGCAGAATGACTGATGTGAGCGCGGCCATTGCCAAAATGAGAATTGCCGGCGAACTTCAAAAATGCTTGACCTTAGAGGTAAGTCAAAGGTTATAGTTCTTCCGGGAGCCTGCGCCGCAGGCTCCCGGGGAAGCTGAAGCGAGACCGGTCGAGCATGAAAATCAGCGAGTTGGCCAGGCGCACGGGGCTCTCTCCCCATACCCTGCGCTTCTACGAAAAACAGGGCCTTGTCAGCCATCGCAGCCGCAGCGAAAGCGGCTATCGTGATTATGACGAGACCGATCTGCGGCGGGTGGAGTTTGTTCGCGCGGCGCGCAATGTGGGATTTTCGCTGGAGGACATCGCCAACCTGCTGTCGATCCGAGTGGACAAGGACAGCCATAGCTGCGAGGAGGTGGCCGGGATTACCCGGCGCAAACTCGCTGAAGTCGAAGCAAGGCTGCGTGAATTGCGATCCATGAAGAAGACGTTGGGAATCCTGCTCGACAGTTGCTGCGGCGGCCCGGAAAGCGCCGTTCACTGTTCGATCATGGAAGCGCTGGAGCACGGGCGGCTTGGCGGCGCGACGCCTGAATCGGCAGGTACGGGCCAGCGCCGGGCCAACGTTTCCGGGAGGCAGGCATGATTTTTCTGACGGCATTCTGGGACCTGGTGGTGGAAAGCGCGCCCTGGTTGCTGGCGGGCTATCTGCTTGCCGGCGTCATCAAGCAGGTCATTCCCGACCGCTGGGTCAAGGGTCAGCTTGCCCGCCCCGGAGCGGGTTCGGTGCTGAAAGCGGCATTTATCGGCGCGCCCCTGCCGCTGTGTTCCTGCGGCGTCATTCCCGCGGCGCTGGGCATCCGCAAGGCCGGGGCGTCCAAGGGCGCCACTTCGTCCTTTCTCGTGGCTACGCCGGAAACCGGCGTCGATTCCATCTCTTTTTCCTATGCGGTGCTTGGGCCGATCTTCGCCATTTGCCGTCCGCTGGGGGCGATACTGAGCGCCGTCATCGCCGGCCTGCTGGTGAATGTGATGGACCGGGAAGACGATACACCCGCGAAAGAAAGCGAATCCGGGCATTGCTGCGGCGCCGGAAAGGCCGAACACGAAGCCATGCCGCCCATGGGGGAACGCTTTGCCAACGCCATCCGCTACGGCTACGGTCGCATGATTGCCGACACCGCGAAATGGTTGCTGATCGGCCTTGTCGCCGCGGCGCTGATTACGGTGCTGGTGCCCCAGTCGTTCTTCCTGCAATGGGGCGACGGCTTGCTGGCCATGATCGTCATGGTCATCGTCGGCCTGCCCATGTACATCTGCGCCACCGCCTCCACCCCGGTGGCCGCGGGATTCCTGTTCGCGGGGATTTCACCCGGCGCGGCGCTGGTGTTTCTGCTCACGGGCCCGGCCACCAACATCGCCACCATGGGAGTCATCCGGGAGCAGATGGGCAACCGCTCCCTGATCGCCTATCTCATCGGCGTCATCGGTGCGGCCATCGCCTGCGGACTGTTGCTCAATGGACTGTATGGCTGGTTCGGCTGGCCGCTGCAACTCAGCGCCATGGCCCACGGCGAAAGCTGGAGCTGGTGGCGGCACGGGCTTGGGGTGGTCCTGTCGGCACTGGTGCTGCGGGTGTATATCCAGCCGCTGGTTTGGCAACGAGGTCATCTGGCGGAAAGCGCCTGATCGGGAATCCGGTCCACCCTGGCTACGATCCGCTGTTCTTCATCGAGCACGAACAGCCAGTCGGCCCGCTCCGGCAGCGTACGGAGCGCATGTCGCGTCAAGCGCTCAAAGTGGCTGATGAAACGCTGCAGTTGCGCCTCGCTCATTACTTTGCCGGCGTGGCGCCCCGCTTTCTCCCGCAATTTGCGCTCTTGCAGGCCGCGCCAGCGATAGACGCTGGCGAAATCGGGAGCTTGCAGGAACAGCAGGTGATCGAGTCCGCTGAAAATTCGGTCGTGGTAATCGGTCAGTCGCTCATTGACGAATCGCCGCCAGGCGCCACTGGCGTCCTCTTCGGATTCGAGGAGATTGATCGGCGCCGCAAGATCATCCGGCGGCTGTGGCGCCAGCCCCACAAACCACCCTTCCAGCAGAATCAGGTCGGGGCGGCCATGTTGCCGGCGATTCGATTCCCCGCGATCATCCCGCGACTTGTCGAAAACCGGGATAGCCACCGAAGCGTCATTGCCGGAATGGCTCAGCTCGTCCAGCACGTCCGCCAGCAAATCCACATCGTGGGTTCCGGGAACGCCGCGTGTCGCCAGCAGGGGATGGGTCGATTCCGCCATTTTCCGCCGCTGGGCGCGGGTCAGGTAGAAATCGTCCAGCGACAGCGCCGCTGTGCGCACTCCCCGGCTTGTGAACAAACGGGAAAGAAACGCGGCCAGGGTGGACTTGCCGCTACCCTGGGCGCCGCTGATGCCGATTCGCACGGGCTTGTCGGAACGCTCGACGATTCCGCGAAGCCGCCATGCCAAAGGCGGAAACCACGCCTGCGCCTGTTCCCCATAAGCCGGGGGAAGTCGCTGTTCCGCAACGAATTCACTGATCAGGTTTTCCGGAATTTCGTGCATGTCTCCAAATCTCGTCCCCAATCGTTACTGAATCTCTTGGGACACCCATTTTCTCACAGGGTAATCAATGCATTCAGCGGCCGGCCCCGGATGCAGCTATTCTCATTTTGGCGCTCCAACCTTCATGTCATTCCGCGCGAAGCGAAGCGCAGTCGCGGAATCTCTTGCAGCGGCCACGCAATGAGATTCTGCGACTGCGCGCAGAATGACTGATGTGGGCGCGGCCATTGCCATAATGAGAATTGCTGCCCCGGATGCGGGAGTCGGATCAGACAACAAGAGCCGTCTCAAGTCTCTTCGTTGAGCGTATCGACGTACTTCCGGTAGACGAAAAGGCGATTTCGCGCCCTGCCCGTGACTTCCTCCGCAATCCCCAGCGAGATCAGCGCTTCCATTGCCTTCGCGGCGGTGCGAAACGTCAGATTGGTTTTTTCACAGGCGTAAGGCAGTGAAACGAGGGGACGCTCCATCAGCGTCTCATGGATACGCAAGGCGGAATTCGCGCGTTGTTTCGCGCCCGAGGAGATCCTTTCGCGATCCTCCCGAAACAGCCGGTTCAACTGGTTGGCGGCCTCGAAGGCCTTGTTGGCGATCACCACGACGCCTTCGAGGAAAAACAGCAGCCAGGCCTCCCAGTCGCCGTCTTGCCGCGTGCGATTCAGCAGTTCGTAGTAAGTCTCCCTGTTTTGCTTGAAGTAAAGACTCAGATAGAGCAGCGGTTCTTGCAACACACCATCCGCACACAAGAGCAGCGTTATCAGAATTCGCCCCACCCGGCCGTTGCCATCGAGAAACGGGTGAATGGTCTCGAATTGCACATGGGCCAGTCCCGCCCGAACCAGGGACGGCAAGGACTTGTCGTCTTCATTGAGAAACCTTTCCAGATCGGCCATGCAATTCGGCACTTCGGTATGCGGCGGCGGGACGAAACGCGCGTTCCCGGGCCGGCTTCCGCCGATCCAGTTCTGGCTGTTGCGATATTGTCCCGGAAGCATCTGGCTTCCCCGTCCGCTCGACAGCAGGATTTCGTGGATTTCCCAGAACAATCGGTTCGAGAGAGGGAAGCCTTCGCGTATTCGCCCGATTCCGTAGTCGAGCGCGGCGACGCAATTGGAAACCTCCAGGGTATCGTGTCGCGGAACGCCCGAAACCTCCTCGAACTCGCTCAAGAGAAGGTCGGAAAGCGAAGATTGGGTGCCTTCGATCTGGGAAGACAGCACCGCTTCCTTGCGCACATAGGAATAGATGAGAAGCAGTTTGTCGGGGAATATATGGGCGACTCCATCGAGCCGGCCAAGCGCCGCGGACGCTTCCGCCAGAGCCTTCAGCAATTCGCCGTCCATTGCGACCGCGGGCTGTGGCGGCAAGGGCGCCGGCACGAATGCGCGAACGGCTTCGCCACCTGCGATGGTTTCGGAATATTCACCGACCCGGTTTCGTTTCACGATTTGGTGCCTCTAGGTATTCTCATGCCGAAATCGATGACGATTATTATACTTTATCAGATAAAAGTAAAATAACATCCCGGCTTATTATACTTACTGCATACAAGCAGCAATTCCATGACAATTATTATACGTTATCAGCTAAAAGTAAAATAACATCCCGGCTTACTATACTTACTGCATACAAGCAGCAATTCTCACTTTGGCGCTCCAACCCGCATGTCATTCTGCGCGAAGCGAAGCGCAGTCGCAGAATCTCTTGCAGTGGCCACGCAACGGAATCTCTCGAATCTCTCGGAGGAATCTCTCGGGACACCCATTTTCCCACAGGGTAATCAATGCATTCAGCGGCCGGCCCCGGATGCGGGAGTCCGACGGAATCGCAGGCTCCTAGTTCGGGGTATCCGCATTGCGGGATTTACATAGTCCCGCGGAACGGGAGGCTCTTGATGCCTACGGCGCGCCCGCATTGGTCATCCCGCGCGCGGAGTGAACTGAAGGTTGGGGCGCCGAAATGAGAATTGCCGGTGACAAAAAAAATCGCTTTTCAAACTGGACACGGCTTCGCGGGGTGTCTTATCATCTTGAAATTGAATATGAGAGTGGCATTTCTCGGGTTGCGGTATGTTCGTTTTTACGTTGGTTTCCACATATTGGTCGAATGTGGCCCTGGTATGTGAATCCCTTTCATTTGGCCGTCCCTCCCGGCATCGGTGCGCGAAGATATAGTATGGAAATTGGCCGGAAACGCTTGACGGGGCGCTTGCCCCGCCATGGCACAATTTTGTCAGCCGAGCCGAGCCGAGCCGAGCCGAGCCGAGCCGAGCCGAGCCGAGCCGAGCCGAGCCGAGCCGAGCCGAGCCGAGCCGAGCCGGGCCGAGCCATGAGGTTCCGGTCGTGGCGGTCGGCGGGCGTCGCCGCGCTGGCCTTGCTGTTTTCGGCGGCGCCGGCCTTCGCGCAGCAGGTCGCCAGCCAGGCCGTCCTCGACCGCGTGACGATCGTTGAGGGCCAGACGCGCGGCTTCCAGATCTCCAACGTCACCTCGCGCCCGCGCTACCACGTCCACGTCAGCGTCGGCGGCGCCTTCACCGCCGAGGCGGGCGACATCGCCGTCACCACCGACAACCTGCTCGGCCAGGCGCAGGCGATCACGCCCGACGCCGACGCCCCGCGCGCGTACCGCAACACGACCTACGGCACGATCAACTTCGAGGTCACCGCGAACGCCGACAGCGACGGCGCGGGCGACGAGACTTTTGGCGTCCGGCTATGCACCACCGCCGACTGCCGGAGCGGCACCGTGCTCGGCGAGTGGACGGTGACCGTCACCGAGCCGGCGGCGGACACCACCCTCAACGGCACGGGCGCGACGCTGACCGTACCCGGCGGCGCCGCCGTTTCCGTGATGGAGGCCAGCCGCAACCGCGACGGCCGCGACCGGCGCGCCACCTTCAGCATCGACATCACCACCGCGCCGACCTCGGACATCGCCGTCGTCGCCTACACCGAGACGGGGGCGGCGACCGGCGCGGCCACCATGCGTCCCTTCGCGCGCATCAACAGCGCGCTGTCCCCCGACTACCCGCCCCACGGCGAAACGGGCCACAACAACGTGCGGGCCGAGTACCTCGTCGGCTACTGGGCGTCGGGCGCGACCGGCGCCCAGGAATTCACCGTCATTTCCACGGACAACGCGGCCGATACCCCGGGCGGGACGATCACGGGCGACCTCAGGTTCAAGGTCTTCGTGGACAACGAGGCCTTCCGCACGACCCTGAGCGGCACGAGCGCGGACACCGCCTACGGCAACGCGACCGCCTACAGCGGCATCGCCATTCCGGACCTGCCCGTCCGCGTGACCGACGACGACGAGCC
>JAJEGU010000048.1 GCA_022819645.1 Pseudomonadales bacterium
TCAAGTCAGAGCTTCCCTGCGGCACATGGAAGTGCCGCCGAATTCGATGGCGTAAGCCATTGAATTCGCGAGCAAAACAAAACCACGCTTTTGTTTTGCGATAATGAAAAACTCCACGGATGGAGTTTTTCAGAGAATACCCAGCAGCCTGCGCCGTAGGAATTCACGGCTGCAAATCCGCTCTCATCCGCGCCCCTGGCCGCTCGATTTCGTTGCATATCCACCATTCGCCTCAATCGACCAGCCAGGGGCGCGGCGATAGCGAATTTTCGCTTTCGCGAATTCCTACGGCGCAGGCTCCTAGAGCATGAAGCGCATTCCCGCCAGGATAAAAGTTCCCATCGCGAGCATGGCGCCGGACAAGCGCCAGAACAGTCTGGTCTCCAACTCGGCCAGATCGGTCCTCGTCGCATAGGATTCGAGATCGGTCTTGGTGGCCATTGTCTCCTTCACAGCTTCCAGATCGGCCTTGGTGACCATTGTCTTCTTCACAACCTCCAGGTCGGCTTTGGTAGCCATTGTCTCCTTCAGAGCCTCCAGGTCAGCCTTGGTGGCCATCGTCTCCTTCACCGCCTCCAGATCGGCTTTCACTGCCTCCAGGCCAGCCCGGGTGGCCAATGGGGCCACGGCTTGCTGCAGGATGCTCACTATGGTTTCTGCTTCGGTGCGGGCCATGCCGGACTGCTCCAGTCGGTGAGTCGTGCTGATAATCTCTTCGGCTTTCATTTCAACCCCTGTATATCACGAAATTGCGGAAATGGGAACGAAGCAGCCCTGATTTCCGGCAGCGCAGGCCCTGGGCTGCTTCGTTGTGGCCCTGCATATGTAGTACAGGAGTTGGAAAAATGCGCAATTTTCGGCCCAAAAAGTTTCGTTGCGGCTGCCCAACCAGGAAACTCATTGTTCTTGCTCCTTTTCTTCCACGCGGACGGTCTTGCCCTGGGCGCTGTGATGACGTTCCGCCTGCACCGAGTCGATGTAGCGGTTGGTGGTTCTGATCGAGGCATGGCCGGCATCGTCGCGGATGTGATGCAGGGGCCGCAGCGGCACGTCGAAGGAGATGACGGTGTGGCGCAACCAGTGGGGCGTGATCCGGTCGAGAACCTCGGCGTCCTCGTTCTTGCCGCACAGGCGCATGTTGAATGCGGCCCGGGTGAATACCTCCTTGCACAGTTGCCTGATTCGCGTTGTTGTTATCGCCCCGGTGCGGGATTTGCCATATACCAGCACCGTGTTCTCATCGGGAAGCGGCAGAGCGGTCAGCCCGCGAGACCGGCGATAGCGGCGCAGGGCCTGGAGCATGGCGTCACAAACGGTTACCGTGCGCTCCTTGTTGCCCTTGCCCACGGTCCTGAACCACCAGCGGCCTCCGGTGTCGCGAAAAAAGTGACCCATGATCGGCCGCCAGCGTTTGGATTCGGCAAATTCCGAAATTCGCAGATACATGCAGAACATCGCGGAAAGCATGAACAGGGTTCGTTCATGGTTGTAAGGGTCGAACTCTGCAAGTTCTTCCGCAGCATCGAGAACATGGTTCCATTGTTCCACGGATAAAGTTCGTGGTGGAGTAGCCTGTTGCTGGGTCTTTATGAACTTTGATTTTTGCCGAATCCGGACCACCGGGCTTTGCAAGATGTACTCTTCTTCCACCAGATAACTGAAGAAGCTTCCCAGTACATTGAAGCAGGTTTTCAAAGTGCCATTGACAATAATATACTGGTTTCCCGTTTTGCAGAAAGGCCTCCATTTGGGATTGGGGACCCGGATTCCTTTTTGGGTCTGGAATCTGTGCTGCCGCGATGAACCAATCCAGGATTTGGGTGGATCCACGCAAAACTCCATAAACCTTTCCACATCCTGTCGATGCATTTTCCTGATGGGCTTTTCATTTACCAGCCAACACCAGGCGAGTAATTGTTCGAGTGTTTTTCTGTACTGCCGGAAAGTTTCCACACTTCCCCGGTAAGTAAAAATAAACTCTGAAGCGACCTGGTAGTCCATTACCGCCTCGGGTTCGTCCACTTCCAATGTACGGTGGATATCTTCAGGCGTTACCGGAGTCTTTACCGGGTTTTTCATATAGTCAAGCGTATCGAAAAAAGGCCGAGGCGCCTTTTTGATATGCGAGTGTCTCCTCATTTTGCCCTCCTGAAACAGTTCTAAGTCAATTCGCTGGTTCTTCACACCAGGAGCCTGCGGCGCGGGCTCCTGGGAGAAGAATCTCGGTGCGGCAATTCAGATGGGAATTCAGCACGACTGGGCACGGCCGATGCTGTCCAACAGGTTTCGCGAGAGCTACTATACACAATCTGCCACGAATTTGGCAATAGCAAGGTATGGACACAGACCGAATCGAGGACTATATTCAACATTCGCTTTTTACAAAGTTTCAGGGTCAAACCATGCGCAGCCACCTGTTCAACTTCAGTATTGCCGCCATGATCGTCATGTTGCCTTTGGCGGCGAATGGCGATTTCGAGCCAGTGAATCCGATCGAATGGAATCAGGCCAAGGCCAGGCATCTGCTGGAACGGGCCGGATTCGGCGCAAGACCGGATGAGATCGCTGAATTCACCGCCATGACGCCCCGGGAAGCCGTGCGCAGGCTGGTGTATTTCGAAGGCGCGCCGGAGGCGGATTTGCCGGAATTCGATCACTCAGGCGTTTTCGAGGAAGGGCTGGACCCGTTTCCGCCAAGCCGCCCGGCGACCACCGAACTCGCCCGCAGGCAGGGCCATGCGCTTGGCGTTGAAGTGAAGCCCGGGGGCGACCGGCCCTTGCAGCCGGTGGTGAACAAGTTCTTCTACTGGCTGCGCGCGAGCCGGCTCGAAACCGACCGGGTGGCTTACTGGTGGGCCGAACGCATGCTCAACAGCCCGCGCCCGCTGGAGGAAAAGATGGCGCTGTTCTGGCACGGGCATTTC
Source organism: Pseudomonadales bacterium (assembly GCA_022819645.1). GTDB lineage: Bacteria > Pseudomonadota > Gammaproteobacteria > Pseudomonadales > Pseudohongiellaceae > UBA9145. Next base: position 2,925 of record JAJEGU010000048.1, read on the forward strand.
GCCACCAATGAAAACAAGGTGCGCGACTATCGCAAGATGCTGGGGCAACTCCACCTGTTCCAGGAGAAGGGGCTGGGCGACTTTCGCGAGCTGCTTGTCGGTGTCGCCCAGGACCCGGCCATGCTCAACTTCCTTGACGCCGGCGTAAACACCAAGGATTCGCCGAACGAGAACTTTGCCCGGGAGATCATGGAACTGTTCACCATGGGTGTTGGCCACTACGGCGAAAGCGATGTGCGCGAGGCGGCCCGGGCGTTCACCGGCTGGAACTATGAGAGGCTGGAATTCCAGGTGGTCACCGATGACCACGATTTTGGCGTCAAGCGCGTACTCGGCCAGGAAGGCGCTTTTGACGGGATCGACGTCATTGACATCATCCTGCAGCAGGACGCCACGGCGGAATTCATCGCGCGCAAGATCTACAACTATTTCGTCAGCGAGGAACTCGACGACGACTCGGCCCGGGAACTCGGCGCCTGGCTGAAGGATTCGAATTACGACATCGCGGCGTACATGGAGCGCCTGTTCCTGTCGCGGGATTTCTATCGGCCCGAGGTGATCGGCAGCCGTATCAAGGGGCCGGTGGAATACGTGGTTTCCACCTATCGCCTGCTCGACCTCGACAGCATCCCCGGCACGCCGGATTTCAACCGGGTTACCGGTTCGCTCGGCCAGCGGCTGATGCGGCCGCCGACGGTCGCCGGCTGGAGCGAAGGACGCGCCTGGATCACCCCGAGCCTGCTTTTCGAACGCGGCAATTTCGTGCTCGACGTGGTGTTCCCCGACATCGGCTTCCTGCCGCCGGACCGCCATCCCGGCTACGGCGGCGAGGAAATCCTCAGCGTACACGAGCGGCTGCGGCGGGGAATGGACATCAGTTCGGCGACCTTGCCGTCGATGGTGGCCGAGGAAGCGCCCGACATGAACGAATTGTCCGCGTCGAACATGCTTGCCGACAGCGACGAGGCCTTCAATACGCGCTACGGCAGCTATCGCGGCTGGCAGATGGCGATTGAACGGGTCAAGCCGATTTCCCGCAACCTGCCCAGGCTTGACCTTGCAGGCATGGTGGCCGAGGCGGAACTTGCATCGCCTGATGAAGTGGTCGAATATCTGACTTCGCGCTTCTTTAGCGTACCGCCGGAGCCGGCTACCATGCTGGCAATGGCGGACTATCTCGAAGCCGAGCTCGGCACGGCGGATATTGCGAGTGCGGCCAGCTTCATGGAAGAATCCCTGCGGGGGCTGCTGCATGTGCTGCTCAGCCGCCCGGAATATCAACTGAACTGAACGAACGGAAACAAGCTGCGGAGGCAAGGTCATGGTGAGGAAGCCTTTTTCAGGCCAGAAAATCAGCAGGCGCGGCCTGTTGGCCGGTGGCCTGACCTCCGTCAGCGCCCTGGCCGCCGCTCCCCTGTTCAGCCCCCGGGCCTGGGCTCAAGCCGGTCGTGACCAGCGCATTCTGGTTTCCGTCGAACTGTCCGGCGGCAACGATGGTCTGAACACCGTCGTTCCCCATGGCGACGACGCCTATTACCGGCATCGCCCCACCATCGGCATCCGGCCCGATGCAGTGCGCAAGCTTGACGGGCATTTCGGTCTCAACCCCGGCATGCTCGGCTTTGAGCGACTATGGGACAGCGACGACCTCGCCATCATCCACGGCTGCGGCTATGAGCGCCCTTCCTATTCCCATTTCACTTCCATGGCCTACTGGCACACCGCGGCGCCCAACCGCGGCGATGAATTCGGCTGGCTCGGCAGGCTCGCCGACGCTCTCGACGGCGCCTCGGGCACGGACGTTTTGATCAACATCGCTTCCGCCCAGTCGCTGGCAGTCAAAAGCCGCTTGCATACGCCAGTGGTGTTCGACAATCCCGACCGCTTCCAGCGCCGGGCCTTCGCCAGCCAGCAGCCGCTCATGCAGCGTGTCGATGAAGCCGGGGGCAACCCTTCACGCGCTTTCCTCAACGACGTGGCCCGCAGCGCCCTGACCGCCTCCGCCCGGATTCGCGATGCCTGGGCCAACTACCGGACGCCGGTGGACTATGGCCTCAACGGCCTCGACCTGCCCAAGGTCGCCGCCTGCATCGAAGCGGGACTGCCGGCGCGCATTTATCACGTCTCCTATCGCAACAACGCCTTCGACACCCACGTGCAGCAGGTCAACCTGCATCAGCGCATCCTGGCCTACACCGCAGACGCCATCAACGGATTCATCCGCGACCTCGAGCGCATCGGCCAGGCCGACCGGGTTCTCGTACTTGTCTATTCCGAATTCGGTCGCCGCGTACCGGAAAACGCCAACCTCGGCACCGACCACGGCTCAGCGAACACCATGTTCCTTGCCGGCAAACCCGTCATTCCTGGCCACTACGGAACCCCGCCAAGCCTCACCAACCTGGTAGACGGCGACAACCTCCAGCACACGGTAGATTTCCGCCAGGTCTACGCCACCACCATAGACCGCTGGATGCAACCCGGCGCCTCGGAATCCGTCCTCAAGGGCCGCTTCGAACCTATCGAGGCGCTTTCCTGAAAGGACCAATAGCGGCCTCGAATCTTGGCTGGTATGAGAAAGTCCCTGGAAAAAGCATGGCGATGATTACTAGCGCGCCTCCGCGAATTGAGCGCTTGAAGGTCCGGAACTTTCGTGCGTTGCGGGACTTGGAGCTGAAGAAAATTACTCCGATGACCGTGCTGCTCGGCCCAAATGGCAGCGGTAAATCGACGGTCTTTGACGTTTTTGCCTTTTTGGCCGAGTGCTTCGAGACCGGATTGCGTCGGGCTTGGGAAAAACGTGGCAGAGCTAGGAGCCTGCGCCGTAGGAATTCGCGAAAGCGAAAATTCGCTCTCATCCGCGCCCCGGGCCGGTCGATTGAGGCAAATATTGGTGGATATTTAACGAAATCGACCGGCCCGGGGCGCGGATGAGAGCGGATTTGCAGCCGTGAATTCCTACGGCGCAGGCTCCTAGGTATTCTCTGAAAAACTCCATCCGTGGAGTTTTTCATTATCGCAAAACAAAAGCGTGGTTTTGTTTTGCTCCCGAATTCAATGGCTTACGCCATCGAATTCGGCGGCACTTCCATGTGCCGCAGGGAAGCTCTG
>JAJEGU010000076.1 GCA_022819645.1 Pseudomonadales bacterium
AGGAGCCTGCGCCGTAGGAATTCACGGCTGCAAATCCGCTCTCATCCGCGCCCCCGGCCGCTCGATTTCGTTGCATATCCACCAATATTCGCCTCAATCGATCAGCCGGGGGCGCGGCGATAGCGAATTTTCGCTTTCGCGAATTCCTACGGCGCAGGCCCCTGGACCGGACACGCCTGACGGCGGGCATGGAATCTCTGTTGCGCTACCGTCCTCAACCCGCCCCGACCTGGGCGGCCACTTCGGCGGCGAAGTCTTCCTCTTTCTTCTCGATTCCCTCGCCGGCCGCAAATCGTAGCATCCGGGAAACTTCGGCCCCGCCGGCCCGGACGAGTTCTCCCACCGTGGACTCCGGGTTCTTGACGAAAGCCTGCTGCAGCAGGCTGACTTCGGCGACAAACTTGCGCAGCCGCCCGGAAATCATCTTTTCGATAATGGCCTCGGGCTTGCCCGATTCCCTGGCCTGGGCGGAATAGATTTCGGATTCCCTGGCGAGCACGTCTTCGGGTACATCGTCGCCGCGCACCACCAGTGGATTCATTGCCGCCACGTGCATGGCCACGTCCCGGGCGAGTTCTTCGTCGCCGCCAGTGAGGGAAACGAGCACGGCGATCTTGCGATTGCCGTGAACATAGTCGCCCACCCGGCCGCCGGCCCCGGCCGCCAGATGCTCCACCCGGCGCAGATTGATATTCTCGCCGATCTTCTGCACCAGTTTTTCGCGCTGATCCTCCAGGCTCCCGGCGAGCAGGCCGGCGACGTCCGCGGAAGGCTCGGCGAAGGCCGCGGCGAGGCATTGATCGGCGAAGGCGAGGAAGTTGTCGTCCCTGGCGACGAAATCGGTTTCGCAGTTGACTTCGACGAGCACGCCGCGGCTACCGTCTTCCGCGAGCCGGGAAAGCACCACGCCCTGGGCGGCGACCCGTTCGGCTTTTTTCGCCGCCTTGAGGCCGCTCACCTTGCGCAAATGCGCAATCGCCCGCTCGATTTCACCGCCGGTCTCCACCAGCGCCTTCTTGCAATCCATCATGCCCAGGCCCGTGCGCTCCCGCAACTCCCGGACCATGCTCGCTGTAATCTGTGCCATAACTTTCTCTCAAAAACCAAATCGGGAAATGTCCCGAGTTACGAATCAGCCAGTAGCTTCCTCAAATCGTCTCCGTTATCGATAACTTCCGGGTTGCTGAACAATTCCGGATGCTTCTGCTCATCGGTATAGCCAGTTGGTTCCTTTTTTTCGCGACTGACGACCCAGGACACCTCAGGGCGTCGCTCACCAAGCAGGCTGGCTACCGATTGGGCCTCAATCCCCAACACATCGCCAACAGCGCTGTAGGTGCAGCGCACCTTGTTCTTGTTGAGGCAGGAGATAATCGCGTCTATATCCACTGAATCAGCTTCGACTTGCTCGGCTGCTTCTTTCGGCGCAGCATCGTCGGCAACTTCAGCCTCGGGTTCCGCCCCGGTTACGTTCGGCTCCGGCGTCGGTTCGGCCTTCTCCGTAGCTGACTCCGTTGGTTGCTCTGCCTCTTCTACCGAATCGACCTCTTCCGAAACTGCTTCCGCCGCCCGTTCCGGCTCTTCTTCGGATTTGGCGTCTCCCGAATCAGCTTTCGTTGGCTGTTCCAGTTCGGTTTCGGATGTGGCTTCTTTCGCGTTAGCCTCCGCAGATCGCTCCGGTTCGGTGGCGGGTTCGGACTTTTCCGAATCAGCCTCTGCCGGTTGTTCCGGTTTGGGGGCGGATTCGGCAACCGCCTCTGGTTCGGGTTCGGGTGGTTTGACGGCGCTGCGCTTGCGCTTGACTTTTGCCGGCGGCTTTTCGGGCTCGGCTTCGGCCTTCGCTTCGGGCTCATCGTCGATTTCGATGAATTCTCCGCCCGCGCCGGGCGAAGCCGAACGCTCGCGGCCTTCGAGGCAGGCATCGGCCACGGCGGTGGCGTAGAGTTCGATGGCGCGGATGGCGTCGTCATTGCCGGGAATGACATATTGCACGCCGTCCGGGTCGGAGTTGGTGTCCACCACGCCAATGACCGGAATCTTGACGCTATTGGCTTCGGTGACCGCGATCCGTTCGTGCTCCACATCGATCACGAACAGCGCGTCGGGAAGACCGCCCATGTCCTTGATGCCGCCGATGCCGCGCTCGAGTTTCTTGCGCGCCCGGATCAGCATCAGGGCTTCCTTCTTGGTGCGGCTTTCAAAACCGCCGCTCTGCTCCTGCTCCTCCAGCTCCTTGAGCCGGCGAATCGAGCCGCGGATCGTCTTGTAGTTGGTGAGCATGCCGCCGAGCCAGCGATGATTGACATAGGGCATCCCGCAGCGCTCCGCCTCCCGGCGGATGATCTTCGCCGCGGCGCGCTTGGTGCCCACGAAAAGTATCTTCTTGCCCTTGGCGGTGAACTCGGACACCTGCCGCAACGCCGCTTCCAGCGCCGGGATGGTGGTCTCGAGGTTGATGATGTGTATCTTGTTGCGGGAGCCGAAGATGTACGGCTCCATCTTGGGATTCCAGTAGCGGCACTGGTGCCCGAAATGCACGCCTGCGCGCAGCATTTCCTTCATGTTTGCGGACATATCGGTTTCCTTCGGGTTAGGCCTCCACGCACCCCATGACTCAACCCCCGCCCTCGAAAGGACCAGGGCACCCGGAGCCGATGTGCCGGTGCGTGTGCGACGTTAATGGACTGCCTCGTGCCCGAAAAGGAAGCGCCTCCCCGGGCGGCCCGCTTTATACCACAACATCCCCCGCTCTGGAAACGGCTGCTGAAGCAAGCGAAATCAGAATGGTGATTTGCTTGCCATACTTGAGCATCCGCATCCGAAGCGCTATCCCAATCAGCGTGTCATGGTGCTTGATATCAATGGCTACGCCCACCTGGTTCCTTTTGTGGAACAGGACGGAACGTGGTTCCTGAAAACGATTATTCCAAGCAGGAAAGCGACCCGGGAGTATCTGGAATGAGCGAAAAGTTTGAATTTGACCAGGAAGAGCTGGAGATTCTGCGCGATTTTGAACACGGGGAATTTGCTGGCGTTGCAAACTTCCGGGCAGAGAAGCAGCGCCTGGAGTCGGTTGCCCGGGAAACCCTGAAGAAGAATCGGCGAATCAATATTCGAATTTCATCCCGGGACCTGACATTCCTGAAAAAACAGGCCGCAAGGGATGGCATGCCCTATCAGACGCTGATTTCCAGCACCTTGCACAAATTTGTAACGGGAAAGCTGAAAGCCGTTGAATAATGGCGCTGCCGAATGCGGCAGGGCGACTGATGGCGTGGCAAAGCCGGCATGACCCGCCCTATGAGCCTGCGCCACAGGAATTCACGGCTGCAAATCCGCTCTCGCGAATTCCTGTGGCGCAGGCTCCTATGCTTTACAATTGGCGGCCTGTTGTTGCCTGAGCGCGTCCGGGGCCATGTCCATACAACTGAAAACCTCCGCGGAAATCGAGAAGATGCGGGTCGCCGGCCGGCTGGCGGCGGAAGTGCTCGAGATGATCGGCGAGCATGTGCGGGCGGGAGTTTCCACCGGCGAACTCGATCGCATCTGCCACCGGCACATCGTGGAAAAGCAGGGGGCGATTCCCGCGCCGCTGAATTACCGGGGCTTTCCCAGGGCGACCTGCATTTCGGTCAATCATGTGGTCTGCCACGGCATTCCCAGCGAGCGCAAGATTCTCAAGAACGGCGATATCCTCAATATCGACATCACCGTCATCAAGGACGGCTTCCACGGCGACACCAGCAAGATGTTTTTCGTGGGCAATGCGCCCGAGCACGCCAGGCGGCTCGTGCGGGTCGCCCGGGAATGCCTGTTCAAGGGCATCGAGGCCGCGCGCCCCGGCGCCCGCCTCGGCGATATCGGCCATATCATCCAGCGGCATGGCGAAGCGCATCACTACGGCATTGTGCGCGAGTACTGCGGCCACGGCATCGGCCGGGCCTTTCACGAAGACCCCCAGGTGCTGCACTATGGTACGCCGGGAACCGGCGTGGAGCTTGAGGCCGGCATGACCTTCACCATCGAACCCATGCTCAATGCGGGCACCCGGCATACCCGCCTGTCCACCCAGGACGGCTGGACCGTCACCACCAGGGACCGCCGCCTTTCGGCCCAGTGGGAGCACACCATCGCCATCCACGAAGGTGGCTGTGAAGTGCTCACCCTGCGCGAAGAAGAGCGATGATCGCAGCGGCGGAGACGCTGCCCTCGCCGGTTCGGGAGCGGAAGATTTCCCGGCGGGAGCTGTTCGACCAGGATGCCGTGCTTGCCGCGCTCGGGGCCGGCGGCGATGAAACCGCCCTGATTCGCCGGCAACTGGCCGCCGCCGGGGAAAAACTCGACGCCTGTTATCGCGCCAATTTCCACATCGAGGAAATCGTCGCCGCCAGGGCCTGGCTCGTTGACCAGGCGCTGACCCTGCTCTGGAACCGCCAGGACTGGCCCCACTCCGACGATATCAGCCTGCTGGCGGTGGGTGGATACGGTCGCGGCGAGTTGCTGCCGCATTCCGATATCGACCTGCTGATCCTCACCCGCCATTCGCGCCAGGGCGCGTTTCGCGACAGCCTCAACCGCTTTACCGCAAAACTCTGGGATATCGGCCTCGATATCGGCCAGAGCGTGCGTTCGCCGCGCCAGTGCAAGGCGGAAGCCCGGGGCGACATCACCATCGCCACCACTCTCATGGAAGCCCGCAACCTCGCGGGGCCGCCCGAATTGCTCCGCAAGATGCTTGAGGCCACGGGGCCCGGCGCCATCTGGCCATCGCGCAAGTTTCTCCGCGCCAAGCGGGATGAGCAGATCGCCCGCCACGAGAAGTATCACGATATCGACTATGCGCTGGAGCCCAATATCAAGACTTCCCCCGGCGGCCTGCGGGACATCCAGACCATCGCCTGGGTCGCCAGAAGACACTACGGCGCCGCTTCCTTCCACGATCTGATGCGGCGCGGCTTCCTCACCCGGGCCGAACACATCATGCTGAGCCGCGGGCGGCGCTTCCTGTGGCGGCTGCGCTATGGCATGCACATGCTGGAAGGCCGCCGGGAGGACCGCCTGCGTTTCGACCTGCAACGCGCCCTCGCCGCCCTGTTCGACTATCGGGACGACAAGGAAAGCCTCGGCGTGGAAAAACTGATGAAGCAGTACTATCGCGCCGTGGGCAATCTGCGGGGGCTCAATGACGTCCTGCTGCAGCATCTCGACGAAGCCATTCTGCGCGGGGGCCGGCGCGACGCCGTCATCGACCTCAACCGCCGTTTCCGCATCCGCAACGGCTATCTGGAAGCGCGCTCCGGGGAGATTTTCCGCAGGACGCCTTCCGCCCTGCTCGAAGCCTTCGTGCTGCTGGCCAACGATCCCCGGATACAGGGCATCCGCGCCTCCACCATCCGCCTGCTGCGGGAGCATCGCAAGCTGATCGACCACGAATTCCGCCATAGCAGCCGCAATACCGGATTGTTTCTGGAGTTGCTCGACTCACCCCATCAGATGGTGGGCCAGTTGCGGCGCATGGCGCGCTACGGAATCCTGGGGCGCTACCTGCCCGAGTTCGGCATGATCATGGGCCAGATGCAGCACGACCTGTTCCATATCTACACCGTGGACGCCCACAGCCTGCAAGTGGTGCAGAACATGCGCCGCCTGGCGCGGCCCGAGGCCATGGCGGAGTTTCCGGTGGTGGCCACGGTCTACCGCAGCCTGCCCAAGCTGGCGCTGCTGTACATCGCCGGTCTTTATCACGATATCGCCAAGGGCCGCGGCGGCGACCACTCCGAGCTGGGCAAGGTCGATGCGGAAAACTTCTGCCGCCGGCACCGGCTGAGCGCCTGGGACAGCAAGCTCGTGTGCTGGCTGGTGGAGAATCACCTGTTGATGTCCATGACCGCCCAGCGCAAGGACATCGACGACCCGGAGGTGATTCACGAGTTCGCCCTGGCGGTGGGGGACAAGCTGCATCTGGACTACCTGTATTCCCTGACGGTCTGCGATATCCGCGCCACCAACCCCGAGTTGTGGAATTCCTGGCGCGCCACCCTGCTGCTCAACCTCTACCTGAATGCGCGCCAGGCGCTGCGCCGGGGCCTGGAAAATCCCCGGGACCGCCGGGAGCGCATCGCCGACAAGCGCGGCAGCGCCCGCAAGCGACTGCGGGCGGGTGGGCTCGACGGCAAGGCGGTCAGCGCCATCTGGAAGCAGATGAACGATGAGTATTTTCTGCGGGAATCGGTGGACAATATCTGCTGGCACACCGAAACCATCGCCGGAAGCGAAGGCGGCGGCCCCGTCGTCTCCCTGCGGGAGCTGTCCGAGGACGCTCCGGAAGGCGCCACCCTGGTGTTCAGTCATACCCGGGACGCCGACTATCTGTTCGCCAACAGCGCCGTGGCCTTTGAACGCCTGGGGCTCAATGTGCAAAGCGCGCGCATCTTCACTTCCGCCAGCGGCCGCTGCGCCAACACCTGGGCGGTGCTGGAAGCCGATGGCAAGCCCGTGGGAAATGACCGGCAGCGCAGGGCGGAAATCCGCTCGGTCCTGCGCCGGCATCTGGAAAATCCCGGCAGCAGAATCCCGGCGCCGCAATTCCGCCGCAGCCGCCGCAAGACCGGCTTCGGTCAGGAGGTTTTCGCCACCCTGTTCCATTCGCCCGGACGGAATTACTCCACCCTGGAAATCAACTGCCCCGACCAGCCGGGCATTCTCGCTTGCGTGGGCCAGGTGTTCGCCGAATTCGGCGTCCAGTTGAAGGACGCCAGAATCACCACCCTCGGCGAGCGGGTGGAAGACCTCTTCTTCATTGCCGACCGCAATGGCGGGCCATTGCGAGACGCCGGCGAAGCCGAAGCCCTGCAGGAGCGGATCAGGACCAGAATCGGGGAAAAACTTGCCGCGGCTTAGCTCCGCCGGGGCATTCCGCACGCTTTGCGCCTCCCTGTCATCCTGCGCGTAGTCGCAGGCTCTCCCTGGGAGGCCCTTGCCCGAGATTCTGCGACTACGCTTCGCTCCGCGCAGAATGACGGGGGAAGGGACTCCGCTCCGCGCAGAAACTCCCTGGAGGGCCACCGCCATACGCAATTCGGCTACAATCCCCCGCACAAATCCACCTCCACAAGGGAGAGACCCCTTTGATCGGCTTTGGCCTTGGCATCGCCAGCCGGAATTCCGCCGGCGAAATCATCGAGACCTTTTTTGCGCAGCCGGGGGTTCTTCCCGCCGCAGAGCTGTCGCGGGAGCTTGCGAAGCAGGCCGGGACCGAAGCGGGTGCCGGAGGCTTCCGGGTTCTCGACGACAAAGCCCTGGAGAATTGCCGGCAACTGTTCAGCCGGTTTGACGAGCCGGAACAGGAAAAACTGGCGGCGCGACTGCCGGGCGGCAAGCGACCGGTGCTGCTTTGCCTTGCGCCCTTTGCCGAGGCGCCCGCCACCGTGCCGGAATCCTTTCTCAAGCTGCACCTGCTTTCCCACCGTTTGGCGCGCCCCCATGAGCAGAATCTCGACGGCGTCTTTGCCACGCTGCACAATCTCGCCTGGACCAGCCGCGGCCCGCTAAGCCTGAGCGACCTGTCCGAGGCGCAACTCGAAGCCCGCAGAAGCGGAGAAACCCTTGCGGTTCGCGCGGTGGACAAGTTTCCGCCCATGACCGATTACGTGGTTCCCGCCGGCGTGCGCATCGCCGACACCGCCCGGGTGCGGCTCGGCGCCCATGTGGGCGAGGGAACCACGGTGATGCACGAGGGATTCATCAACTTCAATGCCGGCACCCTCGGCCAGGCCATGATCGAGGGCCGGGTATCCGCCGGCGTCGTGGTGGGCGAGCAAAGCGACCTTGGCGGCAGTTCCAGCACCATGGGCACCCTGTCCGGCGGCGGCACGGAAATCGTATCGGTGGGCCGCGGCTGCCTGATCGGGGCCAATGCCGGCATCGGCATGTCACTGGCCGACGGCTGCATCGTGGAAGCCGGCCTCTACCTCACCGCGGGCGCCGTGGTGCGCCAACTCGACGCCGGAGGCAATCTCGTCCGAACCTGCAAGGCCAGGGAACTTTCGGGACTCAAGCACCGGCTCTTCCGCCGCAACTCCCTCAGCGGCGCCGTGGAATGCCTCCCCCGCAAAGGCCAGGTGGAACTGAACGAGGAGCTTCATGCCCATAATTGAGCAATGCCTCTCTTCCGATGAGTACCCCGTGACGTGTTTTGGAGCTGTTCCACCATGAGCCCCACATTTGATCTTGCCGCGGAGCTGATCCGCCGTCCTTCGATTTCGCCGGATGACGCCGGCTGCCAGAGGATGTTGCGCCGGCGGCTCGAAGGCGCGGGCTTTCACTGCGAGGACATGCCCTTCGGCGAAGTGAGCAATCTCTGGGCCACCATCGGCAAATCCGGCCCACTGCTGGTACTCGCCGGACACACCGACGTGGTGCCGCCGGGGCCCCTCTCCGCCTGGCAAAGCGATCCTTTCGCGCCCAGCGTTCGCGACGGCAGGCTGTATGGCCGCGGCGCGGCGGACATGAAAGGTGCCGTGGCCGCCATGGTCACCGCGGCCGAGTCCTTTCTCGCGGCCGCGAGCCTCAACTGCCGCATCGGCTTTCTGATCACCAGCGACGAGGAAGCCGCCGCCGTGGACGGCACCGCGAAAGTGATCGACGAGTTGCAGCGCCGCCGCGAGCGGATCGATTATTGCCTCATCGGCGAGCCATCCTGCGTGGCAAGGCTGGGCGACACCATCAAGATCGGTCGCCGTGGCTCCATCAACGGACTGCTCACCGTCCGGGGACTGCAGGGTCATGTCGCCTATCCCCACAAATCCATCAATCCCATTCACCAGGTGCTTCCTGCCCTGCAGGCACTGGTGGAGGAGAAATGGGATCAGGGCAGCGGCGCTTTTCCGCCCACCTGCCTGCAGATTTCCAATATCCGCGCCGGAACCGGCGCCGACAACGTGATACCCGGTGAGATGGAACTGCGTTTCAACCTGCGCTACTCCACCGCCATCACCGCCGGCCAGATCCGGGAGCGGGTCGCGGCCCTGCTCGAAACGGCGGGGCTTGAGCATGACCTGCGCTGGCACGAATCGGGAAAGCCCTTTCTCACCGAAAGCAATGCATTCCGCGGGCTGGTGGACCAGTGCATCGAGGGGGAACTTGGCCTGCGACCGGAACACAGCGCCAGCGGCGGCACCTCGGACGGGCGTTTCATCGCCCCCACCGGCGCCGAAGTGGTGGAATTCGGCCCCTGCAACGAGAGTATTCACCGGGTGGATGAGAATATCGCCCTGGACGAACTCGACGACCTCGCGCGGGTGTATCAGCGCATTCTCGAGCAGTTCAATCTACGGTTCGCGCCAGATAGACATCAAAGCGGCTCAAGCGGCCGCGATAGCTGAAGTCCGGCTTGCTGTCATTCATCCAGCCCTCCCGGGAAGGGCGTTTCACCACCACCCTGGCCCGGGCAAGGCCCAGCGCCCTCGGCAGCAATTCGGACGCCGCGGAATCCCGTGAATCCCGGCTGGATTCCGCCTGATTCACCAGCCGCTGCAGAAAGGCCATCTCCTTCTTGCTCCGGGCCCGTTTTTCGGGCTTGGGGAACATGGGGTCCAGATACACCGCATCGAAGCGCCCATTTGCTTTCCAGCCGAGGAAATCCGCCTGCTCCAGCGTCATGCCGGCAATCGTGGGCGCCAGATCCGGGTTTTCCCCGGCGCGCCGCATGCCATCGGCGAGCAAGGCATGCGCCACGGGATGACGTTCCAGCATCCTGACCCGCTTGCCCGCGCTGGCCATGAGAAAAGCGTCGCGGCCCAGCCCGGCGGTGGCGTCGAGCACTGTCTGGCAATTCCCGAGCGCCCGCAGCAGATTCTGCCCGCGCAAGGAATCCCGGGACCGCCGCTGAATCGCCCCGGCGGAAAAATCCACCCGTACCGGAGCCGTTTTCGGCTCCCCGATAGCAACCAGGCCGAGCCCGGCGCCATTGAATCGCAATAAAAGCCCATCCCCGCATTGCCTGCCATGCAGGGGGTGCCACATGCTTGTCCCACTCCCGCCATCCGGCTCGCTCGAGGCCACTTGTACCGCAAGCCTGGAAGAAATTTCGAGACCACGCTTCACTTCGCGCAAGATGACAGATACATCGCGCTGCTCTTTGGGTATTCCCTGAAAGTTCCCTTCCTGGAATTTCTCATTATCGCACTCTATGAGCCTGCGTCGCAGGCTCCTATGCCGCAGGGATCTACGGCTTGATCAGAGCGCAACAACCACCTTGCCGAAGTTTTCGCCTCGCATGAGGCGGCAGAACGCTTCCGGAGCGCTTTCGAGGCCCTGGCTGCTGTCCTCGCGCTGATGGATTCTCCCCTCCCGCAGCAGGGGCAGGCAGTTGCGAACGTATTCGCCGCGCCGCGACTCGTAGTCGTAGACGACCAACCCGCTGACCTGCGCCCGCCTGGCAATCAGCAGGCCCGGCGGCGGGCCCGGGTCGCGCTCGGGACGATTGTATTCGGCCATGAGTCCGCAGAGCACGATGCGACCATAGTTTGCGAGATGGGCGCAGGCGGTGTGCAGCAGACCGCCGCCAACCAGGTCGAAATAGACGTTGATTCCCGCTGGGCAAAGTTCCCCGAGCCTTGCGTCGATATCATCGGTACGCCGGTTGATGCAGGCTTCAACCCCAAGAGACTCCGTCGCGAAGCGGCATTTTTCCGGCGAGCCGGCAATGCCGATGACTCTTGCGCCGCGCAGGGCGCAGAACTGCGCGGCGGCGGAGCCAACGGCGCCGGTCACCGCGGGAATCAGTACGCAGTCACCCTCTCCAACCCCGGCCTGCCAGACCATGCCGGCCCAGGCCGTCAAGCCGGTCATGCCAAGAATCGACAAAGCGTAGGACGGCGGAGTGATCTCTTCGTCCAGCAACCGCGCCTCCCCGGCCGCGTGAGCCGAGTATTCCCGCCAGCCGCCCATGCAACGCGCCAGCCTCCCGGCCGGCAGTTCCGGCGAATCCGAACGCAGCACTTCGCTGACGGTTTCCCCTCCCATGACTTCGCCGGGCGCCACAGCGCCGGAAGGATGCCGGCCGGCGACCTGGCTGCGCATATAGGGATCGAGAGAAAGAAAGCGGGTTCGACATAGCACGCCCCCCGCCGGCATTTCCGGTAGCGGCGCCTCGCGCAAGGCGAAGTCCTCCGGCACGGGTACTCCGTCGGGTTTGTTGACGAGAATGATCTGGCGATTAGTCGGCAATTTGGATCACGTCATTCCGGGGCTCGCAAAACGGGAGTCGGTTCGAAGCCACAGATCTTGGCAACCAAGTATTCTCTGACTTGATCAGAGCTTCCCTAAATATCTTCGGCGGTCATCCCCACCTGCAGCCACCCCAGATTGATGCCGACCCGGTCGGCGCCGGGATTGGCCCAGGAATAGGCCACGGTCTCGCCGGTTGCAGAATCGAGAATGCCGAGCTTGAGCACCGCCACCCGGGTATTCTGGTAGGTCAGCCGGGCCAGTTCGACGCTGTAGCCAGTCTCATCGCCATCGGCGGTAACCAGCGGCACGACCTGCCCTTCATTATGCAGGCGCAGGTCGGGCACGAGCAGCATTTCATCTGGATCTTCCGAATCCGGGGCAAAGACGCCGCGGCGGACCGCGCCCCAGCCATCAAATTGCCGCACCTTGCGGTTGCGATGGGGCTCTTCCCTGCCGAACAGCATATTGCCGTCCTCATCGTAGGCCTTGTCGCCGATCCAGATTTCGTCCGCGGTCAGGCGCAGGGTATCGGTAATATAGACATTCTGCTCCATGGCCCCGGAATAGTAGAAGCAGGCGCCCTCATCCATTTCGCCGATATAGTGATCCCCGGCAAAACTCCAATAGACATTGCAGCCGGGCACATTGCGCAGTTCGGCGGACGCGAGGTCCCTCAGCAATGAGGGGTCGCGGTCGGCGTAGCGGTACTTTTCCTCGTCGAGGAAACTGTGGATGGCGAGTTCGATGGCGCCGCGGTCCTCGTTCACGCTGAACTCGTACAGGCGCTGGCGGTAGACATTCTCGTAGTCGCGGCCGAGATATTGCTTGATGAAATAAGTGTGCTCGCCGACGGCCGGGGCAGGCGCCGGCATGAAGATGTGATGGATGTGTTCGTGCCGATCTTCGGGAGCGATGCCGTCTTCGCCCTGCTGCCAGACCTGTTCGTTATTGTCGTATTCACCGGCGAACCAGCCGAGAAAATGCGCAAGGTCCTGGCCGAGGACGCCTGCCGGCAGGAAAAGCAAAGCGGCCGAGACGGCAAGGCTTCCCGCCGCGGGCATTGCCAATGAGCAGCTTGAGTTTGTGCGGATCGTCTTCATTGCGATGTACCCCGTGGTCCGGTCGGGTGAGACGGGACTTCAAATATGCCGGATTGCTTTGTATTATTGCTTTGTCCTATTGATAGGTCAATATATCTAAATGGATCCTGCAGGACCAGAGCCGCGGTCGCGGCGTCTCGAAGCCACCGACATGCCTGCCACATTGTTCGAAAAGCTCTGGAATCTTCATGAAATCGCCGATCTCGGCGACCGTGACTGCCTGATCCATATCGACCGGATCTTTCTTCACGAACGCACCGGCAGCATCGCCCTGCGCAGCCTGGAACAGGAAGGACGCAGGGTGCGCGCTCCCCACCGCGTGTTCTGCACCATGGACCATATCGTGGACACCCGGCCCGGCCGGGGCGACATTTCCCTGGCGCCACACGGCCGCGAGTTCATCGAGGCGACCCGGCAAAGCGCCAGGCGGGCGGGAATTCACCTGTTTGATATCGACGATCCCCGCCAGGGCATTTCCCATGTGGTCGCCGCCGAGAACGGCATCGTTCTGCCGGGCATGAGCGCGGTCTGCCCGGACAGCCATACCTGCACCCTCGGCGCCCTCGGCGCCCTGGCCTGGGGAATCGGCTCCACCGAGGCCGAACACGCCCTGGCCACGAGCTGCCTGCGGGCAAGCCGCCCCCGGGCCATGCGGGTCAACTTTATGGGCGAAACCGCGCCGGGAGTGACCGCCAAGGACATGATTCTGCACCTGATCGCCAGTTTCGGCAGCCGGTCGGGCCGGGGTTATGCAGTGGAATTCGCCGGCCCCGCCGTATCCGCCCTGAGCATGGACGGACGCTTTACCCTGTGTAACATGGCCGTGGAAATGGGCGCATTCACTGGCATGATCGCCCCGGACGAACGCACGATCGCCTATGTTCAAAACACCGCCCTGGCCCCGCGAGGGCCGCTGGCGGAGCAGGCCGAATTCCATTGGCGCCAATTGCGCAGCGATACCGGCGCCGAATTCGATCTGGAACTGGAAATCGACTGCGCCCGCATCGCGCCCGCGGTTACCTGGGGCACCAATCCGGAACAAATGGCGAACATCGGCGGCAAAGTGCCGTCGCCCGACGCATTCGAGGATCCGCAGAAATCCCTGGCCGCCAGCCATGCGCTGGATTACATGGGCCTGAAACCCGGCACGCCGCTGGATTCGATCCGGATCGACGCCGCATTTCTCGGCTCCTGCACCAACAATCGCATCAGCGACCTGCGGGCCGCCGCGAACTACCTGCGCAACAGAAAAATCGCGCCCTGGGTGCAAGCCCTGTGCGTTCCCGGTTCAGGGGCGGTCAAACGGGAAGCCGAAGCCGAAGGGCTCCACGAGATTTTCCGGAACGCGGGATTCGAATGGCGCGAAGCCGGCTGTTCGCTCTGCTTCCACGCCGGCGGCGAATCCTTCGGCGGCAAAAGGGTGATTTCCTCCACCAACCGCAATTTCCAGGGCCGCCAGGGGCCCGGCGCCCGCACCCATCTCGCCAGTCCGCTCACCGTGGCGGCCTCGGCCTGCCGGGGCTATATCAGCGCGGCGGAGGCGTCATGACGCATTCGCAGACACAGGTGTTCCATCATGGCATCGCCGCGCCGCTGCTCAGGCCCAATATCGATACCGACGCCATCATCCCTTCCCGGGAGATTTCCCGGGTATCGAAGAAAGGGCTGGGCGAGTCGATGTTCGCCGGCTGGCGCTATCTTTCGACCCGGGTTTCAACACAGGGCCGGGAGCCCGACCCGAATTTCATCCTGAATCGGGAAGCCTATCAAGGAACCAGCATTCTGCTCGCCGGCGACAATTTCGGTTGCGGCTCTTCCCGGGAGCACGCGGTCTGGGCGCTGAAGGATTTTGGCATCCGCGCGATTCTGGCGCCCTCCTTCGGCGGCATCTTTTTCAATAACTGCGCCCTGAACGGCATTCTCGCCATTGAGCTGGAAGAGGCCGAAATTCAACGACTTGCTGATTGGGTGCAGGTAGACCCCCGCGCTAATTTGCTGCAAATCGACCTGGCCGCACAGCAAATCCTTTGGCGGGAAGGCGAGAAAACCGGTTTCGCCATCGAACCGGCCCGGCGCGGCCTGCTCCTCGAAGGGCTCGACAGCATCGCCGCCACCTTGCGCCAGGAAGACGCCATCGCGGCTTTCGAAAAAACGGACCGGGAACGCAGACCCTGGGTTTACCAAGTACCCAACGATTAGCCCGGATACTCTATGGAGTGACTAAATCTGGCGGGGAATCTTCGGTTTCGTGTCCTTTTAGCCCAGTTCCAATATGGTATCGTCAGAGTTTAGCCATCGAATTACCATATCAGATCGGCGTCGTCGCCGCCGGCAGCGCCCGCAGATAGTCCCCCAGGGATGGAATCGGAATCCGGTAGTGATCCGGCAGTTCCCGATCCGGGGCCAGCAGGCCGGCATGCAGGGCGTCGGTGAGAAAATCCTCCATGGACTCCCCCGTTCTCCCGCGAACCTCCCCGGTAAGCGAATCGATTCCGTCCCAGGCCAATACGCCGCCGTTCCTTTCCATGGCCAGGGCGAGGTCCCGGTAAATCCAGTAGCGGCCCGAGGCGGCTTCCAGCCGACCGGCATAATATTCCCGCTTGTATGCCTCCCCGGCCGCCGCGGCCTCGTCCAGATGCGCCGCATCGATCCGCCCGCCGTTGGCCCGGATGACGCGGCTCGCCGCGATCGCGACACAGTTGATATGCTGCGGCCAGCCCTGGGACAACTCGGCGAGCCGGTCCACCCAGGCATCCCGGTGTTCCGGAGCCCCCGTAAAACCGTAGGCTCCGAACACATCCCGAATCGCGCGGGCGGAATCTTCATGCGGCAGGGGTTCCAGGGTTACCACCCGCCCCCTGGCGAATCCGGACAGGCCGCAACGGCGCAGTACGCGCGTGGTGTCGCTCAGGCCGAAAAACGCCGCCACCAGGGGAATACCCTGGGGGTCCCGGTGAAGACAGTCCAGCAAGCCCTTCGTATCGCCGGAAACCGGCGTGTTCTGGGCTTCGTCCACGCAGATAACGATGTGGAACCTGGCCAACAGCGGCGCGGCATTCTGGAACACCCAACTGGCCGGCGCCTCTTCATCCCTCCGCCCTCCCACCGACAGCCCCAATGCTCCGCCACCGCGCTCGGAAAGCTCATGAAACAGATTTCCGGCAAGGTCAAGGAGATCGTCCAGCGCCTTGACTACAGATGTCCTGGAAGCCATCCCCCGGAGGCGTTCACTTTCCGTGCCAGCGGCATTGACCATGGCCCTGACTACCGCAACAGGAGATTTCAGGATGTCGGGATTCAAGGCAAGCGCCACCCAGGGCGCCTCGGGGGTCGAATGGCGCCGCACCGCTTCGAGGCATTCTTCCATCAGCGCCGACTTGCCGGCGCCCGGAGCGCCCTGGAAGACCATCGTGCCGCCGCCGACCCGGCCGTCATGGAGACTGCCCGCCGCCCTGCGAAAGACATCGAACTCCGCATCGCGCCCGCGGAAGAACGGCTCGCGGCCGACTTCGGAACGGTCGGTCTGGTCCAGCCAGGTTTCCAGCGGCAGGGGATCGGCCGGCGGCGGCTTCGGAAAGGGTCTCTCGTTCATTCGGGCAATGTTACTGCAAGCGTGGGATTCATGGTACTTGCAGCCTGTCCAGCGCAATTTTTCCTATGGTTTTTCGATGATCGCCCTTGCCGGTGGCTACACCAGTCCGGCGCGCTCGAGTTGCCGGACTTCTTCGCTGGTCAACCCCGCTTGCGCGAGAATTTCCCGGTAGTGTTCACCCGCCGCCGGCACATCGTGGCGGACGCCGAAGCGGCTGCCGCCCCATTCGATGGGCAAGGCCGGCAAACGGGTACGCTCTCCGGCGCGCTCGCCATCGCGCAGGGTGACCGGCAGCAGGCCATCGCCGGCCCGGAGATGGGTATCTTCAAACAGGTCCGAGGGCTTGTTGACCTCGGCGAAAGCCACGCCGGAGCGGGCGAGCCGGGCAAGCATCTCATCCCGGCCCATGTTGGCGAACATCCGCGCTATCGCGGGCAGCAGGCGCTCCCGCTGGCGGACCCGCTCATTGTTTTTCTCCAGCGACTCATCGGCGGCGAATTCCCGCAGCTCGAATTCCTCGCAGAAGCGACGCCACTGGGTATCGCTCACGACGCCGACGAAGACCTTGTCGCCTTCCCGGCATTCGAAGATATCGTAGATCGCCCAGGCCGAGCTGCGAATCGACATGGGCAGCGCGGCCTCGCCGGTCACCGCCTGCTGGGCCATGTGCTGGCCGACGAGGAAGGCGGTGGTCTCGAACAGCGAACCGGTGACGAGTTCGCCGCGGCCATTGCCGCGGCGGCGTTCCAGGGCGGCAAGTACGCCGATGACACCGAACATGCCGCCGGTCACGTCGATGACGGATGCCCCCGCCCGCATGGGACGGTTCGGCAGGCCGGTCATGTAGGCCAGCCCGCCCATCATCTGGGTCACTTCGTCCAGGGCGGTGCGGTCCTGGTAGGGACCCGAGAGGAAGCCCTTGAGGGAACAGTAAATGAGCCGCGGGTTGGCGGCATGCATGGTTTCCCAGCCAAAACCGAGCGCATCCATGGCGCCGGGGCGGAAGTTTTCGATGAGCACGTCGGCGCCGGCAATCAGCCGCCCGGCGAGTTTGCGCCCGCCGTCGCTCTTGAGATCGATGCAGATGCTTTTCTTGTTGCGGTTGTACATGGGGAAGTAGCCCGCGCCGGAACCGCCCAGGCGCCGGGTCTTGTCGCCGCCCGGGGGTTCGATCTTGATGACCTCGGCGCCAAGGTCCGCCAGAATCATCCCCGCGGCGGGCCCCATGACCATATGGGTGAACTCGATGACCTTGACGCCTGCCAGCGGCAGGGCGTCGTCGCCTTGTTGCATTTGCTTCAAACCGGTCTCTCTTGTTTTATCCAGGCTGCGCCAATGGTATATTTGTCATGTTGTTATAACAATAGTTCATTTAGCCAATACCATAGAGAGGGAACCCCGGGATTCATGAAGCCGGACATTCTTATCAGCGAGGTGGGCCTGCGGGACGGCCTGCAGAATATCGCGGCGACCATGCCCACGGCGGACAAGCAGGCCTGGATCGCCGCGCAATACGCCGCGGGTTGCCGGGAAATGGAAGTGGGCTCCTTCGTTCCCCGCAAACTGCTGCCGCAACTGGCCGATACCGGCGAAATCGTGCGCTACGCCGCCGGGCTCGAAGGGCTTTGCGTGGCGGTGCTTGCGCCCAATCTGCGGGGGATCAGGGACGCCGTCGCCCATGGCGCCCACAAGGTGACCCTGCCCTTTTCCATGAGTGAAACCCATTCGCTGAAAAATGTGAACCGGACCCACGCCCGTATGCTCACCGAAATCAGGGCCTGTGTCGAGTATCTCCAGGGCTTGCCGGCTGGCGAGCGGCCGCATTTTGAAGTCAGCCTTTCCACCGCTTTTGGCTGCACCCTGGAAGGCCCCGTGCCCGAGAACCGGGTGCTTGCCATGGCCGAGGCCGTCACCGCCCTCGGCGTCGATGAAGTGAGCCTTTCCGACACCACGGGTTATGGCAATCCGCGGCAACTCAAGCGGCTCGTGCTCGGCATCTGGCAGGCTTGTGGCCGCGACAAGCTCCAGGGCGTACATCTGCACAACACCCGGGGCCAGGGGCTGGCGAACGCCCTGATGGCGGTGGAACTCGGCCTCGCCACCCTGGACAGTTCCCTCGGCGGCATCGGCGGCTGCCCCTTCGCGCCCGGGGCCAGCGGCAATATCGTCACCGAGGACCTGGTATTCCTGCTGGAATCCATGGGCCTTTCCACAGGCATCGATCTGGCGGCGCTGATCGAAGTGCGGGAACTCGTGACGGCGGCGCTGCCGGATGTGGAGTTGTTCGGGTTCACCCCCGATGCCGGCATTCCCATGGGATACCGCGCGGCATGAACACCATCCCGGTCAGAAATCCCCGCACCGGCGGCATCGACGGCGAGGTCGAAAACTGGGCGCCGGCAAGAATCGGCGCCCTGGCAAATGAATTGCGCGGTGCCCAGGACGCATGGCGCGGCAAGGGGTTTGCCCACCGGCGCCAAGCGCTGTTGAACTGGCGCGAAGAAATCGAAAGGCACGGCGAGGCAATCACCAGAGCCCTCACCGCGGATACCGGCCGGCGGCGGATTTCCCGGCTGGAAGCGCTCAAACCCGTCAACCTGATCGATTACTGGCTGGAGCGGGCGCCGGCGATACTGGCGGAGGAAACGGGCCGCTCGAGCATGGCGCCCACTGTGGACTGGCGCCACCTGAAAGCCCCCTATCCCCTGGTGGGCGTCATCAGCCCCTGGAACTTCCCCCTGGCGCTGGCTTCGCTGGACGCGATTCCCGCCCTGCTCGCCGGTTGCGCGGTCATCGTCAAGCCCAGTGAAGTCACCTCCCGCTTTGTACGGCCCCTGGCGGAAAGCATTGCCGCGGTGCCGGACTTGCAGGCGGTGTTCCGACTGATTACCGGGGACGGCAGCGCCGGCGCCGGCCTTGTGGACACGGCGGACGCCATTTGCTTTACCGGCAGCGTCGCCACCGGACGCAAGGTGGCGGTACAGGCGGCGCGGAACTTCATCCCGGCCTTTCTGGAACTCGGCGGCAAGGACCCGGCCATCGTCACCGCCGGCGCCGACCTGGAAAATGCCGTGCGCGCCATCGCCCGCAGCGCATTCGGCGCCACCGGCCAGGCCTGCCAGTCGCTGGAGCGCGCCTTTGTCGCCCGGGAAGTGTATGGAGAATTCCTCGGGAAGCTGGTGGCCGCCGCCGAGAACATCCGCCTGAATGAGGCCAGCCTCGATTCGGGAGACATTGGCCCACTGATATTTGCCGGTCAGGCGGCAACGATCCGCCGGCATCTCGACGACGCCCTCGCCCGGGGCGCCCGGGTGCACTGCGGCGGGGCCATCGAACAGCATGGCGGCGGCGACTGGTGCCGCCCCACGGTGGTAAGCGAAGTCACGCGGGACATGCTCATCATGCGCGAGGAAACCTTTGGTCCGGTCATCGCCGTGGCGCCATACGATTCCACCGGGGAAGCAATCAGCCTGGCCAACGACTCCGATTACGGGCTTTCCGCGGCGGTGTTCGCCGGTTCCCGCACCGAGGCCGAAGCGATTGCGGAGAGGCTGGAAGTGGGCGGAGTCAGCATCAACGACGCCAGCCTCACCGCCGGCGCCAACGACGTGGAAAAGAACTCTTTCCGCCTTTCCGGCATGGGCGGGTCGCGCATGGGCCCGTCGGGAATGAGCCGCTTCCTGCGCAAGCGCGCCCTGCTCCACCAGACCGCGCCCGCCCCATCGATTCATGTGATGAGCGAAGAGAGTCAGTGACGCGCCAGCGCCCGCTGTACCTGTTGCTCGATATGCTCCATGGGCAGGACATCGCGGCTGCGGTTGAGGATGAAGTCGAGAAAGCGCTCGGCGATCAGGGACAGTTTTTTCGACTTGAGATTCACCACATGCCAGTGGGACATGATGGGAAAACCCTTCACCCGCAATTGCGCGAGGCCATCCTCCTCGGCGTCGGCGAGCACATAGGCCGAGAGAATGGTAATCCCCATGTCCGCCATCACCGCGTACTTGATGGCCTCGTTGCTCTCCACCACCATGGTTTTGGCCAGGCTGAGATTGTTTTCGCGGAGGTGCTTCCGGATCGTATTGTGCGTACCCGAACCCTCCTCCCGCAGCAGGAACTTCTGTCCCCGCAAGTCTTCCCAGTCCAGCCGCCGGCGCCGGTTCAGGGGATTTTTCGCCGAGGCGATGACCGCCAGCGGATTGGGCAGGAAGGGCCTGCCATGGATTTCCAGTTCGTCGGGAGGGTCGCCGAAGATATACAAATCGTCCCGGTTGCCGTTGAGACGCTCGATGATCTTGGCCCGGTTGCCCACCATGAAGGCCACGTCGATGTCGGGATACATCTGGCAGAAAGGTCCGAGAATCCGCGGCAGGAAGTACTGGGCGGTGGTGACCACGGCGATGCTCAGGGATCCGGCGGTGAGACCCTTGAGATGTTTGAGCCTGCCATCGAGGCGGGACATTACTTCAAACAGCTCCCGGCCGCTTGCCGCCACCTCGCGCCCGGCCTCGGTGAGGAACAGCCGCTTGCCGATCACTTCGTGCAGTGGCAGGCCCACGGCTTCGGCGAGCTTGCGGATCTGCACCGACGCCGCCGAATGGCTCAGGTACAACGCCTCGGCGGCCCGGGCGATACTCCCGGTCTCCGCCACCTTGAGGAAAATTTCGAGTTGCCGCAGGGTGCCGAGTTTCGCCAGCGCCCGGGTGCTTGTTCCGATTTCCATCAGGTCAATGCTCCGCTCCAGATATAACTATAAAAATAAACGAATACCGTCAATATTAAATACTATTATTCAGGTAAAGTCACCGTTACCATAGCTTCCAACGTTTGTGGACGACCTGAGAGGACGCAAAGATGAGACCCCATGTCGAGCTGATTGACGAGGTGGACCTGCTGTGGCATGTCGCTGAATTTCCCCACGCCAAGGGCGAAGCGCGCCAGCGCAACCTGTGCTACGACGAGGAAAACGGCGCCGCGTCGCTGAAAGTGGAATTCCTCACCGACTGGAAACGGGCCGGCGGCCTCCACGCCGCCCAGACCGAATGGTATGTGCTGGAGGGCGAGATCGAAATCGGCGACACCCGGCTCGGGGAAGGCGGTTACTGGTGCGCTCCCCAGGGCACATGGACACCCGAGATAAAGGCCAGAAAAGGCACGCAAATCCTGCTGTTCCGGGAGTTCGGCGACTGGGGCTTCACTCCCGGCGGACGTGATAAGGCCAATGGCGAGCAGAAGGCGGAACTGGCGATCTGCGATTCCAGAGCCATGGAATGGTACGACGTGGTGGACCCCGAACACGGCAGCCCGATGAATTTCGAGCGCGGCGGCACGCCCGTGCCGGGGCTCTTCATCAAGCTGCTGTACCGCAATCCGGTGACGGGTTTCTACACCCGCCTGATCAAGGCCAAGCCGGGCTGGCGCGAGCATCCCCTGGCCCATCATCCGGTTTTCGAGGAAGCCTATTGTCTCGACGGCTGGTTCGACTACAACTTCGGCACCATGACCAGGGGCCAGTACTTCTTCCGCCCCGCCGGCGTGCGCCATGGCGACTTCACCGCCGGGGAAAAGGACGGCTGCACCTGGATACTGCGCTGCGACGGCGATCTGGTGGACTGGTACACGGAAAACGCCAGCATCGAGATGAAAGGCGACCCGGTGAACTGGGGCGAGGGTTTTCCGCTGTCGGAGCCGCCGGAGTTGATCCAGCCGGTGCGCTCGCGCTCCATCGGCCCCTGGAAGAATCCATACTATCAGTAGAGGAAGTTCCAGTCATTTTTGCGCACAGCGAAGCTTTCCTTCCCGTCATTCTGCGCGCAGCTTCGTGCGCAGTTCCGAGCACCGACGAGCTGTGCTCGTCGGCTGGAGTCGCGGAATCTCATGCAGTCCCCTCCCAGGGAGATTCCGCGACTGCGCGCGGAATGACGGACAGGCAAAATGACAGAGGCTGAATCAGGAGAGCAATAGCATGACAGACGCGCTCGGATGGCGGGCCAAGTTCGGCGTGCTTGGCCCATCCACCAATACCATCGTCCAGCCGGAATTCGATGCCATGCGGGTGCCCGGCGTCACCAATCATTACAGCCGCATCGTCATCGAAAACGCCAACGCGGTCTCCGACGAGACCTTCATCGCCGGCACCATGATCATTTCCGAAAACACGCTCGACGCCGTCCGGGGCGTCATGACCTGCTCGCCGGACTATCTGGTCATGGGCATGTCCGCGGTCACTTTCTACGGCGGGGCCGAGGGGGCGCGGAAGTGGCGGGAAAACATCGAAAACGCCAGCGGGCTGCAACTCAGCATCGGCTCCGAATCCTGCGCCGCCGCCATGAAAACTTATGGCGGCATCCAGCGGATCGTCGTGATTTCTCCCTATTTCCCCGCAGCCAATCGCGAGGTCATGCGATTTTTCGCCGACTACGGCTACCAGACGGTTCGCGACCACTGTCTGCGCTGCCCGAGCTGGACCGCCATCGCCGAAGTACAGGGCGACACCCTGCGAAAACTCGTGGCGGAACTCGACGGCGACGATGTGGACGCCTTCGTCCAGGTCGGCACCAATCTGTGCATGCTTGAGCTTGCCGCGGAACTTGAGGAGGAAATGCAAAAGCCCATCATCGCCATCAATGCCGCCACCTACTGGCACGCCCTACGCCAGTACGGCATCCAGGATCAAATGCGCGGCTTCGGAGAACTACTGGAAAAGCACTGAAATTGCCCAGCCCATGACTCAAGGTTGAACGATGTGGATTTCGTCCATGCCGTTATCGGGGTGAGGCCCGGTCGGCGCAGCCGAAAAAGAGCGAAGCTCTTTTAGGGCCGAACGGCTCGACAGGATGTCGAGACTGGGGTCAATCGAAGCCATAAGCTTGCGCCAGGGACGGCAGGCACAACCCAGCCAAATTGCCCGGAACAAGCACTGTTCAAGGCTGAACGATGTGGATTTCGTCCATGCCGTTATCGGGGTCAAGAGCCACTTCCCCCGCCGGGAAGCCCTGCTCGGCCAGAATATACGCGATCACATCGGTATACTCCTGAAACATCAGGGAGCCGGGATTGTCCGCCGGCATGGTGCCCATGACGGACTCCCATAGCCATAGCAGGGGCTGGTTGTTCCAGGAGCGCAGGGTGTCGCGGTAGAAGCGCTGGTCGTGGCAGGTTCGGCAGACGCTGTCGTAGACCGGCTTGCCGGCATCGACCTGGGCCTGGGTGAACACCCCGTCCTTGACGGTTTTCTGCTGCGCCAGCGACCATTGCGCGCCGAGCAGACACAGCACGACCATCCCAAGCCCAAGCATCTTCTTCATCGCAAGCCTCCACTTCGGGTGCCCGGCCCTTGTCGAAAATTCCACGCCAGCGACCGTCCAGACAGCCTCGAACCTTACCCCACAAGCCCTCCGGCTTGCAAGCCGCGGGCGCTGATGCCTCCGGCGAAAAAATCTCTCCCGATTTTTTCTCTTTTTCCGGGGAAGTTTCCTAGGCTTTGGGTCCATTTCAATCGGAGACCCGAACCATGCGACATTCACAGCAAGGCTTTACCCTGATCGAACTGATGATCGTGGTGGCGATCATCGGCATTCTGGCGGCCGTGGCGCTGCCGGCCTATCGCAACTACACCGACCGCGCCGAGTTCTCGGAACTCGTGCTCGCGGTAACCCCGCTCAAGACCGCGGTGGAACTGGCCATCCAGACCCAGGGACCAGGTACGCTGGAAGCGCTCGACGGCGGCGCCCTGGGTATTCCCGCCGATGTTACGGCCAGTGCCACGGTTCATGGCGCCAGCGTCAGCGATGGCGTCATCACCATGACCTGGCGCCAGGAGACGGGTTCGAATCTCACCGGCGTAACCTACACCCTGACGCCTGATGGCATTACCGCGCCAGTGAGTTGGGCCGAAGGCGGCACCTGCCTGAGTAGCGGCCTGTGCTAGGCGCCGCCGCGGCATCCGCGGGGGAGGAAGCGCGCCAGATGCCGGCGGAAGTGGCCGCCGACCTCGGCGCGCCCCTGCTCGACCTTGACGCCCTGGACCCCCACCAGATCGAGCGCGGCCTCGTCGACCGCAGATTGATCCGGCAATACCGGGCGCTGCCCCTGCTGCGCCGGGGCGGCAGGCTGTTGCTCGCCCTGGCGGAGCCTGCCGCGATGGCGGCAGTGGATGAAATCCGCTTCCATACCGGATTACCCGTGCAGCCGGTGGTGGTGGAAGCCGGCAAACTCAGCCGGGCGCTGCAACTGCAGGACCGGGGCGAAAGCCTGCTGGACGAGGTGGGCCTGGAAGAATTGCAAGGTGATACGACGCCTCCGATGGAGCCCGGCGCCGAGGCCGCCAATGCCGATGAAACGCCCATAGTGCGGCTGGTCAACCGGCTGCTGCTCGATGCCCTCCAGGCCGGCGCCTCGGATATACATTTCGAGCCCTTCGAGACCAGTTGCCGGGTCCGCTTCCGCATCGACGGCATTCTCCACGAAATCACCCGCCCCCCGGTGCAAATCGCCCGCCGCATCGCATCAAGACTCAAGATCATGGCGGAAATGGACATCTCCGAGCGGCGCCTGCCCCAGGACGGCCGCATCCGCTTGCCGGCGGCGGATGGCGGCGGAGTCGATTTTCGCGTCAACACCCTGCCCACCCTGTGGGGGGAAAAGCTCGTGCTGCGGATTCTCGACGGCGGCGGGGCGCAAATGGACATCGACTCCCTTGGCCTGAGCGAATCCCAGCGTGAACATTTCGAGTCGGCCCTCAGGGCGAGCCAGGGAATGATTCTCGTCACCGGCCCCACGGGAAGCGGCAAGACGGTAACGCTCTATGCCGGCCTGCGTCTGCTCAATACGACGGAACGCAATATCGCCACGGCGGAAGACCCGGTGGAGATCAATCTCGAAGGCGTGAACCAGGTCGCCGTCAACGATCGCATCGGCCTCGATTTCGCGGCCTGCCTGCGGGCCTTTCTGCGGCAGGACCCGGATGTGCTCATGGTGGGGGAAATCCGCGACCTGGAAACCGCCGCCATCGCCGTAAAGGCCGCCCAGACCGGCCATCTCGTGCTTTCCACCCTGCATACCAACAGCGCCGGGGAAACCCTGACCCGGCTCAGGAACATGGGCATCCCCCCATTCAATCTGGCGACTTCGGTGCGGCTCATTATCGCCCAGCGGCTGGCGCGAAAGCTCTGCGGCCATTGCCGCCAGCCACTGCGCCTGCCCAGGGACGCCCTGCTCCAGGCGGGATTCCTGGAAACCGAAATCGACAGCCTGCAACTCCATGGCGCCCGGGGCTGCGAGCATTGCAAGGGCGGCTACCGGGGCCGGGTGGGCATTTACGAGATGCTGCCGGTGAGCAATGAGTTGGCCCGGGTCATCATGGGCGACGGCAACGCCCTGGATATCGCCGCCCAGGCCGAAACCGAAGGCCATGAGGACCTGCGACGGACGGCGCTGGCAAGAGCCGCCGCCGGCCTCACCAGTCTGGACGAAGTCAACCGGGTAACCTGGACTCCGGGGGCCGGCGGACAATGAAGACAAGCGTGGCATTCATCTGGCGGGGAACCGACCGCCAGGGCAAACCCGCCGGGGGAGAAATCAGCGAAGCCAGCCTGGCCCTGGCCAAGGCGAGGCTGCGACGGCAGGGAATCCGGCCGCAAACCGTGCGGCGCAAACCAAAGCCCCTGTTCGGCGGCCGGGAACGGATCCGCCCCGGCGACATTGCGATTTTCACCCGGCAACTGGCGACCATGGTTCGCTCGGCGATTCCCCTGGTGCAATCGCTCAATGTCATGGCCGGCAGCACCGGCAATGCCGCCATGGGAGAAATGATCCGCAAGCTGCGGGACGATGTGGCCGGCGGCCATGGGCTGGCCGACAGCCTGGCCCGGCGGCCGAAACAGTTCGATTCGCTCTATTGCAGCCTGGTGGCCGCGGGGGAAAGCTCGGGCACCCTGGAAACCATGCTCGACCGGCTCGCCGGCTATCGGGAAAAGTCGGAACGACTCAAGGCAAAGATTCGCAAGGCGTTGACCTATCCCGTGGCGGTGGTTTGCGTCGCCATCGTGGTGACGGGACTGCTGCTGACCCGGGTCGTCCCTACCTTTGCCGAAACCTTTGCCGGCTTCAACGCGAAGTTGCCCGGCTTCACACTGCTTGTACTGCGGCTTTCGGATCTGGCGCTGGCCCACTGGCATACCGCAGGCGCCATGGCAATGCTCGCCGCGGGATTGCTGGTCCACCTGCCGCGCCGTTCGCCGCGGTTTGCCGCCCTGTGCCAGCGCGCGCTGCTGCGCCTGCCGGTTTTCGGCCCCCTGCTGCGGAATGCCGCCATCGCCCGCATCGCCCGCACCCTGGCCACCTTGTTTCGCGCCGGCGCGCCGCTCACCGAGGCGCTGGAGTCCGTCGCCGAAGCGGCGGGCAATGTGGTCTATGCCGAGGCCGTGCGGACCATTGGCGAGGAGGTCCGCAATGGTCAGTCCCTGGCCGGGGCGATTCGCGGGGCGCGCCTGTTTCCACCCATGCTCGAGCAGCTCGTTGACATCGGCGAGGAGTCCGGCGCACTCGACGACATGCTCGACCGCTGCGCCATTTTCTTCGAGGAAGACGTGGAATCCCGCGTGGACCGCTTAACGGCCCTGCTTGAGCCCTTTATAATGGCGCTGCTTGGCCTCCTTGTTGGCGGGCTGATGGTTGCCATGTACCTGCCAATTTTCCGGCTCGGCTCGGTTCTTTGACTCTCGGCGGCACATGAATTTACCGCAATTTCTCAGCGCTTCTCCCAGCCAGGCTTTCATCGTGTTCCTGCTGTTCGGCCTGCTGGCCGGCAGCTTTCTCAATGTGGTGGTCTATCGGCTGCCCATCATGCTCAACCGGCAGTGGCAGATCGAGACGCGGCATTACCTCGGCCTGCTGCGGGACCCACACGACGCCGCCGGCAGGCCTTTCAACCTCGTGCGGCCCCGCTCCCATTGCCCGAAGTGCCAATGCGGGATCAAGCCCTGGCAGTTGATTCCGGTATTCAGCTATCTGCTGCTGCGGGGCAAGTGCGCGGAATGCAGCGAGGCGATTCCCCTGCGCTATCCCCTGGTGGAATTGCTTTGCGGGGCGCTGGCCGGCCTGCTGGCGCTGGGGTACGGCGCGGGCTGGCTCAGCCTGGCGCTGATCGGATTCAGCTATGTGTTGCTGGCCCTGGCGCTGATCGACTACGAAAACCAGTTGCTGCCGGACATACTGACCCTGCCCCTGCTCTGGCTCGGATTGCTGATCCACGCCCTGTTTCCCGACCTGCTGGAAACCAGCGCCACCGACGCCATCATCGGCGCCGCCGCCGGATACCTGCTACTTGGCGGATTTCATTACGCCTACCACCTGCTCACCGGCAAGGAAGGCATGGCCCGGGGCGACTTCAAGCTGCTTGCCGCCATCTGCGCCTGGCTGGGCTGGACCGCGCTGCCCTTCATCGTGCTGGTTTCCTCGGTGACCGGGGCGGTCTGGGGAATGGCGCTGGTGCTAGTCCGGGGCCGCTCCTGGTCCCAGCCCCTGCCGTTCGGCCCCTTTCTGGCGGCTGCCGGCTTTCTGGTAATGCTCGCCGGGCCCGACCGTCTGGCGGGCCTGCTCGGCTGAGCGCGCCCGGAGATGGGATTCAGGGTAGGGCTCACCGGCGGCATCGGCAGCGGCAAAAGCACCGTGGCAAGAATATTCGCCGGGCTTGGGGTCGACGTTTTCGACGCCGATACGGCAGCCCGGGAAGTCGTCGAGCCGCCGAGTCCGGCGCTGGACGCCATCCGGGAGCGCCATGGACCGGAAATACTCATGGCCTCGGGAATACTGGACCGGCCCCGGCTGCGGCGACTGGTCTTTGACGACAGTGGCGAGCGCAAGTGGCTCGAAGACCTGCTGCATCCGCTCATCGGCGAGCGCCTGCGGCGGCAAATCGACGGTTCGCGGTCCGCTTACTGCATGCTGGTCTCGCCCCTGCTGCTGGAAACCGGCCAGCGGCGACTCATTGACCGGGTGCTGGTGGTGGATGTCTCCCGGAACACCCAGTTGCGGCGCAGCCTGTTGCGCGACGGCGGCGACCGCGCCACCATCGAGGCGATCATCGATACCCAGACGCCCCGCGACCAGCGCCTTGCCGCCGCCGCCGACATCATCGACAACGAAGCCGAAGAGGACGCATTGTCCGCCCGGGTGCAGAGCTTGCACCGGCTTTATCTGGAACTGGCGAAGTTCCATGAATAACGGCGTATGCCATATTGCGCGTTTGTTTGACTGTCATTCTGCGCGTAGTCGCAGAATCTCATGCAGTGGCCTCCCGAGGAGATTCTGCGACTGCGCTTCGCTTCGCGCAGAATGACGGAGGGAAGTTGTCCATGAGTGAAGAACCGGATTCCATAAACTGCCCGAACTGCGGCAAGAATGTCCCCTGGACCCGGGCAAGCCGGTACCGTCCTTTCTGCAGCCAGCGCTGCCAACTGATCGATCTGGGCGAGTGGGCTGCCGAAAACTACCGCGTTCCCGGCGAAGCCGGCCCTGCTCCGGAAAAACCCGATTCCGAATCCCTGCAATAACTTCAATCGCAGAAATTTCGAATCCCCGCCAGGCCGAAAGCGCCATGGCTTCTGGCCAGCATGGCCTGGGCCGGATGCAGGCCGCCCAGGGCGAAAACCGGCAACTCGACCTGGTCCGCCAGACGGCGAAATCCTCGCCAGCCAAGCAATTCCCCGGGGGCATACTTGCCCGTGGCCGCCACTGGTGAGAGCAGGGCGAAATCCACACCCAGGGCTTCCGCCCGGCGCAGTTCCGCCAGGGAATGACAGGAAGCGCTGAACCATTGCCCCCCGGGAACCGGGCGCGCTTGCAGTTGCGCCAGTACTCGACCGGAAGCATGGAAGCCGCAGCCGCTCCAGGCGGGGTCGTAGTGCCCGGGCGGATTGTTGAACAGCAGATGCGTTGAGCTTCCGGCGGCCAGTTCCAGCGCCGCCTCGAACCAGCGCCGATACAGTTCTGGCGACAATTGGGGCTGGCGCACCTGAATCAGTTCCCGGTCGCTTTCGATCTGCCTGCGCAGCAATGCGAGAAAGTCCTTTTCAGCAGGCATTTGCGGCGTTATCGACAAGGCGGGGGGTAATCGCAGCAAGCGCACGATGGGGGTATTGGCGGCGGGAAAGTCGGCCTCGCGCAGGTCATGCCGCTCCCGCCAGGCAATCTGCTGTCCTTCCCTGCCGCGGGCCTCGCCGGACCAGCGGCTTACCAGATGCACATCGAGCAGGACATGCTTGTCGCTGTAACGATGTTTCACCCGGCAAAGGGGATGGCTGGCAAGCGGCCTGAGCCCGGTTTCCTCATGCAATTCCCGGTGCAGGGCCTGCAGGGGAGACTCTCCCGCTTCGCGCTTGCCGCCGGGAAACTCCCACAGCCCGCCCTGGTGGCTGTCCTTCCCGCGCAAGGCGACCAGGGTCCGGTCCTGGTGATTGCGAACCACCGCCACCATGACATGCACCGGAGAACCGTTCATTTTCAGCCCGGCTGATCTGTTTTCGGGTTCAGGTCCGGTAGTCGGCATTGATTCGCACGTATTCGTGGCTCAGGTCCGAGGTCCAGACGGTTTCCTCGCAGTCACCCCGGCCGAGACGGATATCGATTTCAATGTCGGTTCCGGCCATGGCGGCAAGTCCGGCTTCTTCCGAGTAGTTCTCGTGCAGTTCGCCATGGGCTACCACGGGTACGCTACCGAGGAGGATGCGAAGACCGCCGGGATCGAGGTTTTCCACGCCGGCCCGGCCCACCGCGGCCAGAATCCGGCCCCAGTTCGGGTCCGATGCGAAGCAGGCGGTCTTCACCAGGGGCGACTCCGCCACGGCATAGGCCACTTGCAGACATTCGCGGCTGCTGCCGCCTTCGCTGACCCGCACGGTGATGAATTTGCCGGCGCCTTCGGCATCGCGGATGATGGCCTGGGCCAGATGCCGGAATACCTGCCCCAATGCTTCGCGAAACCGGTTCCAGTTTGACCCGTCGCTTTCCGCAAGCTTCGGGCCGGCGCCGGTGGCACAGAGCAGGCAGGCGTCATTGGTGGAAGTGTCGCCGTCCACGGTGATGCGGTTGAAGCTGTGTTTTACCTGCTCGCGCAGCAGCGCATCCAACTGGCTGCGGCTCAGCCCGGCGTCGGTGAAGACAAAGGCGAGCATGGTGGCCATATCGGGGCGAATCATCCCCGCGCCCTTGGCAAAGCCTGCGATGCGTACACTGTTACCATTGACATCCAGTTCGGCCCAGGCGGATTTGGCTTCGGTGTCGGTGGTGAGTATGCCCCTTGCGGCATCGGGCCAGGCCTCGGCGTCGAGCCGGGACAGCAGTTGCGGCAGGGCCTTGCCGATGCTGTCCACCGGCAGCGCTTCGCCGATGACGCCGGTGGAAAAGGGCAGCACCTGTTCCGGGGAAACGCCGCGCTGCCGCGCCAGGGCGCGGCAACAGGCCAGCGCCGCCTCGCGCCCGGCGCCGCCGGTGCCGGCATTGGCGTTGCCGGCATTGATCAGCAGGTAACGCGGGCTTGCGGCGCCGAGATGGCGGCGGGCGATTTCCACCGGGGCGGCGCAAAAGGCGTTTTGGGTGAATACCGCGCAGGTCTCGCTGCCTCCGGCAAGTTCCACGGCGACCAGGTCCAGCCGGTCCGGGTAGCGGATGCCCGCCCGAACCCCCGCCAGTCTCACGCCCGGTACGCCCGGAATGGGTCCCGGCTGCAGGACGGGGTCAGCGGATACGGCCACAGCAGTTTTTGTATTTCTTGCCGGAACCGCAGGGGCAGGGCGCATTGCGGCCCACCTTGGGTACTTCGCGGACGAAAGGCTGGGGCTGCAATTGCTGTTGCGGCTGGGGCCGGAGTTGAGGCTGGCCGGATGCTGGAAGTGGCTGTGGCTGCCGCGCCGCGGGAGAAGCTTGCGCGGCGCCGCCGAGTGCGGATACGCTCTGGTGCTGGAAATTCATCCGCTCCCGCGCCGCCTGTTCCTGCCGCCGCCGCTCGATGGCGGCGACTTCGTCTTCCTGGCGAATGCTCACCTGGCTCAGCATCTTGACGACTTCGAACTGGAAATTCGACAGCAGGTCCTGGAACAGGGAAAAGGCTTCCCGCTTGTATTCCTGGCGCGGATTCTTGCCGCCGTAGCTGCGCAGGAAGATTCCCTGGCGCAGATGATCCATGGTCGCCAGATGCTCCTTCCACAAGGTGTCGAGAATCTGCAGCATGATCTGCTTCTCAAACAACCGCATCTTGTCGCCCACCACCGCGCACTTGGCGATGTATTCCTCGCCGAGCTTGCCGCTGATCTTTTCCTTGAGCTGATGCTCGTGGAGGCTTTCGTCCTCGTCGAGCCAGACGCGCACCGGCAGCTTGCTGCGGAACTCGGCTTCAATGGCGTTTTCCAGCCCTTCCAGGTCCCACTGTTCGGGAATGCTTTGCGGCGGGATGAAACGGTCCACCAACTGGACCACGACTTCCTCGCGCATGCCATCGAGCATTTCCGAAACGTCCTCGTTGCTCATCAGCTCATTGCGCTGGCGGTAGATGATGGTGCGCTGGTCGTTGGCGACATTGTCATACTCAAGCAATTGCTTGCGTATGTCGAAATTGCGGCCTTCCACCTTGCGCTGGGCTTTTTCGATGGAGCGGGTGACCATGCCGGCTTCGATGGCTTCACCGTGTTGCATGCCGAGCTTGCGCATGAAATTCTTGACCCCTTCCCCGGCGAAAATCCGC
This sequence comes from Pseudomonadales bacterium, assembly GCA_022819645.1. Taxonomy (GTDB): domain Bacteria; phylum Pseudomonadota; class Gammaproteobacteria; order Pseudomonadales; family Pseudohongiellaceae; genus UBA9145. The sequence goes on from JAJEGU010000076.1 coordinate 31,664, forward strand.
ATCAGGTCGTCTTCCATGGACAGGTAGAAGCGGGAATGGCCCGGGTCGCCCTGGCGGCCGGCGCGGCCCCGGAGCTGATTGTCGATGCGGCGGGATTCATGACGCTCGGTGCCGACGATATGCAGTCCGCCGGCGGCAAGCACCTGGTCATGGCGCTCCCGCCATTCTTCGCGAATGCGCGCGACTTGGGCCTCGCTGGGCGCGGCAAGCGTCTCGACTTCCGCCTCCCACTTGCCGCCGAGCACGATGTCGGTGCCGCGGCCGGCCATATTGGTGGCGATGGTCACGGCGCCGGGGCGGCCGGCCTGGGCGATGATGTGGGCTTCCTTTTCGTGGAATTTCGCGTTGAGTACTTCGTGCCTGATGCCGTTCTTTTTCAGGAAGCGGGAAAGCAGCTCGGAGTTTTCAATGGAAGCCGTCCCCACGAGCACCGGCGCGCCATTGCCGCTGATCTCGGTGATGTCCTTTACCACGGCTTCGAATTTCTCTTCCATGGTGAGGTAGATCAGGTCGTTGTCGTCGATGCGGATCATGGGCGCATTGGTGGGGATGACCACCACGTCTAGCCCGTAGATCTGGTTGAATTCAAAGGCTTCGGTATCGGCGGTGCCGGTCATGCCGGCGAGCTTGTTGTACAGGCGGAAGTAATTCTGGAATGTGGTGGAGGCCAGGGTCTGGCTTTCGCTCTGGATCGGCAGCCGCTCCTTGGCTTCAAGCGCCTGGTGCAGGCCTTCGGACAATCGCCTGCCTTCCATGGTGCGGCCGGTGTGCTCGTCGATGAGCACGATGCGCTGGTCCTGGACGATGTATTGCACGTCTTTCTGGAACAGATGATGGGCCTTGAGCGCGGCGTGCATGTGGTGCAGCAGGGTCAGGTTGGTGGCGGCGTACAGCGAATCCCCGGGAGCGAGCAGCTTGCGGCTGACGAGCAGTTCCTCCACATGGGCGTGGCCTGACTCGGTAAGTTCCACCTGGCGGGTTTTTTCGTCCACGGTGAAATGGCCGCTTTCCTCGGCGACGAAGTTCCGGTCCATCATTTCAAGCCTGGATTTTTCCACCCGGGTTCCGCGCTTCAATCGGGGAATCAGCTTGTTGATGTCCTGGTAGAGCTGGGAGCTGTCTTCGGCGGCGCCGGAAATGATCAGGGGCGTTCGCGCCTCGTCGATGAGAATCGAGTCCACCTCGTCTACGATGGCGAAATTCAGCGGCTTCTGCATGCGGTCTTCGAGGCGGAAGGCCATGTTGTCCCGGAGATAATCGAAGCCGAATTCGTTGTTGGTGCCGTAGGTGATGGAGCAGCCGTAGGCGGCCTGCTTTTCCTGCACCGTAGTGCCGGCCTTGACCACGCCCACGCTGAGGTCGAGAAATTCGTAGATGGGGCGCATCCAGTTGGCGTCGCGCTCGGCGAGATATTCGTTGACCGTGACGATGTGCACGCCGTTGCCGGTGAGAGCGTTGAGGTAGGCCGGCAGGGTCGCCACGAGGGTCTTGCCTTCCCCGGTGCGCATTTCGGCGATGGAGCCCTCGTGCAGCACCATGCCGCCGATCAACTGCACATCGAAATGGCGCATTCCGAGGCTGCGCTTGCCCGCCTCGCGAACCGCGGCGAAGGCCTCGGGCAAAAGGCTTTCCAGGGTTTCTCCCTGGCCGAGCCGGTCGCGCAGGCTATCGGTGCCCGCGCGCAGTTCCTCGTCGGTCCTGGCCTCGTATTCGGGTTCGAGCCGGTTGATTGCGGCCACCGTCCTGCGCATGCGTTTCAGCTTGCGCGAATTGCTGCTGCCAAAGATCTTGCTGAGAAGTTTCATCAATCAGGCGGCTAGTACGGGCCTGACGTAGGAGATGGGGACGTTGGCTTCCTTTTCAAAGCAAATGATTTCCCAGGCATCGTCGGTCACTTCCAGCGTTCGCAACAGGGCGTTGTTCAGCGCGTGCCCGGATTTGTATCCCTTGAAGGCGCCGAGCAGGCTGTTGCCGAGCAGGTAGAGGTCGCCGATGGAATCGAGAATCTTGTGCTTGACGAATTCGTCCTCGTAGCGCAGACCATCCTCGTTGAGCACCTTGTAGTCGCCCACGGCAATGGCGTTGTCCATGCTTGCGCCGAGGGCGAGATTGCGGTTGCGCAACTCCTCGAACTCGTGCATGAAGCCGAAAGTGCGGGCCCGGGAAACTTCCTTCACGAAAGAAGTGCTGGAAAAATCCACGGTGGCGGATTTGGTGTACTTGCGATAAACCGGATGGTCATAAAGCAGTGTGTAGCTGACCTTGAAACCGTCGAATGGCTCAAGGCTCACCGACTTGTCGCCCTGGCGCAGGCAGACGGGTTTCTTGATGCGGATGAAACTCTTGCTCGCGGCCTGTTCTTCGATACCGGCGGACTGGATGAGGAAGACGAATGGCCCGGCGCTGCCGTCCATGATGGGAATTTCCGGTGCGTCCACATCGATAAGGGCATTGTCGATGCCGAGGCCACACAGCGCCGACATCAGATGCTCGATGGTGGCGACCCGGACATCGTCCATCACCAGTGTGGTGGACAGGGTGGTGTCGCCCACATTGCCGGCCCGGGCGGGGATTTCCACCACCGGGTCGAGGTCCACCCGGCGGAATACGATGCCGGTATGCGCCGGCGCCGGCTGCAAGGACAGGCTGACCTTGTTGCCGGTGTGCAGACCCACGCCAGTGGCGCGAATCGCATTTTTCAGGGTGCGCTGCTTGAGCATGGGTTACCTGGCCCAGCTTCGGTTAGGCGGAATGCTACCAGACTATGGCCTGCTGCCCAAGGAATAGCGCAACCGGCAGGTTTTTATTTTGCAACGGCCTCCCACTGCAGACCAGTGCGGCTCCGCTTCAATCCACATTCTTCCGCAGAAATGCCGGAATATCCAGGTAATCCAGGGGCTGGCTGTCGTTGGCGGCCTTCTTCACGGCCGCCGGTTCGATGGCAGCCGGCTGTCCGCCGCCGCTTTCCCGGGGCGCCTGGGTCTTGTGCCGGGCGGGCTGGCCGGATTCGGCTTCGCGCACATTCTGCCGGCCGCCGGCGCCTGTTCCGGCGCGCATGGGGCGTCGCGGGGTGAAGTGGGGCTCCGGCCGCGGGCTGGTCACATTGTTTCCTTGAACAAGCTGTTCCGGTTCGGCCTCCTGTCTCGCCCGGAAGGCATCGCCATACAATCCGGTGGCGACCAGGGTAACCTGGACCTTGTCGCCGAGTTCCGGGTCCACCACCATGCCGGAGATCAGCATGTCGTCCTCAAGACTGCAAACTTCCTTGGCGACATTGCCCACGGCCTGCATGTCATTGAGGGTCAGATGTTCTCCGCCGGTGATGTTCATCAGCAGTCCGCCGGCGCTGCTGATATCGACATTTTCCAGCAGCGGGCTCGAAATCGCCGCCCGGGCGGCGGCAGCGCCTGGATTGGGGTCGTCCCTGGAGGCGACGCCGGTGCCCATCATCGCCATGCCGCGCCTGGACATGACGGTTTTCACATCGGCGAAATCCACATTGATATGGCCCGGCTTGGTGATGATGTCGGAAATGCCTTTCACCGCATCGAGCAGGACATCGTTGGCGGCGGCGAAGGCGTTGACGATGGTGGTGTCCGGCGGCAGCACCTCGAGCAACTTGGCATTGGGGACGATGATCAGCGAATCCACGTGCTCGGCGAGACTGACCACGCCCTTTTCCGCCAGGGTGATTCGCTTGCGCTGCTCGAAGGGAAAGGGCTTGTTGACGATGGCCACGGTGAGGATGCCCAGGTCCCTGGCGGCTTCGGCGATCACCGGCGCCGCGCCGGTGCCGGTGCCGCCGCCCATTCCCGCGGCGATGAACACCATGTCGGCGCCCTGGAGGATTTCGCGGATCTGCTCGTGGTCCTCAAGGGCCGCCTTGCGCCCCACCTCCGGGTCGGCGCCGGCGCCGAGGCCGCGGGTAACCTTGCTGCCGAGCTGGAGCTTGTTGCTCAGGCCGAGCAGGCCAAGGGCCTGGGCGTCGGTATTGGCGCAGTGATATTCGACGCCATCCACATTACGCTCGATCATGTGCTGCACGGCATTGCCGCCAGCCCCGCCTACGCCGATCACCTTGATGTTCGCCTTGTGCATGGGTCCCTCGATAATCTCGAATGTTTCGTCACTCATTACCTTGCTCCTGACTCCTGACTGCGTGCCTGACTTGACATCGGGCGCAGACTGTTCTGTTCTTTCAATTGCCGGCCGCCTCTATGCAAATCGCCGGAAAAACCGCCGGGTGGAGGCGAGAAACCCGCCTGCTTCCTGTTTTTCTTCCGACCGGTCCGTCTGGCTGCCCAGTTCTTCCAGATACTTCATTCCATACAGCAACAGCCCGACCCCCGTGGAGTGGATCGGATTGTTTACTATATCGGCACGTCCCTTGACTTTCTGAGGCGTTCCCACGCGAACCGGCTGGTGCAATACCTCCTCGGCGAGCTCCACCGCGCCGGGTATCCTGGCCGAGCCTCCGGTGAGGACGATGCCCGCCGCGAGCAGCTTCTCCATATTGCTCTCCGAAAGCTGCTGCTGCACCAGGGAAAACAGCTCCTCGTACCTGGGCTCCACCACTTCCGCCAGATTCTGCTGGGATAACTGCCGCGGCGCGCGATCGCCGACGCTGGGAACCTCTATGGTCTCCTCGGGCTGGGTCAGTTGCACCAGGGCGCTGCCGTACTTGATCTTGAGCTGGTTGGCGTTCTGCCGCGGCGTGCGCAGGGCGGTGGCGATATCACTGGTAACCTGGTCGCCGGCGATGGGAATGACGCCGGTGTATTGCAGCGCATCCGAGGTGAAGATGGCGATGTCCGTGGTGCCGCCGCCGATGTCCACGAGACAGACGCCAAGCTCCTTTTCATCGGGAGTCAATACCGCTTCCGCCGAGGCGATCTGCTCAAGCACGAGCTGCTCGATTTCCAGATTGCAGCGGCGGATGCATTTTTCGACATTCTGGATGGCGTTTACCGCGGCGGTGACCAGATGCGCCCGCACTTCGAGGCGGGAGCCGGACATGCCCAGCGGCTCCTTGACGCCGCTCTGGGAATTGATCGTGTAGTCCTGGGGCACCACGTGAAGAATGCGCTCGTCGGACGGGATTTCCACCGCCCGGGCCGAATCGTTCACCCGGTCCACATCGGCCCGGCTTACCTCGCCATCGCGAATCGAAACCACGCCGCTGGAATTCATGCTTCGCACATGGCTGCCGGCGATCCCCGCGTACACCGAGTGGATCGGGTGGCCAGTCTCCGCTTGCGCCGCTTCCACCGCCCGCTGGATGGAAATGACGGTGGATTCGATGTCCACCACCACGCCTTTTTTCAGCCCGAGGGAGGGATGGCTGCCCATGCCGATGACATTCAACTCGCCCTGATCGGAAACTTCGCCCACCAGCGCCGCCACCTTGGTGGTGCCGATGTCGAGCCCGACGATTGTCCTGCCGTGCCTGCCTGCGGTTTCGTTCATGTTTCCTCTCAATCCCTTTCCGGTCAGCGCCGCGCGATTTCGCCGGCGCCGGATTCCGCTTCGCGCATTCTGATGCTGAATCGGCTGCCGTAGCGCAGGTCGGCGACTTCGTGCCGCAGCCGCTCGGTTTCCGGCAGGTCCAGGTAAAAGTCCACATAGCGCTGCAACCGGTTGACCAGATCCTCGCTGCCGAGCACCACCTCGGTGACGCCGTTCAGTTGCAGGCGCCAGCTTTGCCGGGGGCTGACATGCAATCCGCCCAGGCGCAGGCCGGCGGGATACAGGAGCTGGTTGAGGCGCTGATACTGCCGCATGACCTCGAACTGCGAATCCGGCGGGCCGTCGAGTAGCGGCAGGGCCACATCGATGGCCGCGGAATCCGGCGCGATCAGCCGGCCACGCTGGGTAATCAGGCGATCTTCCCCCCAGCGGGCGATGACCGCCTCTTCGCTGATTCGCACGCTGAGCGTATCCGGCCAGCGCCGGCCCGCCGCCGCGGTGGCGACCCATTGCAGGCTTTCGAGCTGTTCCCGCAACTGTTCCAGATCGAGTTCGAAAAAGCCGACTCCAGCGTAGGGTTCGAGCACGGCGCGGATCTCGCCTTCTTCCAGCCGCCGCAGCTCGCCGTGTATCTCGACACGGGACAGCGGCGGATTGAGGAACGGCTCCAGCGCATCCCAGTGCCGCCAGGCGAACACGCCGGCGCCCAGCAGGGGAATCGTCAACAGCAGGCGGAGGAAGAAGCTTTCCCGGCCGGCCCTGCCGCGGGATTTGCCCATTAGCGGATCGCTCCCGCTTCGCATTCGAGAATCTGCACCATGAGATCGTCGTAACTCCTTCCCAGGCGGCTTGCCGCCATGGGAATAATGCTGTGTCCGGTCATTCCCGGAACCGTGTTCACTTCCAGCAGGAAGAAGCTTTCTTCCCGATCCTGCATCAGATCGACCCGCGCCAGCCCCCGGCAACCCAGGACGTGGCAGGCATGGCGGGCCAGGGACTGCAACTCTTCGCGCCTGGCCTGCGGCAGATCCGCCGGGCAAAGATATTCGGTATCCCGGTCTTCGTATTTCGCCTGATAGTCGAAAAACCTGCGCCGGGTTCGCAACTCCACCGCGGGCAGCACGTCATCCTGCAGGACACCCACGGAAAATTCCCTGCCCTGTATGTATGTCTCGGCCATGACCGGGGAATCGAAAGCCGCCGCGGCCCGGAACTGCCGCTCAAGCGCCGCGGCGTCGTGGACGATATCCACACCCAGGCTGGAACCGCCGGCAACGGGCTTGACCACGGCGGGGCCGAGTCCGGCCATGGCGGCTTCCCAGTCGGTGTCGGCGGCGAGTTCCAGAAAATCCGGCGTGGCCAGGCCGGCTTCACGCCAGAGCCGCTTGCTCTTGATCTTGTCCATGGCCAGCGCCGACGCAAGCACGCCGCTGCCGCTGTAGGGCAGGCCGAGGACTTCGAGCAATCCCTGGACGGCGCCGTCCTCGCCGCCGCGGCCATGGAGCATGATGATGACGAAGTCCGCCCGCTCGGCGGCAAGTCGTTCCGCCACATCGCGGCCGGCGTCGATGCGGACCGCGGGCAGCCCCAGGCGTTGCAGGCTTTCCCAGGCGGCCTGGCCGCTGCGCAGGGAAATTTCCCGCTCGGGGGAGTCGCCTCCCATGAGCACGGCTATCCGGCCCAGCCCGATGACGCTCTCCGGTAACTGACGCGGCTTCATGATTCACTCCCTTCCCGGGCGTTCTCCCCACCGGGGAGGAAACCTTCCTCCGCCAGTTGGCGCGCCAGGGTGCCCACATTGCCGGCGCCCTGGGTCAGCACGATATCGCCTGGCCGCAGCAGACCCATCAGCAGCGGTCGCAGTTGATCGTCCCGGGCCACATGAATGGGATCGACCCGGCCAAACCGCCTGATGGAGCCGCACAGCGAACGGGAATCGGCGCCGGGCAGCGGCTGTTCCCCGGCGCTGTACACTTCGAGCAGCAGCAACACGTCCACCCGGGTCAGCACCCTCACGAAATCCTCGTACAGGTCCCGGGTGCGGCTGTACCGGTGCGGCTGGAAAATCATCACTAGCCGGCGCTCGGGCCAGCCGGCCCGCAGGGCGGCAACGGTGACTTCAAGCTCGGTGGGATGATGACCGTAGTCATCGATCAGGCTCACCGCGCCGCCGGGCACGGGAAACTCGCCAAGCGGCTCAAAGCGGCGCCCGACGCCGCTGAATCCGGAGATGCCGGCGCGGATGTGATCGTCATCCACGCCCTCGTCGCTGGCCACCGCCACCGCCGCCGCGGCATTCAGCGCATTGTGGCGGCCCGGCATCTGCAATTCCATGGCAAGCGGCGGCCGGCCTTCGGGACGGCTCAGCTCAAAACGGATCCGGCGGCCCCGCTGACGCAATTTACCGATACGGTAGTCCGCCCGGGAGTGGAATCCAAAAGTGATCACCGGGCGGGAAATCCGCGGCAGTATTTCCCGTATGGCGGGATCGTCGATACACAGCACGGCCAGGCCATGGAAAGGCAGGTTGTGGAGAAAGTTCACGAAGTATTGCTTCAGATTTTCGAAATCACCGCCATAGGTGGCCATGTGGTCGGCTTCGATATTGGTAACCACGGCGACCAACGGTTGCAGATGGAGAAAGGAGGCGTCGCTTTCGTCGGCTTCGGCGACGAGATATCGGCTTTCCCCGAGGCGGGCATTGCTGCCGGCGCTGTTGAGCACGCCGCCGATGATGAAGGTGGGATCGAGACCGGCCTCGGCGAGCACCGAAGCCACGAGGCTGGTGGTGGTGGTCTTGCCGTGGGTTCCCGCCACGGCGATGGAGTGCCGGTAGCGCATCAGTTCCGCCAGCATTTCGGCCCGGGGAATCAAGGGCTTGCCGGCACGGGAAGCCGCCAGCAGTTCGGGATTGCCCTCGGGCACGGCGGAGGAGTAGACCACCACGTCGGCGTCGCTGACATGGGCGGCGTCGTGGCCGGTGAAAATCCGCACGCCCAAATGCGCCAGCCGCGCGGTCACCGTGGATTCGCGCAGGTCCGAGCCCGTCACCACATAGCCCTGATTGAAAAGCACTTCGGCGATTCCGCACATGCCGGCCCCGCCGATGCCGATAAAGTGAATCGTCCGGATCCGGCGCATGCCGGGGGGGTACTGGTTCGGGGCGGACTCGATCATGGGACTTGTTCCGCCTTGTCTTTCGCCGGCTGTTCTTTTCCCCGTGGGGATTCCCGCTCCGGTTCCCGTCCCTGGCGCGCTGGCGCCGGTGGTGGAGTTTCCCGCAGGAAGGCCAGACAAGAACGGGCGACTCGCTCGGCGGCGTCGGTAATCGCCATATCCCTGGCGCGGCGGGACATTTCCAGCAGCCAGTCCCGGTCCCGGTCCAGCCGCAGCAGAATCTGTTGCAGGCGCTTGACGGACAGCTCCGACTGTTCAACGATTTCCGCCGCCTGCCGGGCCGCGAGCCATCTGGCGTTGAACAATTGCTGCCGGTCCCTGTGATGCGGATAGGGTACGAAAATCGCCGGCAGGCCGCTGGCGGCGATTTCCGACACGGTGCTTGCGCCGGAGCGGCACAGCACCAGGTCGGCCCAGGAATAGGCCTCGTCCATTTCCCGGATGAAGCCCACCAGCCGGTGCCGGCTGTCCAGGTCCACCTTGTGTTTCTGATAGCGCCGGCGGGTTCTGGCCATGGCGGAAAAGCCGCACTGATGCAGCACCTGGAGGGGCTGGTCCCCCCGCCAGCCGGCGATCAGATCGGGAATCAGCGCATTCAGCGCCTCGGCGCCCTGGCTGCCGCCAAGCACGAGCAGGCGCAGCGCCCCCCCGCGCCGCCGCCGCTGGCGATGGACGAGCCCGGCGATTTCTTCGCGCACCGGGTTGCCGGTGAATTCCACCCGCTCATCAGGCGGAAAAGTCTTTGGGAATGCCTCATAAATGCGCCGGGCCCAGCGGCGGACAATCCGGTTGGTCAACCCCGGCACGGCGTTCTGTTCGTGAATCAGCACGGGAATCCGCAGCAGGCGGGCGGCAAGCGCGCCGGGGCCGGTGACATAGCCGCCCATGCCGAGCAGGCAATCTGGCCGCAACTGGCGCAAAATCTGCAGCGAGCGCCAGAGCGCGCGCGACAGCATGGCCGGCGCCATGAGCAGCCGCCGCGGACCGGCGCCGCGCAGGCCGCTGGCGCCAATCGCGTGAAAGGGAAAGTTCTCGTTCTGCAGCAGTTTGTTTTCCATGCCCGCCGAGGTGCCGAGCCAGTGAATGCTTACCCCCGCCCGCTGCAATTCCCGGGCGATGCAAAGCGCGGGAAACACGTGACCGCCGGTACCGGCGGCCATGATCAGCACGGTTGGCGCCCGCCCGTTCATGGCAGCCTCCGGCGCCGGCCCGGACCCTGCCCGGCATGTGGCCCGGAGAGGCATTCGGTTTCGTACTGAACCCGCAACAGCAGCCCGATCATGCCGCAGCAGACGATCAGACTCGCCCCGCCATAACTCAGGAATGGCAGGGTCAGTCCCTTGGTGGGCAGCAGGCCGAGATTCACGCCGATATTGACCATGGCCTGCCCCGCCAGCAGCAGGCCGAGACCCCAGGCCAGAAAGGCCGAGAAATAGCGCTCGCGCACATGGGCTTGCAGGGCAATGGAAAAACAGCACCAGACCAGCAGGCAGAACAGCACCACCACCAGGGCGACCCCGGCAAGCCCGAGTTCCTCGCCGATGACCGCCAGGATGAAATCATTATGAGCCTCGGGCAGAAAATCGATTTTCTGGATGCTGTTGCCGAGGCCGGCGCCAAACAGCCCGCCGCGGCCAAAGGCGATCTGGGCCTGACCCAACTGATAACCGGCGCCGAAAATGTTCTCCGGCGCCCAGGGGTCGAGAAATGCGGTCAGGCGTCGGACCACATAGGGCTGGGTCCAGGCGAGCACGGCGATGGCCGCCACCGACATCAGCATCAGGGTCAGCATGCGCCAGATGCCGGCGCCAGCCAGGAAAACCAGGCACAGGGCGGTAAGCGCCACAATGGCCATGGCGCCGTGGTCGGGCTCCATCTGCAACAGCATGACCGCCAGACCCACCGGAACCAGGGGCACGAGTATGCCCAGCCAGCTATTGCAGACGCTGTCCCGGTGGCGGGCCAGATAGGAGGCGAGATAGATCACCAGAAAAACCTTGGCGGGCTCGGAAGGCTGCACGGCAACGAAGCCGAGATCGATCCAGCGCATGGAGCCGTTGACCTCGCGGCCGATGCCGGGGATCAGCACGATCGCCAGCAGGGCGTAGGAGGCGAGCAGCAACAGCCAGCCCATGCTGTTCCAGATCCGTATCGGCACCGCCATCAGGCAGAGCATCACGCCCACGCCGAGCGAGGCGAAAATCAATTGCCGCTTGATGAAAAACAGCGAGTCGCCGTAAAGGTTCTGGGCGATTTCAATCGACGCCGAAGTCATCATCAGCAGGCCAATGGCGAGCAGCAGCATGGCCACCACGAGCACCGCCGCCGGCCTCGGCTCCCGGTCGGGCCGCATGGCCATGCGGGGGCGGTTTGCGGCTGCGGCGCCAATCATTGCAGGGCCTCCACACAACGGATGAAGGTTTCCCCCCGGGCCTGAAAGCTGTGGAACATGTCATAGCTCGCGCAGGCCGGCGACAGCAATACCGCGTCCCCGGGCAGCGCTTCCCGGTGAGCGGCCGCCACTGCCCGCTCCAGGCTCGCGGCGAAACGCACCGGGGCGTCCGGGCCGAGGGCGGCAGCGATCCGACCGGCGTCGCGACCGATCAGTATCACCGCCCTGGCCGATTCCTTCACCACGGGGGCCAGCGGGGAAAAATCGGCGCCCTTGCCCAGACCGCCGGCGATGAGCAGCACCTGTCCGCCACAGTCTGCGCAAAGATTGGCCACGGCGGCGGCGCAGGCGCCCACATTGGTGGCCTTGGAATCGTTGTACCAATCGACTCCCCCGATATTCGCCAGCCACTGGCAGCGGTGTGGCAAGCCGGGAAAATTTCGCAGACCGGCGACCATCGCCAGTCGCGGGACACCCATGGCCAGCGCCAGCGCCAGGGCCGCCAGGGCATTGGCCGCATTGTGCCGGCCGCGAATCCTCAACTCGCTCGCCGGCAGCAGCGGCTCATCGCCAATGGCGAGCCAGGCTTCATCCTGATGTTGCAGCAGTCCCGCCTGTCCCGGGGCCGGCGCGTCGAGTCCGTAACTGACCACCGGAACATCCGCGGCTTCGGGCGGGCGGCTCAAGGGCTCATCCCGGTTCAGCACGATGCCGCGACAACCGCGGAAGATCCGCTGTTTGGCCCGGGCATAGTCTTGCAGATTGTCATAGCGGTCGAGATGGTCGGCGCTGAGATTGAGGATCAGGGCGACTTCGGCATTCAGTTGCCGGGTGGTTTCGAGCTGGAAACTCGACATCTCGAGCACATACCAGTCCTTGCGCTCGTCCTCGAGCAATTCGAGTACGGGTCGGAAACGCTCGCCATCGAGATTGCCGCCGAGGCCGTAGTTGACGCCGGCGGCATCGAGTATCCGGGCAAGCATGGCGACCACGGTGCTTTTGCCATTGGAGCCGGTCACCGCAACAATGGGGCCGCGCGCCTCCCGCGAAAAGATATCCATATCGCCGCTTACCGGCACGCCCGCGGCTACCGCCTTGGCCAGGGCCGGAGTGCGCAGATCGACCCCGGGGCTCACCACAAGCTCCCGGGCGCCAAGCAGACCGTCGGCGCGGAATTCCCCGAGTTCGATTTCGATTCCCGGCTGCAGCCGCTCCAGGTCCGCCAGCCGCGGCGGCCGCGGGCGGCTGTCCACGACCCGGAACTGCCGCCGGCGCTTGAGGAAATAGCGGGCGCAGGAAAACCCCGTGTCGCCGAGACCGACAATCACGCTGGACGGGTTGCTGCTGTCTGCGCCAATCATCATCCCCGGGACCTCAGCGCAGCTTCAGGGTGACCAGCCCGAACAGGACCAGCATCAGGGTGATGATCCAGAAGCGCACGATCACCCGGGGCTCGGGCCAGCCCTTGAGTTCAAAATGATGGTGCAGCGGCGCCATGCGGAAAATGCGCCTGCCCGTCAGCTTGAACGAGGCGACCTGGATGATGACCGAGGCAGTCTCCACCACAAATACCCCGCCCATGATGAACAGCACGATTTCATGGCGGGAAATGATCGCCATGACGCCGAGCGCGGCGCCGAGCGCCAGGGCGCCGATATCTCCCATGAAGACCTGGGCCGGATAGGTGTTGAACCAGAGAAAGCCAAGCCCGGCCCCGAGCAGGGCGCCGGCGAAAATGGAGATCTCGCCGGATCCCGACACATGGGGAATATTGAGATAGGCGGAAAACTCGGCGTGTCCCGCCAGATAGGCGATCACGCCCAGGGCGCCGCCCACCAGCACCGTGGGCAGGATGGCGAGGCCGTCCAGTCCGTCGGTGAGATTCACCGCGTTGCTGAAACCCACGATCATGAAATAGCTGATGATGATGTAGACAATGCCGAGATTCAGCGCCACATCCTTGAAGAAGGGCACGATGTATTCGATTTCAATACTGCCCGGCGCCGACAGATAGAGCACCACCGCGCCGCCGAAACCGAACACCGATTGCCAGAAATACTTCCAGCGGGCGGGCAGGCCCGCGGGATCCCGGCGGATCAGCTTGCGGTAGTCGTCGACAAAGCCCACGGCGCCGAACAGCAGGGTCACCCCGAGCACGATCCAGACATAATGGTTGCTCCAGTCCGACCAGAGCAGGGTGCTCACGGCGATGCTGAGCAGAATCAGCACACCGCCCATGGTGGGCGTGCCGGCTTTCTCGAAATGGGTCTGGGGGCCGTCATCCCGCACCACCTGGCCCACCTGGGCGAGATTCAGCCGGTCGATGATGATGGGGCCGAAAATCAGCGAAACCACCAGCGCCGTGATGACGCTGAACGCCGCGCGCACGGTAATGTACTGCAGCACCGCGAAACTGCTGTCGAGCCGCATCAGATATTCGGATAACCAGTACACCATCAGCCTTTCCCTCCGTCACCTAGGGAAGCTCTGATCAAGTCAGAGCTTCCCTGCGGCACATGGAAGTGCCGCCGAATTCGATGGCGTAAGCCATTGAATTCGGGAGCAAAACAAAACCACGCTTTTGTTTTGCGATAATGAAAAACTCCACGGATGGAG
>JAJEGU010000083.1 GCA_022819645.1 Pseudomonadales bacterium
TGACGTGGACATGGTAGCGCGGGCGCGAGGTGACGTTGGAGATCTGGAAGCCGCGCGTCTGGCCCTCAACGATCGTGACGCGGTCGAGGACGGCCTGGCTGGCGACCTGCTGCGCGAAGGCCGGCGCCGCCGAAAACAGCAGGGCCAGCGCGGCGAAGGCGCCCGCCGGCCGCCACGACCGGAACCTCATGGCTCGGCTCGGCTCGGCTCGGCTCGGCTCGGCTCGGCTCGGCTCGGCTCGGCTCGGCTCGGCTCGGCTCGGCTCGGCTGACAAAATTATGGCATGACTGGAACTTTCCCCTGTCAAGTGGTTTTTCTTGTCGCATTACATACTTTCCCCGCCCCACCCCAGGAGCCTGCGCCGTAGAAACCGCGCAATCTTAAACTACCGGGAGGGTGAATTTCAAACGCTATCCATGGAGCAATGCACTGCGGATTCGACCTGCGCCATGGGGACACGGTTGTGGTTCAAACAGTCTCGGCGCGCACGGCGAAGAGGTTGCGCTTTTTTATGCCAAAACGGCGCCGATCAGGTTGATGGGCTCACCACGGTCATTCACATAGTAGCAATCCCCCCGGAGCCTCTGGAAGGACTGTATGCCGATAGGAAGTCTGCGGCGCTGCATGGCGGGTGGAACCTGTCGAGCCTTAATCCCGCACTTTCGATTCGCGAAACTCTCCGAGCTCGGCGAAGCTCAGGACCAGTTTGAAGCGGCGGAATAGTTCGTAGGTCAGCCAGAAACAGCCGATCACGATGATCAGCAACATTCCCCAGCGCATCAGGGCGGCGAAGAAGAGGTTATCCAGTATCGGATACTGGAAGGTGAATTGCTGCAACTGGGCGCCGCGTTCGAGCATCCAGTGCCAGGCGCTGTGGGCGAGCAGCGCCGACAGCAGGATACAGCCGATTCGCTCCGCCACCAGGTAGCGGAACGTCAGATTGAGCACCGGGATCACCAGCAGCAGGATCAGCAACTGCCCGAGTTCGACGCCGACATTGAAGGCCAGCAGGGAAGAGATCAGATGCCCGCCTGCGAATTGCAGGGTCTCGCTGAAGAGAAAGGAAAAGCCGAAGCCATGGACGAGGCCGAAGCCGAAGGAGACCATCCAGCGGTGCTCCGGCCGCGAGCCGACGATGTTCTCGAATGCCATATAGACGATGGAAAGGGCGATCAGCGTCTCGATGAGCGGCGGGAACCATAGCGCCCGGGGGGCGATTCCCATGGCGGATGCGATCAGGGTGATGGAGTGGGCGATGGTGAACGAGGTAACCACCGGAATCAGATGGCGCAGGCTGCGCAGGGGGACCACGAGGCAGAACAGGAACAGCAGGTGGTCGATGCCCTCGAGGATGTGCCAGAAACCCATGATGATGAATCGCAGCGCGGCCTGATGCCAGCGCGGGTCGAGTTCCACCAGCCCGGGATTGCCGAGATAGTTGAACAGCCGCTCGCCGCCGCCGGGCAGCACGAAACGCAATACCGTGGTGGTCTGGTCGGAAAGTGTGCCTAGCCGCGGGTCCACCGAGAAATCGGAATCTTCCGATGCAATGGGATAAGTCACCATCACATCGAGCACGCCCTGGCGCCAGAACAGGTTGACGCTGTCGTCCAGCGGCGGCGATTCGATATTGGCCAGGGCGGATTCAAAATCGGTGAAGGCCCGGCTCGAAGGCAGCGACACCCGCACCGCCCCGAGATTCTTCTCGGTCAGTTCCACGCCGTTTTCGAAGAAAAGCATGGACTCGGTGATGTACACCCGGGCGGCGTCGCGCAGGGCGAAGTCGGCTTCGCTGATCTGCAGATAACCGGGCCCGCGCAGGGGAAAGCTGATTTCGCCGAAGGCTTCCATGGGAATGCGCAGCAGGGCGGTGAGCTGGTTGCCTTCCGGCTTGACGAAAGCATGCACGGTGACCCGGCTCGGAATATCGTGGGCCGATGCCGCGGATGGAAGCAGCGCCAGCCACGCAAACATTGCGCTTGCGGCCACAAACCCCGCCAGACCGGTACGTTTCATGACAAACCACCCTCGTCCAGTTTTTTCGGGAGTGAGTATACTGCCACGGGCGGCACATTCCACCTCCCGCCCTGTCATCTCCCACCGTGCTCATCCCGCGCGGAGTACCCCACCCCTTCCCTCCGCAAGGCGCGCCCCACCCCACCCGTCATCCCGCGCGGAGCACCCCAACCCGTCATCCTGCGCGGAGCGAAGCGAAGTCGCAGAATCTCTTGCAGTGGCCACGCAATGAGATCCTGCGACTGCGCGCAGGATGACCCATTTGAACGCGCCCACTGCCATAATGAGAATTGCTGGAGAAAACCAAAACCTGTTGCGTTATCGATTTCGCTCGCTTAGCATCAGGCCGATGCCTGACCGGGAGCCTGCGGGGAAAGCTCCTTACGCAAGAAACAGGCCCAATTCATACAAGAGGAGATCAGGAATGACCAAGATCAAACTGCTGGGCGGATTCGTCCTGGCTGCCGCCCTGGCAGCGTTGTGGGTCGGTCAAAGCCATCTGCAAGCGCCCTCCATCGCCGCCAGCGACGATGTCATGGCGCCACACTTCCTCGTCGACCCGCTCTGGCCGAAGCCGCTGCCCAACCACTGGGTGCAGGGCAACACCATTGGCGTCGATGTGGATGAACGGGACCATATCTTCATCGTTCACCGCAACACCGAATCCCAGTTCATGCGGGTGCAGGAAATCGGCCTCTACGCCGGTGTGGCGGAATGCTGCACCCCGGCGCCTCCCATCCTCGAATTCGACCTGGAAGGCAATCTGATCAACGCCTGGGGCGGGCCGGAGGAGGGCGCGCCCTACCAGTGGCCGGAATCCAACCACGGTATTGAAGTCGCTCCCGATGGCAATATCTGGATCGGTGGCAACGGCGGCGGCGACTCGCACGCCCTGGTCTTCACCCGGGACGGCGAGTTCGTTCGCCAGGTGGGCATTCCCGGCCAGGATGTGGACAGCAACAGCGAAACCCACTTCGGCCGCATCGCCGAAATCGCCATTGACGACGAGGCCGGCGAGGTGTATTTCGCCGACGGCTACACCCACAAGCGGGTTGCGGTAGTCGATCTGGAAGGCAACTTCCTCCGCTACTGGGGCGCCTACGGCAACCGCCCGGACGACAATACCGACGTTACCTACACCCCCGGCGTTCCCGGCCCCGATCAGTTCCGCGGCCCGGTACACTGCGCCGAGCCTTCCAATGACGGCCTCGTCTACGTCTGCGACCGCGGCGCCGACCGCATCCAGGTCTTCCGCACCGATGGCACCTACGTTGAGGAAGTGATCATTTCACCGGCGACGCTGGCCCAGGGCTCCACCTGGGATATCGCTTTCTCCCCCGATGAGGAGCAGGAGTTCATCTACCTCGCCGACGGCCAGAACTTCAAGATCTACATCATCGACCGCGAGTCCATGGAAGTGCTGTACACCTTCGGCGACGGCGGCCGCCAGCCCGGCCTGTTCTTCGCCCCCCACAGCATCGCCACCGACTCCGAGGGCAACATCTACACGACCGAAACCTACGAAGGCAAGCGCGTGCAGAAGTTCCTCTACCAGGGCATGCGGGCCGTCACCGTCACCGACCGCGCCCCCACCTGGCCGCCCGACGAGCTGTAAGCGTCCCGCCGGAAGCGTTCCATCAAAAAGGCCGCATCGGATGATGCGGCCTTTTTTCCATTACCTCCAGTCAGGCGGGCTCGTAGCGCTCGACAACGATTTCATCCGCTCTGGAACGCATTCGCACAGTGTCATGCCAGGCTTGCATTTTCAGCAACAGGTCCATGCTGACGCCAAAGGCCTTTTCAAGCCGCAGGGCCATTTCCGGAGATAGCGAAGACTTGCCGTTGAGCAAATCCGACAAGGTAGCCCGGCGCACGCCGAGTATCCGTGCCGCCCCGGATACGCTCAAGCGCAGCGCCTCAACCACTTCCTCCCGCACGAAACAACCCGGATGGGAAGGAGTCATCGCAATCTTGATCGGTTTGTTGGCCATCAGTGATAGTCAGTACTTTACTCAAATTCCGACCGAGGAATACCCGGCTACCTGCTGATTGCCAGCAAGGTCCCCACACGCAGTTTAACCAACAGCTACCTCGATCTGGGTAACATAGACTTCTTCCCGCAAGCGCCGCTGAATTTCTTCGGGAGGCGCGGTTTCGAAAAACAACTCCAGCGCCTCAGCAAGGCTTTCCCTTGCCTCGTCCACGGTATCTCCCTGGCTGACCACGTCCACGTCGGGGCAGAGAGCCACATACCCTTTTCCGTCGTGCTCGACAACCGCAGTCAATCTGCTGTTCATTACCCCGCCACCTCGCGTTTCCCCACAACCAGGAGCCTGCGGCGCAGGCCCCTGGGGCAGATGGTACGCCCCGAGTGGCCGCATCTCCAGTGTTGTCGGCGCTGAATCCGCAGTGCTTGTTCTTTTCCTGGCGACATGGGCATATACTGATCCCAAATCCATTCCTGACCCTGCGGGGACACGCCATGAGTATCAATCGCCCCACCCTGATTGTCGCGCTGATCGCCGTGCTTGCGCTGGCCGTGCTGTTTGTCGGGCAGGACCGCCTGCGGCAAACTTCCGAGGCGGCTAGCAGCGACCAACTCGTGCCGCATTTCGAAGTGGACCCATTCTGGCCCCAGCCCCTGCCCAACCAGTGGCTGCTCGGGCGCACCATCGGCGTGGCGGTGGATGCCAGGGATCATGTCTTTATCGTGCACCGGGATTCGCCGGACCTGTTCATGAGCCAGGAACTCGGCCTCGACCGCGGCGTCGCATCCTGTTGCACCGCCGCGCCGCCGATTCTTGAGTTCGACCCGGAAGGCAACCTCGTCAACGCCTGGGGCGGCCCGGTGGAGGACGGCGACTACGAGTGGCCCGCCTCCAACCACGGCATTGAAGTGGCCGCCAATGGCGATGTCTGGATCGGCGGCAATGGCACCACCGACTCCCACATTCTGGTATTCACCCGGGAAGGCGATTACATCCGCACCATCGGCGAGCCAGGCAACCTGCCCGACAGCAACAGCACCACGCATTTCTCCCGGGTAGCCGAAATCGCCATCGACTCCGCCAACAACGAAGCCTGGATCGCCGACGGCTACGGCAACCGCCGGGTGGTGCTGCTCGACGCCACCACGGGAGAGTTCCTGAATTTCTGGGGCGCCTACGGCAACACCCCGGA
The DNA here is from genome assembly GCA_022819645.1 of Pseudomonadales bacterium. Taxonomy (GTDB): domain Bacteria; phylum Pseudomonadota; class Gammaproteobacteria; order Pseudomonadales; family Pseudohongiellaceae; genus UBA9145. Next base: position 5,197 of record JAJEGU010000083.1, read on the forward strand.
CGACGACGCCGACAATACCTATATCCCCGGCGAACCCCCGCCCCAGCAGTTCCGCCCGCCGGTACACTGCGCCGAGCCTTCCAGTGACGGCCTCGTCTACGTCTGCGACCGCGGCGCCGACCGCATTCAGGTGTTCCAGCGCGACGGCGCCTATGTCAAGGAAGGACTGGTAGCCCCGGCAACCCTCTCGGGCTCCACCTGGGATATCTCCTTCTCCCACGACCCGGAGCAGGAGTTCATCTATCTCGCCGACGGCTCCAACATGCTCGTACACATACTCGACCGGGATTCGCTGGAAGTGCTTTACACCTTCGGCGATGGCGGCCGCCAGCCGGGGCTGTTTTTCGGCACCCACAGCATCGCTACCGATTCGACGGGAGACGTCTACACCACCGAAACCTACGAGGGCAAACGCATACAGAAGTTCCTCCACCGCGGCCTCGTTCCACTGGGCGACATTCGCCCCGGAGCGCCCTGGCCCGCAACGGAGATTTACTAGGAGCCAACGCCGCCGGGATTCGCGAGTGCGGATTCGCGGTCGTGAATTCCCGCGGCGCCGGAACCTGGAGGATTATCCCGCCGGGCCACCCACCTGGCGCGATTCCCTCACCCGAGAGAGACGATTCCATGAAGTTACGAAGTCTGATTTTCGCCTTGACGGCGCTGTTCGCCACCACCACCCTCGCCGCCGAGCGAGTCATTGTGAACTACCAGTACGACGGCAACCACCGCGCCGACCTCAGCCGCGCCCGGGGCAGCCTGCAACTCGGCGAATTCAACGATGAACGCGGCCTCGAAGACGGCCGAATCATCGTCGGCGGCTACCAGGCCGAAGCCGAACTCTCCACCGTGCTGCGCGATGCCCTCGTCCAGGGCTTCGAGCACGGCAACGCCCCACTCGTCGAAAGCGAGGGCGACTTCGTCGTCGCCGGCAGCCTGACTTCCATCGAAACCGCCGAAGTCGACGACGGCATCCAACTCACCATGCGAGTCAACCTGCAACTCAACCGCGGCGGCCGCACGATCTGGCAAACCAACCTCTTCGGCCGCAGCGCCGCCGAAAGCATCGGAGCAGCCACCCACGCCGCCCTCACCCGCCTGATCCGCGAACTGATGAATGACGATTATTTTTTGATCGAACTTCAGTGATTGGTACGATCCTGATGGATGTTCAGCGCAAGTCGACGCACAGATCGCTACCCTGTGCCGAGACTGCGGCGCCTCCGCGCTGTTGACGGAAGATCGGGACTTCGACCGGTTCGGTAAGTTTCGGATCGAACGATTGTAGGTAAAAAGCCGCTGCTCCCATGAGATTCTGCGACTTCGCTCCGCTCCGCGCAGAATGACAGGTGGCTATGAGCCAGGCCCCGCCATGGTCCGGAGCCACTGTGTGGCCGCCGCCCGGCCACCACATGGCCACCACACGGCCACCACACGGCCACCATCCGGCAATTGAGTATTACCCGCCACAAGCATAGAATCCTGATTCCGTTTTTTGCCGGACCTCATGCGGAGGCCGGATATGGGGACGTTGAGATGAACCCCTTCAATCCCGATGCCTCCCAGACCCTGAGCCGGGGCGAGCAGACCTGGCAGGAAATGTTCTTTGGCTTTTTCCGCTATGTGGAAGCGGGACCGGGCGAGTAAGACCGGGTGGACAGGAAAAGGACTGCGAGTATTCACCAGCGACAACGGCGCCACAGGCGCGGATAACCGAGAGGTGTGACCATGAACCTGCCGCGGCAGTTCCTGTTGACGATAATCCCGGCCCTTGCGGCCTGCGGCCCGGCGCCACAAGGAGGCGATCCGAACATGGACGGAGCGTTGTTCAGCAATGAGGAAATCACCCGCTGGGAGGAGCGCGCGGCGCGGGTGGAAATCCTGCGGGACCGCTGGGGCATTGCCCATATCTATGGAGAAACCGACGCCGACACGGTTTTTGGCACGCTCTACGCCCAGGCCGAAGACGACTTCAACCGCGTGGAAACCAACTACATCAACGCCATGGGCAGGCTCGCCGAAGCCGAGGGCGCCGGTGAAATCTATCGCGACCTTCGCATGCGCCTGTTCATCCGCCAGGGGGAGATGGAACAATTGTACGCCGAAAGCCCGGAATGGCTCCGGCAACTGATGGACGCCTTCGCCGATGGCCTGAACTACTACCTCCACAGCCACCCGGAAGTCGAGCCCCGGGTCATCCGGCGTTTTGAGCCCTGGATGGCGCTGACCTTCACCGAGGGCTCCATCGGCGGCGATATCGAACGGGTCAATATCGGCGAGTTGCGGGATTTCTACGGCCCCGGCGACATGATCGCCCAGGCCGACGATCTCGTGGTGGACCTGGAGCCCCGGGGCTCCAACGGCTTTTCCATCGCCCCATCCAATACCGCAAACGGCAACGCCCTGTTTCTGATCAACCCCCACACCTCGTTCTTTTTCCGCTCGGAGTTGCACATGGTCAGCGAGGAAGGTTTGAATGCCTATGGCGCGGTGACCTGGGGCCAGTTCTTCATCTACCAGGGATTCAACGAAAACACCGGCTGGATGCATACCTCGAGCCGGGCCGACGCCATCGACGAATATCTCGAAACCATCGTCGAGCGCGACGACGGCTACTACTATGTGTACGGCGACGAGGAACGCGCCCTGCGGGAAAGCCAGGTGGAAATCGACTATCTCGACGGTGACGCCATGCGCAGCAGGGAATTCACCGTCTACCACAGCCACCACGGGCCGATCATCCGCGAGCAGGACGGCCAATGGGTCGCCATCAGCCTGATGGAAGAACCGGTGCGGGCGCTGACCCAGTCGTATCTGCGCACCAAATCGCGCAATTACATGGAATTCAACGCCAGCATGGAGTTGCTCACCAATTCCTCGAACAACACCGTCTACGCCGACTCGGACGGCAATATCGCCTACTACCACGGCAACTTCATTCCCCGGCGCGATCCTTCCTTCGACTGGAACCAGCCCCTGGACGGCAGCAATCCCGCCACCGACTGGCAGGGCCTGCATCCGCTGGATGAGTTGATTACCGTGCTCAATCCACCCAATGGCTGGATCCAGAATACCAACAACACGCCGTTTTCGGCGGCGGGGGAGTACAGCCCGCGGCCCGGGGATTATCCGGCCTATATGGCCAACAATCCCGAAAATCCCCGGGGCATTCATGCCGTGCGGGTGCTGGAGGAGCGCACCGATTTCACGCTGGATTCCCTGATCGAAGCCGCTTACGACTCCTTGCTCACCGCCTTCGAGCCCCTGATTCCCGCCTTGCTCGCCGCCGCTGAAGAGGCGCCCGCGGATGATCTCCAGGAGCAACTCGCCCTGCTCGCCGGATGGGATTACCGCTTTGGCGTCGATTCGACGGAAACCACACTGGCGGTGTACTGGGCCCAGACGCTGATGAACGATGTCAGCGCCGAGGCGGGGGCCGCCGGAATCAACATCTATCAATACATGGAAGCCAATGCCGGCCCGGAGCGGAAACTCGACGCCCTGCGCGGCGCCGTGGCGGAACTCGAAGCCGACTGGGGCGACTGGCGGGCACCCTGGGGCGAAGTCAACCGCTACCAGCGCATCAATGGCGATATCGTGCAGCAGTTCGATGACAGCGAGCCCAGTTATCCCGTGGGATTCGCCTCGGGCCGCTGGGGCGCCCTGGCCTCCTTCGGCAGCCGCAAGTATCCGGGCACCCGCCGCATGTACGGCACCAGCGGCAACAGCTTCGTCGCCGCGGTGGAATTCGGCGATCCGTTGCGCGCCAGGGCGATCACCGTGGGCGGCCTGCAAAGCGACCCCGAGTCGCCGCATTTCGACGACCAGGCGGCGATGTACGCCAATGGAGAATTCCGCGACGTGCTGTTTTACAGGGAAGACATCGAAGCGAATCTGGAACGCCGCTATCGGCCCACTGAATGAGTCCAGGCCGCCACCATCTGCAGATCCCCGGGCCCAGCAACGTGCCCGAGCGGGTTTCCCTCGCCATGGCCCGGGCGGTTATCGATCATCGCGGGGCGGAATTTCCGGAATTGACCCTGCGGGTGTTTCGCAATCTGGCCGAGGTATTCGCAACCCGGCACCCGGTGCTGATCTTTCCATGCTCGGGTACCGGCGCCTGGGAAGCCGCGCTGGTGAATTGCCTTTCACCCGGCGAAAAAGTGCTGGTATTCGAAACCGGGCATTTTGCCGCGCTGTGGAAGGAAGTCGCCCGCAAGCTTGATCTCGAAGTGGTCTGGGTGGAAGGCGACTGGCGCCGGGGCATCGACCCGCAAATCGCCGAGGATCATCTCAGGCGGGACCCGGATATCGCCGCCGTGCTCGCCATGCACAATGAAACTTCCACCGGCGTCACCAGCGATATCGCCGCCCTGCGCGGCGCCATGGACGCCTGCGGCCATTCCGCCCTGCTGCTGGTGGACGCGATCTCATCGCTCGCCTGCGCGCCGCTGCCGATGGACGACTGGGGCATCGATGTCGTCATCAGCGGCTCCCAGAAGGGACTTATGCTGCCGCCGGGGCTGGGTTTCAATGCCGTTGGCGAAAAAGCGCTGGCGAGGGCTGCCGGGGCGACATCGCGCAATAGTTACTGGAACTGGCAGGCCATGCTCGACAACAATCGCGGCGGCTACTTTCCCTACACCCCCGCCACCACCCTGCTCTATGGGCTTGATGAGGCGCTGGCGATGCTGCTCGGGGAAGGCATGGAAAACGTCTTTGCCCGCCATGCCCGCCATGCCGCCGCCACCCGGGCCGCGCTGGCGGGCTGGGGGCTGGAAAATGTCTGCGTCAACGAACACGAGTACAGCAATTCCACCACAGCAATTCTGTTGCCGGAAACTTGTGACGCCGACCGGCTGCGAAAGATGATTCTCGAACGTTTCAACCTGTCACTGGGCATCGGGCTTGGCCGGCTCAAGGGCAGGTGTTTCCGCATCGGCCATCTTGGCGACTTCAACGACCTGATGCTTGCCGGCGCCCTGAGCGGGGTGGAAATGGGCCTGGAACTGGCGGGAATCCCCTTTCGGAAAGGCGGCGTCAATGCCGCGCTCCGGTTTCTCACCGGCGGAGAAGCGTAATCATGGACCCGGCCACCGCGGTCAGCACCAGCGCCGCCATTTCCCTGCTTGGATTCGGTGTACTGATTTTCCTGCTGCTGTTCCTGATCGCGAAATGGAAGTGGCATGTGTTTTTTGCACTGCTCATTCCCATCATGCTGTTCGGGATTTTGCCGGGAATCCAGCAGAACAACTTCATCGACGCTTTCGAGAGTGGTTTCGGCAATACCCTGGGCTCCATCGGCGTGGTGATCGTGCTTGGCTCGATCATCGCCGAGGCGCTCAAGCATACCGGCGGCATTCAGGTGATCACCCGCTCCATGGTGAAACTGGTGGGCTCGGCGCGGATGCCCCTGGCGCTGACCCTGACCGGATTCATCATCGGCATCGCAATCTTTTCCGATGTGGCCTATGTCATCCTCAACCCGCTGGTGCATTCCGCCGCAAGGACGATGAATGTTGGCATTGCGGTGATGTCCACCGGGCTGGTGGGCGCCCTGCAACTGACCCACGCCATCGTGCCGCCGACCCCGGGCCCGCTGGCGGCGGCGGCCCTGGTGGGCGCCGATATCGGCAAGACCATCATTTACGGCGGCATCGCCTGCCTGTTCGGTTCGCTGGCGTGCTGGGCCTGGGGCAAGTATGTCTGTGGCGGGCGAATCACCACTCCCGCCAGCGATGAATTCGGCAGTGTGGAAAGCAGCCTCGAAAGCGGCGAACACCTGCCTTCCACGCTCAGTTCCTACACGCCCATCGGCATCCCGATTCTGCTGATCGCGGCCCAAAGCGTGGTCACCCTGGCTTTTGACGAAGGCCACATCCTGCGCACGATCTTCCTTTACCTCGGCTGGCCAGTGGTGGCCCTGTCCATCGGCGTCTGGCTCGCCTACCGCAATATCCGCAATGCCGAACAGCGCGAACAATCCCGGGACGCCTGGGTGGAATCGGCACTCAAGACTTCGGCGATGATCCTGGTGGTCACCGGCCTCGGCGGCTCGCTCAGCGCCATCTTGCGGGGCACCCCGGCGGTGGATTTCATCGCCGCGCTGTTCACCGATTTCGGCCTGCCGGCAATCCTTTTGCCTTTTGTCATCGGCATCATCGGCAACATGATCACCGGCTCCACCACCGTGGGCGTCATTACCGCCGCCTCGCTCAGCGCCCCCATGCTCGGCAATCTCGGGCTTTCCCCCGAGGCGGCCATGCTCGCCGGCGCCAGCGGCTCGGTGATCATCAAGTACGTCAACAGCAGCTACTTCTGGGTCTGCACCTCCCTGTCCCGGCTCAGCGTCCCGGACGCCGTATTCAGCTACGGCGGCGCCACCCTCGTCGGCGGCCTCGTCTCCTTCCTTGTAGTCTGCCTGTTCTGGGTTGCCGGTCTCGTGTAGCTACAGGCTGCCCCTGGAAACGAGGTTCCAGGCGCGGACGCCGAGAATGCCTACGCCGCCGGCCAGGTACATGATGGTGACCTGATCGATGATGGCGTCAAGATAGGCGCCGATCAGGTGAATGTTGCTCAGCACATTCGCCTCGCCGGCAACGAAAATCACCAGGGCCGTGGTGAGAAAGGCCTGGGGGCTGTTGGCGTCGATGTTGATCACGGCATAGGCGATGCCCAGCACCACGATCAACAGTGGCAAAAGGCCGCCGGGCACCACGCCCGGGACGAGTCCTTCGATGATTGCGGCCAGCAGGCCGAGGCTGTAGGTAAGTCTTGTTGCCATTTTCGCTCCTCAGTTTGTCGGCAATGGGGATAAGGCCATCTCCACTGTATCACGACTTCTTTTGACTGGAACAAAAAATTTCCGGTTTTCAGTCCGTGTCCGGCAACGCTGATTCCAGCACTCTGGCCACATGCAGGGCTTGCCGGGAGGCGCCATGCCCGATCTGGCCGCGGCAGCTTGTGCCGTTGGCGACGATGAGGCTGTCTTTCCCGGCGCTTCTCACCGCGGGCAGCAGGCTGAGTTCGGCCATGGCCATGGAAGTCCGGTAGTGCCCGGCCTCGTAGCCGAAGGCGCCCGCCATGCCGCAGCAGGAGGATTCGATAATTTCCACTTCCAGCCCGGGGATCAGCGACAGCGTCTTCCGCATTGCGGGCATGACGGCAAAGGCCTTCTGGTGACAGTGGCCGTGGACCAGCGCCCGCTGTTGCGGGATGGCTTTCAGATTGAGCTGGAGATTACCGGCTTCGTGTTCGGCGGCCAGAAACTCCTCCAGCAAAAAGCTGTTTCGCGCCAGCTTTTCGGCTTGCGGGCCAAGACCCATGACCAGATATTCGTCGCGCAGGCTGAGCAGGCAGGAAGGCTCAAGGCCGATGATCGGCGTGCCATTCTCGATGTATGGACCCAGGGCGGCGAGCATTCTGCGGGCTTCCGCCTTCGCTTCATCCACGAGCCCGTAACTGAGGAAGCTGCGACCGCAGCATAGCGGACGGGAGCCGGGCTCTGGCTCCGGTATTACCACGCGGTAGCTGGCGGCTTGCAGCACCTTGCGGGCGGCGCGGGCGTTTTCGCCTTCAAAACAGCGGTTGAAAGTGTCCACCAGCAGAACGACTTCTTGCTGAACAGGAGCTTCGCCAGCATCGGGATTCGGGTGGGTGTCCTGTGGAAACTGATGGGTGTCCTGCGGGAAGAACGCGTCTTGGCGCCAGCGGGGCAGGGGACGGGCGGCGCTGATGCCGAGCAGCCATTGGGATAGCGGGGCAAGGCCGGGAATCCGGTCGCGCAGATTGAGCAGCGACGCGAAAACGCCAAGCCGATGGGCATAGCGCGGCAGATACGCGAACAGCCGGTCCCGGAGGCTGATGCCGCGCCTGCGCCGATAGTGATGGAGAAACTCGGTTTTCATCCGCGCCATGTCCACGCCGGTGGGGCATTCGCGCCGGCAGGCCTTGCAGCCCACGCACAGCGCCATGGCGTCATAAAGTTCTCGCGATTCGAACGCCCCTGCCCCGGCAACGCCGCTCAGGGCAAGGCGCAGGCTGTTGGCGCGGCCCCGGGTCAGGTGGATCTCTTCTCCGGTCACCCGGAAGGACGGGCACATGGCGCCGCCGGCGGTCTTGCGGCAGGCGCCGTTGTTGTTGCACATCTCCGCGGCGCGGTCATAGCCCTGCCAGGCGGACCAGTCCAGTGCGGTATCGAGTTGCCTGCACTGGTATTCCGGCGGGTAGCGCATGATGGCGCGGTCGTCGAATCGATGTGGATTGACGATCTTGCCCGGATTGAAAACATTGTCCGGGTCGAACCATTGCTTGACCCGCTCGAAATTCTCCACCATGCGGCGGCCGAACATGGGCTCGTGAAATTCCGAGCGGGAAATGCCGTCGCCGTGCTCGCCGGAATGGGAGCCCTGGTATTCACGCACCATCTCCAGGGCCTCTTCGGCAATGGCGCGCATGGCCTTCGCGCCACCCGCCTGCTTCATGTTCAGCACCGGTCGCACATGGAGACAGCCCACCGAGGCATGGGCATAGAAGGTTCCCGTGGCGCCGTGGCGGGCGAAGACTTCACTCAGGCGGGCGGTGTAATCCGCCAGGTCCGCAAGGGAAACCGCGCAGTCTTCGATAAAGGAAACCGGCTTGGCGTCGCCCTTCATGGACATCATGATGTTCAGGCCCGAGGCCCGCACTTCCCAGACCGCCTGCTGAAAAGCCGGGTCCACGGCCTCCACCACGAATGGGTGTCCTGTGGTGTTCTCCGCGCCGGCCGAGGATGACGACCGTGGCAGGGACGCCAGCAAATCGCCGAGTTCGCGGAGGGAGGCGACCTGGGCGGAATGGTCTTCCCCGACGAATTCCACGAGCAGCAGGGCGTCCGGGTCGCCCTTGACGAAGCGCGCCACGGTGGCTGCGAAAAGCGGGATGTCCCGGGCAAGTTCGATCATGGTGCGGTCCATCAACTCCACCGCGGCGGGCTTGAGGTTGACGATATGCTGCACGCTGTCCATGGCCTGATGGAAACTCGGGAAATGGCAAACCCCGAGCGCCTTGTGCTCCGGCAGCGGCTGCAGGTCGAGATGGATGCGGCGGAAAAATCCCAGGGTGCCTTCCGAGCCCACCAGGAGCCTGGCGAGGTTGGGTTCCGGCAGGGTCAGCTCGTCGATGTTGTAGCCACCTACCCGGCGCAGCAATTTGGGAAAGCGCAGCGCAATCTCTTCGGCTTCGCGTTTGCCCAGGGCGAGCAGATTGTCCGCCAGCGGCTGCGGCGGGCCGGCTAACGAGCCTGTTGCGCCAGACGCCAGATCCGGGGTTTGTCCAGAGCCATTGGTTGCCCTGTTCAGCTTCCGGAAACGCGCCCGCCGGCCACCGGCGAGTATCGCGTCGATGGCGTGCACGTTGTGCACCATGTTGCCGTAACGAATCGAGCGCGCGCCGCAACTGTTGTTGCCCGTCATGCCGCCGATGGTGGCGCGATTGGCGGTGGAAACGTCCACCGGATAGAACAGCCCGTGCGGCTTGAGGAATCGGTTGAGTTCAGCGAGTACGATTCCGGGCTGGACGCAAACCCGTCGCGCTTCGGCGTCAAAATCGATTACCCGATTCAAATGCCGGGTGCAGTCGAGAATCAGCGCCTCGCCAATGGCCTGGCCATTCTGGGAAGTGCCGGCGCCCCGGGGCAGCACCGGGGCGCCGGATTCTTCGGCAATGGCGAGAGTGGTGGCGGCGTCGTTCTCGTCAGCGGGAACCACCACCCCAAGCGGCATGATCTGGTAGATGGAAGCGTCGGTGCTGTACCGCCCCCGATTGAAAACGTCAAACCAGATTTTCCCCCGAATTTCCCGATCCAGTCGCCGCTGCAGTGTTTCCGGGATCATCGGGAGGGTCTCATTCCGTGCCCTCTAATACCCCACCGCCGCGCCGTCGCCCCTGCGGGAGTCGGCGGCGCCGAGGAAGAGGCCGGCTTCGCGGTCGTGGTAGACCCCCATGGCGGCGCCCTGGGTTCCCCGGGAGCGGAAGCTGTGCCCCATGGCCTCATACAGGCGCACGGTATCGGGGGACAGGCCATTGGGCTCCATGCCGGTCACATCGGGCAGCCACTGGTGGTGAATCCGCGGCGCCTCCACCGATTGGGCGATATTGAAATCGTGGTCGATGATATTGAGCACGAGTTGCAGCACGGTATTGATGATGGTCTTGCCGCCGGGGCTGCCCACCGCGAACAGCGGCTGGCCGTCCCGGGCGACGATGGTGGGAGTCATGCTCGACAGGGGGCGCTTCTGGGGCCGGATCAGGTTCGGCGGTGTGCCGATGGCGCCATTGGCGTCGGTCAGGCCGGGAACCGCATTGAAATCACCCATTTCGTTATTCAGCAGATAACCGCCGCCTTCCACCACGATGGCCGAGCCATAGCCGAACTCAAGGGTATAGGTCAGGCTCACCATGTTGCCTTCGCTGTCCACCACCGAGAAATGCGTGGTTTCCTCGCTTTCCCAAGCCTGGGCGAAGTTTACCGGGTCGCTGGCCGAGGCGCGCTCAAGGTCGATTGTCGCCCGCAGTTCGCCGGCGTAAGCCTTTGAGGTGAGGCGCTCCAGCGGCATGCCTTCGTTGAAATCCGGGTCGCCGAGGTGTTCGGCGCGGTCGGCATAGGCCCGGCGCATGGTTTCGGTGAGTACATGGAGATATTGCGCCGAGTTGTGGCCCATGGCGGCGAGGTCGTAGCCTTCGAGGATGTTGAGCATTTCCACCAGCACAACGCCGCCGGAGCTTGGCGGCGGCATGCTGATGACCTCATGGCCGCGGTACTCGCCACGGATGGGTTCGCGCTCGACGGCTTCATACAGCGCCAGGTCTTCTTCGGTGATGATGCCGCCGATATCGGCCATGAACCGCGCCAGGAGCCGGGCGTTTTCACCGGCGTAAAAGCCGTCCCTGCCATTGTGCTGGATGAGTTCCAGGGTGGCCGCCAGATCCGGCTGCGTCCAGGTGTCGCCCATTTCCCAGGGCGAGCCGTCGGGCCTGGCGAACACCGCCATGCTCGACGGGTACTGGCTGAAGCGGCGGAGATTGCCGGCAAAGCTTCGCTGCAGGGTGTGGGTGATGGGAATGCCTTCCCGGGCGAGGCGCACCGCCGGCGCCACCAGATCGGCCCAGGGCAGGCTGCCGAGTTCCTGATGGGTCTTCCAGAGTCCGGCCACGGTGCCGGGAACCCCCACGGCCAGCGGGCCGAAATGATTCGAGTTGTTGACCACCCGGCCATCGACGCCGAGATACATGCCCTCAGTGGCCGCCAAAGGCGCTTTTTCGCGAAAATCGAAAGCCGTGGCGTGGCCGTCGTCGCCATGATAGATCAGAAAGCCGCCGCCGCCGATATTGCCGGCGCTCGGCCAGGTCACCGCCAGGGCGAAAGCCGTGGCCACCGCCGCATCCACGGCATTGCCGCCATTGCGCAGCGTTTCCGCGCCGACTTCGGAAGCCAGCCTCGAAGCGCTGCTGACCATGCCGTTCTTGGCATAGGTCGGCGTACGCCCTCCTTCGGCCCAAGCCTGGCCGACAAAAGCCAATAAGGTGAAGGAAACCAGTAACCGGATTGTTGTATGCCGCATCACGAGACCCCGCGAGTCAAAACCCGGATTATACGCAAACTCCGCGAATTCAAACGAGATCAATCACGCGCCAGAGGATCGTCGCGGTACAGGCCAGATTGAAACCGATCATCCACTTCAGCGGGAGAAGGCCGGACTTGGGCACCCGCAAATCGGATTTTGATGCGAGATGCTCCGTCAGTTCCTCGGCCAATGCCGCCGACATTGCCTCGGCTTGCTCGTCGGACAATCCAGCTTGCTTGAGTTTGCGAGCAAACCGCAGTGTGTCGATTGCTGTGGTGGCCATGGATCGATAGCCTATCAAGGAACCATGGGACACTCATATGCTCATGTAACGTAACCTGCTGATATACATTACATTCCAAAAAATTCCTACAGTTTCGTACGCGAATCGAAAGCAGATCCAGGTAATAACGTGCGTACTTTTTCGCATCTGTGTCCGGCGCGCGGGTGATTGGCCTGGGTATCAAACCGTCCATCTTCTCCAGAAACAACTCCCGCCGCGTCTTGCGCTTCTTCGCGTCGTGCTCCAACTCCGCAAACGTCAACTGCTCCATCGAAACCGCCCCGTCAAACCCCGCGGGCACATTGTCCCTCACTGGCAACGCACACGCCAGGACAAAACCGATCACGACTTGTTCAGACCTTCCTTGGCTTCGTGCGCAGACTGAACGCCACCGAGCTGTGCTCGGTGGCTGGGCCGGCGAGGCTGGGGGTCGGCGAAACCACAATACTCGCGCCAGGGACGGCATGCAGTGCACTAAACACCGGCGAGCAGCCGGTCGGCGCAGCCGATCAAAGTCTCGGTTCAATCTCCACTCGCGACTCGATGTTGCCCGCAAGGTCCTCCGGCAGCCACCAACTTGGCTTGAGTTCCCGGTCGGAAAACACGGTTTCCGATTGATCGCTGTAATGCGGCGAATCGGGCCGGTCCGACTGGCCGGTGGGCAGATACAGCCAACTCTGGATCGGTTCCGAAAGCACCACGATCTGGGTTGAAGTCTGTCCGCTTACGCCAAAACGTTCCTGGTTGTCGTTGGGAGCGGCATAACCCATGGTGCGCAAGGTAGTCAGCCCCAGGTTGTCGCCGCCGCCACCGCCGACGGGCCAGCCGTTGCCGTCACGCCCGGTCTTGAAGACGTGGCCCCAGGGCTGTGCCGTATCGCCGAGGTCGGCGCGCATTCGATCCAGGCCGGAAAGCCAGGCGTCTCGCACTGCGGCCAATTGTGCGTCGTCCAGTTCGATGGACCGCGGCTGCCGCTGTTCGACGATGGCGTAATGGTCGTCGACGATACTCCTTACTTCGGGGCCGGCTTCGGTTTCGTTCAGCGCGGTGCGCCAATAGTAATACTTGAGCGCGGCGGTGCTGTCCCTTGTGATCTGGCCGTCCCAATTCAGCAATTCGGTCAACTCGGAGGAAGCCGGAGCGTCCGCGGCGGCCAGAACTTCGATCCAGCACTGATATCCGAAGGGCTGTACATCGACGGCGTAGGCGAGCGCTTCCGCAATGGTCACGTCATCGTCCCGGCTAAGAATCTCGATCGCGCGGGCGCCGCGCTGGTTGATCCAGCCGTCCCGCGACGGGCCGTAATCCGCGCTGGAGAAGAGGTAGTCGGCTTGCGCATCCAGCGAAAACGGCGAATCCGGAATCATGGCGTCGGGCGGGATATTGCAATTCTGCATGTATCCGGCAGCGGGATTGAGCACCTGGAGATGGTCCTCCGCGAGATGGAATCCCTGCCATTCGGTGGCCGAGGTGTTGCCGTCCACCGGGAGCGACCAGTCGTAAGCCAGATCCCGCACCGGCACCCTGCCGGTGCGCTGGTAGTAAATGTTGCCGCTGGTGTCCGCGACCATCACGTTCTGCGGAAACATCGACAAGGTTTCGCAAGCGGCGACCGCGCCGGTGTAGTCCTCGGCGAAATTGAGGAATTCCCAGGCGCGATTGCGGTTCGTGCTGGAGTCATAGGCCATGCGCGCCGCGTACGCGACGCCTTCGCCACGCGCGATGATCGGGCCGTGATGCGAGGCTTCCCAGACGTATTCGCGGGTGCCGCCATCGGGAAATGGAAGCGATACGGTGAATTGTTCGATCTCGCGCCATTCGTCGTCGAAGAGGTAGCGGCCGGGATCTTCGGGATCGAGTTCGATTTCGTAGACATCCGCCGTGTCAGGGCCACCGGTGGTCATCGCCCAGGCGACGTTTTCGTTGTGGCCGAGACCGATGTATGGCGAGCCGGGCAGGCCAACGCCGCTGCCATGCAATTCGCCGGCATGGATGCGCATTTCCCAGAAGCGGCTGACGCCGAACCAGGCGAGATGCGGATCGATCAGCAGGATGGCATGGCCGCTTGCCGTGCGCGACGGGCTGACCGCCCATTGATTCGAGGCGCGTTGGGTGACGACAAAGTCCGGATTGACGCCGCCGCGCCGCAGGTCGCCCATCGCTTCGTCGATCGACCAGTTGTAAAGAAACATGCGGCCAAAGGCATCGATCATTTCCGGGGTGACTTCGGGATGATTCCACCATGGCGGCACGTCTTCGGGATGCGCCCGGTAAAAGTCGGTAATGCCGTTGGCGAACGCGATCAGGCGGTTGCGTTCGGTTTCGGTCATGTCCGCGACCGAAAGCGCCGCGTTGCGCATATGCCCGAACATATGGGCAATCAGCGACGTCTGCACGCCGCCCTCGCCGGCGAGTTCGGTCAACTCGCCGAGAGCGATCTTCAGATTCATGAGCAATTGCGCGGGCCGGTCTTCGGCCTGGGCCCAGCCCTGGGCGTAGAGGCCGGCTTCCACAGTAGGAGCATAGATATGCGGCACGCCGAAACTGTCGCGATAGATCACGGTCCTGCCCGCATCCTCGCCCTGCCCCGGCAGCGCCGCGACTACAGTCTCTACGCCCTCTGGCGCGACCTGCGACGTCGCCGGCGCCGGACGGTCGCAAGCCGTCAAAACCAACACACACAGCGCGATCGGCAAAAATCTCATGATCCGATTCCCCGAAATGAACTTGAAAGCAGATTACGAACTGGCAGCGCGCGAATCAAGCGAAAGCGCCCGGCTGTACTGGCAATCCTGCCGTTTTGTCGCGGAACCTCGACCGTAGCTCATCCAGATTCACTTCGGCAGTGGCCGTGGCAGTGGCAGTCTGTGCAATGGCAGTGGATTCTACTATAATTGGATGAAATTGGATGTGAAAATGGATGAACGATAAGGTGCGAATTGACACTTTGCACATAACTTCGGAGTTCTTGCGGCTTATTGCCGCGCTCGACGAATTCAAGGGCGCCTGGGAGGCCACCGGGCGGATCGCGCCGGAACGGCTGCTTGCCCTGCGCCGGGTGGCCACCATCGAAAGCGTCGGCTCGTCTACCCGCATCGAGGGCGCGCGTTTGACCGACATTGAAGTCGAGCGGTTGCTGTCGAGACTGGACATTACGACATTCGCCTCACGCGACGAACAGGAAGTTGCCGGCTACGCCGATGCCATGAACCTCGTTTTCGACTCCTGGGCTGACATCGACCTGACGGAAAATCACATCAAGCAATTGCATCAGGTGCTGTTGCAGCATTCGTCGAAAGACCTGCGCCATCGGGGCGACTACAAGACGCGCGACAATCACGTGGAAGCCTTCGCCCCGGACGGCACGAGCCTCGGCGTGGTGTTCAGGACGGCGACTCCGTTCGATACGCCTCGATTGACGCGGGAGTTGGTCGATTGGACTCGCGCGCAACTTGAGGCCGACGATCATCACCGCCTGGTCGTGATCGCGGTTTTCGTCGTGACCTTTTTGCAAATCCACCCGTTTCAGGACGGTAACGGCCGCCTGTCCCGTATTCTCACCACTTTGTTTTTGCTGCGGGCCGGTTACGCATATGCGCCGTTCGGCTCGCTGGAAAGCGTGATCGAACAATCCAAGGAGGAATATTACTCGGCCCTGCGGCAAACCCAGCGAACGATTCGCGGCGACAGCCCGGACTGGCAACCGTGGCTCGGCTACTTCCTGCGTTCATTGACCACGCAAAAAGACCGGTTGGAAGCGAAAATCGGCCGCGAGCGCCTGCTGTTCGAAAGCCTGCCCGAGTTGTCGCGGCGACTGCTTGAATTGTGCCGCGAACACGGCAGGTTGACGGTGGCCATGGCCGTATCCGCCACAGGCGGAAACCGGAATACGATCAAGGGCCACATCAAGTCCCTGTGCGACGCCAGTCACTTGCGGCGACACGGCGCCGGCCGCGGGGCATGGTATTCGTTGCGCTAGCGTGCCAGTGTTTTCAATAAGAAAGTGATGGTGATCGAAGGCTCGATCCAGCCGGGTTCAGTGGACGAGTTTCGTTCGGTGTTGCAGTGGGTGTTGCCAAGCGGCCGGCTATCTTTCAAGCGCGGTTTGGGTTGTTTTCTGGTGTTGCTCCGCGGCGGGCGCGGAACGCAGGGAGCCGTAGGGGGAACCTTGGGACACCCACTCCGCGATTGTCAGGAGATGCGGTGAGTGCTAGTGTGGGAATTGGCAGCGGGGAAACGACCGATGAAAAAACTTTCAGGTTCCGGGAATCTTCTGTTCGGGCTGCCGGCGGCGGCGCTCATACTGGGCCTTGCGGGCTGTGGCGGGCCGGAGACCGAGCAGCAACTGCTGGAGCGCGCCAGAGGGATTCACGAACGGGTGATTACGCTGGACACCCACGTGGATATCAATACGGACAATTTCACCGAAGCCAACAACTACGCCAGCGATCTCGACACCCAGGTGACCCTGCCCAAGATCGAGGCGGGCGGGCTCGATGTGGTCTGGTTCATCGTTTACACCGGCCAGGACAGCCTCGACGAAGCGGGTTACGCCGCCGCCTGGAACAACGCCATCGACAAGTTCGACGCCATCCACCGCCTGGTGGACGAGTATGCCCCGGAGCGCATCGGTCTTGCGCTGACTTCGGACGATGTGCGTGAAATCGCCGGCGGCGGGCGCAAGGTCGCCATGATCGGGATTGAAAACGCCTATCCACTTGGCCTTGATCTTTCCCTCATCGGGGAATTCCACGCCCGGGGCGGGCGCTACATGTCACTGGCCCACAACGGCCACAGCCAGTTCGCCGATTCCCATACCGGCGCCGCCGGCAACGACTACCTCCACGGCGGCCTCAGCGAACTCGGCCGGCAGGCCATGGCGGAAATGAACCGGCTTGGCGTCATGGCCGACGTTTCCCATCTGTCCGATGAGGCCATTGCGCAAACCCTGGACATCAGCACCGCTCCCGTTATCGCCTCGCATTCCTCGGCCCGGGCGATGACCGGCCACAGCCGCAATCTCAGCGACGAACTCCTCCTGCGCATTCGCGACAACGGCGGCGTGGTGCACGCCGTGGCGTTCGACGGCTACGTCAATGAAGATCCCGAGGCGGCCTCGGTGGCCGATCTTGTGAACCACATCGACTACATGGTGGAACTCATCGGTATTGAACACGTGGGAATCAGCTCCGATTTCGACGGCGGCGGCGGCATCGAAGGCTGGCGGGACGCATCCGAGACTTTCAACGTCACCCTTGAGCTCGTCCGGCGCGGCTATGGCGAGGAGGAAATCGAACTGCTCTGGAACGGCAATTTGCTGCGGGTACTCGACGAGGCGCAACGCATCGCCGCCGCGGGAGGCGCTTGAGCGCGGTTCAATCGATTTCGGATTCCGTCGCCACCGGGTGCCGGAAACCCTTGACCCTGACCCTGAAATTCTTCCGCGGGCTGAGCTTGGGGAAGGGATTGAGCTTGAGCCGGTAATTCTTCGGCACCATTTCCAGTTCCAGATAACGGGCGATCAGCAGCACGTTGAGCACGAGCTGGAACTCGGACCAGCGCCGTCCCCCACAAGTATGGGTGCCAGTGCCGAAAGGCACGAAGGCGCCAGTCTGCTTGTGTTCTTCCCGGGGCGGCAGATAGCGGTCGATATCGAACCTGTCCGGCTCCCTGAAATGTTTCTCGAAAAAATGCGTAGCCGTGAATGCAATCAGAATCTCGCTGTAGGCGGGAACCGGAATACCGTCGATATCGAAGGAATTCATCGCCGTGCGCCGGTGTACGGTAATCACCGGATGCAGCCGCAGCACTTCCATGGTGAAACGGTGGGCCACGTCGATGGCTTCCGGGGTGAAGGCGGCAGCGTCCGGGTCGCCGTCCGCGAAGAGCGCGTCGGCCTCGGCCACAATGCGCGCATGCACCTCGGGATTCGCCAGCATTTCGTAAATCGCGAATGCCATGGCGCTGCCGGTGTAATGGCCGGCGATGATGGGGGCGATGAAGGCGAAACCGAGATCGGTCTCCGGCAGGAATTGCGGGTCGGTCTGATGCAGGTCCATGAGGTCATCGACGAGGTCCCGGCGTTTGCCTTCGCGCTGGGCCGGAGTATGGGTGGCGTGAATCTGGGCGTAGAGATCGAGCACGCTTTGCTTGTAGCGCTTCATCCGCGGCGTGCGCAGCATGAACTTCGGCAAGATTCTGAAAACATGCACAAACAAGGCCCGATATTCGAATTTGAGCAAATCGTCGAGCACATGGCTCGGTTTGATGCTGACGCTGAGTTCGGCAATCTGCTCCCCGATGAGGCGCTGGCAGGCATCCTCGGTAACAAGAATACCGCCCTGCTTCCAGCCGCTGAAACTGCGCCGGGCGAGCGCGAACAAATCGTGAATCCGGTCCTCGATCACGACTCGCGAGTTGCCGTCGCGCACCGCCTTGCGCATGCGGAAATGGTCGGCGCCGTCCATGCTCGCAATGGACCGGGCCGTGCCCCACTCCTGCTGAAAATCTTCGAGATAATCCCGGGTACGGAGCAGCAGGCGCCCTTTCTTGCCGGTCCACAGGTTCAATTCCTGGCTCGCGAGCACCACGAGTTTCTGCCCGCCCGCCGCAATGGCGAAAACCGGGCCGTGCTTTTCCGCCTGTTCCGCCAGGAATTTGGGGAAATTTCCCTGCCGCAGGCTGCGCGAGCGAATCATGTCCCACAGGCCGATGGATGGCATCTTGCGGCGATGGCCGGTGCGCAGGGACTCGGGGGGCTTGTAGGATGTGCGAATGGCTTCACCGATGGTGCGACCGATCAGGTCCATGCCGCTGAGCAGTTCGATGCGCTGTGCGGCGGATTCGAGTTCCTCGGGCTCCAGCAGGGTACGCACGCCGTCGCAGTTGTTGAGCAGCCCGATAATGGCGATGTCCCGGGGGTCGGGAATCTCATCGGTAACCAGAATGCGGGAAATACGCTGCTTGATTTCCTCGCCCGGCGCCCCGTCCACCAATGGATAGCGGCCGGTTCGGGAGATTTTCCTGGAAAGCGACCAGAAGCCCGCGGTATCAAACTCCAGGATTCCCATGCCCACGAGCCGGTCAAAGGCCTTGTCGCTGATGGCGTCGGCCCGGGCGGCAATCCGCTCGACCCAGTAACGGGGCGAGTGGGTTTTCTTTTCCCCGGCGATTTCCTTGAGCACCGGATCGAGAATGTCGTCTCCCGTGCGTTCCGCGCTAATCAGGGTGAGGGTTTTGAGGTCGGAATCGATACGGTTTCTGAGCGCCAGATCCATCAGTACCCCGCCAGCAAAGGCACAGGACATCTTCCACTCGGGAACCGGGGCGAAATAGCCCGTGTTCTCGTCAAGCAGCAGCAGCAGTAATTCTTCGGCAAATGTCATGTCCACTTTCGCCTATGTTGACTGTTGACGGCGATCGGTTGAATTTCCGTGCTGCCAACCAGGGCCAGCCAAGGCGCTATCCGGCGTCGCAAGGGGTCTGAACAAACTGAAATGCATGCTGGTAATCGCCGGCACCACCAGCATCAGCACGAAAGTGGTCACCAGAATGCCGACACCGAGCGAAGCGGCGAAAGGCATCAGAAACTGCGCCTGGATCGCCCGGTCCAGAATCATGGGAGTAAAGCCAAGGAAGGTCGTCACCGAAGTCAGCAGAATCGGCCGGAAACGGCCCTTGGCGCCTTCAATGACCGCCTGTCGCGGCTTGGCGCCCTGCCTGAGCCGCTGGTCGATCAGGTCCACCATGACCAATGAATCATTCACGATGACGCCGCTGAGCCCGAGTATGCCCATGATCGTGGTGGCGCTGAAAGGCACCTGTAGCAACCAGTGGCCGAAGATCGCGCCGATCAGGCCGAAGGGAATGATCGACATGATGATGAAGGGGCGGGTCCAGGAGCGCAGGGGTATTGCGAGCAGGGCAAAGATCAGCAGCATGGCAAGGGCGAATCCGCGGTACAGCGAGCCAAGCGAATCGGCCTGGACCTGCTGCTCGCCGCCGAGTGTGTAGGCAAGGTCCGGGTCTCCTGCCATCAGCTCCGCCAGAATCGTTCCGGTGAGGATGCCATTGGCTTCGCCGGCGGAAATCACTTCCGGATCCACATCCGCAGCCACGGTAATCACCCGGGCCTGATCCTGGCGATTGATTGCCGGCAGGGAATTGCCCTGACGCAATTCCGCCACCTGCCGCAAGGGTACTTCCGCCCCAACCGGGGTGCGGATGATGTAGTTTTCGATATCGGTTATCGAATCGCGTTCCGCTTCCGGCAGCCGCGCATACACCCGCACCTCGTCGCCATTGCGCTGGACCCGCAGGGCTTCGGCGCCGAAGAATGCCGCCCGGGACTGATTCGCCAGATCCCGCAGGTCAAGCCCGAGACTGCGCGCCTGCGGCAGCAACTCAAGCTGGATTTCGCGGATTCCCTCGGCATGGTCGGATCGGATATCGAATACGCCATTGATGCCGCGCAGGGCTTCCACCACCGCGCCGGCGTGGGCCGCAAGCCGGTCCGGGTCGGGATGCGACATGACCGCCTCGATGGGATTGCCGAGATCAAGCACATCGCCACTGAAAACCACCCCGCGCACCTGGGGAAGGATGCCCACTTCATCGCGCCAGGCCTGGGCCACTTCGGTGGTGGTCACATCCCGGACCTGGGCGCTGACGAGCTTGAACTCGACGGTTGCGATATTGGCTTCCGGATTCAACGAGGGCGAGGCGATGACGCCGCCGCCTTCCACCCGGGGCCGTTGGCCGACCACAATCGTGGCGCCGTCAAGCAGCGATGGCGCATCACCGCCTTGCTGCTGCGAGAGCTGTTCAATGACCCGGATTCCCGCGGCTTCCAGTTCAAGAGCGACATCCAGGGTGCGCCCGGCGGTGGTGCCTTCGGGCATTTCCAGGGTGGCGGTGACAAAGTCGCCTTCCACCACATCGGCGAATGTTACCGCAATCAGCCCCGCGGGCAGCAGGGAGATACTGATGATGAGCGCGCCGATGGCGCCGGCGAGAATGACCAGGGGCTGGGCCGTGGCGAAATGCAGCGCCCGGTCCAGCGGGCCATCGATAAATGCTTTCAGCCCCCGATCCACCGCGCCCTGGACGCTGGCGAAAAACCGGTCCGGCACGCTGTGCGGGCGCCAGTCGGGACCGGGCAGATGGGATAAATGGCCGGGAAGGATGAACAGGGATTCCACCAGGGAAATCACCAGCATGGCAATGACGATGACCGGCAATGCGCGCCAGATTTCGCCGATGCCGCCGGGGATATAGAGCAGCGGGATAAAGGCGGCGATGGAAGTCAGCACGGCGAAAGTCAGCGGTGTGCGAATCCTGCGGGCGCCGCGAATCGCCGCGGCAACGCCGGGCAGACCCTGTTTCCGCTGCTGGTACACGCTGTCGGCCACCACTACCGCATCATCGACGATAATGCCGATGCCCAGCACAAAGACGAACAGGGAAATCGTGTTGATGGCGATCTCAAGCAACAGCATCGCCGCCAGGGCGCCGACAAAGGTGGTCACCAGCCCCACGGTGACCCACAAGGCGAGCCGGATCTGCAGAAACAGCGCCAGGGCGATAAAGACCAGCATCAGGCCGAGAGCGCCGTTTTTCAACAGCAGATTGAGCCGCTCGGAATAAGCCCGGGATTCGTCATTCCAGAAACTGATTCCCACGCCATCGGGCAGCGACGGCTCGATGACTCCGGCGATATGTTCCTGCACCGCGGTCGCTACCGTCATCACCTGTTCGCTTTCGGCGCGGAACACTTCGATGAACACCGCGCGCCGGCCCTGATGCCGCACAATGATGTCGCGCTGCTGGAAACCATCGCGAACGGTCGCGATATCGCCGAGGCGCAGTTCTGCGCCATCGTCCCTGGCAAGCACCACGATGTCCTCGAATTCCTGCTGAACCTGCCGCTGACCCAGGGTCCGCAGCCGCACCCGGGAGGCCTCGGTATCGATGCTGCCGGCGGAAAGCTCCAGGGAATTGGCGCGGATCGCATTGGCGATATCGTCCAGGGTCAGGCCGAGTTCCCGCAGACGCCGGGCCGGGACTTCCACGGAAATCTCGTAATCGCGCATACCGCTGACTTCCACCAGGGAAACCTCGGGCAGGGCGGTGAGTTCATCTTCCACCCCGGCGGCAAGCTCCTTGAGCGAGCGTTCGGAGATATCGCCATGCAACAGCATGCGGATTACGCTCTGGCCATTGGTCATCTCCCGGATCAGGGGCCGCTCGGCGCCGACCGGAAAGGTCTGGATTCTGGCGATGGCGGATTCCACATCGTCCAGCGCCGCGCCCATGTCGACCCCGGAACGCATCTCAATCCGTACCGAAGCCATTCCCGGGGCAGCCACCGAACGTACGGTATTGACGTCTTCGATGCCGCTGACTTCGTCCTCGATCTTGATGACGATGGATTCCTCGATCTCCTCGGGGTTTGCCCCGGGATAGGCCATGGTGACTTCAATGGTGTAGAAAGGCAGGGCGGGCCAGGCTTCGCGTTCAAGACCCGACAGCGACACCAGCCCGGCGGCAAGAATGGCGAGCATCAGGAGATTGGCGGCAACGCTGTTGCTCGCCATATAGGCAATGGGGCCAGGCGCTTCCCCCTGATACGGGTCGGGAAGGTTCATGGCGGCGAATCGGACCCGGTGAGCACGGCCATGCCTTCCACGGCGAACTGCAAGCCGCCGGTGATCAAGGGCTCGCCGCCGCGAAGCGGGCCGCTTACCCAGGCTGCGCCGTCGGCGCGCTGCAATACCCGCACCGGAACAATACGCACATTGCCGCCAGCCACCGCCCAGACCTCATTATCGGCCTGCAGCGCGGCACGGGGAATCCGCCACACATCGGGCAAGGCGACTCCCTCGATCTCCACATCGACGAATTCACCCACCAGCAGGGGAGGATTGCCGGGGGCGGCAAAGGCCGCAGGCACGCGAATCACCACACCCACGGTTCGCGTTTGTGGATCAACGGCTACCTCGGCCCGGTCCACATAAGCACTCCAGGCATACTCCCGATCGCCCCGGGAAGCGCTGACCCGAGCAGGAACCTGACGCGAATCGTCCCCCGGCCGCAATTCCCACAGACCGGGTATCAGGGCGGCGTCGCTGTCGGGAAGGGAGACCGCGATCTCCGCCGCATCCGCGGCAATCAAGGTCCCCACCGGCATTCCGGCTGCGATGATCTGACCCGCATCGATCGACTCCCGCCTTATGAACCCGGCAAATGGCGCGGTCACCACAGTGCGCGACAGGGCAAGTCTGGCTTCGGCAAGACGCGCCTCATCCCGGTCAAGGGCGGCCCTGGCGGCCTGCAACTGTGGCTCGCGCAGGGTGAGCGGGCTTGGGTCCGGGGCGCCGTCCTGGCGGCTGCGGAATCGCTGGTATTCCTGGGCGGCAATGCCGGCCTGCTGTTCGGCTTCAAGCAGGGCGACCTGACGGGCCGCCACATCAGCCAGGGCTGATTCCACCCGCAGCCGATAATCCTCATCGTCAATGCGAAACAGTTCCTGGCCCGCGCTTACCTGGCCGCCACTCTGGAAGGTCGGGGCCACCTGGCTGATTCTGCCGCCCACCTGGGCCGCGATTTCGACTTCCCTTGCGGGGCGGACGGTTCCCGCGCCAAATACCGGAACCGGGCCGGTTGCCGCAGTGGCGGTTTCCGTCTGCACAAAGGGAATCTGTGGCGGCAATTCGCGGCTTTCCGGTTCGGGTGCGAGGGAAATCAGCAACAGGGCCAGGGCCACCGAACCCGCCACGATGGCAAGTGCGGCGATGATTCCGGTTATTCTTCCCTGCAAACTACTCATTGGCATTGTCCGCAATGGCGTCCAGCGGAGCGGCCTGGACGCCGTCCGACCGGGTCAAATCCGCTGTCCACGCGCCGCCGAAAGCCCGATGCACGGCGAGCCGGGCCAGGCCGAGGTCGCGTTCCGCAGTGGACAATAGGGCCCGGGCGCCTGCCCGCACTTGCCCGGCTAGCAGCACTTCGCCATAAGAGCCAATGCCGGCGGCGTATCTTTGCGCCTGCAAATCCGACTCGGCCTCAGCATCGTTTGCATAGGCAAGCAGCACATCATGGCGGCGGCGGCCGGCGGCGAAAACCGCCAGGGCGGCCTCGACCTCATGCACGGCGGTCACCACGGATTGGCGATACAGCGCAGCGGCTTCCCGCAATCGCGCTTCCGCCAGCGCCACATTGTCGCGCAGGCGCGAACCCTGCAGCGCCGGGCCCAGCAGATTGACGCCGAGATTGCGAAACCACTGGTCCGGGTCGAACCAGTCGCCGGCCTCAGTGGCCTGCAAGCCAATGGAACCGGACAGCGACAGGGCCGGCAACAACTCGGCCTCACGCGCGCCGAGGGCAAAGCGGGCGGCTTCCATGCGCTGCCTGGCACCAGCCACATCGGGCCGCTGCGCCAGCAGTTCCGCCGGGATGCCCTGCTGCTCAGGTTCTCTGGCCCCGGCCAGGGACAGGCTGCCAGGCAGCAGGCCGGCGATGTCTTCCCGGTAGCCCCCCAGCAAAATCCACAGCCGGCTTTCCGCCTCGGCCAGCCCGGTTTCCAATTCGGGCAACCTGGCACGCGCCTGACCCAGCGCCCGGCGCGCGGCGTAGCGTTCGCCGGCCTCGGCAAGGCCGGACTCATAGCGAAACTCGGCCAGGTCATCGCTCTCCGCAAGCAGATCAATGGTTTCCAGCGCAAGTTCACGCTGCCGGCGCAAGTCCACAAGTTCCAGATAGGTATCGATGGTTTCGGCGAGCACGGAGATTTGCGCGGCATGAAGGTCCGACTCCGAGGCCAGGCGCTCGGCGCCGGCGGCAAGCCGCAGATTGCGATTGCGGCCCCAGAAGTCCGCCTCCCAGGAAAACTGCGCGCCGAGGTTGTAGGTGGTCAGGCCGAGACGGTCGGGCAGGACAAGTCCGAACTGATCGGCCAGTTGCTCGCCAAGACCGAGTTCATCGAGCTGGGCGCCGATTCCCGCATTGGCGGGCAGGTCGAGATCATTGACGCCGGCAGTGGGGCTGATCGCGGGCAAGCGCACGGCATCGGCGATTCGCGCCCTGGCTCTTGCCTGTTCGACCCGTGCCGCCGCCACGGCCAGGTCGGCATTCGATTCGAGCACAGCCTCCATCACCCGGTTCAGCGCCGGGTCGGCAAAGGATTCCCACCAGGCCAGGGACCGGGAAGATGCGGTGGCTTTACCGGCGGCGGTGTGAACGGCTGGTTCGCCTGTGGATTCCGGGTCATTCCAGAAAGTTTGCAGGGAACATGCCTGGAAACAGGCACAAACGGCAGTCGCCAAATGGATTTTTGAGTTGATTATTTTCAAAATGCCTCATCCATTTTCCAGTTGCGTCATCCATCGTCTCTTTGCATTGCCATTCTGGGGAGAAGACGCGGGTAGCGACAAAGATACCTGTTCGTTCACAATAGTGTCTCCTGTTCCGAGTTATCTGCAAGCGATCTTGGTGATTCTACAGGAGGTTGCCGGAAACTCCATATTTCAGACCCCTGGGAGCAACTGACGTATCATGGCGGCAGATTCAATTCTCTGGCGGGAGTATCCATGGAAAGAGCCGACATCGTCATTGCCGTGCTCGCGATCTACCAGGTCGTGCTGCTCGGCATCGGTTTCTGGGCTTCGCGGCGGACCGCCGACGGCGAGGATTTCTTTCTTGGGGGGCGGCGGCTTGGACCGGTGGTGGCCGGGGTCAGTTATGCGTCCAGCGCTTCTTCCGCCTGGACGCTGCTCGGCCTCAGCGGCGCCGCCTATGCCGCGGGGGTCTCGGCGGTGTGGGTCGCGCTGGGCTCCGTCAGCGGCATGTTCGTCGCCTGGTGGTGGATCGCGCCGCGGCTGATGCGCTTCAGCCGCGAACACGACCAGTTGACCCTGACCGACTTCCTCGCCCATGGCGCCGGCGGCGGCGAACGGCGCGCGATCGTTTATCTTTCTTCCCTGGTCATCGTCTTCTCCTTCGTGTTTTATGTCGCCGCCCAGTTCCAGGGCGCCGGCGGCATGTTCGCCTCGACTTTCGACATCTCCCTTTCCGCCAGCATCGCCATCGGCGCCCTGGTCATCATGGTCTACACCTTTCTCGGCGGCTTCTGGGCGGTGAGCGTCACCGACACCCTGCAGGGGATTCTGATGGCGATTACCGCGGTGCTGCTGCCGGCGGCGGCGATGGTAGCGGTGGGTGGAATCGGCGGGCTGGCCGAAGGGTTGCGGGGAGTGGGAAGCCCGGAGCAATTGAGCTTCGTGGCCGGCGGCGGCTTCTGGTTTGCCGCGGGGGTTGTGATCGGCGGCGTCAGCATCGGCGTAGGCACTTATGGTCAGCCCCATCTGCTGGTGCGCTTCATGGCACTGCGGGACGAGCGGGCGCTGTCGCGGGCGCGCTGGATCGTGGCCTTCTGGTATCTGGCGGTCTTCGCGGGAATGATTCTGCTCGGCCTGGCGGGCCGCGTGCTGCTGCCGGAACTTGGCGATCCCGAGACGGTGTTCTTCAGCGTCAACGAAGCGTTATTGCCGCCATTTGTCGGCGCGGTGCTGCTGGCGGCGGTGCTGTCGGCGATCATGTCCACCGCCGACAGCCAGTTGCTGGTAGCCGCCGGCGTGATCGCCCACGATCTGGGCCTGGGTCATCTCGGGCGGGCTTCGCTGTTGCGGGTTTCGCGAATCGTGATCGTGTTGCTCGTGGCGGCGGCGGTGGGGGTGGCGGTGTACCTGCCCGAAAGCATCTTCAACCGGGTGCTGTTCGCCTGGATCGCCCTCGGGTCGGCATTCGGGCCGCTGGTTTTTCTGCGTCTGGCGGGATACGAGGCGGCGCCGATGGGGATTCTGCTATCGATTCTGACCGGATTTTCGCTGGCGGTGCTGTTTTATGTGATGCCCGACACGCCGGGGGAGATTCTCGAACGCCTGGCGCCGTTCTGTTGCGCGTTCGCGGTGTTGCTGGTTACGCGCAAATTCGGTACCTGAGCGCCCACACCGCCCTCACCGCCCTCACCGCCCTCACCAAAACCGCTGCGCGGTTTTGACTCTCCCGGAGGGAGAGTAGGCCGGGGTTCGGGGGTCTTGCGTTACTCTCCCGGAGGGGGAGTAGCGCAGGATCCTGGTGACTCGCATTACTCCCCCTTCGGGGGAGTCGAATCCGCTTGCGGATTCGGAGGGGGCGTTCCGCGCGGCATGGCGGAAATCGGGAGTGCCTAGAATCCGCAATCGTTGTCGAGGAAATCGAACAGCGCGGTGTAGAACTGCATGTTGTGGTCGAAGCCGAGGGTGTCCACGGTATGCGCGGCGTCGATCAGTTTCTCATAGCGGAAGGGCTTGTCGCGCCGCTCGAGCTCGAGGGCGAACAGGTCGCTGTGGCGGATGGGGACGATCAGGTCCCGGTCGCCATGGACGAGCAATACCGGAATATTGACATTGTCCATGTTCTCGATGGGAGACAGGCCGCCCCGGGTGCGCTGGAACATCTCGCGGAAGCGGTAGTTCCATTCTTCCTTGGCGATCAGTTCCATGCTGCTGACCCCGGCGCCGGCGATGGAGCACCGGTAGATGTTCGGCTCGCGCATGGCGCCCACCATGGCGGAGTAGCCGCCGTAGCTCCAGCCGAAGATCGCCATCCGCTCCGGGTCGGCGATGCCCTGCTCCACGAGGAATCTCATGCCGTCGTCGACGTCGTCCTGCATGCGGTAGCCCCATTGCCGGTCGCCGGCGGCGAAATACTCGTGGCCGAAGCCGATGGAGCCGCGGAAATTGGGCTGCAGCACGGCATAGCCCCGGGTGGCGAGCAATTGCGGCCATTCGTCCCAGTACGATGAGTTCCAGTGCAGCGAATCCCGGGATTGGGGGCCGCCGTGTGGATTGGCAACGGTGGGAAAGGGCGCCTCGCCTTTGGGCGGCAGGGTCAATACCGCGTTGAGCAGCATTCCGTCCCTGGCCTCGTACCAGACCACGCGGCTTTCGCCGAGCTGCTCGGGTTCGACGGCGGTGGTCTGGCCGAGTAACTGGAGCTGGCTCTTGTCGGTAAGCAGGTAGTAGCGGCCCGGCTCTTTGGGGCCGGTGGAATGGATGACGATGTACTTGTCGTCCGCCGCCCGGTCGTGGATGGCGTTGAAATTGTCCGCCGGCAGCGCCGCGTCGATGGCGCGCTGCAGCCCTTCGGCTGCTTCGTCGATGTAGTAGATCTCCGGCGCGTCTCCGGTGTAATGGAAACCCACGAGGCGCGGGTCCTCGTCGCCGTCGATGCAGGCCTGGGAAATGCAGGCGGTGACCACGCCGCCGGCGTCGTAGCGGTCTATGGCGAACAACAGTTCGGGCTCGGCCTCGGGAGCGGTCATGTCATAGAGGAAGATGCCTTCGGTGTCCCGGCCCCGGGCCGAAAGCATGTACACCTGGTTGGGTTCTCCCGGCGCGAAGCCGATCACCGACAGCGGCCGCCGCTCGTCCACGTCGTAGCTCAGCCACTCGTTCCAGCCGTTCTCGTCCTTGAGCCGGTATTCCATGTGGATGCGGTTTTCGTTGCGCGCGGCCAGCGAGCGGATGCGCAGGTCGCCGTCGTAATCGAAGCGGTAGTCGCCGTAGCTCGAAGACAACTGCAACACCGATTCGCTGCGCCCGTCCTCGATATTGACCCGGAAAATCTCGGTGCCCACGTCGTTGGAGCCGAACCACTCGATCAATACCCAATCGTCCTCGTCGGGCAGACGGTGCACCAGGTTCGGGCTCGCCAGCCGCTGCACCACGGTTTCCGAGGCAAAGCGGGCGATATTCGACTTGCTCGGCAATTCGACCCAGCGGCCGCCGTCGAGGCCCACCGACAGCAGCTTCCAGGCGTAGGTCTTGACGCGCCCGGTGAGGCCGATTCCCGGCGTGTTGTAGCCGATGCGGCGCCCCGGCACTTCCACCGGCTGCCGGGTGCGCACGAGCAGGCGCTCGTCGTTGGCCCAGTTGACGCCGACGATGTCCATACGCTCCGCGCCCAGGGTATAGGGCGCCGCGGACATGTCCGCGGTCCGGAATACCTGGATCACGTAATTCTCGCCCTGCCCGGGCAGGCGCAATACGGCGAGATGCTCGCCGGAAGGCGACAGGTCCACATCGAGAACGATGGGCCGCATGGCGAAGGCTTCGAGCGGCGGCGGCTCCGGCGACCCGGCTTGAGCCGAAGCCAGGGCGGGCGCCAGCAGGCCGCCGGCCATGCCCGCCAGCGCGGCGAAACCGAGGAATCCGTTTCTGCGAATCATTGGTCCTTCCTCCCGGTCAATCAGGGGCCTGTGAAGCTGTAGCTGAACGAGGCGAACAGCCTGCGGCCGAGATACTCGTAGCCCGCGCCGATGGGAATGTTGTAGCTCACCGGCGCCGAAACCGAGGGCGAGAATCCGCTCCAGCCCACCGCCGGCGGATTTTCGTCCAGCGCATTGAGCAGGCCGAGCACCCAGACGAAACGGCCGTTCGGGTCAGTGTAGCGGGTGGACAGGGTGTGGTACAGGATGTTGTCGGCGCGGTGCACATTGGTGACGAACTCGTTGTCGGGCAGGGAATACACCGGTTCCTCGTCGGTGGAGCCGACATAGTCCATGGCCCAGGTGAAGGTGAAGTCGCGCCAGTCGAAGCGGATATCGGCCTCGCCGCGCCACTTGGGGTAGGCGTGATGGCCCACGAATTCGAACGGATCGCTGCCGCCGGTCAGGCCGTATTCGTAATTGAGCACCCGGGTGGCCAATATGTCCACGCTGAGGTCGCCGAAGCCGAACTCGCGGTCGGTGCGAAGCGAAACGTCAAAGCCCCGGGACCCTTCCAGCGCCACATTGACGTAGGAGGAATTGACGAAGCTGAGCTGGCCGTTTTCGGGATTGCGCTCGCCCACCAGGGCGCACTCCGGCGCGGAAAAGCCGGCCGAGTTGTAGCAGCGCGACAGCACCGTGCCGGCGCCGAGATTCTGGATCGAATTGTTCAGGTCTATATCGTAATAATCCACCGCCAGGCTCATGTCCACGCCGAGGGCGGGCAGCAGATCGGCGAGATCGGGAGTCACCACCAGACCCACGGTTCTCGATTTGGAAGTCTCCGCCTTGAGATCGAGATTGCCGCCGGTAATCACGTTCACCGAGGCAGTCGCGCTATAGCCCGGCGGCAGAATGCCCTGCTCTTCCAGGCTCGCGCAGTTCCGGTAGCGCTCGCTGCCGGTGTCGATGTCGCTGGACGGGTCGCGGAAATTGTTGCAGGGGTCGATTCTGGCGCTGGCGAAGCCGGTCTGGTTGGCGAGGAACAGTTCATACAGCGCGGGCGCCCGGAACGACGTGCCCAGGGAAGTCCGCAGCCGGAAGGTAGTGTTGGGCGCGTAGTTGAGCAGGGCGCGCCAGGTGGTGTCGTCGCCGTAGGAGCTGTAGTCGGTCCAGCGGTAGGAGGTGTTCAGGGTCAGTTCCTCCGCCATGGGTCTTCCCGCCAGCAGCGGAAACTCGACCTCTCCGTAGGCTTCGCTGACCCGGTCGTCGCCCTGGGTGCGGCCGGCGCCGGTGAATCCCCACTGGTTGTCCAGCGCCGAAGCCAGCGGCGGGCGGTCGTCGATTTCCCGGCTGCGCCATTCGAGGCCGAGCACGCCCCGGGCTTCCCCGGCGGGCATGTCGAACAGGCGGCCTTCGAGATTGAAGGCGGCGGTGAGCAGATCGTAGTCGGTTTCGAGGAACTGCCTTTCGCTGATGTAGTCGATGGCCTGGGGATCGACGCCGCCGCGCAGCGCCCGGGTGGAAAACAGATTCATGGGCACGCAGCCCGGGTCGGCGCCCTCGGAGAGGATGCGGTTCAGCACGGCGTCCTCGAAGTTTGCCGCGAAGTAGATCTGCAGCGGGTCGAAGGCGCATTGCAGGCTGCCGTCGGGCGCCACCGCGCTCGACAGCGAGCGGGCCACCTTGTCCTTGAGCCAGGCGTCGTAGTTCCAGCCGCCCCGGCTCCAGGAATAGCCCACGTCGAGATCCCAGGAAAAATCGCCGCGGTCGCCTTCCAGGCCGAGATTGAGGGCGGTCACGTCGTTGTCGGCATGGGAAACCGGATCGCGCAGGTCGTAGCTCATGATCACCGGCTGGGCGATGCCTCCCAGGGGCCCGAAGGGATTGGTGGGATTGTTGGGATGCACGAAGGGGAAGAACTGGCCGTAGCCGCCGTTGAATTCGTCTTCCCGGCGGCTGAAATAGAACTCGTAGGTTGCGCTCGCGGCGCCGAGGGCGTCGCCGAGGTCGAGATCGAGCAGGCCGTCGCTGTAGACCTGGACGAGTTCGCGTTGCGGCAGCAGGTCTTCGGTGGTCCAGTTGCGGTCGTCGCGCAGATGCGGCTCGACGATGCGGCTGCCGTCCGGGGCGTAGGTCGCCGTGCGCCAGGGCAGGCCCACATTGAACAGATTGCCGTCCGGATCCGGAACCATGGAAATCGGCGTTCCCTGCAGCCCGTACACATCGACGAAAGCATGCACCGAGCCAAAGCACCCGCCCTGGGTCGGCGCGAACAGCGAAGGGTGGATTTCGCCATTGGTGAGGGGCCGTTCGTCGCAATACGCAAACTCGCGCTCGGAACGGGTGACCGGGCCGAATTTGGAAGTTTCCAGGGCGAAGTCGATATAGCCCCGGTCGAAGGTTCGCCCCCAGATCATGCTGACGGCGCCGTAGTCGGCGTCGTCCTGCCAGTCGACTTCCACCACGAAATCGTCGAAGCGGCGGCGGGTGATGATATTGACCACTCCCGCCACGGCGTCGGCGCCGTAGACCGAGGACGCCCCGTCCTTGAGCACTTCGATGCGCTGGACGGCGATGAAGGGTATGGAACTCAGATCGACGCTGGCCACCTGGCCCCGGGTGCCCGCGGCGGTGAAGCGGCGGCCGTTGAGCAATACCAGGGTGCGGCCGGCGTCGAGATTGCGCAGGCCGAAAGTGCTCGCGCCGGGGCCGCCGGAAACCACGAAACCGCTGAAGGAATTGTCCACCTGCACGCCGGAGGCCAGGGCGCTGCCCTGGAGGATGTCCGAAACGTTGTCGAGGCCGGCGAGCAGCGCCTGCTCGTTGTTGATTACCGTGAGCGGAAGGGAATCGGAATAGGCGTCGCGGCGGATGCGCGAGCCGGTGATGACGATCTCGTCGACTACCGGCTCGCCGATGGCGCCGCCGGGAATCGACGACTGCGCCGCGGTTTCCTCGACGTTCCCGTCATCGCCGGAATCGTCGGCCGGCGGCTGCGCGAACGCCGCGCCGCAAATCAATGCCATGCCGAGGCATGGCAAGGTCATCCATTGATGTGGTTTCATTTAAATTCCATTATCTGGCGGCGCGGATCCGCCGCGCCGGAGTCATGAGCCGCCTGGGAGCCTGCGCCGCAGGCTCCCAGGCGACTCTCCCATGGTGCGCTAATCTACCACAGCGCGGGAGTCTGGGCGCAGTTTTTTACTATTGTCATTCTGCGCGCAGTCGCAGAATCTCATGCAGTGGCCTCCCGGGGAGGGGTGCTTCGCTCCACGCAGGGTGCCAGGCTCACCTCACCGGCCGGGCGTGGGCGGAGCCCCGGAAGATGGCATTCATCAGAATCAGGTTGAGGCCGTCGAGATAGGCGCGCACGGTAGGATCCTGGGTAAAGGCGACCACTTCCCCGGCACCCCGGGACTGGGCCACGGCAAATGGCTTGTAGGCAAGCTGGCGGCGGTTTTCCTCCCACAGGTAGCCGCTTGCCATCAAGTCATCGGGGCCCTGGAAGCGCGCCACATTGACGCCATCGCCGATGCGGATGGGGGTATAGATGTCGGCGCCCCGCACGAGTACATTGAGTACCGGCGCGACTCCGGCGCCAAGCCAGTGCTCCGGGTGCACGTCGGCCCTGGCGATCACGCCGGCAACGCCGTATGGGTCGGCTTCCAGCGCGGTAATGCGTTGCCGGTATCCAGCGTCTTCGGTGATATAGCTCCCGGCCACGGTGCTGCCGGCATCTTCTTCCGCGGCGGTGGCCTCGACTTCTTCCTCAAGCACCGCCCGTTCCCGGCGAATTGCCAGCAGGTCCACATCCGGGTCGGCCAGAAAGCGGGTGGCGTTGCCCATGGCGATCAGCACACCGCCGTCGCTGACCCAGCGCTTGAGATTTTCGATTCCCGACTCGCCGAGGACGGACTGGTAGCTGCCCCCGGAGGTAAGCGGCAGCAGCAGCACCTGGTAGCGGTCGAGGTCCGCCGAGGCCAGCCGGTCGGCCCGGATGGGAGTCACGGGATAATCGAACTGCCGTTCGATGACGAAGCGGGTATTGCCGGCGCTGTAGGCCGAGGTGGGTTCGTCCCAGGCGATCGCCACCCTGGGAGCATTGAAGCGCACCACATTGCCGCTGCCGAAGTTCGGCCCACCGGTAACCCAGCTATCGTTGGCGGCCACCACTTCGGCGCCGGTTTCCGCGGCGAGTTCGGCAAGGATTTCGTAAAGATCGGCGGGGTTGTCGGCCACATCGATGATCAGGGTGCCGGCGGGGTATTCTCTTCCCTGATGGGTAAAGGCGAGGTCATTGCTCTTGATTCTGAGGTCCGCAAGCAGGCCCCGGGCGAGCAGCCGCGCCGCGGGCGCCGAGCCCCAGGGGACGAGGTAGGAAACGCCGGCCTCCCCACCGGCGACTTCGGCGGGAATCACCAGTTCTTCCCCGGCGCTTTCGAAATCCCCATCGGGAAAGCGGTCGCAGATATTCATTTCCACATTGAACATGTGCGGCAGGGACCAGGCGGTCACGTCGTAGATCTGGTCCGGCAGATTGTTCGCCCGCCGCTCTTCCTGCTCGGCGATGAAAAAGTCCTCCATGGAAACCTGGGGCTCAAGCAGCGTGCGGATAAAGCGCTTGGCGGGCTGGTCGGCGCGAATCAGATGGCTGCCGGCGGCGTAATCCCTGCCGCAGGCGCTGAAGCCATTGGTGGCCCGCCGCACCTCGACTCCCTGGCGGGTCAGCAATCCGGCGATGCGAATAACCGCGGCCTGGTCGGCCTGCACCGGGAACAGATAGGCGCGGTTGTCCTCGGCCTCGCCCTCCTCTATCGCCGTCACCTGGTAGTTGTAGAAGTCGCTGAGGAATTTCTCCCGGTTCACCGCAACGGTTTCCGCCGTGGAAAGCGAAGTCAGGAAATGGTTGCGCACGGTATAGGCGTAGGTGAGATCGTTGCCGTCGTACTGGCGGAAGACCAGCCCCCGGGATGAAGCCTGCTCGTAGGTCATGGCGATGGCGCCGTAGTAGGAAGGCCAGCTTGCGCCGTAGCCGGGATAAAAGGCGTCGTAGACTTCCCGGGTGAAATAATCGAGGCCGAACCGGTCGAACCATCTGGCGTGGTTGCGACCGAAGAGCTGCAGGCTTTCGCGCTGGTCCGCGGCGAGGTGCGGATTGAAGGGATAGGCTTCGGGAGCGAAGAAATACGTACTGTCCCCGCCCATTTCGTGCGCATCCACATAGACCACGGGATACCATTCCCGCAAGGCGGCGACGCGGCCCCGGGTTTCCGGCTGGGTCATGATGAACCAGTCCCGGTTCATGTCGAACAGGTAATGATTGGTGCGGCCGCCGGGCCAGGGTTCGTCATGCTCGGCGGAGAGCCGGTCGGAATCCGGGATCAGACCCTCGGCGCTGGTGAAATGGTGGATGAAGCGGTCGCGGCCGTCGGGATTCTGCATCGGGTCGATCACCACCACGGTATTGTCCATGATGTCGGCAACGCGCCCGTCGCCGTGGGAAGCGAGCAGATGGTAGGCGGTGAGCATGGCTGCGTCGGTGGATGAGATTTCATTACCGTGGACGCCATAGGAAAGCCAGGTTACGGGCGGCTGGCCGGCGATGATTGCCGCGGCTTCGTCTCCGGAAGTCTGGCGCGGGTCGGCGAGGGCTTGCATGCCGGCCCGGATTTCTTCGATTCCCGCCATGTTTTCCGGCGACGAAAGCACCACGTAAATCAACTCCCTGCCCTGCCAGCTTTGCGCGTATTCGACGATTTGCACCCGGTCCGGGGCGGCTTCAGCGAGTGCCTCGAAAAAGCGGATGGCGTCCCGGTGCCAGGTGATTCGCTCGCCGGGGCCATAGCCGAGCACCTGCTCGAAGCCGGGGATGGCAGGGTCGTAGTTGTCGTCGGTCCAGAAGCGGAAGTCGTCCTGGGCTGTGGCGGCGCCACAGGCGAACAGCGCGGCCCATGCAAGTGTCGTTTGCGCAAGAAAATTTCGGGTCATGGGGATTTCCGGAATACTCAAATGAAAGAAAGTCGAACCGATGATCCCGGTAGCGTATTCCTCACCGGGACCTCATTCCTCCACTCGTCATTCTGCGCGCAGCCGCAGAATCTCGTGGGGTGGCCACTGCGTGAGATTCTGCGACTTCGCCTCGCTCCGCGCAGAATGACCGTCCCCAATTTTGGCTACTGCGGCGGATTGCCGATGGGGGTGCCTTCCTTGCGCCATTCGCCGTAGAGGAACTCCTCGGAGAATTCGGCGCACTTGAACTCCAGCAACTGCATGTCGGGCTCGATGTGGCGGTAGAGCGGGAAGCTGATCGTCCAGGGTTCGGTAAAAGTCCGGGGATCGGTAATGGTGGCTTCGTAATTGATGTGGTTGGGGCCGTTGTAGGTCCAGCGTTCCTCCACCACCATTTCCCAGCTATGGTGATTGCCCGCCCGGTCGAACCAGGTGTCGGGCATCTGTCCGGTGACCCGCACCACCAGGGTGTCGTCTTCCCAATGGGCGTTGGAATGTCCCATCCAGGCGTCCACCTGGGAGGTGATTTCGGGCTGTTCCACATACAGGATGCGATTGGCCTCGGCGTATTCGTAGGAGATCAGAATCACATCGGTGGACTGCACGATCTGGAAGGGAAAGGGCAGGTAGTTCGCGCGTGGCACGCCGGGCATGAAGCACCTGGTGAGGGGATCGTTTTCCAGCGCGCTGGCGCGATTGGCGTCGCGCTGCCGGGCCGCCTGCTCGTTGTAGGGAATGCGCCCGCCGTCCACCACGCCGAGACTCGCGGGAATCGCGGAATGGGCGCCGAACAGGCCGGGGTGGGGGCCCATTCGCGCCGCGTGGGGCTCGATGTCGTAGTGAGCGGTGGTCATGGCCTGCCAGATGCCGCTGAAATCCGGTTTGCCCGAAGGCGTGCGCGGAATGTCGTCATCCTGGGCCAGCGCCGCCGAGCCGATGAGCAGGGAAAAGATCAA
The DNA here is from genome assembly GCA_022819645.1 of Pseudomonadales bacterium. Lineage (GTDB taxonomy): Bacteria > Pseudomonadota > Gammaproteobacteria > Pseudomonadales > Pseudohongiellaceae > UBA9145. Next base: position 41,296 of record JAJEGU010000083.1, read on the forward strand.
ACCGATTGCGTTCGTGAATTTCATTTTCTGTCCTGTTGTGGTCAATTCGATGTCAGGCCACCATAAACTGTTCCGCTGCGCACGGGGGAAATTCTGCGGCCGCGCTTCGCTACGCGCGGAATAACGGCGGGCCAGGGCGCGGATGAGCGCGGATTTGCAGCCGTGAATGCCTGTGGCGCAGGCTCCTAGTCCCGTTCCGGCAGAGCGTCGCCCTGGGCCAGGCGCTGTTCGTCCACCCGCGCCCCCCGCAGGGTGTTCATCATGCCATAGTTGCCTTCATGGCAGGCATACTCATAAATCTGCCCGGCCACCTTGATCATTGGCACCACCGCGGTAATCCTGTCGGTGAAAGTGGACGGGTCGTCAATGGTGAATTCGTACTCGACCACATCGTAGGCGGTGCGGGTGAAGCGCTCGGTGAGCACCATGTCGTAATCGGTGCCGGTGCTTGCGAAAGTCTGGCGCAGGCCGGTGAAGTTCTTCGTTTCCACCACCAGGGTGTCGCCATCCCACCAACCCCGGGAATCGCCGGACCAGAGGCGGATGTCGTCATGCAGGGCGGGCCTTTCGACCAGCGGCACGATGCGGGCGTCGTGGATCATTTCGGTCATGATCACGGCGGTGTCGCGGTTCTGGATAATCTGCATGTTGTTGTTGTAGAGGCTTGGCACGAAGGGAGGGCCGGAATTGAAGCCCACGATGCAGCGCTCGGAAAGGCCCCGGTCCTCCGGCCCGTCCTTGGCGATTCCGCCCACCACATAGCGCACGGGTCGCTCGCCGGGGATATCGGGGCCAAGCCCGCCGAACTGCCGCGGCGCACCTTCCACCGCATCCGGGATCCTGCCGTCTTCGGGATGGACGATATGCGAGGTGCGCACCACGTCGCCGAGACCGGCGACTTCAATCCAGAAATCATTGTAGCCGCCGGGATTGCTGGTGGCTTCCGGCGCTTCCGGGTCCAGCACAAGCTGGGCTGCCGCCTCATCGGCCGCGGCGCGGGACGCAGCCACCTGGGCCCGGCGCTCTTCAAGCTCCTCCTCATTGAGGAATTGCCGGTTGCCAAAGCGCTGGGGGCGCTGCATGGGCACATCGGAAGAAAAATTCCACACGCCTTGCAGATCCGGCTGGCCCCATTCGGTGCGCGGCGCCTGATAGTCGCCATTCTGGGCAAGCACGGCGGAGCCGAGCAGCAGGGAGGACACAAAACCGGGCAATGACTGGATTTTCATGTTTCGCCTCGTTCATCAATCAGCAAGATTGCATTCAGCAGACAAGTGTAACCTCCTTTGCCGCCACGTCAACGCCATAGGAGCCTGCGCCGTAGGAACTGTTCGGAACTCCAGCCGCTTGCTTCGATCAGGTCGTTCAGCACGGTTGCGCCCATCGCCCAGGAGATTTCGCATTATGGGCTTTGGGAACGATCTTTGCCATACAGGAAACCGTGCCGGTCGATCTACAGCGCCGCGCGGCTCTGCTCCAATAGGCAATTGGACGGACTGTTAGCCGGCAATTGGACGGTCACTTAACCGGCAGTTAGACGCTCGCGTAACCAGCAATTGGACGCTATACTGCAAAGCAAGAAGGGAGCACAAAATGCAGCACTTCCCCCGATATGTGACCACCCGGTTGACAGAGGCGTTAGCCGATACACCCGCGGTGTGCCTGTTGGGACCGCGTCAGGTAGGTAAAACAACGCTTGCCAGGAAGCTGGAGCCCAACCGCAGTTACATCTCGTTTGACGACACAACGATGCTGGACGCGGCCCAAACAGATCCGACAGGCTTCATACAGGGATTACCAGATTATGTGACGCTGGACGAAGTTCAGCGCATACCGGGACTGCTACCGGAAATAAAGGCCTCTATCGACAACAACCGCAAGCCCGGCAGATTCATTCTTACGGGGTCCGCCAACCTGTTGCTACTGCCTGGCGTACAGGAATCGTTAGCTGGCAGAGCCGAGATCATCTACCTGCACCCATTATCCGAACAGGAAAAACAGGCAAGACCGGTATCCTTTCTGGAATTGCTTTTGGCAAACAAGATAAAACCGGCAATCGAGGGACAGCAACGAGAGGTCGAAGGAATCGCCAAGTCTGTGATTCAAGGAGGATATCCGGAACCCATCAGGCGCGACAATGAACGTGCGGCGCGCCGATGGTTCAAGAGTTACCTGAATACGATCATTCGGCGAGATGTCAAAAATGTCGCCAACGTCAGGGATGAAGACGAACTGCTGAGACTGGTAAAAATACTTGCTTTGAGATCGGGTAACTTGTTGAACCTGAACAGTCTGGCAAACGAGCTTCAGCTACGAAGGGAAACTATCGACAAATACATCCGAATTCTTGAGCGGCTGTTCCTGCTGCGACGTTTACCGGCCTGGCACAAGAACAGTGCGAAACGATTGGTGAAAGCGCCAAAAATCCACTTGGTCGACTCCGGTATTGCCAGTTTCCTCTGTAATCTGAAAATGGACGATTGGACCAACCCGAAAAGCGGCTTTGGTCCGATTCTGGAGAGTTATGCCATACAGCAACTGATCTGCCAGTCCGGCTGGGTAGACAGCGAGCTGAATTTTGCGCATTACCGGGACAAGGATCAGGTCGAGGTTGACCTGGTGATGGAAGACGGCAAACACATCTGGGGAGTGGAAGTGAAAAAAGCCACAAGCGTCCAGAACGAGGATGGCGCCGGCCTAAGCCGTCTGGCCGATCATGCGGGAAAAAACTGGCAGGGGGGAATTCTGCTTTACACGGGCAACAATTGTCTGGCACTGAAGACCGCACCGAATACTTTCGCGGTGCCCATGAATTGGCTTGGCGGTACAACTATGTGAACACCCTATCTTTATACGCATTCCATTTCTACCCTTTTTAATGATATGTCTTCTCTGGAAAAGGCACTCTTTCATTGATAGTGGCCGGTTTCGATGAAAGAGGACACTTTCGACGTAGCACTTCGTAAACGCAAGCCGTTCGGGCCTTCAAGAGTTTCGCTCTTGATCGGTTGCGCCGACCGGCCTTCACGCACGTCTGGCGGGCAGTATGTTGCGGAGTTTTTCGGCCATGTCGAGGACGGCTTCTTCGGTGGTTTCCCAGCCCATGCAGGCGTCGGTTACCGACACGCCGTATCGGAGTTGCGACAGGTCCGCCGGAATATTCTGCCTTCCGGGGTGAATGTTGCTTTCCAGCATGGCGCCGATGATTGACTCGTTGCCTTCGAGAATCTGGTGGGTGATGTCTTTCAGCACCAGGGGCTGCATCTCGGGATTCTTGCCGGAATTGGCGTGGCTGCAATCGATCATGATGTTGCGGCTGACGCCGCCCTCGGCCAGGGCGATTTCACACTGGGCCACGTGAACCGAGTCATAATTCGGGCCCCTGGAGCCGCCGCGCAGCACCACATGGGCGTTGGGATTGCCCCGGGTGGTGACCACGCTGACCTGTCCCTTGCCGTTGATGCCGAGAAAACGGTGTGGCTTGAGCACCGACTGCATGGCGTTGACCGCCACCATCCAGCCGCCGTCGGTGCCGTTCTTGAAACCGATGGCCGAAGACAGCCCGGAAGACATTTCCCGGTGGGTCTGGGATTCGGTGGTGCGGGCGCCCACCGCCGACCAGCAGATCAGGTCCTGCAGGTATTGCGGCGAGATCGGGTCCAGCGCTTCGGTGGAAGTGGGCAGGCCGATGTCGACGATGTCCTGCAACAACCGGCGGCCTATGCGCAGACCTTCTTCCACCTTGAAGGAATCGTCGAGATACGGGTCGTTGATGAGCCCTTTCCAGCCAATGGAGGTGCGCGGCTTCTCGAAGTAGACCCTCATCACCAGGTACAGCGTGTCGCTGACCTGGTCCGCCAGGGCTTTCAGCCGCCGGGCATAATCGAGCGCCTGTCCGGTGTCGTGTACCGAGCAGGGGCCGATGATCAGAAACAGCCGCGGGTCCTGCCGCCGCAAAATCGAGAATACCGTGTCCCGGGCGCGATTGACCGCTTCCGACTGGGTATCGCTCAAGGGCAACTCGGCCTTGAGCTTGTCCGGCGTGATCAGCCGCTTATTGGACTCGATATTGAGATTTTCCGTGCGCACGAGCATGGAGTTTCACCCAAAGTTCACCTGGGAGCCTGCGCCACAGGAACGCAAAAGGGCGGCAATCATAGCAAATTGGCCACGGCCCACAAACGCTCAGCCGGATTCCTACACTTCCCGGTACAGTTTGCGGCCCTGGCGGTGGTATTCGCCGGCCATTTCCGCCATGCCCCGGCGAAGGGCTTCGTCTTCGCTTGCGGCGCCCTGGGCGGCGGCGTAGTCGCGCACTTCCTGGGATATCTTCATGGAGCAGAACTTCGGCCCGCACATGGAGCAGAAATGCGCCACCTTGCCGGATTCTTTGGGCAGGGTTTCGTCGTGGAATTCCCGGGCGGTCACCGGGTCGAGACCGAGATTGAACTGGTCTTCCCAGCGAAACTCGAACCGCGCCTTGGACAGGGCATTGTCGCGCAGTTGCGCGGCCGGGTGGCCCTTGCCGAGGTCGGCGGCATGGGCGGCGATCTTGTAGGCGATCAGCCCGTCCTTCACGTCCTGCTTGTTGGGCAGGCCAAGGTGCTCCTTGGGGGTGACATAGCAGAGCATGGCGCAGCCGTACCAGCCGATCATGGCGGCGCCGATGCCCGAGGTAATATGGTCGTAACCCGGGGCGACATCGGTGGTCAGGGGCCCGAGAGTGTAGAACGGGGCTTCGTCGCAGGCTTCGAGCTGCTTTTCCATGTTCTCCCGGATCAGGTGCATGGGCACGTGGCCGGGACCTTCGATCATGGTCTGCACATCGTGCTTCCAGGCGATCCGGGTGAGTTCTCCCAGGGTTTCGAGTTCGGCGAACTGGGCGGCGTCGTTGGCGTCGGCGATAGAGCCGGGGCGCAGGCCGTCGCCGAGCGAGAAGGACACATTGTAGGCCTTCATGATTTCGCAGATTTCGGCAAAACGGGTATAGAGGAAACTCTCCTGGTGATGGGCCAGGCACCACTTGGCCATAATGGAACCGCCCCGGGAAACGATGCCCGTGACCCGCTCGGCGGTAAGCGGCACATAGCGCAGCAGCACGCCGGCGTGGATCGTGAAATAGTCGACTCCCTGCTCGGCCTGTTCGATGAGGGTATCGCGGTAGATTTCCCAGTTGAGGTCCTCGGCCACGCCGCCCACTTTTTCCAGCGCCTGATAGATCGGCACCGTGCCGATGGGAACCATGGAGTTGCGAATGATCCATTCCCGGGTTTCGTGGATATTCTTGCCCGTGGAAAGGTCCATGACGGTATCCGCGCCCCAGAGCGCGGCCCAGACGAGTTTCTCCACTTCCTCCTCGATGGAGGAAGTCACCGCGGAATTGCCGATATTGGCGTTGACCTTCACCAGAAAGTTGCGGCCAATAATCATCGGCTCGACTTCCGGGTGGTTGATATTGGCGGGAATGATCGCCCGCCCCCGGGCCACTTCGTCGCGCACGAACTCCGGGGTAATCTCCCGGGGAATCGCGGCGCCGAAGGATTCTCCGGCGTGGCGCGTCCCGTTCTGCCGGGGCGGTTGCTGCCGGGCCAGATTCTCGCGAACCGCGATGAACTCCATTTCCGGCGTGATGACGCCGCGGCGGGCATAGTGCATCTGGGACACATTGGCCCCCGGCAGCGCCCGGCGCGGATTGCGGCTGGGCGCGAATCGCAGATGCGCCACATTCAGCCCACTCTGGCGCGAGCGGCCATAAGTTGAAGTCGGCGCCTTGAGTTCTTCGCTGTCGCCGCGCTCGCTGATCCATTGCGCGCATAGCGGCGGCAGGCCCTGGCGCAGGTCGATGGTGGCCTCCGGATCGGTATAGGGGCCGGAAGTATCGTAGAGGCGAACCGGCGGATTGATTTCCTCGCCATTGCTGGTCGGGGTCGGCCTCAGGCTGACTTCGCGCATGGGAACGCGCAGGCCGGCGCGGCTGCCGGCAACATGAATCTTGCGGGAATTGGGGAAGTACCGCCCGAGATCGGTATCGAGGCCGGAAATCCGGTCCATGAACTGTAACTGTTCCGGGGTTGCGCTCATCTTTTCTCCTGAAGGGCGGCAGGCTGCAAGGAGCCCGCAGACTCCAAGTGGGCGGGATTCAACCCGGCTGCTTAGGTTATCATGCCCGCTCCCCGGTTTGAAAACGCCATCCCCCCATTGACCCACTACCACGGCAGGTCCTTACGATGACACGCATCCCGTCCATTCTCTTGCTTCCGGCATTGTGGCTCGCCTCTGTGCCGGCCCAGGCCGACGACCTTTTCGAAATTCTGCAACTCGCGCTGGATAACGACCCCGTGTTGCAACAGGCCGAGGCCAGCTACCGCGCCAACCGCGAAACGATGATCCAGACCCGCTCCTCGCTGCTGCCGAGTTTTGGGGCAATCGGCTCGACTTCGCGCCTCTCCAGCGGCCCCACTTCCGACATCTACGCCGACATCACCGACCCGATGACCGGCGAAACCATGCGGGTGCTGCGGCAGGAAGCCCACAGTTTCAGCAATGGCGTCAATAACCACAACTGGGGCGTCAGCCTCAACCAGAGCCTGCTCAACCTGTCCAACTGGTACAACTTCCAGAGCGCCCAGGCCACCGACCGCGCCGCATCGGTGAATCTGGCGGCCCAGGAGCAGGAGTTGATCATGCGCGTGGCGATGGCCTACTTCGATGTGCTGCGGGCGCTGGACACGCTGGAAGTGAATATCCAGGAAGAAGAGGCCGCCCAGCGCTCTTTCGAGCAGACCAGCCAGCGGGAAGAGGTGGGGCTGGTGGCGATCACCGATGTGTACGATGCCCAGGCCGCCTGGGACCTGGCGCGCAATACCACGATCCTGCAGGCGGATATCCTGCGGGCGCGCTACGAGGCGCTGGAGGCCATTACCGGCGAGGCGCATCCGGAAGTGGAAACCCTGCGCGACGATTTCCCAATCATCAATGTGGACGGCAGCCTGGAAGACTGGGAAGCGCAGGCCATGGACAACAGCCTGGCGCTGACCGCCGCCGAGTTCAATCTCGAAGCCACCCGCCGGGCGCTGCAGGCGCGCAAGTCGGATCGTCTGCCCACCATCGATTTCGTCGGGCAATTCGGCCACTTCGTGACCCAGCCCATCGTGAGCCAGGGCATCCAGATCGGCGGCGGCGCCAGCGACCGCACCCAGCTTGCCCTCAATCTGACGATTCCGATCTACAACGGCGGCATCATGCGTTCGCGCCAGCGGGCGGCGGAATACAATGTCATGGCCGCCGAGGAATCACTTGAGTTGACCCGGCGGCAACTGACCCAGAGCATTCGCAATGCCTATCGCCGGGTGGCCACCGACGTGCTCGTCATCGCCCAGCGGCAGCAGTCGATCACCTCGGCCCAGAGTTCCCTCGAAGCCACCGAGCTCGGCGCTGAAGTCGGCACCCGCAATATCGTCGAGGTGCTGCGCGCCCGGGAAATCCTCTTCCGCGCCCTGCGCGCCTACGCCGACGCCCGCTACAACTACGTCATCGACAGCCTGCTTTTGAAACAGGCTGCGGGAATTCTGACCCCGCAGGATATCATCGAACTCAATGCCTGGTTGCAGGAAGAGGAGTAGCGGCAATTCACATTAGAAGACGCACGAAGCCATTGGTTTTATCAGAAGCTGAATAGCGAATTTCCGTCCCCGTCATTCTGCGCGGAGCGAAGCGAAGTCGCAGAATCTCGCCGGCGCTGACTCACCTGGGGGGTCGCCCAAGCCACTGGTTGTAGAAAATTGAAAAGCAAGCTTCCGAATGCAGGTACTACCATTTTCACCGTCATGTCCCGCATGGCGGCGGAGGCTGGGGCGATCAACCTGTCCCAGGGGTATCCGGATTTCGATTGTCCGGCGCGTTTGCGGGAACTTGTGGCGGAGCGGCTCAATGGGGGCTGCAACCAGTATCCGCCGATGGCCGGCGTGGTCGAGCTGCGCGAGCGGACCGCCGACAAGGTCGCGTTTCACTATGGCTGGCGGCCCGATGCGGAAAGCGAAGTTACCGTTACCTCGGGCGCTACCGAGGCATTGTTCGATGCGGTGCAGGCGGTGGTTCATCCGGGCGATGAAGTGCTGTTGTTCGATCCGGCCTACGATTCCTACGAGCCCGCCGTGACCCTTGCCGGCGGCAAGGCGGTGCATCTGCCGCTGAGCCTGCCGGATTATGCCGTGGACTGGGAAAGGGTGGCCGCCAGCCTTACGCCCCGCACCCGGATGATCATCATCAACAGTCCTCACAATCCCTGCGGAGCGATACTTTGCAACGAGGACCTCGACCATCTTGCGGAATTGACCCGCGACCGGGACATTTTTGTGCTTTCGGATGAAGTTTACGAGCACATGGTTTTCGATGGTCGCGGCCATACCAGCGTTACCGGGCACGAAGAACTGCGCGCGCGCAGTTTTGCGGTGTTTTCCTTCGGCAAGACCTATCACGCCACAGGCTGGAAGCTCGCCTATTGCGTGGCGCCGCCGGCGCTGACGGCAGAGTTCCGCAAAGTGCACCAGTTCGTGACTTTCACGAGTTCCAGCTTTGTGCAGTACGCCATTGCCGATTTTCTGGCGGAATGCCCTGAGCACGCCATCGAACTGCCGCATTTCTACCAGGGCAAGCGCGATCTGTTCTGTCGCCTGCTGGCGGAATCGCGTTTTCGCTTCACTCCTTCCCGGGGCACGTATTTCCAGCTAGCGGACTATTCGGCGATTTCCGATCTGGATGACCGGTCATTCGTCAACTGGCTCACCCGGGAAGCCGGCGTGGCGGCGATTCCCCTGTCGCCTTTCTACCGCGAACCACCGGGAACCCGGCAGATCCGCTTCTGCTTCTGCAAGGAAGACGCCACCCTGGAGCGGGCGGCGGAAATCCTCCGCCAGTTGTGAGGCGGCAATGGCGTCCCCCGGCGACCCCGATTTCGACGCGCTTGCAGGGCGCATCCGGGAATGGGGCGCCGAACTCGGTTTCCAGCAGGTGGGCATCGCCGATATCGACCTGGCAAGCTACCAGGTCCATCTGGAATCCTGGCTTTCCCACCGCCATCACGGCGAAATGGCCTATATGGCGCGCAACCACGACAAGCGCTGCCACCCCGACCGGCTGCATCCCGGCGCCGCGCGCATCATCAGCGTGCGGATGGACTACGACCGGGTGGGGGACAATTCGCTGTCACCAATGCAGGAAGGCGAAACCGCCTATGTGGCGCGCTATGCCCGGGGGCGGGACTATCACAAGATGATGCGGCTGCGGCTGCGGCGGCTTGCCGAGCGCATCGAGGAAGCGGCGGGCGGCCATTCCTACCGCGCCTTTGTCGACAGCGCCCCGGTGCTGGAACGCGCCATCGCCGAAAAGTCCGGGCTCGGATGGATCGGCAAGAACACCATGCTGATCAACAGGGAGGCGGGCTCCTGGTTCTTTCTCGGCGAATTGTTCACCGACTTGCCGCTGCCCGTGGACGCGCCCACCGGTACCCACTGCGGAAGCTGCCGCGCCTGCCTTGATATCTGTCCTACCGGGGCATTCATCGGCCCGAACAGCCTCGACGCCCGCAAGTGCGTTTCCTATCTCACCATTGAATTGCGGGGATCAATACCGGAAGAACTGCGCCGGCCCATGGGCAACCGCATTTTCGGCTGCGACGATTGCCAGCTCATCTGCCCCTGGAACAAGTTCGCCCGTATCAGCGCCGAGCCGGATTTCGCGCCGCGCCACAATCTCGACGCCGCCGACCTGCGGGACCTGTTCGCCTGGAGCGAGCAGGAATTCCTCAGCCGCACCGCCGGCTCGGCAATCCGCCGCATTGGCCATGTCTGCTGGCTGCGCAATATCGCCGTGGCCCTGGGCAATGCGCCGCCGAGCGAGGAGACGCTTGCCGCGCTGCGCAGCCGCCTCGACCATGCTTCCGGCCTGGTCCGGGAGCATGTCCGCTGGGCGCTGGAGCAGCAACAGGAAAAAGCGGGCCGGATTCCACTCAGCAGCCGATGAATTGGCGACGGTAGTATTGCAGCTCGGCGACGGATTCGCGGATATCGGCAAGCGCCCGATGGGTGCCGGTCTTGCTAAAGCCGTGGAGGATTTCCGGCTTCCAGCGGCGTGCAAGTTCCTTTACGGTGCTGACATCGAGATTGCGGTAGTGAAACCAGGCTTCGAGCTCGGGCATGTAATGGGCGAGAAAGCGCCGGTCCTGGCAAATGGTGTTGCCGCACATGGGGGAGGATTCGGGGCTGGTATGGCGCCGGCAGAACGCGAGGGTACGCCGTTCGGCCTCGGCTTCGTCGATCTGGCTGTCCCGGACTCGGTCCACAAGACCGGAAGACCGGTGATGGGTCTGATTCCATTCGTCCATGGCCTCAAGCAGCGAGTCGGGCTGGCGAATGGCAAGCTCTGGGCCTTCGGCGATGATTTCAAGATTCGCGTCGGTGATCAGGGTGGCGATTTCGAGAATTCGGTCGCTGCCGGGGTCGAGACCGGTCATTTCCAGATCGATCCAGATCAGGTTGAGATTGCTGTCCATGACGGTTCGCCAGTGAATCAACAGCGCATTGTAGCAGACCCGCCCGCACTGCCAGAGCAGAAATTGCTGCTACGGCGGGCTGCATTGAAGGATTCTGTTTCGGCAGGCTCCAAAGCGCCTGATCCGGAGGGGCCGGCTGTCAGTACCAGTAGGGGGTGTCAGATGGCATTGACAATGGCCGACAAGGCGTAATAGAACCTTGGATGAAGCGGGTCTGGGCACGGGCCGGGTAGTAGTCCTGTTTTGGACCAACGCGCAGGCGAAGGAGCTTGAAGAGAAAATGAAAAGTGCAAATGACCCGTCGGCCTCCCGCTTTGGCGGCGAGCCAGCGGAAATCGCCAGGGGGCTGATCGAGTATGCGAAGTCCGCCGAAGCGCTGTCGGCGGATCAGCCAAGGCTGATTGACGAACACCCGAAAAAGTGGGTTGGCGTATACCAGGGAAAAGTATCAGCGAGAGCCGACGACTTGCAGACCTTGATGAGCCGACTGGAGAAACAGGGTATTCCGCCGGGTAATGCAATCATCCGATTTATCGAACAGAATCAACGCACGATGATTCTGTAACATGTTGCGAGGCAGATTCGGGGACACGTCGGGCCGACCCTATATTGAGGGTCACATTCTGGTATACCTATTTGCTACGCTGTTGCCGTTTTATCGAGAAGAAATCGGTAGTATCCGTGACTTGCTGGCTATGTGCGCTGCGCTTGGACTGATCATCTTCCTGTTCTGGCTGCTGAACCTGCATTATCTGAACTTGTTTTTCGCGATCGCAGGATATCAGGTGTTCACGATATCTCCGCCGGAAAAAGAGAATCCGTACACTGGACAGGAGAGCTTCGTGCTGATCACACGTAGAAAGCAATTACAAGAAGGCGAGAGGTTTGAAGCCTTTCGGTTGAGCGACACAGTTTTTCTGGAAAAATCACTATGACTTTTGACTTCAATTTGGATTCCGTGTCGGCTACAGAGTTTGGTTTTGGAAGGGACGGTGGCGAGGGTCCTGAATTCGGCGTGGTACCGGTGGATGCCAAAGTGCAGATGGCCCTTTCGTCTATGGCGCAAGCTACGATGGACAGAATGGCAACAGTCAACGACCGTCCAGAGGTGTATGATCCAGCGGAGAAGCATGGCAGCACTGAGTATTTGGTTGTCCCGGCAGGTGGAGAGCTGGATGCTGCGGTTCGCGAGCTTCACGACGCGGAGAATCTGCCCTTTGACGGTGCCCGCTTGTCAGATCCCGAAACCATATTCTGCTATTTTGCCTGGTTTACCGACGATCAGGAGCGGCGCCTGACGGCAATTCGGCGTGCGACGCATTTCAAGGTATACTGAAAAGCAAACTGCTGCGTTTTGACGACGATACTCTAAAAATTTTGAAGGACAATGTATTTAAGCTGGACATCGACTTCGACCTGCTCTTGGATTCCAATTGCTCACATATCTGGAGGCCGAGCGCATTCGAATTTCTTGGCACATTGAAGCAGAAAATTCTGAATGCCGTGCCAGAAAATGTAGGCGCTGTTATGTCAAACCTACCTTTCTTGGACCTCTCCAGAATTCAAGATTATGCGAGTTTACGCCCCGGGCAGCGCGCCTTCTCGCATCAATCCGGTCGCAGGAATTGCTAGGGATAAATCAGCACGCATTGATGGAAATCTGCGCCAGCACAGGTGTGGAAATCCAGAAGGAGAATGGAAAGATTAAGGTGGCCCTTGGACAGGAGATGGAATTTCTGGAGGCACTTGATCGGCGTAGATACCGACTTGAGCTTGTTCCTGATCGGCCCGAGCGATTCAGGGCAGCGAGCCGCGTAAGGATAGATGGCGGCTAGGAACCTGCTGCCAGCGCATGTCGTGGCGCTCAGCGATGAAGCTGAGCGAGAAGCGAAATCGATTGAACGGTAACTCACAGATCGTTTTTACCCTTTTGAGCTTCAGCGTTCACAACAAAAAGATCGGCAAGATACTTCTGATATGCACGGAATCGACCATTTCCGTTTTTGCTGTGCAAAATTGGTTTCCGTTCGTTTGGGTGAAGGCTCGAGTGCTTCCAGTTTCGGAATTTGCAGGACAACGATTTTGGCATGGCCGACTACCGTTGATCAGTAAATGCCTTGAAACAGGATTGTACTCGGTGAATCAGCCGTTCGGGTGAATAAATCAAAGCAGTGGTTTGGCCCTTGGCAGCCGCTTGCAGGGAGGAGTGTAACGGTGAGTGGCTGCTTCGTCGCAATCGAGTAACAATCAGGTACTGTGACAGTGTCGCTGGAGATTTCCCCAGACGACTCTCATTCCGCTGCCCACCTTACCGAGAGGACTTCAGCCTGCTGCAAAACGGTCTGCACGGCGGCGTTCTGCAGGTCCGGCGGATATCCGTGCTTGCGGAGGATACGCTTCACCAGAACCCGCATCCGGGCACGGGCCGACTCCCGGTGTTGCCAATCCACGGAAGCTTTGCCTTTCATGCTGTTGAGCAATTCCTGGGCGATAACGCGAAGATGATCGTTCCCCATCAACTCGACCGCGCTTTCATTCTGGGCCAAGGCATCGTAAAAGGCGATCTCCTCCTCACTGAGTCCTTCCTCGTCCCCGCGTTCGTGGGCTGCGCGGATGTCCTTTGCGAGCCCGATCAGTTCCTGAAGAACTTCGGCCGTCGTGACGGCGTTGCTGTGGTAACGGGCGACCGCTTCCTCCAGCCTCCGGGAAAAGGCGCGGGTCTGCACGATGTTGACCCTGCTTCGCGACCGCAGTTCCCCGTTGATAAGTTTGCGTAGCGCCTCCAATGCCAGGTTCTTCTTCTCCATTCCCCGGATCTCTGCCAAAAATTCGTCGGAGAGGATGGAGATATCCGGCGAGCCCATACCGGCGGCTTTGAGAATATCCACAATCTCCGTTGAAACGACTGCGCGGCTGACAATCTGCTGTACGGCCAGATCCCGCTCCAGGGAGGACTTGGCATCCCCGGGAGCGCTCTTGGCAAGCGCCGCGCGGACGGTCTGAAAAAAACCCACTTCGTCCCGGATGTCGCGCGCTTCATCGCTGGCGGCTGCGAGCGCGAATGCCTTGGAAAGTGCCAGCGCGGCATCGTTGTAGCGGCGATGGGCCAGTTTTTTGCCTTCCCCGGTCGACTCCCTGGCTGACTCGCGCTGCCGCATTTCGAGAATCCACTCGATGGCGCCGGCCAGTGCCGCGAGCCGTTCCCGCGGCGACCCCACAAGCCCCTTGCGGAAGTCGAAACCGTGGAACATGGCGCTGACAATTTCGTGCTTTTCCAGCATTACCGCGACGGCTTCGGCCTCGTCGATGCCAGCGTGCCTCCGGTCGTCCCGCGAATACTGGCCAAGCGCGGACTTGAGATTTTGCGCGATACCGATGTAGTCCACGATCAGACCGGCCGGCTTGTCCCGAAACACGCGGTTGACGCGGGCGATGGCCTGCATCAGCCCGTGCCCGCGCATGGGCTTGTCAACGTACATGGTATGCAGGCTCGGCGCATCGAAGCCAGTCAGCCACATGTCCCGCACGATCACCAGCTTTAGCGCATCGTCCGGATCCTTGATCCGCCTGGCGAGCAGATCCCGGCGGGCCTTGCCTCCAATATGGCGCTGCCAATGTTGCGGGTCCGAGGCCGCGCCAGTCATGACAATCTTGACGACGCCGCTTTTGTCGTCCTCGCTGTGCCAGTCCGGGCGCAATTTGACGATCTCGCCATAGAGCGCGATGCAGATTCGGCGGCTCATGCAGACGATCATGGCCTTGCCTTCCATGCCGGCGAGGCGACTCTCGAAGTGCTCGACCAGATCGCGGGCAACCAGGCGCACGCGTTTCTCCGCCCCCACGACGGCCTCAAGGTTCGCCCATCGTCTTTTGAGCCGCTCTTGCTCGCTTTCGGCCTCTTCTTCGGTCAGATCGGCAATCTCGTTGTCGAGCGTTGGTTTCTCATCCTCATCGAGTTCGATGCGGGCGAGGCGGCTCTCGTAGTAGATCGGCACGGTCGCGCCGTCCTCGACACCGCGGTTGATATCGTAGATGTCGATGTAATTGCCAAACACGGACGACGTGTTCACATCTTCCTTTTCAATCGGTGTGCCGGTGAAGCCGATGAATGAGGCGTTCGGCAAGGCATCGCGCAGATACTTGGCGAAGCCGTAGGAAATTTCTCCGGTTTTGCGGGCCACCCTGGCGCGAAAGCCGTACTGGCTGCGGTGTGCCTCGTCGGTGATGACGACGATATTGCGACGGTCGGAAAGAGCCGGGTATTCAGTCTCTCCGGACTCGGGCGCGAACTTCTGGATGGTGGTAAACACCACGCCGCCAGACGGGCGGGTCAAAGCCTTCCGCAGGTCTTCCCGGCTTTCCGCCTGCCGGGGCGTGTGCCGGACCAGATCACGGCACATCGAGAAGGTGCCGAATAACTGGTTGTCAAGGTCATTACGATCGGTGATGACGACGATTGTTGGGTTCTCCATCGCCGGGTGGGCGATGATCTGCCCGGCGTAGAAAGCCATGAGCAAGCTCTTGCCGGAGCCCTGCGTGTGCCAGATCACGCCGATGCGCTTGTCACCCCTTGGCTGCGAGTCAACGGACGGCAGCCCATATTGGGCCGGATCCTCGCGCACCCTGTTTCCGTGCTGTGTGCCCTCCGGCAGCGCGCGCAATGTGGACTTGACCGCACGGCGCACCGCGTGGAACTGGTGGTAGCCGGCCATGATCTTGACGATGCCCGAGCCCGTGTCCCCGAACACGGTGAAATCCCGGATCAGGGCCAGGAACCGCCGCCTCTCGAACATTCCCTCGATGACAGTTTGCATCTCCGGCGAACCCTTTGGCGCGATGACGGCACCGTCCACGGTGCGCCAGGGCATGAATCGTTCGAGATTGGCCGTCAGCGAGCCAACGCGCGCCCGGAGCCCGTCCGAAGTCATGAGCGCCGCGTTGGTGCGGAACAGCGAAGGGATCTCGTCCTTGTAGGTCTGGATCTGGTTGAACGCGCCTTCGAGCGTGGCGTTTTCGTCTCCGGGGTTCTTCAGTTCGATCACGGCCATGGGCAGACCGTTTACAAACAGCACCACGTCGGGCCGGCGGTTGCGCTGCCCCTCGATCACCGTGAACTGGTTCACCGCGAGCCAGTCATTGGCCTCGATGTCGTCGAAGTCGATCAACCGGGCGACATCTCCGCCGATGCTGCCGTCCTCGCGTGCAAGTTCAACTGGCACGCCTTCGATGAGGTAGCGGTGCAGGCGGCGGTTTTCCTCGATGAGTGAGGGAGTCTCAGCCTGCCGTATCTTGCGCCGCACGTCCCCCAGCGTTTCGTCGGGCAGGCCTGGGTTGAGCCGTGAAAGCGCCTTGCGGAGCCGACCGGGCAGCAGCACCCCGTCGTAGCTGCCGCGCTCGGGAGCGGAGCCTTCCGGGCCGATGTCGGGTCCGTGGAGCACCGCAAAACCCAGACCGGCAAGCCACGCGAGCGCCGCGTCTTCGACCTCGCTTTCGCTGATGCGGGCCATTACGGTTCAAATGGTCTGTATTCGATCAGGGTAGATTGACCGAGGATGTCCAAGATGGTCACCGACAATTCCGCGCCATGGGCATCCGTCAGCCGCATCGGCTTGCCGGGTCGAAACGGCACGGGTTGCTGCCGTCCTTCATCAATGGCGATGTTGTCAGCGTACAAATAGGTGCGGTCGGAAGTATCGCGTATCGGGTTCAGACGTCCGCGCAGGCCGGGCAGGTGTCCCGTACTCTGGGCAAAAATCGCCGCGCCTCCGGATTCGAGCGGTTCGAGTTCGAGCAGCAGGCCACCCCGATGGGGTGTCCATGCTCGTTCAAGCCCCGCGGTGTACCCCGGACTTGCGGCATAGATCGTCATCGGCAGGTTGGTCGTGTACAGATCCAGGGCCGCATCGCCGGACTCATCAGTCGTCGCCCGCACCCAGGTCTTGTTGGGAAAGAGGGCGAGAACCTCGATTCCGGCGAGGGGCTCGCCTCCACAATGAACCGTGACGGTCGCATCGGCTGGAACCAGTTCCAGCTTCACAGCGGGAATGCGGAGCACCAGGCTTGATTCGTCAACCAAAGTATATTCCGGCGGCAAACCGGTGGCTTCCTGGGTTTCCTTGCGGATGATAGTGACACCATCCCCACGGCGTTCCATCAGATACCTGCGATGATTCGAACCCGCCACATTCGCGACAGGGATGCGACCGAACACGGACGCGATCACTTCGTTGCGCGTGGCCTGACTGGCCTCCATGCTGTCAATGGTCATGCCGTTCGGAAGCTGGCCGGGCGAATCGACCTCCAGGCGGTCTTTGAACATGGATAGCCGGATCCTCCGCGATGACATGGAGTAGTCGCGATGTGCAACCGCGTTGACTACCGCTTCGAACACGGCGGCTTTGCTGTACTGGGGAACGTCTTCCCGTTCCGGAGTCTTGCGGGCGGAAACGCGCATATTGCGAACGACGAACTGGACTGCGTCCGCGATCTGCGCGGGGAGCGGTCCGCCGATTTCTTGCGCATCCAACTGTCCCGAGGAGCGATCCAATCCTCGATAATGCGTCGCCACGATGGTAGCTTGCGGCAGCCAGTCCTGCGGGGAATGAGCACAAAGCAGCAGGCCGGCCACGGTGGCCCGATCCACGCCCGTTTCATCCTGCGCCAGCAGGCGAAGATTCAGCAACCCTCGCCGCGGATCTCCTGCGGCAGCCACGCTCAGCAGTGGCTCCCACAGGCGCTCGCTCAGAGACTCGAAGCCGGTCTCGGGAACGAGCTGCTTGTCGAACCAGAGGTAACGGTTCTGTGCACGGTTCTGCGCCAACCTCAACCCTTCGTCTCTGCGCAGGCGTCGCTTGGTGGCACCAACCCGGATGAATGCCTTCCCGCTCCGTTCATGCAGAGACTCGCCGCGGGGGACTACTACCAACAGGAATGCTCTGCCATCGAGTTCCCTGTGATGGACGTCGATGCGCAGCGGTGGCTCAAGGACATCGGTACTGACCTCCACAAGAAGGTGGTCCAGCGTCACCATCTGTTCTCGGGACATGCCTTGGATTGTTCCGTCGTCGGACACTCCACAGAGCATAATCCCGCCGTCCGCATTGCCGAACGCGCCTAGTTCGTCCGCCCAATCGTCTCTGCGCGGGCTGGCCGGTGTGTCGCCACGGAACTCGATCTGCTTGAATTCCCACTGGCTGTCCTCGCCTAGACGGAGTTGGCGGCGGATGTCTTCGTCTTGGATCATTACGCGACCCCCTTCATAGCACGCTCGGCATCGCGAAGGCGGATTTCGTCGGACTTGAGCTTCGGCAGGAGAAGATCGCCGGTTTGGGTGAGGGCATGCGCCTCTTCGAGGCCCCGCTCGGCAAGCCGCCGCTCATTCATCGTGCAGCCGCTGACGAGATGCTCGCGCAAAGTGCGGGTGGCCCAAATACGGAACTGTGTGCCGCGCGGGGACTTCACCCTGTAGCCGACAGAGATGATCATGTCGAGGTTGTAGTGATCCACATCCCTGGATACCCTTCGTCCGCCCTCGAATCGAACTTGTGCAAAATTTGCACAGGTTAACCCTGGGTCCAGTTCTTGTTCACGGTAGGCGTTGTGGATGTGACGGGCGATTACGGAACGATCCCGCCCGAACAGTTCCGCCATCTGCTGCCGGGTTAGCCAGACCGTCTCCCTGTCGAAGCGCACGTCCACGCACGCCTCGCCGTCCTCGGACTCGTAGACGACAACTTCACCACCGGGGGATGTCACGCCACAGCCTCGACTGCCTTTTCGGCATCGCGAAGGCGAATTTCGCCGGACATGAGCTTTGGGAGGAGGATGTCGCGGATTTGGATGAGGGCGCGGTTCTCCTCGGAATTGCGCCTCAGTAGCTGGAAAAGGGGCTTAACCACACACTCGAAAGCCGCAGACGTATTAAAGCCAGTGGCCGAAAACGGAATCATCTTGAGGTTCTTTTGGTTCAACTTCGGTTGAACTGCCCCTGTAACGTACGGTGCCACGTCCGTCTGTTGAAGGAAGCACAATAGCATTTCATTGGAAATGCCGTTTCCTTTGAGAACGTGGGCATGGTTGTTAACCCAAAATTGACCCCAGACGTATTGCGTAAAGGGTTTTCCGTTCGGTTTGGTGACTGAACCATCCTCGCCGAGAAGAACATGGACGCCTTCGAACAAATAGTCATCCACGTAGTCCATCACTCCGGTTGCCCCGTGGTAGGGGTATGGTCCTTGGCGCCTTTTGCGCTCTCGGGAAGAGAGAGGGATCCGCTTTGAATCTAGGATTTCAATCCGTTCGCCAAGTAGCGAAACTGTCCACCCAACCGGCTTGTCCTTGTCGTCGAGCGCGTCGGGGAACAGGTCCCAGAGTTCTGGAGCTAGGTATGGAGCGCGGCCTTCGACCTTCGCGCGGGTGGGCCCGAAATCGACGAACCAGTCCTTGAAGATCGCCCGCGCCATCGCCTCCAGCGTCGCGCTCATGCGGTGGTTCAACTCAATCTTGTCGTCGAGAAGTCCAAGCAAAGCACCAATTCGTTCTCGCTGGCAGTCGCTGAATTCTGGAATCTTAAACTGAGCCAATGATTGCCAGTTGACTCTTTGCCTCCCGGAAGTTCCATTCATTTGTTGGATTGCAAACATGCGAAAGTCGGGCATTCGGGACAGGTAGTAAACGAAGCGCTCGTCTGCGGCGCGCATTGCCCGCATCACTATGAACTCTGTCGAGCCCTGAGCCAGACCTTCCCCTGGGAGATCCTTAATCATCGCACCCTTCCCATTCTCAAGACAGGGTGTGATGCGTGCAAGTAACGTGTCCCCGTTTTTGAACTTGCTACCCGACCCACCCGCTTTCCGCAACTCGTATGTCTGAACGTCTCTGCCAGTTGTGGGCAGAGATGCCATTTGTACGAACGGTAGCTCCTTACCTCTCGGGATTCTGGTGCGCGGGTTGAAGTGAAGGATATCTGAAATCTTCACAGAGGCACCTGCTTTAGCTTCTGCCTAATTCTTGCGCTCAGTTCCTCTGATTCGTCGAACTGTCTCGTCAAGGTTTCCCGCAATTCCGCAAACCGTTCCTCGAACGGCACGTCGTCCTCTTCGCTCGGCGCCGCCCCGACATAGCGGCCGGGCGTCAGAACGTGGTCTTGTTCCCTGATCTCCGCTAGCGTGGCGAACTTGGAGAATCCCGGTTCGTCCAGGTAGGCGGCTACGTCCGATGCGCCGCGCCAGGCATGATATGTATCGGCGACCCGGGCGATGTCCTCGTCGGAGAACTCCTTCCGGGTTCGGTCGACCATGTGGCCAATCTTCCTGGCGTCAATGAACAGCACTTCTCCGCGCCGATCGCGGAAGCCCCCGCCCGGATTCTTGTTGCGCGTCAAAAACCAGAGGCATGCGGGAATCTGCGTCGAGTAGAAAAGCTGTCCCGGCAGCGCGATCATGCAGTCCACCGCGTCGGCCTCGATCAAGGCGCGGCGGATTTCGCCTTCTCCCGAGGTGACGGTGGACATGGAGCCGTTGGCGAGCACCACGCCCGCCGTCCCGTTCGGGGCGAGGTGGTGGTGGATGTGCTGGAGCCAAGCGTAGTTGGCGTTGCCCACAGGCGGAACGCCAAACGTCCATCGGGCATCCTCCCGCAGCCGGCCGCCTCCCCAATCGGAGAAGTTGAAGGGTGGATTGGCGAGGATGAAGTTGGCCTTGAGGTCCGGCAACTCGTCCTTGTGGAAGCTGCCTTCGTTGTTCCAGCGAATGTCGGCGTCAATCCCGCGCACCGCAAGGTTCATCTTGGCGAGCCGCCAGGTCGTGTAGTTGCTCTCCTGACCGTAGATGGCGATGTCGCCGATGCGCCCACCATGCTCCTCGACGAATCGTTCGGACTGCACGAACATGCCGCCGGAGCCACAACATGGGTCGTAGACGCGGCCCTTGTAGGGCTCCAGCATCTCCACCAGCAGCCGGACGACAGACCGCGGCGTGTAGAACTCGCCTCCCCGCTTGCCCTCGGCGCCAGCGAAGCCGCCCAAAAAGTACTCGTAGACTCGACCGAGGATGTCGCGGGAGCGATCGGCCACCTCGGCCATACCGATCCCGCTCACGAGATCGATCAGTTCGCCGAGCATGACCTTGTTGAGTGCCGGACGGGCGTAGTCCTTGGGCAGAACGCCCTTGAGCGAAGCGTTTCTGCCTTCTATAGCCAGCATCGCGTCGTCGATGTCCTTGCCGATGGTCGGCAGTTTGGCCCTCGCCTGCAGATGCGACCAGCGGGCCGCCTTGGGAACCCAGAAAACGTTCTCGGCGAGATACTCCTCCGGATCCTCCGGGTCGGCTAATTCGTCCGCAAGCAGATCCGCCCGCTTGGATTCGAAGGCGTCGGAGATGTACTTGAGGAAAATCAGGCCAAGGACGACGTGCTTGTAGTCGGACGGCTCCATGTTGCCGTGCAGCTTGTTCGCCACCGCCCAGAGCTGCGCTTCGAAGCCGAGAGTGGTTCCCGCGTTGTTTGCTTGCTTGGCCATCAAGTGCTAACTCGTTCTTGTCCGTAAAGTCCTAACTGTCTGACTTTTTTGTTGAAAATGTGTTGATACCGCTGGTAAGAAACCGGCATTTCGGGTATCTCTGCTTGGTCACGATGTCGCACAATCACCCACCAAAACGCCGGGAGGCTGCCATGCGACAGAAGCGCACGAAACAGATGAGTCTATACCAACCGCTGTCCGTGGACCATTTCCTGTGCCGGAATCCAGGGCCATCTTAAAGTCGCTGTTAACTCACCGGGCGCTTGACGGAAATTCCCGTTCTGAATTCCCGGCAGTTTATTGAGGAAAATTAGGCCGTTGGGGGTTTATGAACAAGATCTAATTGAGTTCACAAATTTTTTGCAGGAAAACTACCTCATGTAACGAAGTATATCCGCATGTACGCAGGAATTCCCTGATGCCTGTGCAATAATCCGCCCATGAATTTCGCAATCCTCCCCGGGCTCCGCGGCTGAATCATGCCGTCGGGGCGCAGACTCAGCAGGCAGCAGCAACGGCGCATTGCCGGGCGCAGGGAGGCCGCTTCCGGCGCGGGGCTCCCGGGAGTCATCATCAGCCATCTTGGCAAGCGGCTTGCGGTGGAAGGCGGATCCGGCGAGGTGGCGCTTTGCCACGCCAGGACCAATCTGCCGCCCCTGGTGACCGGGGACCGGGTCCAGTGGGAGCCCGATGCGCGTGGCGCGGGCGTTGTAATCGACCTGGTGCCGCGCCGCAATGCCTTTGGCCGGGCCGATGGCGGCGGTCGATTTCGCCCCATTGCCGCCAATATCGATATTGTGCTGACCATGTTCGCCACGGCGCCGGAAACCGAGATGAGCGTCATCGATCGTTATCTGGTGGCCATTGAGAATCTCGGACTTGATTGTTTACTGGTATTGAACAAGATCGATCTGCCGCCGGTGGATCCGCCATCGCTGTCGCGCATGAAGGAGATTTACCGCGAACTGGAACTCGAGTGGCTTGAAGTCTCGGCCTTGACCGGCGCGGGAGTGGAAGCCCTGGCGGACAGGCTCAAGGGGTTGACCGCCGTGGTGGTGGGCCAGTCCGGAGTCGGCAAATCTTCATTGCTGAACCGGCTCGGCAAGCGGGAACTGGCGGAGACCGGCGCCCTCGACGCCTATCAGCGCAGCGGCGCCCATACCACCACCGCCGCCCGGCTGTTTCATTTGCCGGGGTTTGACCTGATCGATTCTCCCGGCGTGCGCGAGTTCAGCCTCGGGCACTTGCAGGCGGAAGAGGTGGTCGAAGGCTTCGTCGAATTGAGGACTCTGGCTGAACAATGTAAATTCCGCGATTGTTCGCATCGGGTGGAACCGGGCTGCGCGGTGCTTGCCGCCGCCGAAACTGGCGCCATCAGCCGCGAGCGGCTGCGCAGCTATGGCCGGATTGTGGACAGCCTGCAATGAGATTGTTTTGCCGCGATGCCTGCCGGACAAGGCTTCTTACATGACCGAAGAACGACTGCCCCTGCTGCTGGAACCTGTGGATCTGGCGCCGTCGCTGCCGGACGAATCGCTGTTGCTGGTGACGGTCTGCCAGCCCCAGGCGTATCTGGCGCATCATGTGCCCGGATCGCTGCTGGTACAGCCCGGCGAACTCGTTTCCGGGATTGCCCCCGCCACGGGCAAGCTGCCGGAGGCGGAGTGCCTGAGCGCGCTGTTTTCCCGCCTTGGTCTCGACACGGATCGTCATGTCATTGCCATTGACGACGAGGGCGGTGGCTGGGCCGGACGGCTGATCTGGACCCTGGACGTGCTGGGCCACCGCCGCTACAGCCTGCTCAATGGCGGCGCGCTGGCCTGGGCTGCGGCAGGGCTGCCGCTGGAATCCGGACAAAGCCCGGAAACGGCCAAACCGTATCAGGCCCAAATCGACCGCGCGCCCATTGCCGACAAGCAACAGCTGCTCGACCAGCTCGACGACCCGGACAGTATCGTCTGGGACGCCCGTTCGGCGGAAGAGTATCTCGGCCTGCGCGCCACCGCCCGCCGCAACGGGCACATCCCCGGCGCGGTCAATCTCGACTGGCTCGAACTGATGGACCGGCACAATGATTTCCGCCTCAAACCCCTGCCCGAATTACGCCGGCGCCTGGAGCAACTCGGCATCGGGGCGGGCAGGAAAATCATCACCCACTGCCAGACCCATCACCGCTCGGGTCTGGCCTATGTGGTGGGCAAGGCGCTCGGGCTCGATATCCGCGCCTACGATGGCTCCTGGTCGGAGTGGGGCAATGCCGACGATACACCGGTGGAAATCTGACGCCGTCATGCAGCGCCTGTTTGTTGCCCTGCAATACCTCCTGCCCCAGCGGCTGCTGACCCGTATCGCCGGCGCCCTGGCCCGCAATGAAACCCTGGCGGGATTGCTGATCCGGCTCTTTATCCGCCGCTACCGGGTGGACATGAGCGAGGCGCGCAATCCGGACCCGGCGAGTTACCGCAGCTTCGACGAGTTTTTTACCCGGCCGCTCAAGGCTGGCGCCCGACCGCTTGAACAGCAAGAGAGCGCGGTGCTCTGCCCGGCGGACGGCGTCCTCAGCCAATCCGGAACCATCGGCGAAACGCTGGTGCAGGCAAAGGGGATCGAATTCGACACCGCCCGCCTGCTCGGAGGGGATGAATCCCTGGCCCGGGAACTGCCTGGCGGTCGCTTCATGACGATTTATCTGTCGCCCAGGGACTACCATCGGGTCCACCTGCCCCTGGCCGGCAAATTGCTGCGAAGCCGCCATATTCCGGGCAAACTGTTTTCGGTGAACGATGCGAGCACGGCTTTGATCCCCGGGCTGTTCTGCCGCAATGAAAGGCTGGTCAGCGTGTTCGACGGAGATTGCGGCCGCTTTGTACTCGTCATGGTGGGCGCCATGATCGTCGCCGGCATCCGCACGGTCTGGGATGAGGCGGGCTCCCCGCGCAAACCGGAACAATCATTCATGGACCGCGACCTGACCTTTGCCGCCGGAGAGGAAGTGGGCAGATTTCAACTCGGCTCCACGGTGATCCTGCTGTTTCCTCCCGGGGCGGTGGAATTCGAGGCTGGACTCGCGCCGGGAGACAGCCTGAGAATGGGCCGCGGCATCGGGAGAATAATCCAATGACACCGGATGAACTCAAGCAACACGCGGCTGTGGCCGCATTGCGCTATATGGAACCGAAACTCGAGCGCGGCTCGATTCTCGGTATCGGCACAGGCTCCACCGTCAATCATTTCATCGCCTGCCTCGGCGAGCAGCGCGACCTGCGCGCGCGGCTCGAAGGGACGGTTTCCAGCTCGGAGGAGTCCGCCCGCAGGCTGAAGGCGCTCGGCATCGAGGTAATGGACCTCAATACCGCGGGCAATGTGGATTTTTATGTGGACGGTGCCGACGAGGCCAATCACCACCTGCAATTGATCAAGGGCGGCGGCGCGGCGCTGACCCGGGAAAAGATTATTGCCGCCGCGGCGCGCGAATTCGTCTGCATCGCCGACGAATCAAAACTCGTGGCGGTGCTGGGCAGGTTTCCGCTGCCGGTGGAGGTGATTCCCATGGCGCGCAGCCATGTGGCGCGTAAAATCGCGGCGCTGGGAGGCATGCCGGTGCATCGCGACGGCGTGACCACCGACAACGGCAACCAGATTCTCGACGTGCACAACCTGGATTTGCGCGACCCACGGGAAATGGAGTCGCAACTCGACCAGATCGCCGGAGTGGTGTGCAACGGTCTGTTCGTACGCCGACCCGCGAACCGGCTACTGCTCGCGGGGAACCACGGCGTTCGCACGCTGCTCCCCTCCATCTGAAAGCGGCAACAGGCCAACCCGCGCACCCGCCAGATTGCACTGGCGGATGCGGGCCTGAGGCGATTTACAGCGGAGTTACGTTTTCCGCCTGGGGACCTTTCTGGCCCTGGCTTACCTGCATGCTGACCCGCTGGCCCTCGTGCAGGGTACGGCGACCAGTGCCATTGATGGCGCTGAAATGTACGAAGACATCCTTTCCTTCCTGGCGCTCAATGAAGCCGAATCCCTTCTCATCATTGAACCACTTTACTGTACCTTCGACTAGCTCTGACATATCTCTCTCTTGAGTCCAAAAATTGGTGAATCGCCATTGCGATTCGGTTCTTCTCCCGCGAAATTCGCGCCGGAGCACCTTTCCCCTGACAGCCTTCGCTGTTGTTTCCCGCGATTTTATACTGAATCTGCGAGTCCCGGGGCAGACAATTATGGCAACGAATTGTTACAAACACCGAATTTTTCGAAGAAAAACCCGGGTTTTGCGACGGGGGCGCAATGATACTCTGATTGCCGCCGGATTGCTGCACATTTTGCGAAAAAAACCAGCGGCGGTGCCGAGCCGCGCAGTTGCCGGGCGTCGTCGCGGCTGAACATGGCCACTCAGGCGCTGGCGTAGCGGATCGACATTTCCTCGAGATTGTAGATCTTGCCGATGCGGTCGATCATGCCGGCGCAGCCGAATGATTCGAGCCGGGCCTTGACGATGTCGCGCATGGCATTCGTTGCCGGCGCGAGAAACTTGCGCGGATCGAATTCCGACCGGTTCTGGGCGAGGAAACGACGGATCGCGCCGGTTGAGGCAAGCCGCAGGTCGGTATCGATATTGACCTTGCGCACGCCATGGCGGATGCCTTCCTGGATCTCTTCCACCGGCACGCCGTAGGTTTCCGGAATTTCGCCGCCGAACTCGTTGATTACCTGGAGCCATTCCTGGGGTACCGAGGATGAGCCGTGCATCACCAGATGCGTTGCGGGGATTTTGGCGTGGATTTCCTTGATCCGGTCAATGGCGAGGATGTCTCCGGTGGGCGGGCGGCTGAACTTGTAGGCGCCATGGCTGGTGCCCACGGCGATGGCAAGCGCATCGACTCCGGTGGCCTCGACAAAGTCTTCGGCTTCCTGGGGATCGGTGAGCAATTGCTCCATGGTGAGCTTGCCCTCGGCGCCGATGCCGTCCTCTTCTCCCGCCATTCCCGTTTCCAGCGAGCCGAGGCAGCCGATCTCGCCTTCCACCGAAACTCCGCAGGCATGGGCCATTTCCACGGCCTGACGGGTGACGCGGACGTTGTACTCGAAATCCATCGGCGTCTTGCCGTCCTCACCGAGGGAGCCATCCATCATGACCGAAGTAAAGCCAAGCTGGATCGAGCGCTGGCACACCGCCGGCGAGACACCATGATCCTGGTGCATGACGATGGGGATATGGGGGAACTCCTCCACGGCGCCCTGAATCAGGTGCCGCAGCAGATTGGGCCCGGCGTACTTGCGCGCTCCGGCGGAGGCCTGCAGGATCACGGGGCTGCTGACAGCATCGGCGCCCTGCATGATGGCCCGCACCTGCTCCAGATTGTTGACGTTGAAAGCGGGCACGCCGTAGTCGTTCTCGGCGGCGTGGTCGAGCAGTTGTCGCAGTGTGATCAGGGCCATGGTTCCTCCCGGGAAATGCTGATTGGCTGAAGTTAACGGATATTCGCCCTCTCGGCGAGAGCGGCAATGGCAGGCAGCGTGGCGCCTTGCACGGCTTCAAGAAAGGCGCCGCCGCCGGTGGACATAAAGGATACCCCGTCCGCTACATCGAACCGCTCGATGGCGGTAACGGTTTCGCCGCCGCCGGCAAGGCTGAAGGCGGGGCTTCGGGCAACGGCCCTGGCGAGGCTTTCGGTTCCGGCGGCAAAGGCGGGGAACTCGAACACGCCCATGGGACCATTCCAGAGGATGGTTCCCATGGCGGCGATCAACCCGGCATTACGGCGGACGCTTTCCGGGCCGATATCGAGAATCAGGTCGTCCGCGTCAACTTCATGGACGGCTTTCACCGTGGCCGGCGCAGCGGCGCTGAACTCCCCGGCCACGCGAACGTCAACAGGCAGGGGAATATCGACCTTGTCCATGAGTTCCCTGGCGATTCCCACAAGTTCGGTTTCGCATAGCGAGCGCCCCACGGGATGACCCGCGGCAAGCAGGAAGGTATTGGCGATGCCGCCGCCCACCAGCAGATAATCAGCCAGCCCGGACAGATTGCGCAACAGTTCCAGTTTGCCGGAAACCTTGGCGCCGCCGACAATGGCGAGCAAGGGCCTTGCGGGCTCGCTCATGGCCTGGGCGATGGCGTCGAGTTCCCGGCTGAGCAATGGCCCGGCGCAGGCGGTTTCGGCGATCCGCGCCACGCCGCTGGTGCTGGCCTGGGCGCGGTGGGCCGTGCCGAAGGCGTCCATGACGAATACATCGCACAGCGCCGCATAGCTTGCCGCAAGCCCGGAGTCGGCAGACTTCTCGCCGCGGTTCACCCGCACATTCTCGAGCAGACAGACCCTGGCATCGGGCAGGACCGGGTCTGCATCCAGATAATCGACAAGCAGCGGTACCTCGGTCCCGAGCCATTGGGACAGCCGAGCCGCCACCGGCGCCAGGGAAAACTCCCCCTGGCTGGCGATCGGCTCGCCTTCCACGGGCCTGCCGAGATGGGACATGAGCAGGAGCCGTGCCGGATTGGCCGCCAGCACGGCTTCAATCGTGGGCAGGGCGGCGCGGATGCGGCTGTCGTTGACCACTTCTCCGGCGGCCAATGGCACATTGAAATCTTCCCGGATCAGTACACGCCTGCCGGCAAGTTCCACCTGTTCCATGCGCAGAAAGGAGTCGGTCATCGGTTTCTCATTCGAGCGGCGCTTGTGCATGCAGATATTCGGCTACATCGAGCATGCGGTTGGCGTAGGCCCATTCATTGTCGAACCAGACAAAAAGCTTGACGAGACCGGAGACTTCCCCGGTCTGGTTCAGGTCGACCACCGCCGACCGCGGATCGTGATTGAAGTCGCAGGAAGCCAAAGGCTCGCGAGTATAACCGAGAACCTTTGCCGGCAGATGACCGGCCCCGTCGATGATGGCCTGATTCACCTCCGCTGCGTTGGCGGTGCGGGCGAAGCGCAGGCTCAGGTCCATGGCGGAAACATTGACCGTGGGCACGCGGATGGCCTGGGCCTGGAGCTTGCCGGCCAGTTGCGGCAGGATGCGGACGATGCCCCTGGCAAGCCCGGTCTCCACGGGAATGATCGACTGCATGGCGCTGCGGGTCTTGCGCAGGTCGAAATGGTGGAAACTGTCGATGACCGGCTGATCGTTCATCGCCGAGTGAATCGTGGTGATGGCGCCCGCCTTGATGCCAAACGCCTCATCAAGCACATTGAGCACCGGCACGATGCAATTGGTGGTGCAGGAGGCGTTGGACAAGATCCGGGACCCGGGCGGAATCCGCTCATGGTTGACGCCGTAGACAATGGTGAAATCCACATCGCTCCGGGCCGGCTGGGAAAACAGCACCCGCCCGGCGCCGGCGGCAAGATGCAGCCGGGCGGTGGCCACATCGTGGAAGGCACCGCTGCATTCCATGACCAGGTCCACATCGGGCCAGCGCAAGGCCGCCACGTCCGGTTCCGAAAGCAGGCTGATCGCTTCGCCATCCACCACGAGCTTGCCTTCAACAAGCTCCACGTCGCCGGGGAAGCGGCCGTGGGTGCTGTCGTAGCGGGTCAGATGGGCCATGGTGGCGGGTTCGGCGACATCGTTGATGGCGACAATGCGCAGGCCGTTGCGGCGCTTCGCTTCGCAAGCGGCGCGCAGCACGCAACGACCGATGCGGCCGTATCCGTTGATGGCGACTCTGAGTGTCATTGCGGGCGGGACGGATGTCAGTTCAGGAGTGACCGCGCCGCGGCGGCGACGCGCGCCGCGGTAAAACCGAAATGTTCCATGAGCACGGCGCCGGGGGCGGATTCGCCAAAAGTCGTCATGCCGACCACGCAGCCGTCGAGGCCGACGAACTTGCGCCAGTAATCCACCGCGCCGGCTTCCACCGCAACGCGCCTGCGCAGGTCCGCCGGCAGCACCGATTCGCGCCACGCCGCATCCTGTTGTTCGAACACATCGACGCTGGGCAGGGAAATCAGGCGGGCGGCAATGCCTTCGGCCTGCAGCTCGCGCACGGCTTCGGCGCTTACCGCAACCTCGGAACCCGTGGCGATCACCGCCACTTCGGCTTCGCCTCTGCAGTCGATCAACACATAGCCGCCCCGGGAAATCGCCGCCACCTGTTCGTCCGTGCGATCCTGATGGGGAATGGTCTGGCGGGTGAACACCAGCGCGGTGGGGCCGTCCCGCCGCTCGATGGCGGCCCGCCAGGCGGCGGCGGCCTCGACGCTGTCGCAGGGGCGCCAAACCGACAGGTTCGGCGTGGTGCGCAGATTGGCGAGTTGCTCGATGGGCTGGTGGGTGGGCCCGTCTTCTCCCTGGCCGATGGAATCGTGGGTATAGACCAGGATACTGCGCTGCTTCATCAGCGCGGCCATGCGCACGGCGTTGCGGGCGTACTCCATGAACATGAGGAAAGTCGCGCAATAGGGAATGAAGCCGCCGTGAAGGGCAATGCCCGTGGCGATGGCGGTCATGCCGAATTCCCGTACGCCGAAATAGATGTAGTTGCCGTCGTCGGCGTCGGCAAGGGAGCGGCTGCCGGACCACAGCGTCAGGTTGGAGCCGGTCAGGTCCGCCGAGCCGCCGATGAGTTCGGGCAGGAGCGCGCCAAAAGCCTCGATGCAATCCTGGGAAGCCTTGCGGCTGGCGATATGGGCGCCATCCCGCTGCCGCTGGCGGATGAATTCCCCGGCGCGCCCGGCAAAATCTCCCGGCAACTCGCCTTTCATGCGGCGCACGAATTCCAGGGCCAGCTCGGGATACTCCTCTTCATATTCGACGAGTTTCTCCTTCCACGCGGTTTCCGCCATGAAGCCGGTTTCGGTGGCATCCCAGGCGGCGGCGATTTCTTCCGGCACCACAAAGGGCGCATGGGGCCAGCCGAGCGCTTCCCGCACCGCCTGGACTTCGTCTTCGCCAAGCGGCGCGCCATGGGTGGCGGCGGTGCCCTGCTTGTTGGGCGAGCCATAGCCGATAATCGTCCGGCACCGGATCATGCTCGGCCGGCCGGTCTCGGCCCTGGCCGCCGCGATCGCCTGGTTGATCGCCTCCGGGTCGTGCCCGTCGATATCCTGCACATGCCAGCCGTAGGCGGCAAACCGGGCCATGGCGTCTTCCGAGAACCAGGCTTCGACTTCGCCGTCGATGGAAATGCCGTTGGCGTCGTAGAACACGATCAGCTTGCCGAGGCCGAGGGTTCCCGCCAGCGAACAGGCTTCGTGGCTGACGCCTTCCATGAGGCAGCCGTCGCCGGCGAATACCCAGGTGTAATGATCGACGATCTCGTGCCCGGGGCGGTTGAACTGGGCGGCCAGGGTCTTTTCCGCGAGCGCCATGCCTACGGCATTGGCAAGCCCCTGGCCGAGGGGCCCGGTGGTGGTTTCAACGCCGGGGGTATAGCCGTATTCGGGATGGCCCGGGGTCATGGAATGAAGCTGGCGAAACCGGCGCAGCTCGTCCATGGACAGGTGGTAACCGGTCAGATGCAGCAGCGAATAGATCAGCATCGAGCCATGGCCGTTGGACAGCACGAAACGGTCCCGGTCGAACCACTGCGGATGCCCCGGATTGTGCTTGAGCCAGTCGTTCCAGAGCACTTCTGCAATATCGGCCATGCCCATGGGGGCGCCGGGATGGCCGGACTTCGCCCTTTGCACGGCGTCCATGCTCAAGGCGCGAATGGCATTGGCGAGCTGCCTGCGCGGCAAAGCCGTTTCGGCCATCAACAAACTCCTGGTCGGGCTGGTTTCGCGGGAGACTGCGACGCAGGCTCCCGGGGCGGCTATTGTCCCGCAGATGCAAGGCAGATGCCAGCGAACCCGGATTGGCGGCCACCCGGTACAACGCCTGTGGCCTTGCCGGGTCCCAATGGCGACAGGGATCAGGTGGAAAATACTGATTGCAAGCGCATCCGACCCCCACGATAATGGTGGCTTGCGCCCAACCGTATGCAGGTTGCCGGAAATTTCATGACTTTTCCTGGATATCAATTTCCCCCGCTGCCGAAACCATTCCCGCCTTCAGGCCGGAACGCTGGCGCCCCCTGGCGTTGCATGTTGTTTGTGGCGGCATGGGCCTGCGCGCCTTTCCATGGAACCGCGGCCCAGGATACCCAGCCGCCAGAGGACAGGCTTCCCGAGATCAACATCTGGGCGGCTGGCGACGGCTACATAACGGAGGGCGGGGATGCGGTTTTCATGGTGACGGCGGATCCTGCTCCCGTGGAGAATGTAACGGTAAACCTTCGAGTGGCGCAATTCCGGGAGTCATTGGCCCCAAGTAGTTATACTTCGGGGGCTGGTTACGTTGAAGAGATTGACCGTTCAGGAACCATCCAACAGGTCACTATCGATTTATCGGGAGAATCAAGGTTCATCATATCAACCGAAGATGATGATCAAAACAATCCAAAGTATGTGTTACAGGTAAGTATTGAGCCTGGGGAGGGATATGCCCACTTTGGAATTTGTACGCAAATTCGATCCCTGGACTGCGGATATGTCATTGCTCTTCAAAGTTCATTAACATTCGGCGATTCCGCGCGTGTACTGGTTTGGGACAACGATGGGCCTCAATCGGAATTGGAAAACATAGCCAGTGATACGCAGGCATTACTGGAGAACGTTACTCTGAACCCTCCGACCGCGGCGGACGCCATTGAACTTGGGGTCTTGTCGGAACTCAGCGCCGCAGCAGCGCCGGACCTCATTGAAGGAGGCGCATATTCATCCGACGCCTTCCTGTTGTTGAGAAGTGTCCGGATGCAGGCGGGCATCCTGGAGAGGTTGATATCCGCCGGGCTCAGCGTAACGCAGGAACAAATCCGGAGTACGCTGGGAAATGCCGCAAGTTCGATAGAATCCTACCATCAGACTGCATCGGACATTGTCTGGCTATATGACGGCGGCGGTCGAAAATTTGATGCGGAAGTACGAGAAGTTCTTATCGGCAGCCGAAACCTGTTTGTCGCAATGGTATCCGCACAGGATGAATCAGAGGGTATCCAACACATTACCGCTTTTCTTGACGAATTTGAAAGCCTGATTGGCACGGCTTACGATGGCGTGCTTGATGAAGAATCACAGCGGGATGTTGCCAGCGTTTCGCGGATTGCTCTCGACGCATTATTGCAACCGGTTGCCGCGAAATTCAATCTCGATATCTCCCAGGAAAGCGCCTCCGAATTGTTCAGCAGCAATCCCGATTTTCTGTCGAAAATCATAGAATTATCCGGAGTGGACCTTTCGTCCAGTAAACTGGGTTGGAGAAATTCACACAACTCACCGGATTCCCCTCCTGTTGTGATTATTGAAAGTGGCGTTTCTTCAAGGCTCCTGTTATTCAATGTTCTACTTTCTGTCGGGTTGGCAATTACTGAAGCTGAAAAACTCAGCCTGGACCTTTCCTCATTTGTTCATACGGGGTTCACAGGAATCAGTGTTCCAATCCCTGATAATGAGAATATCGGGGTTATCTCGATCGGAAATGATCCGAACGGGCATCCCTTGGACCAAAAATTTGTGAGCGTTTCAGAAATCATCGATGAAGGTCTCGGCGAAACGACGGAAACGAACTTTATAGACGAATTTTTTGTCACTGCGATTCGGACTGACGAGACGGTGTTCCCGGTTCAGGCGGCAAGCGTCAAGGTGGTATCCGATGATGTTCCCGAAGGTCGATTCGACCTCGATGATGGCGCCATATTGCTCATCAATCGGGGCCTTGCGGTTCGCCTTGTACCCTGGTCGCTTGATATAGCCTCTTTCGCGGCGCGGGCGAGCGCTTTGGGATTTTCCACCCGGGCGCGCAACAATGGGAGCATTGTCCTGAGCGGAGGAGGAACCAGCCTATCCGGAACTTTTTCCTATTCCGCGGCGCCAATGGATTTATCCGGGAATGATTTGCCGTTCTTTGGAGTCTGCGTCTTTGCCGTTTGCATCGACGCGCCGGAAAACACCGGGCCGGAACAGCCGGACCATTCCTTCACCATCGGTTATACCCCCGCCTACACCTTTTTTTACGATTTCTTGCGCGGTCCGGTCGAATTCTACGATTTTGGCGCCAACCGGTTCTATACCGCCGAGGAATGTGACGCCGCAGCCGACGTGTGCAAGGTCGATTGGCAACAGCGGCTGCTGCCCCGATTCGCGAGCGACAGCCTTTACGATCTGCTGGCGTCGCTTGGGCTCGAGGTAAGCACCGACTGGATGGAAACGGGACTGATCACCATTGCGGGCCGGGGACGGTTTCGGCCCGCTTTTGAATTCGACGGTGACGTGCCCGATGAGTCTTCCATCGCGCTTGATGAAATCCGCCTGGTGGAAACCGACGCCAACGGCGACGGGGTACCCGACTACCGCGTCCACATCGGCGATTTCAGCCAGATGCTCTACGGCGTTCCCTGATTTTTCTCAATCGACCGCCCAGGTATTGCCGCCTTGCAGCAGGGCGGCGAGATTGCCTTCCCGGGATTTGCCCTTGCGGCGGGAGAATTCTTCGTCGAAGCTTGGCTGCCGGCGGCGGTACAGAACGCCGATGGCGATGGGAAAATCCGGGCCGCCCATGGCGGCGAGCAGTTGCGCGAGAACCGGATTGCTTTCGTCGTGAATGAGCACGTCTTCGGCGTCCGCGCCGGTCACTTCCAGGCGAAGCCGCTCCCGGTCCAGACGAATCGCCTTTTCCCTTTCCCCGCCAAAGACAATGGGCTTGCCATGCTCGACTTCCACCCGGTGGTCCGGCGCGGTGGCGCGGTCCTTCACCGGCTCGAAGATGCCGTCGTTGTAGATCGGGCAGTTCTGCAGGATTTCGATGAAGGCCGTTCCCTTGTGGGCGTGCCCGGCGCCGATGACCGCCGACAGGTGTTTGGCGTGGGTGTCGATGGAGCGGGCGACGAAGGCGCCGCCGGCGCCGAGCGCCACGGCGCAGGGAGACAGGGGCGGGTCGATGGAGCCCGCGGGAGAGGAAGGCGAGCGGGTTCCCAGCCGCGAAGTCGGCGAATACTGCCCCTTGGTCAGGCCGTAGATCTCGTTGTTGAACAGCAGAATCTGCAGATCGAGATTGCGGCGCAGGGTGTGCATCATGTGGTTGCCGCCGATGCTGAGGCCGTCGCCGTCGCCGGTAATCACCCAGACATCGAGCTCCGGGTTCGCCAGCTTGACCCCGGTGGCGATGGCCGGCGCGCGGCCGTGGATGGTATGGAAACCGTAGGTGTTCATGTAATAGGGAAAGCGCGAGGAGCAGCCGATGCCGGAAACGAACACCTGGTTTTCCCTCGGCCGGCCCAGGGTCGGGAGCAGTTTCTGCACGGTTTTCAGGATGGCGTAGTCCCCGCAGCCGGGGCACCAGCGCACTTCCTGGTCCGAAGCGAAATCCTTCAATGTCAGGTTCGCCTGGTTCATTGCGCCGGTTCCGTCTTCCGGCATTTGGCATGGATTGCCGCCAGGATTTCGCCGATCTTGAAAGGCTGCCCGGAAACCTTGCCCAGGCTTTCCACGTCGAGCAGATATTCCGCCCGCAGCAGGCGGGCGAACTGGCCGGTATTCATTTCCGGCACGAGCACCGCGTCAAAACCCGCGAGCAGGTCGCCGAGATTGCGCGGCAGCGGGCACAGGTGGCGCACGTGGATATGGGAAACGTCATGCCCTTCCAGTCTGGCGCGCTTGACGCCCTGATGAATCGCGCCGTAGGTGGAACCCCAGCCCACCACGGCCAGTTTGCCGGAAACGTCCCCCTGATCGACTTCCTGCAAGGGAATGTCGTTGACGATGCCAGCGATTTTGGCCTGCCGCAGGTCGGTCATTCGCTGGTGGTTGGCGGGCTCGTAGGAGATATTGCCGCTGTCGTGGTCGCTCTCGATGCCGCCGATGCGATGTTCGAGCCCCGGCGTGCCGGGACGCGCCCAGTTCCGCGCCAGGCTCCGCGGGTCGCGTCTCGCGGGGCGGAATTCCCCGGAATCCTCGGCGAATTTCACGGGAGTCCGTTCGAAATCTTCCACCCGGGGAATTCTCCAGCGCTCGGCGGCATTGGCCAGATAACCGTCGGACAGGAGCATCACCGGCGTCATGTATTTCGTCGCCAGGCGCACCGCTTCCCGGGCCATGTCGAAACATTCCGGCGGGGTAGCGGGGGCGATTACCGGCAGCGGCGTATCGCCGTGGCGGCCGAACAGGGCCATGTCGAGGTCGGATTGCTCGGTCTTGGTGGGCAGGCCGGTGGACGGGCCGCCGCGCTGGGTATCGATCACCACCAGCGGCAACTCGGTGGAAATCGCCAGGGACATGCCTTCTGATTTCAGCGCCACGCCCGGGCCGGCGCTGGAAGTCACGCCAAGGGAACCGGCGAAGGATGCGCCGATCGCAGTGCAGACCGCGGCGATTTCGTCTTCGGCCTGGAAGGTGCCGACGCGGAAATCCCCGCGGTTGGAAAGCTCATGCAGGAGATTGGACGCCGGCGTGATCGGGTACGAGGCGAACAGCAGCTCGATGCCGGACAGTTCGGCCCCCGCCAGCAGCCCCCAGGCCAGCGCCTGGGTGCCGGTGACGTTGCGGTACAGCCCGGGCGCCGACCGCGCCTGTGGAACGCGGTAAACATGAATCCCCGAGGGTAACTCGGCGGTTTCGCCAAAGGCGTGGCCGGCATTGAGCGCGGCGATATTGGCCTCGGCGATTTCCGGCCTTTTGGCGAACTTGGTCTTGAGATTGTTGACGGTGGCGCCGCGGTCGCGGTCGAACAGCCACATGACCAGGCCCAGGGTCCACATGTTCTTGCAGCGCAGGCTCGCCTTGTGGCCCAACCCAAAGGGCTCCACCGCCGCCAGCACCTGGGCCGAGATGTCGATATCGAGCAGCCGGTAGCCGGCCAGGGAACCGTCATCCAGGGGATTGGCGGCATAACCGGCCTTGGCCAGGTTCTTGGCGGTGAAAGCGCCCCGGTCCGCGATCACCAGGCCGCCGTCCACCACATTGGCCAGATTGGTCGCCAGCGCCGCCGGATTCATCGCCACCAGCACATCGAGAGCGTCGCCGGCGGTGGTGACGTCTTCCGAGCCAAAGTAGATCTGGAAGGCCGAAACGCCGAAAGTCGCTCCCACCGGGGCGCGGATTTCGGCGGGAAAATCGGGAAAAGTCGAAAGATCGTTGCCGTAGAGCGCCGTCGCCAGGGTGAAATTGGAGCCGGTCAATTGCATGCCGTCTCCGGAATCTCCGGCGAAACGCACGACGACATCCACGACCTCTCGTTCGTCGAGATGATGCTCGTCCAGCTTTTCTTCGGTCAATTCCACGGAAAAACGCCCAACGGCAAGGCAAGAGGCGGGATTCTACCAGATTTGCGATCCCGCCCCCTCTCCGCCTTTCACCCCAACGTCATTCTGCGCCGAGTGAAGCGCTTCCCCGTCATTCTGCGCGAAGCGAAGCGCAGTCGCAGAATCTCCCCGGGGATTCTGCAAGCTTGTTCGGACCATCCCTGCCGCGGCTGGTGTGACGCCGGCCGCGCCTCACCCAATTCGCAATTGCATTCCCAAGGCACGAGTTATTCGCATTACCGTGGTGAAGGTTGGATTGCCATCCGCGGATAGCGCTTTGTAAAGCCCTTCGCGGCTCATTCCCGCCTCGCGCGCAAGTCCCGCCATGTTTCCGGCGCGCGCCACGTCATTCAGCGCCGCTCGAATCAGGCTGCCGTCTCCGGGATCCTCTTCCGCGCACGCCTCAAGGTACAAACACATGTCCTCTCGGGTTCCAAGATGCTCCGCCGCGTCCCATTTTCTGAATTTCTCGTTCATTCCTCCCTCCGCAGTCGCGCCAGCCGGCCGGCTCGCTCCACATCTCGTTGCTGGCTGTTCTTTTTACCGCCGTACAGCACTACGACGGTGTTTGCTTCGCGCAAACAGTATAGCCGGTAGCCAGGGCCGTAATGTATTCTCAACTCGAAAATTCCTTCCCTTATCGTTCTCGTATCGCCCGTGTTTCCCAGCGAGACGTTTCTCAGTCGGGCATTGATTCGCGCTACCGCGGCACGGTCTTTCAAGGCATTGACCCAACTCTGGAATGTGTCGCTTTCGATCACGTCAATCATGGTTAACGGTTTGGTCAATGCCGACAACCTTTCGGCCAGTAAGACCGGACCATTCGAAACCTTGACCAATTTCGTTTTTGTCATAAAATAGTCATGACTTTTCTACGACATTGCATCAAAAGGTCAAATTCATGCAACGGCGATACCTGGAGAATTTCCTGGCTCATTTCCGGCAGAACCGGCAAATGCTGCTGGTTTCCGGCCCAAGACAGGTGGGCAAGACGACTATCGCCCGGCAACTTGGCGAAAGCTTTGCTTCGGGAGAATATTTCAACTGGGACAACCAGACCCATCGCGGGTCAATCCTTGACGGGCCGGAAGCCATCGCCGGGCTGCTGGGGCTTGACCGGCTGCTCGCCGAAAAACCCTTCTGCGCCTTTGACGAACTGCACAAATACCGTGGCTGGCGGGACTTCCTCAAGGGGTTCTTTGACGTGCATGAAAACCAGGCACATGTTTTCGTTACCGGCAGCGCACGCCTCGACGTGTTCAAGCGCGCCGGCGACAGCCTCATGGGGCGCTATTTCCCCCACACGCTTCACCCGCTTTCGCTGGCGGAATGCCTGAACACGGGCGATACTGACTCGCTGATTTCCTCACCCCGCCCCATCGACGAAGATCAATGGCGGGCGCTGTGGCGGTATGGTGGCTTTCCCGAACCTTTCCTCAAGACCGATGACCGCTTCCACAGGCGCTGGAAAAAACTGCGCAATGAACAATTGCTGCGGGAAGACCTGCGCGACCTGACCAGAATCCAGGAACTCGGCCAGGTGGAAATGCTGGCGATCAATCTTGCAAGACACGTCGGCCAACTTACCAGTCATGCAAAGCTGGCGCGCGAAGTCCGCGCGTCTGTGGACAGCATCCGCCGCTGGACCGCCGTGCTTGAGTCGCTGTATTACTGTTTCAGTGTGCGCCCCTGGTATCGCAATGTGACCCGCGGCTTGCGCAAGGAACCCAAATTCTATCTCTGGGACTGGTCCCAGATCGAAGACCCCGGCGCCAGGGCGGAAAACCTCGTCGCCAGCGCCCTGCTGAAGGCCACCCACTGGTGGACCCAGGCCGGCCACGGCGAATTCGGACTGCATTTCGTCAGGGACAAGCAAAAACGCGAAGTGGATTTCCTCGTCACCCGGGACCAGCGCCCCTGGTTTCTCGCCGAAGTCAAAACCAGCGGCCAGACGGATCTCTCCAAATCCCTCCCCCTGTTTCAATCCCAAACCGGCGCCAGCCACGCCTTCCAAATCGCATTCGACCTCGATTACATCCAGGCCGACTGCTTCGAGCGCAACAAGCCCACAATCGTCCCCGCCAGGACATTCCTTTCGCAGTTGGTTTAGCGGGATGTTGAAACTCCGCACCTGACAGTGGTAGCGAGACTGGCTCGGCAAACAGAAAAACGTAAATTATCCTTGTAAATTGAACGGTAATCGCTCAATATCCGCAGATGAAAGAGATTTCCAGGACATCGCACGAGCGGCGTCTGATCAGGTTGCTGCGGGAAAATCCGGTGGTGGCGCTGCTCGGAGCGCGGCAGGTGGGCAAGACGACGCTTGCCAATGCCTTGATGCGCGGCTGGAACGGAGAAGCTACCCGGTTCGACCTCGAAGACCCCCGTGACCTTGGCCAACTTGACGAACCGATGCTGGCGCTTGAACCGTTGCGCGGATTGATCGTCATTGACGAGGTACAACTTCGTCCGGAGTTGTTTCCCGTATTGCGGGTGCTGGCGGATCGCTCCCCTTCGCCGGCCAGATTCCTGGTTCTGGGCAGCGCCTCGCCGGAATTGCTGCGTCAGGGATCGGAATCGCTGGCCGGCCGCATCGCCTTTCACGAATTGCCCGGATTCGACATGGCGGAGATCGGGCCGGAAAACTGGCGGCGACTGTGGTTGCGGGGCGGATTTCCCCGGGCCTATCTGCCGGACACCCACCGGCAGAGCGTCGAATGGCGGCGAAACTTTACCCGCACATTTCTGGAACGGGATTTGCCGGGCCTTGGATCCAACATCCCATCCCGCACCATGGGGGACTTCTGGACCATGCTTGCCCATTATCACGGCCAGACCTGGAACGGGTCGGAGATCGGGCGCGCTTTCGGCGTTTCCCACACTGCCGTGCGCCGTTATCTCGATTTGCTGGGTTCGACTTTCATGGTGCGTCAATTGCGGCCATGGACCGTCAATCCCGGCAAGCGAATCGTCAAATCGCCGAAGGTTTACATCGCGGACTCAGGCTTGCTCCACAGCCTGCTCCGGGTAACAACGCCCCGGGAACTCGCCGGGCATCCCAAGGTCGGCGCGAGCTTCGAAGGTTTCGCGCTCGAGCAGGTGCTGCGTCTGCTCGAAGTTCCTCCCGGCGACGCCTGGTACTGGGCGACTCAGGGCGGCGCCGAACTCGACCTGCTGGTAAGCCGCGGGACGCGCAGATTCGGCTTTGAGTTCAAACGCACCGACGCCCCGAAGCGCACCCGCTCCATGCTTTCGGCGCTGGAGACTCTCGAACTCGAACGCATCGACGTCATCTACCCCGGCGACCGCGTCTACCGCCTGCACGAGCGAATCCGGGCGGTTCCGCTTGCCACGCTGGCAGAGGAGGTCGCTTTACGATAGCCGCGAAATCGGCTGTTATACTTCGGGATCCTGTCGCGGTAGATCAGGCTGGATACGACCCATGAGAAGCGAGCGGGATGCGCCTTATGTCTTTGTCGGCCGTGAAGCTGAACTGCAACGGCTGACCGGCCTCGCAGGGAGAATCCTGGAACAGGGCGAGAATCTCGCCGGGATTTCACTGGTGGATGGAATTCCCGGCATCGGCAAAACACACTTTCTCGATGCCCTGCATCGGCGGCTGCGGCGGGAATTTTCCCCAAGGGGAGTGCGCGTTGCCAGGGCGAGAACGAATGGCGCCCTGCTCCCCGGCAACAACGAGTCCCTGTTCAGCATGCTCGCCCTTCCGGCCGCGCCGCGGCAATCCGTACTGGAGAAAGTGGGGAAGTACGTTGGAGACTTCTCCTTCTCCCTGCTGGGAACCGGATTCAACATGAAACTGCTTGAGGGCAGGGACTTTCGTATCCGGGATATTGACGCCGAACTGCGGCGAACCGTGGCCGAAGGCTGGTGGCGCGACACGCTCTTGCTCGTCACCGTGGATGAGGTCCAGAATGCGACAGGCGAGGCTGCCAGAACCGCCCTCAATCGCCTGCAAGCGGGTTTTCCCGACATTCCGATGATGGTTGTGTGCGCGGGATTGCCGAACTCCAGACACGTGCTTCGCGAGATGGGAATTTCCCGCAGAGCGGTGAATCTGACCCTGCCCACGCTTTCACCCGACGAAGCCCGCAACGGATTCAGCCAGGGCCTGCCGCTCGCCTTGAGTGAACGCGGCCTGAACGACACGCCGGTTGCGGAACACCTGCCCCTGGAAGCACAGCAGGAAATCGCAGACCAGGCCCAGTGCTTTCCGAGACACTTGATGATTGCGATCGAAACCACCGCGGACTCGATTCTGGGATTTGTCCGGGACGGTGAAGATTTTTCCGTTGCGGCAATCAGCGAAATGATCAGCGAAGAGCGCGGCAAGTACTACGCGGAGCGGGTTTCGGCAACCGGCCAGTATTCCGGGACATTCATGGCCCTTGCAGAACAGATGAACAGGCGGAGCAGTGCGGTTGACGCCGGACTTGCGGAACAACTTGTCAAGGATTCCGCTCGACTTGAGTCCGGCCAGACCCCGCGGGATGTGCTGGCAACCGCAGTCGGAGCGGGCCTGTTCGTTTATGACGAGCAATCCGAAACTTATGCGCCGGGCATACCGTCGATGATTTCCTGGCTGCTTGACAAAGCGGCCTCCCGAGCCTGATTCCCGTTGCCGCTGTCTCCGCCCGGCAATTGCCAATCGGCGGAGAAACTGGAAATATTGGCGTTTGCGCGGGCTGTTACGCTTTGGGGCCAACATCAGATGACAAGAAATCGAATGGGATCGTTCCGTAAAGGCCTGGTTTCCTGCCTGCTGCTCGCCCTTGCGGGCGCGGCGCAGGCCCAGGGCGACGCGCTGCCCCTGCCGCTCGATGATGTGCGGCTGTTCACCGAGGCGCTGGACCGGATTCGCATGTCCTATGTGGAGGAAGTCGATGATCGCACCCTGCTGGAAAATGCGATTCGCGGCATGCTGTCCAATCTCGACCCGCATTCCGGTTTCGTCGAAGGACGCGAATTCGACGTGCTGCAGGAGACCACCACCGGCGAATTCGGCGGCCTCGGGGTCGAAGTGGGCCAGCGGGACGGCTATATCCTGATCATCGCCCCCATCGACGACACCCCCGCCCAGCGCGCTGGCGTCCGCACCGGGGATCTGATCATCGCCATCGACAATCAGCCGGTGCGCGACATGCTGCCGGAAGACGCCGCCAGCCTCATGCGCGGCGAACCCGGAACCGATGTGACGATCACGGTTTCCCGGGACGGGCTGGAGCCTTTCGATCTGGAGATCACCCGGGAAGTCATCGCCGTCAACAGCGTTCGCAGCCGGATGCTCGAGCCGGGCTACGCCTATGTGCGAATTCCGGTTTTCCAGCTCAATACCGGGCGCGATTTTCAGGACGAAATCACCAGCCTGCTCGGTGAAGGGGACAACCTCAAGGGCATGGTGCTCGACCTGCGCAACAATCCCGGCGGCGTCCTGCGGGCCTCGGTGGAAGTCGTTGACGCCTTCATCGACTCCGGCAGGGTGGTGTATACCCGGGGCAGGATGCGGGAATCGGCAACCGAGTATTTCGCCGAGGCGGCCACCGTGGCCCCCGAGTTGCCGCTCGTCGTGCTGATCAACGGCGGCTCGGCTTCCGCGGCGGAGATCGTCGCCGGCGCCCTGCAGGACCATGGCCGCGCCGTGGTGATGGGAACCCGCAGTTTCGGCAAGGGTTCGGTGCAATCGGTATTGCCGCTGGACGGGGAACGGGCGATCAAGCTGACGACATCGCTCTATTACACCCCCGAGGGCCGCTCGATACAGGCCCAGGGCATTGAGCCCGACATCGTGGTGGAAGAAGCCTTCATTACCCGCCGCTCGCGCAATGTGGCCCAGTTCGCCGAAGCCGACCTGTCCGGCAGCCTCGAAAATGAAGCCGGCGCGGGGCGGAACGCCGCCACGCTGGTTTCCGCCGCCGAGGTCATCAGCACCGACTTCCAGCTCAATGAAGCTCTCAATCTGCTGAAAGGCCTCAATACCCTGCGGCCGCGCTGAGCACAGGCCGGGTTGCTACAGCCGCACTTCAATGCCGCAGTCGGCCATGTGTTCCTTGGCCTGCCTGATGGTGAACTCGCGGAAGTGGAAGATACTCGCGGCGAGCACCGCATCGACGCCGCCTTCGAGTACGCCCGCGGCCAGATGTTCGAGCGCGCCCACTCCGCCGGAGGCGATTACCGGGACTCGAACGGCACCGCTGACGGCGCGATTGAGCCGGTTGTCGAATCCTTCCTTCGTGCCGTCGCGATCCATGCTGGTGAGCAGGATTTCGCCGGCGCCATAGTCGACCATGCGGGCGCACCATTCGATGGCATCGATTCCGGCAGGCTTGCGGCCGCCGTGGGTGAAGATTTCCCATTTCGGCTCGGCCCCGCCCGTCGTCTGTTTGGCGTCCACGGCAACGACGATGCACTGTGAGCCGAAACGCTCGGCGGCGGTGCGCACGAAAGGCGGATCGAATACCGCGGCGGTATTGATGGCTACCTTGTCGGCGCCGGCGTTGAGCATCATGCGGATGTCTTCGAGGGTGCGGATACCGCCGCCGACGGTGAGCGGAATGAAAACCTGGGCGGCGATGTCGCCCACGGTTTCGACCGTGGTCGCGCGTCCTTCGTGGCTCGCGGTGATGTCGAGGAAGGTGACCTCGTCCGCGCCTTCGTCGCAATAACGTTTCGAGACTTCCACCGGGTCGCCGGCATCGCGGATGTCGACGAAACGCACACCCTTGACCACGCGGCCGTTGTCGCAGTCGAGGCAGGGGATGATGCGCCTGGCGAGTCCCATGGCCTCAGTCCGCCTCCCGCTGGGCCTCGGCGAGGTCGAGAGCGCCTTCATACAGCGCCCGGCCCGCGATCACCCCCATGATGCCCGCGCCGCCGCAGGCCATGGCCGCCTGCTTCAGGCGCGTGATATCGCCAAGATCGGTTACGCCGCCGGATGCGATCACCGGAATCCGCGATCCTGACGCCAGCGCCGCGGTGGCTTCCACATTGACCCCCCGCATCATGCCATCCCGGGCGATGTCGGTGTACACGATTGCGCTGGCGCCGACGGTGGCAAAGCGGGCGGTCAGGGAAACCGCGCTGAGTTCGCTCACTTCCAGCCAGCCTTCGGTCGCCACCATGCCGTCTTTGGCGTCGATGCCGATAATGACCTGGCCGGGAAAACGCCGGCAGGCTTCAGCGGCGAATTCCGGCTCGCGCACTGCCGCGGTGCCGATGATGATGAAGCGGACACCGGCTGCAATATACGATTCGGCGGTTCGCAGGTTTCGAATCC
The DNA here is from genome assembly GCA_022819645.1 of Pseudomonadales bacterium. Lineage (GTDB taxonomy): Bacteria > Pseudomonadota > Gammaproteobacteria > Pseudomonadales > Pseudohongiellaceae > UBA9145. Next base: position 84,944 of record JAJEGU010000083.1, read on the forward strand.
CGCCGCCGATTTGCAGCGGCAGGTCCGGGTACTTTTTCACGATGGCCTCGACGATGTCCGCATTCACTGGCGCGCCCGCGACAGCGCCGTCAAGGTCCACCACATGCAGGCGTCTGGCGCCCTGATCCCGCCACTGGCCCGCCATGGCCACCGGGTCCCGGGAAAATACCGTGGTCTCGTCGAAGCGGCCCTGGCGCAGGCGCACGCATTCGCCGTCCTTGAGGTCTATTGCGGGGATAACCAGCATTCTGCTTCCTCAGGCTTCACCGGACCACAGCAGAAAGTTTCCAAGCAGGCGCAATCCCGCCTTCTGGCTTTTTTCCGGATGGAACTGGGTGGCGAAGATGTTGCGGGCGGCAATGGCGGCGACCATTTCCTTGCCGTAGCGGGATGCGCCGGCGACGAGGTCGTCCCGGTCAGTCTCCACATAATAGCTATGCACAAAATAGAATCGGCTGTCATCGGGAATGCCTTCCCACAGGGGATGCGCGCGGGTCTGGCGCACTTCATTCCAGCCCATGTGGGGCACTTTCAGCCTGGCGCCCGCCGCATCGCGCAGTTCTTCGCCAAAATACCTTACCTGCCCCGGAACCAGGCCGAGGCAATCGACGCCGCCGTTTTCCCCGGAATACTCCATCAGCGCCTGCATGCCGACGCAAATGGCGAGAACCGGGCGGGTCTGCATGGCTTCGGCCACCATCTCCCCCACATTGAGCCGGTTGATTTCCGCCATGCAGTCGCGAATCGCGCCGACGCCGGGAAAAATCACCCGGTCCGCCCGGGCGATGGTCCGCGCATCCGCGGTCACCGCCACTTCGGTCTCAAGGGAAAGCTCGCGCGCCACATGCTCCACAGCCTTGGCGACGGAGTGCAAATTGCCCATTCCGTAATCGATGACTGCCAGCGTACTCATGGGAATTGCTCTTTGATGCCGGACGGATGCGGGCGGGGTTCCCTGGCGTGAAGCGGCGGCGCAAGGCGATTTACAGGCTGCCCTTGGTGGAGGGGATCACTCCCGCCGAGCGCGGGTCGAGCTCCACCGCCATGCGCAGGGCGCGACCGAATGCCTTGAAGATCGTTTCGATCTGGTGGTGGGCGTTGCGGCCGCGGATATTGTCGATATGCAAGGTGACAAAGGCGTGATTGACAAAGCCCTGGAAAAACTCGCGGAACAGGTCAATATCGAATCCGCCCACCACGGCCCGGGTGAAATCGGCGTGGTACTCGAGGCCGGGGCGCCCGGAAAAATCGATGACAACCCGGGACAGCGACTCGTCAAGTGGCACATAGGCGTGGCCGTAACGGCGGATGCCGGTCTTGTCGAGCGCCTTGCACAACGCCTGGCCGAGGGTGATGCCGAGGTCCTCAACGGTGTGATGGGCGTCGATTTCCAGATCGCCTTCGGCTTTGATAGTGAGGTCGATCATGCCGTGCCGGGCGATCTGGTCGAGCATGTGATTCAGAAAGGGCAGACCGGTCTCGGCCTCGAACCGGCCGCTGCCGTCGAGATCGAGCGACACGGAAATCTGCGTTTCCTTCGTTTTTCGCTGAACGCTGGCGCTGCGCGCTGGCTCGCCCATGATTGCTTCTCGCCGGTCATGCCGGAACTGTCGCCCAGGAGGCTGCGCATTATAGCCCAATCATGGGACAGCCATGGATTTAACCGTCATTCTGCGCGCAGGATGACGGGGAACAAGGCGAGCATGGGAGGCGAGCATGGGACACCCACTTTGAACTCTCGCGTGCCGGAGGGCATTGGGCTACACTTCCGGAGTCTTGAACCATTGCCACACACTGCGGGGGACGCGCTGCAATGTGGCGAACCGATGGGACGACACACCAGAATCCGGGCATGTTCAGTCGCTTGCGGAAAACTCTGTCTGGCATCGCAATTCTTGCGGTGGCGGGAGTCGTGGCGGTCTTGCTTTGGCTGGGCAGCCCGGGGAAGTATCGAACCCTGCTCGAAACCCATGTGGCTGCTGTAACCGGGCATGAATTGCAGGTGGCCGGCGCCATTGAACTCGACCTCTTGCCAGTGGCAAGACTTGCGCTGGAAGACGCCCGCCTTCGCAATCCCGCTTTCCCTCAAGAACTGGCCTCGGCTGGGCGCATCGAGATGGTTGTTGACCGCGGCGACCTGCTTCGCGGCGAATTGACCATCGGTGAAGTTCGAATCGAGGACTTCCACATCAACGCATTCGTGGGTGCTGCTGGCGACAGTATCTGGAGCGCGACGGCATCGGCAGAAGTTCTTCCCGCCAGGATTGTCGCCAGCAATGGCCGACTTGATTATCAGGATCTGGGCCGCAACCGGCGGCTGATGCTCAAGAACCTGGGCCTGGAATTCAATGGCCTCAACCTGCAAGGCGAAACCTTTTCCGCAATCTCCGATTTTGAACTCGAATGGTTTGACGCCAGCGACCAGCGTATTCGCGAAATGCCGGTTGGCCTGTGGGGCGATATCGCAGCCGACAGGGAGAGCGGTGAGTTGTCCATCGCGGATCTTGGCGTATTCAGCCCCCCGGTTCTGCTTGAGGGCCGCATTGAGGTCAGCGATTTTCGAGGCAATCCCCGCTATGAAGCGAACCTGGCCAGCGGCGAGTTCGACACCAGGGTGCTGCTGCAGAATCTCGGCTGGCTGCCTGAACCGGAACCGGCGCCGCTTTCCGTGCCCGATGGCGATGCGGATGAGGGCTTGCACACGGCGCTGGCGTTCGAAGTGACGGGAGACGCCAATGGCCTTGCTGCAAGCGCCGCCGTCAGCAGTTCCGCCGAGCCCTTGCTTGAGGCCGAAACCGAAATCCGATTCGCCAACGATCTGTCGCCGACCAATGTCCGTTACGAGATGGATATTGGAGAACTCGATTTCGATGCGCTTCTCCATTCAGAAGCCGCCTCATCGGCGAACCATTCATCGCTTCCACAGGCCGTCGCGCCAAAGCCCCGCCGGGAGTTGCCCGGTCTCGAAAATCTCAACCTCAGCGGTTCGATCAGCGCAGATGCCCTGGGCCTGGGCCCGCTTCGCCTCGAAAACCTGGTGGTTTACACCAATATCGAGAACCAGGTACTCGACGTGGAGGCGCCGCCAGTCGCCGCGCTTGGCGGCAATATCTCCGCCAATCTGCGCTGGAATGCCCGCAGCGGCGACCTCGCCAGCGAGTTCCACGGCGAGGAGCTGGCAATCGCCGATATCGCCCCCCTCATCACCCGGCTCGATGTGCTCACGGGGCGGCTGCAGATCGATGGTCTGCTCAGCGCCAATGGCCGCTCCACGACCGAACTGCTTGAGGACCTGAGCGGCCATACCTCATTCGTGGTCAGCGAAAACCTGGTGAACATCGGCCTGATCAAGCAGATCTTCACTTCCATCGCGGCGCTCAGTCCCACCGGAGAGACGATTCAGCAGTGGCCCGACCTGATTCGCTTTGCCGAAGTCAGTGGCGACCTCGCCCTCGACGGCGGCCTCGGCAGCGAGCATGGTTTCAACCTGCGCATGGACAACCTCAGCGCTGCCGGCACGGGGGTGGTCGATCTGCAAGAGGAGCGGTTCGACTATGCAATCCTGCTGACCATGCTGGGTGAACCACTGATTCAGACGATTCCGGTAAGCAACAGCTACCAGGACCTGAGCTGGCCGGTGGAATGCTCGGCTTCCTTCGCCGCCGAACTCGTCCAGTTCTGCCGGCCGGACTTCACCGCGGTGCGCCAGATTTTTTCCCGCATCGGCGACAATGCCGGCGGCAACTGATTCCCCTGCGACGGCAATGTGCGGATTCGCCGCCACCGTCATCGAATGGCACAAGTCAAACGGTCGCCACGACCTGCCCTGGCAGCGGCATCCCTCCCCTTACCGGGTCTGGGTTTCCGAGATCATGCTGCAGCAGACCCGGGTCACAACGGTGATTCCCTACTTCCTCCGGTTCATGGAGCGATTTCCGGATGTGGCGGCCCTGGCAGCCGCCGACATCGACCAGGTGCTGCATTTGTGGACGGGGCTTGGCTACTACGCCCGCGCGCGCAATCTGCACAAGGCGGCGCAATGCATTGTCGAGCGGCATCAGGGCAGGATTCCCGACAATCCGGAAGAACTGCAACAACTCAGCGGAATCGGCCGCTCCACCGCGGGAGCGATACTCGCGCTCGCCCATGGCCGGCCGGCGCCGATTCTCGATGGCAATGTAAAGCGGGTGCTCGCGCGCTGTTTCGCCATCGCCGGATTCCCCGGACATGGCAAGACTGCGGCCGCACTCTGGGCGAAGGCGGAAAGCCTTGTGCCCGGGCGGGAGGTCGCGGCATACACCCAGGGCATGATGGACCTCGGCGCCACGGTCTGCACCCGCAGCCTGCCCGCCTGCGGTCAATGCCCGCTGAGCCCGCGCTGCCTGGCGAGAATACAGGGGGAGGTTGACCGCTATCCCGGCAAGAAACCCGGCCGGGTCCTTCCTGTCCGCCAGACCGTCATGCATATCCTGCAGGATGAGTCCGGCCGGGTACTGCTGGAAAAACGCCCGCCAACCGGCATCTGGGGCTCGCTCTATTCCCTGCCCGAAGCCCTGCCGGAATTCTGCGTTGCGGACGAGTCGCCAATCAGGCTCCCTCTCATCCGCCACAGCTTCACCCATTTTCATCTGGATATCTCTCCCCTTCGCTACGACGTGCGACCACGGCATGACGCCGTGGCTGATTCGGATCGCTGGCTCTGGTACTCTATCGCCGACCCGGCAGAAGTGGGACTGGCCGCCCCGGCAAGCAAGCTGCTTGCAAGCCAATCCCGGCAAGCAGGAACGATCATGACGCGAATGGTGCAGTGCAGAAAATACGGCAAGGAACTCCCGGGTCTGCCCGCGCCGCCATATCCCGGGGAAAAGGGCCAGCAAATCTTCCAGACGGTATCCCAGCAAGCCTGGCGCGAATGGCTCGCCCAGCAGACCATGCTCATCAACGAAAAGCAGCTAAGCCTCGCCAGCGCCGCCGACCGCGAATACCTCACCGGACAAATGGAAAAATTCCTCGACAACCAGGACTTTGATCGCGCCGCAGGCTATGTCCCGCCGGAGTGAGCAGGCGGCAATGCCAAGAAAAATAGCCATAATCGGAGGAGGGGTTTCCGGCCTCGGCACGGCCTGGGCCCTGCACCAGCATCCCGACCGCTTTGACTTCCGCGTGTTTGAGGCCAACCCGGAACCGGGTGGCAATGCCGTTACCGCCGACATGCCCCAGGCCGACGGTTCATCGATTCCCTTTGACATATCGGTGACAGCCTGCATTCCCACGGTGTACCACCACATCCTGCTGCTGACCCGGCAACTCGGCGTCAAGCTGGTAGACACGAAGTTCAGTTATAGCGTGAAGTACCGGGAAGGAATCTACGCCCACGATCTCGACACCGACATCAGCGGGCAGTTGCGGGAGGAAATCGGCCGTTTTCAGCGGCTGCTGGGGCGCCTGCAGTGGTTCGGCGCCCTCAACCGGACCCGGTCGAAATTCCTCAATGCCCTCAATCCCTTCAATTACCTCAGCATGGGGACGGTGCTGAATTTCGGCAGGTATTCCGGGGATTTCCGCTACAAGGTGCTGAAACCCATGTTCGTCAACTTCCTGATGGCCACCAACGTCTTCGACATGCCGGCCTCGCTGTTCTGCCGCTATCTGGAATTCTTCGACATCGTCAAGGCAACTCCCATGCAGACCTGGGAAGGCGGCACCCGCAACATCTACCGGAAACTTACCGCGGAATTCAGCGACCGGATCTACCTCAACCGCCCGGTGCGCAAAGTGTTCCGGGGCAAGGACGAGGTAATCGTCGAGGACGAAACGGGACAGCGCGAGGCCTTTGATGAGGTGGTGTTCGCCTGCAACGCCAACCAGACCCTGATGGCCCTGGACCAGGCCAGCCTGTTTGAAGGCTGGCTGCTGTCCTCGATTCGCTACGAAAGCGAATTGCACAATCACGCCATTGTGCACTGGGACAGCTCGCTGTTGCCGGAGAACGCCGCCGAGCCCCTGGAAACCCGCAGCAACCACATCGAACAATACGGCGCCCGGCCTGACAATTACGAAATCACCTACATCATGCACAACCAGCAGCCCTGGGCGAAGCCGTCGGACAAGCCCTGCCTGGTGACTTACAACCCCGTCAGCCCCATCGATCAGGAAAAGATCGTCAAGCGCTGGTGGTTCCAGCACGTGGTCCACGATGTGCGTCATATCGCGCTGCTCGTGCATCTTTTCCGCTTCATACAGGGCAGGCGGCGAAGCTGGCACTGCGGCGCCCACACCCTGGTCAACAGCCAGGAGACGTGTTTTGTCTCGGGCCTGGCCACGGCGCGGCAGCTCGGCGCCGACTATCCCTTCGACGATGAGGAAACGAAGAAGTGGTTCAACTTCTATGGCCGCATGATGTACGGCTGGCGCTTCCGCAAGGCCTGACGCCGGAAACCGTCACAGCCCCAGGACGCCGTAGTTGCCATCGAGCACGAGACGCAGGGAGACATACAGGCCGAGCAGGGGAAACAGCACCCAGGGGCAATTCGAGCCAATGACCCACAGGCAAAGCTCGCGCCGGCTGATTTCCCGGTGCCGTCCGGCAATGAAGAAAGAAGCCAGATAGACGCTGGTCACGTAGGTCTGCTGCCAGAACAGCATGAGGCCGAGCAGGCCGGCGGCCAGGGCTGGCAGGAATCCGCCGGCAAAGGCCAGGTAGAGCAGCACCGTGGGAATCGTGGTGACGAATCCATTGCCCACATCGGCATTGAAGCCGAAGCTCTTGCGGTCGGCAAAGGCGGTGTCGTAGCAGGTGTAGGTGGCCCACACATCGGCCCACAGCTTTGGCGAGAAAACCCGGGTGGGGGAGACTTTGCCGAAAAAGAACTCGGCTATCGCAAGGCGGCCTCCGGCTAGCTGCCGCTCCCGCCAGTACGCGCTGCGCTTCTCGATATAGTCGCGCTGGAAGAACAGGCAGGCTTCCCAGTAGCAGATCAGCAGATTGACCGCCAGAAACACGCACAGCAGGCTGTGGATGAACTGGAACTCGCCCGCCGCCTGATAGCGCAGGACGAAACCGGGCAGCGCCAGCACCGCAAGGATCAGCGCGATCAGCGTCAGCACCCGGACCTGCGGGCCGCCGCTGTCCGGCGCGGCGCCGGCGGCATGGGACAGCGGCGAAGCCTTCCCCTGGCTGGAATCAGTCATGTTATGCCAATGACGCTGACTTTCCCGGCCCGGTTCAGGCGAGTGCGGTTTCGAACAGATTGAGCATGCGGCTCCAGGCGCGTTCGGCCTGGGCTTCATGGTAGACCTGCGAATCCGTCGGGCACCAGCCGTGCAGGGTGCCTTCGTAGACTTCAATCTCCGCCGGGATGCCCGCGGCGTCATAGGCGGCGCGCAGGGTGTTCTTGGCCTCCGGGTCGGCTTCGTCGTCGTTTTCCGCAACGGCGTGCAGCATGTGCGCCCGGGTTTCGGGGATGAGCAGATGCGGGCTGTCGTCGGAATCCGAAGCAAGGCCGCCACCGTGGAAAGTCGCCCCGGCGCCAAGCCGGTCCGCCATCACCGCCACCGTGCGCATGACCATGGGGCCGCCCATGCAGTAGCCGGTGGTGCCAATGCTGCGGCTGGTATCGACTTCGTCCTGTTCATCGAGCCAGGAGACGAAGGCCCGGGCGTCGCTGAAATCGGTTTCGGCGCTGAGCGCCCGCCGCATGGGCAGGACAATTTCCCGGGTTTCCGGCTGACTGAAACTGGCGCCCTCGCCCACCACGGGAGAACGCGCGCTGCGGTAAAAGGGATTGACGGTCAGGACCGAATAGCCCGCCGACGCCAGCCGGCGGCCCATTTCGCGGAATGCCGGGCGCAGGCCGAGAATATCGGGCCAGACGAGCACCGCGGCGTGGCTGCCGGATGCGGGATAGGCGAAGTAGCAATCGGCGACCCCGTCCGGGGTGGTGATTTCCACATCCCGCTCGCCGAGTTCCTGGGCATTGGCCATGCCGGGCAACATCATGCCGAGCCCTACGGTGGCGGAAACCCGTCCAAAATCCCGGCGGCTGATTTCACCGCCGCGAAGGTACTTGTCTGCATCGAACTGCGTTCTTTCGTCACACATTGCGGCCTCCTCCAAGCCGGTAACTGAAGTGCCCTTTTACCCCAATTCCGCTTCCCTCCGCAACGCATTGCGGTATGGTTCCTGATTCCCCCGCGCCTCGCTTGACAAAATTTGCGCTGGTGTTATGTTGAGCGGCCCTCTCGGACGCAGGGAACCGGAAGTATTCGAGAAGCCACGGCAAAGGCTCGTCCCCGGTTCCCGCGATGCCGGTCTGGATTAGGGCCTGTTCACACTATGCGCTGTTGCTCTGTTGTGTCTGTCACGTCGCCAATCAAGGCGCGAGGAGCGTAGTTTGGTGATTCCAAATGAGCGAGTCGCAAGGGCGGGTGGCGACGTGACAGACACAACCCGAAGGGCCGGGTCTCTTTTTCCTCCCGGCGGCGTTGCCGGACGAAAAAGAGATCCGGCAGAGCGACAGCGCATAGTGTGAACAGGCCCTAAACTGTCTCCGCTCCATGAATGTTCCCAGGCAAGGTGATCCGCGCCGGGAGTGGAACCAATGCAAGACCGGATCGAGTTTCCATGAACAACAGCCCGGCGCCCATCGGATTTCCCGACAAGACTGGCCTCTATGATCCCGCCTGGGAGAGGGACTCCTGCGGCGTCGGCCTCGTCGCGGATATCAAGGGCCGGCCCAGCCACCAGATCATGCTGGACGCCTTCCATGTCAATTCGCGCATGGACCACCGGGGCGGCTGCGGCTTCGAGGCGAATACCGGCGATGGCGCCGGCATCCTGGTCGGGCTGCCACATGCATTCTTCCGCAGCATCGCCCGGAATGAACTCGCCAGCGAATTGCCCGGGGAGGGCAGTTTCGCCGTGGGCAATATCTTCCTGCCCCGAAACGAGGACCAAAGGGCCGTCTGCCGCGAATTCATCGATCGGATCATCGTTGAAGAAGGCCAGCGGCTCGTGGGCTGGCGGCCCGTTCCGGTGGACGCCGCCGGCGCCAATGTGGGCCCCGCGGCCCAGGCCGCCCAGCCGCGCATCGAGCAACTGTTCGTCGCCGCCGCCGATGGGCTTGACCAGGAATCCTTCGAGCGCGCGCTGTACGTGATCCGCAAGCGCTTCACCCATGCCCTGCGCAATGACGCCTCGCTGAGCGAGCGCAAGCTGCTGTACGCCTGCAGTCTTTCGAGCAAGGTCATCGTCTACAAGGGCATGCTGACTCCGGGGCAGCTTTTTCCGTTTTATCCCGACCTGACCAACCCCCGTTTCGCCACCCACATGGCCATGGTGCATTCGCGCTTCAGCACCAACACCTTTCCCTCCTGGGACCGCGCCCAACCCAATCGTTTCATGAGCCACAATGGTGAAATCAATACCCTGCGCGGCAACGTCAATTCCATGGCGGCGCGGCAGGGCACCATGGCGAGCGCGGCCTTCGGCGAGCGGCTGCCGGCTGTTTTTCCGGTGATCGATGACGATGTATCCGACTCCGGGGCCTTCGACAACGCCCTGGAATTGCTGTTGCTTTCGGGGCGTTCGCTGGCGGAAGCCACCATGATGATGATTCCCGAGGCCTGGCAGTCGGACCGGAACATCGAGCCCACCCGCAAGCACTTCTACGAATATCATTCCGCCCTCATGGAACCCTGGGACGGCCCGGCGTCCATCGTCTTTTCCGACGGCCACTTCATCGGCGCCGTACTCGACCGCAACGGCCTGCGGCCGAGCCGCTACTACATCACCCACGACGACAAGTGCATCATGGCCTCGGAAGTCGGCGTGCTGCCGGTGGACCCGGCCAAGGTGCGCGCCAAGGGGCGGCTGCAGCCCGGCCGCATCTTCCTGCTCGATTTCGAACAGGGCCGGCTGATTCCCGACGAGGAAGTGAAAAGCGACATCTGCGGCCGGCGGCCTTACGGCGAATGGCTTGCCAGCGAGAAGATCGTGCTTGCCGACTTCGCCCGGGAATCCGGAACAGACAGCGCGGCGCATTCGCTGGAAGGCGAAAACCTGCTGGCGCGGATGCAGGCCTTCGGCTACACCAGCGAAACCATCCAGTTCATGCTGCTGCCGCTGGTGACCGAAGCACGGGACCCGCTCGGCTCCATGGGCAACGACACCGCCCTGGCCTGCCTGTCCGACAAGCCGCGCATGATCTACGACTACTTCAAGCAGTTGTTCGCCCAGGTCACCAATCCCGCCATCGATTCGATTCGCGAAGAAGTCGTGATGTCGCTGCGCTGCTTCATCGGCCCGGAAGGCAATCTGCTGGAAACCACTCCGGGCCAGGCGCACCGGCTGAGCATCGATCATCCGATCCTGTCGAATCGGGAACTCGCCGACATTCGCGACATGGATTATCGCGGCATGCGCAGCCGGGTCATCGATATCACTTATGACGGCGCCAGCGAGGATAGTTTTGAGGCCGCCCTCAGCCGAATCTGCGAGGAAGCCTCCGCGGCGATTCACCAGGGATTCGCCTTCATCATTCTTTCCGACCGGGCGATTTCCCGGGATCGTGTGCCGTTGAGCGCCCTGCTCGCCTGCGGCGCGGTGCATCATCATCTGGTCCGCAAGCGCCAGCGCACCCGGATCGGCCTGATCGTGGAAACCGGCGAAGCCCGGGAAGTGCATCACCACTGCCTGCTCACGGGCTACGGCGCCGACGCCATCAACCCCTATGTCGCCTTTGAAGCCCTCTGGCAGGCCCGCACCGATGGCCTGCTCGGGGAACGCTACCCGGACGGGGAAAGCCTCACCCGCGCCTACCGGAAAGGTGTCGCCAAGGGCATGCTCAAGGTCATGGCGAAGATGGGCATCTCCACCTTGCAGTCCTACAAGGGCGCGCAGATCTTCGAAGCCGTGGGGCTTGCCGATGAAATCATCGAGCGCTGCTTCACCGGCACGGCAAGCCGGGTGCAGGGCGTGAATTTCAATGTGCTTCGCACCGAATCCCTGCGTCGCCACCGGGTGGGTTATCCCCTGCGCGAAAGCGAACGCCTGCCGGTGCTGACCAATCCCGGCGATTTCCACTGGCGTAGCGGCGGTGAAACCCACATGTGGAATCCCGACACGATCTTCAATCTGCAAATCGCCGCCCGGGGCAATAACGCCCGGGCCTACAAGACCTTCGCCCGCTCTGCCAACGAAGAGTCTGCCCGCCACGCGACCCTGCGGGGCCTGCTGCAGTTCCGCAAGGACGTGAACGAGCCCATCGCCATCGAAGAAGTCGAGCCCGCCAGCGAGATCGTCAAACGCTTCGCCACCGGGGCCATGAGTTTTGGCTCGATTTCCGACGAAAGCCATCAGGCGCTGGCCATCGCCATGAACCGCATCGGCGGCAAATCCAACACCGGCGAGGGCGGCGAGGACCCGGCCCGGTTCACGCCCATGGCCAATGGTGACTCAAGCCGTTCCGCCATCAAGCAGGTGGCCTCCGGGCGATTCGGCGTCACCATGTGGTATCTGGCGAATTCCGACGAATTGCAGATCAAGATCGCCCAGGGCGCCAAGCCCGGCGAAGGCGGTGAACTGCCGGGCCGCAAGGTGGACGAGACGATTGCCCGGATCCGCCATTCCACTCCCGGCGTGGGCCTGATCAGCCCGCCGCCGCATCACGATATCTATTCCATCGAGGATATCGCCCAACTCATTCACGATCTCAAGAACGCCAACCGCCGGGCGAGAATCAGCGTCAAGCTCGTTTCCGAGATTGGCGTGGGCACGATCGCCGCCGGCGTCACCAAGGCCAAGACCGACCATCTCGTGATCGCCGGCCACGACGGCGGCACCGGGGCCTCGCCACTGACTTCCATCAAGCACGCCGGCCTGCCCTGGGAACTCGGCATAGCCGAAACCCACCAGACCCTGGTGATGAACAATCTGCGGTCACGGGTGGTGTTGCAGACCGACGGCCAGCTCAAGACCGGCCGCGATGTGGCCATCGCCACCCTGCTCGGCGCCGAGGAATACGGCTTTTCCACCGCGCCCCTGATCAGCCTCGGCTGCATCATGATGCGCAAGTGCCACCTGAACACCTGTCCCGTGGGCATCGCCACCCAGGACGCCGACCTGCGGCGCAAATTCCGCGGCAAGCCCGAACACGTGGTCAATTACCTGTTCATGGTGGCCGAAGAGTTGCGCGGCATCATGGCGGAGCTCGGCCTGCGCACGGTGAATGAAATGATCGGCAGGGTGGACTTGCTGCAAACCGATGAAGCCATCGACCACTGGAAGGCCGGCGGGCTCGATCTCAGCGCGATTCTGGAACCCGCCCGCATCCTGTTTCCCGATACCGGGGTCTATTGCACCCGGGAACAGGACCACGGCCTCGACAAGGCGCTGGACAACGAACTTATCCGCCTCGCCGAACCGGCCCTGGCCCGGGGCGAGAAAGTCCGCATCGAGATGGATGTGCGGAACACCAACCGGGTGGTGGGCACCATGCTGTCCAACGAACTGGCCCGGCGCCGGCAGGAGCGAATGCTGCCGGAGGACACCATCGACATCCGCCTGCGCGGCTCCGCCGGCCAGAGCCTCGGCGCCTGGCTTGCCCGAGGCATTCGCATCACCGTGGAAGGCGACGCCAACGACTATGTGGGCAAGGGGCTTTCCGGCGGCAAGCTGGTGATCTATCCGCCCCGGGAGAGCAGCTTCAAGGCCGAAGAGAACATCCTCATCGGCAATGTGGTGCTGTATGGCGCCACCGGTGGCGAAGCCTATTTCCGCGGCGTTGCGGCGGAGCGATTCGCCGTGCGCAACAGCGGCGCCCTGGCCGTGGTGGAAGGCATCGGCGACCACGGCTGCGAATACATGACCGGCGGCCGCGTGGTGGTGCTGGGCCCGGTGGGCCGCAATATGGGCGCGGGCATGAGCGGCGGCATCGCCTATGTCCGGGATCCGGAAGGGCGCCTGCCGGACCTTTGCAACATGGGCACCCTGGGGCTTGAGGCGGTCAGCGGGGCGGAAGACATTCTCGAACTCAAGACCCTGATCGAAAACCATGCCCGCCTTACCGGCTCCACGGTGGCAAGATTCGTGCTGGACCACTGGGAAAGCAGCCTTGGGCAATTCGTCAAGGTCATGCCCACCGAGTACAAGCGGGTCCTTGCGGAGCGCAAGGCGGCCAACGCGGCTTGAGCGTGAACAGATTCAGGACAACGGGTTAAGGAAATTCTGACGGCAACATGGGCAAGGTAACCGGATTCAAGGAATACGCGCGGGAAACCGCTCCCTACCGCGACGCCATGGAGCGGCTTGTTGATTTCCGCGAAATCTACACCGAACGCCAGGAGCCGCTGCTTTCCGTGCAGGGCGCCCGCTGCATGGACTGCGGCGTGCCATTCTGTCAATCCGAGGACGGCTGCCCGGTCTACAACCTGATCCCCGAGTGGAACGATCTCGTCTACAAGGGCAGATGGAAAGACGCTCTCGACCGCCTCCACAAGACCAACAACTTCCCTGAATTCACCGGTCGGGTCTGCCCGGCCCCCTGCGAAGGCGCCTGCGTGCTTGGCATCAATGAGCCGCCGGTGACCATCAAGAACATCGAATGCGCCATCGCCGACAAGGGTTTTGAGATGGGCTGGGTCACCGCCGGCGCCCGCGCCGCGGATACCGGTCGCAAGGTGGCCATCGTGGGTTCCGGCCCGGCGGGGCTCGCCGCCGCAGCGCAACTGAATCTGCAAGGCCACCAGGTGACGGTGTACGAGCGGGACGACCGCATCGGCGGCCTGCTGATGTATGGCATTCCCAACATGAAGCTCGAAAAGGAGCTCGTCGACCGCCGGGTCAAGCTGCTGCGGGAAGAAGGCGTGAACTTCGTGGTGAACGCCGATGTCGGCGGCAACGGGGCCAACGGCATGGATGTGCGGCAATTGCTTGACGGGAATGACGCCCTGCTGCTCGCCACCGGCGCCACCACCCCGCGGGACTTGCAAATCCCCCGGCGGGATGGGCCGGGAGTGCATTTCGCCATGGAATTCCTGCTGAAAAACACCAGGAGCCTGCTCGACTCGGCGCTCGCCGACGGCGACTACATCAGCGCGAAAGACAGGGACGTCATCGTCATCGGCGGCGGCGACACCGGCACCGACTGCATCGGCACTTCCCTGCGCCACGGTTGCCGTTCACTCGTGAATTTTGAAATCATGCCCAAACCACCCGGCGACCGCGGCGCCGACAATCCCTGGCCCCAGTGGCCGCTCATCTTCCGGGTCGATTACGGCCACGAGGAATCCGCCCGCAGATTCGGCGACGACCCGCGGGTGTATTCGATTTCCGGCAAGGAATTCCTGCGCAACGACGATGGCAGCCTGCGTGGCATCGTCACCGTGGAAGTCGATTCCTCATTCCGGGAAATCCCCGACACGCAAAAATTCTGGAAAGCTGACCTGATCCTGCTGTCCATGGGGTTTCTTGGCCCGGAGCATTACGTCAGCGAGCCGCTTGGCATCGAACTCGACCGGCGCTCGAACTATCAGGCGCGCTACGGCGACTATCGCACCAATGTGGCAAAGGTGTTTGCCGCCGGTGATTGCCGCCGGGGCCAGTCCCTCGTGGTGCGCGCCATCTACGAAGGGCGCGAGGTAGCCGAGAGAATCGACGAGTTCCTGAGCCGCCGCTTTCAGTGATTCCACCAGGGCTGGACAGACCAGGGGCGCAGGTCGATCTCGTGGGTCCAGGCGGAACGATGCTGCTGGTATAGATGCCAGTAGGTTTCAGCCATCTGTTCCGGCAGCAACAGGCCGTCTTCGGCGCCCCGGGTTTCGCGCAATTGCCGGAATTTTTCCGGCCCCAGCATTTTCCCCAGGGTGTCCGGCGCGTCCACGGCGCCATCCACCACGATATGGGCAAGGTGAATGTTCCGGGGGGCGTATTGGGCGTTCAGGGACTGGCAAAGCATGCGCCTGCCACCCATGGCCGCGGCGTGGGAGTGCTGCCCGGCATTGCCGCGCATGGCTGCCGTCGCCGAGGTGACGAGGATGGTGCCGCCTCCGCGTTTGGCCATGAGAGGGCACACCGCGGAAGCCGCGCGGAACAGGCCGAATGTCCCCATGCGCCAACCGAGCTCGAAAACCTTCAGCGGTGTCTCTTCCAGCGGGCGGTCACCAATCTGGGCGCCAAGATTGTACACAACGACCTCGATAGGCCCGATTTCCGATTCAATGGCCGCAATGCGCTCTTCGATGGAGTTCTCCTTCACCACATTCAGCAGATAACCCGAAGCGACTCCACCTTCCTGTTCGATCTCGGCCACCAGCCGGTTCAGGCCCTGCTCGTCAGTCCTGCGGCAAAGCGCAACATGAAACCCCTCCCGGGCAAAGCGCTTCCCCACCTGCCCACCTATCCCTGCACCCGCGCCAATCACCAGACAAACCGGCTGATTCATATCCTCCTCCGTCATTCTGCCCACATTCGCAGAATTTCATGCAATGTACTGTCGGGGAGATTCCGCGACAAGAGGAACAGGATGTCCCGAGTCACCATGACCGGCGCCGAAGGCGCCGTGTCATGGCGGCGCCACAAATGAAGACGCCCGAGCGGCAAAACCGCTCGGGCGTCTTCATTTGTGGCGCCTGACGATGACCTACTTTCACATGGGGAAGCCCCACACTATCATCGGCGCTGAGTGGTTTCACTGCTGAGTTCGGGATGGGATCAGGTGGTTCACACTCGCTAAGGTCGTCAGGCATAAACTGTCGCCGATGCTGCTTGCCCAAGGCCTGGGCAAGGCGCCACGGCGCAATCCGGTGGCAAGACATGGAGCATGCTGCACTGCATTCGCTGAACAGGTCGTACAGCGGTTATCCGCATGAAATCAATCGTTACGATCACCGCAATTTCCGCTGAACCCACAACCCGGGTGAACCCCTGGTTATGCGGTCAAGCCTCACGTGCAATTAGTACCGGTTAGCTCAACGCCTCACAGCGCTTACACACCCGGCCTATCAACGTCGTCGTCTTCAACGGCACTTCAGGAGGCGCCGGACCGAAGTCCGATTCCTCAGGGAGATCTAGTCTTGAAGGAGGCTTCCCGCTTAGATGCCTTCAGCGGTTATCCCGTCCGAACATAGCTACCGGGCAATGCCTCTGGCGAGACAACCCGAACACCAGCGGTTCGTTCACCCCGGTCCTCTCGTACTAGGGGCAACTCTTCGCAAATCTCCTGCGCCCACGGCAGATAGGGACCGAACTGTCTCACGACGTTCTAAACCCAGCTCGCGTACCACTTTAAATGGCGAACAGCCATACCCTTGGGACCTGCTTCAGCCCCAGGATGTGATGAGCCGACATCGAGGTGCCAAACACCGCCGTCGATGTGAACTCTTGGGCGGTATCAGCCTGTTATCCCCGGAGTACCTTTTATCCGTTGAGCGATGGCCCTTCCATACAGAACCACCGGATCACTA
>JAJEGU010000014.1 GCA_022819645.1 Pseudomonadales bacterium
AAAACTCCATCCGTGGAGTTTTTCATTATCGCAAAACAAAAGCGTGGTTTTGTTTTGCTCCCGAATTCAATGGCTTACGCCATCGAATTCGGCGGCACTTCCATGTGCCGCAGGGAAGCTCTGACTTGATCAGAGCTTCCCTAAATAAAATCTGGCTTTTCGGCCTGGAGCGCTTTGGGGTGGTTCAGGCCGATAGATTTTACTTTGACCTTCTTGCACAGTGTCAGCTTATCGCAGACAGTCCGAGACAATATCCAACCGTTGATGAAATCCGTCGCCGTAAAACCCGGGTTGGGTGATCGCGCGGACCAGTTTCAGGGTCAATTTGCCTTGTACCACGTTTTTTGTGTCCTGTTTTGTGCAACGCAATACAGCAAAATCTAGCGTGTCTCCGCGCAGGATTCAACAGGGGAGCCCCTGCAAGTGATTGTTTTTATGGTAGTTTAGGCAGTTTGTGGCGGGGTGTGCGCGGGCGGGTATGGTGCCCAGGAGAGGACTCGAACCTCCACGACCTTTCGATCACTAGCACCTGAAGCTAGCGTGTCTACCAATTTCACCACCTGGGCATGAGGGGTGCGGAATGCGGCGCCGGAGACCGCCGGCACGGGGACGCCACTCTAACGATCAGGTCGATTCCTGTCAATGGCGCGGGCTTTTGCTTCTCGCCGTGGCCGGGAGGCGGTGTGCAGTGGCCACGCGATGAGATCCTGCGACTGCGCGCAGGATGACTGATGTGAGCGCGCCCATTGCCATAATGAGAATTGCTGTTCCGAGACTGCGTATAGAGTAGCGAATTGGGGTTGAGTGTATAATTCGCCCGCCCCATGAATTCTTTCCCCTCCCCGGGCCGAACCGGTTCCGGCCAATAAACCCCTGCGGCACATGGAAGTGCGATAATGAAAAATTCCAAGGAGGGAATTTTTCAGAGAATACCTAGGGTAATCGATGGACGCTACCGCCAAAGCGCTTGATGAACTGCGCCCGGATCTCAGGGCCGCGGTGCTCGGCCATGGACTGTCGCTGGTCTGGCCCGAGGCGGCCCGCCGCGAGGCGCGACGGCTTGGCAAGCGGGTGAAAACCGGGGAAATCCGGCAGCGGCTCGATCTGCGGGGATTGCCTTTGGTCACCATCGATGGGGAAGACGCCAGGGACTTTGACGATGCGGTCTTTGCGCGTCGTGAAAAGGCGGGAGAATGGACCCTGTTCGTGGCGATCGCCGATGTGTCCCATTATGTTTCCCCGGGCAGCGCGCTTGATCTTGAGGCGCGGGAACGCGGCACTTCGGCGTATTTTCCCGATTACGTCATTCCCATGTTGCCGGAAGAATTGTCCAATGAACTGTGTTCGCTGAAACCCCGGGTGGACCGTCTTGCCCTCGTCTGCGAAATGCGCATGGACGCCGCCGGCGCAATGCGCGATTATCGTTTCCACGAGGCCGTGATTCATTCCCACGCCCGCCTCACCTATACCGAAGTCGCCGAACTTGTATCGCCGCCGGCAACCACGGAAGGCAAGAGCCCATCGAGACTTGCCTCGCGCCTGGCGCCGCTGGCCGGGAATCTCGCAGACCTGCATGAGCTGTTCAGGCTCCTGCACCGGCGGCGTGGCGATTCAGGCTCCATCGAATTCGAAACCGTCGAAACCCGGATTGTCCTGGACAAACGGGCCGAAGTGCGTGAAATCGTCCCGGTTGCCCGCAATGACGCCCATCGCCTGATCGAGGAATGCATGCTTTGCGCCAATGTGGCGGCGGCGACGATGTTGCGGGAATCCGGTCTGCCGGTGCTGTTTCGGGTTCACCAGGGGCCGGACCCGGAGAAGCTCGCCGACTTGCGGGAATACCTGCGCGGCCTTGGCCTGAGCCTCGGGGGCGGGTCCGAACCGCGGCCCGCCGATTACCAGCGGTTGCTGCGGCAATGCGGCGAACGCCCGGACCGGGACCTGTTGCAGGGCCTGTTGATCCGATCCCTGTCCCAGGCCAGATACCAGCCGGAGAATATCGGTCATTTTGGTCTTGGTTTCCCGCGCTACACCCATTTCACCTCGCCGATCCGCCGTTATCCGGACCTGCTTGTGCATCGCGCCATTCGTTATCTCATTCGCCGTCGGGGCCATCCCGCGGCCCGCGCAACGGCGGAAGTCGGCAAGCTTGCCAGGGGGAAGGCATACCCCTACAACGCATTCGTCATGGAAGAACTGGGCGAAAGCTGCTCCGCCGCCGAGCGCCGCGCCGACGCCGCGGGTTACCTGTCGGTCAACTGGCTCAAATGCGAATATCTGCGCCGGCATGTCGGCGAGGATTTCGACGGCCTCATAAGCGCCGTGACCGGCTTCGGGCTTTTCGTGCAAATCGTGGGGTTCCACATCGACGGCCTGGTCCATATCAGCATGCTCGGCAATGACTATTATCACCACGATCCGGTGCAGCACCTTCTCGAAGGCGAAAGCAGGGGGGCAGTTTTCCGGCTTGGCGATCCGCTGCGGGTGCAGGTCATCAGCGTGATCCCGGAAGAGCAGAAAATCGAATTGCGACTGTCCGATGCCGGTGAGCCGCCCGCTGCCGAAGATTCCGTCGCGCCCCGGCGCCGCAAAAACAGGCGCGGCAATGGGCGCGCGGGGTTTCGCGGCCAGAGCGGGCGTGGAGCCGCCACGGGCCGGGGACGACGGCGCTGAAATGTAACGAACTCATGGGACAGCAAACTGGCCAGGTGTTCGGCCTCCATGCGGTGGGAGAAGTCCTCCGGCGCAATCCGTCCCGGGTGCGGGAACTGCTCATGCAGGCCCGCCGCAAGGACCGTCGCCTCAATTCCCTGCGCGAGGAAGCAAAGCGCCTCGGCATTTCCTGCAAGGAAGTTGGCCGGAGCGAACTCGACCGGTTGGCAAATGGCGCGCACCAGGGGGTGGTCGCCGTGCTTGACGGGGAAGCGACGGCGATTTCCCTTGACGAGCGCGGGCTGCTTGCATCGCTCGCGACAAGAGGCGAAGACGCCCTCCTGCTGATTCTCGATTCGGTCACCGACCCGCACAATCTCGGCGCCTGCATGCGCAGCGCGGCCGCTGCGGGAGCCGACGCCGTCGTCATACCCGCCAATGCCTCCGCCCGGCTCAATGCCACCGTGCGCAAGGTGGCCAGCGGCGCCGCCGAAACCCTGCCGCTGGTGACCGCAAGCAATCTCGCGCGCTTTATCGATCAACTCAAGCAAGCCGGAATCTGGATCGCAGGCGCCGCCGACAGCGCACCTGAAAGCCTGTTCGAGAAGGATCTGAGCGGCCCCATCGCTCTCGTGCTCGGCGCAGAAGGCAAGGGTATCCGCCGCCTGGTGAAGGAAAAATGCGATTATCTCGTGGCCGTCCCCACGGCGGACGCCATGGCCAGCCTCAATGTTTCCGTTGCCGCCGGTATCTGCCTGTTCGAAGTGGTCCGCCAGCGCCGCAGCCGATAACCCCCGGTCCTCCCGTCATTCTGCGCGTAGCGAAGCGGAGTCGCGGAATCTCACTGGGAGACCTCTGCATGAGATTCTGCGACTGCGCGCAGAATGACGGAAAGGGAACGCGCAGAATCACGAGATCGCGTTTGCAATAGTCCGGCGCTTTCTCTAGAATCGCCCCTCTTTGCGCGGAGCGGGGCTTCGCGCCACCGATCAACTCCTTGCCTTACCGCGGCGGCGCCCGCTTGACGGAAGGCGTAAACCGAGAGGAGTCTCAATGAGACACTACGAAGTCGTATTCCTGGTGCATCCGGACCAGTCGGCCCAGGTGCCCGGCATGGTGGAACGCTACACCCAACTCATCACCGACAGCGGTGGCGCGGTGCATCGCACCGAGGACTGGGGGCGCCGCCAACTGGCCTATCCCATCAACAAGATTCACAAGGCCCACTACATCCTGATGAATATCGAGTGTGGCCAGGAAGCGCTGGACGAACTCGGCACCCTGTTCCGTTACAACGATGCGGTCATTCGTGATCTGTTCATCAAGCGGCGCGAAGCGGTCACCGGGGAATCGCTGATCCTCAAGGGCGAACGCGAGGCCCGCGAGCGCAAGGCCAGGGCCGAGCAGCGGCGCAAGCAGCGCGATCAGGAAATTGCCGCGCGGCAGGAAAAGGAAGCGGAAAAGGCCGCCGGGGATGCCGCTGAAGAAAAACCGGGGACCGGGCAGGAATCCGAAGCGCAGCCGGGCGATTCCGGCGAGGCGGAACAGGAAGCGGCGCAAGCTGAACCGGACACTGTTCCTGAAGCGGAAACAGAAGCGAAGCCGGAAGCCGAAACCGCATCCGAATGATTGCACCGAGTAAGCACTCCAACAAGCAGGTAACAGCACCATGAGTCGATATTTCCGTCGTCGCAAGTTTTGCAAATTCACCGCCGAAGGCACGAAGGAGATTGATTACAAGGACCTGGAAACCTTGAAAGCCTATATCTCCGAAACCGGGAAAATCATTCCCAGCCGCATAACCGGCACCAGGGCGCGGTATCAGCGCCAGTTGGCGACGGCGGTCAAGCGGGCGCGGTTTCTGGCGCTGATTCCCTATACGGACAGTCACCAGGCCTGACGAGTCATGCTGCGCGCCCTTGCCAAATATGTGATGGCGGGACGCAGACAGGCGGCGACGGCCATCGTGCTGCTGGGGCTGCCCCCGGTCGTGAACTTGCTGGCGCCGATGCTGGTGGCCATGGTCATCCTGCGCATGGGTGCCCAGGCGGGTTCGTTCCTGCTGCTCTGGGCGCTGCTGCCTGCCGGCTTCTGGCTGTTGCAGGGCAACGCGATGCCCCTGCTCATGCTGGCCGGCGTGTTTGGGCTGGCCGCGGTGCTGCGCTCCACGGATTCCTGGCAGAGCGTGGCGCTGCTATCGATGGCGGTCGGCGCCATGTTCGAGATTTTTCTGCGGGCCCAGCCGGCGGTGCTGGATCTCGCCTTCGAGCAGTTCGGCCTGTACGCCGGGGCGGGCAATCTCGATGGCATCTCGCCGGAAGCGCTGCGGGAGTTGATGACGACCCTGTCGGCCGTATGCTACATGGCCCTGTCGGTGGTGCTGCTGATGCTGGGCCGCTCGATGCAGGCGATGCTGGTAAACCCGGGTGGTTTCCAGCGGGAGTTTCACGCATTTCGCCTGAGTCAGCCGGCGGCGCTGGCGCTGGTGGCCCCCATTGTGCTGCTCAGTGTGGTGGACGCCTTGCCGGATGCGTGGGTTTTTTACCTGGCCTGGCCCCTGGCGCTGGCGGGTCTGGCCCTGGCCCATTCGCTGGTGGCCTGGAAGAAGGCATCGGCCCTGTGGCTGGTGGCAATGTATATGCTGCTGATTTTCCCCACCATGATGTATTTGCTGGTGCTGGTGGCGATTATCGACAGTTGGTATGACTTTCGCGCGCGCTTGCAGAAAAATACCTGAGCGGGCCGGGCGGAACGGAGGAACTTGCAATGAACGTTATCCTGCTGGAAAAAATCGCCAAACTCGGCGATATCGGCGAAGCCGTCAATGTCCGTTCCGGGTTTGCCAGGAACTTCCTGTTCCCCAAGGGCAAGGCGGTGCCGGCAACCAGGCGGAATCTCGAGGAATTCGAGCAACGCCGCACGGAACTGCTTGCCGCCCACAATGAGAAAATCGCCCACGCCCGGGGCCGGGCGGAAAAACTGGCCGACCTGGCGATTAGACTCGAAGTCAACGCCAGCGACGAAGGCCGCCTGTTCGGTTCGGTAAGCTCCCGGGAAGTCGCCGACGCCGTGAACGAGAAGGCCGGCAGCGATCTGGCCAGGTCAGAGGTCATTCTGCCCGGCGGCTCGATTCGGCAATGCGGCGACTATGAGGTCACCGCCGACCTTGGTTTTGAAGTCACGGCCACTTTCGCGCTGGCGGTGGTCAATCGCAATGCGCCCGCCGAGGCTGCGGAAACCGAGGCGGAAACCGCCACTGATGCCGCAATCGTCGATGAGGCGCCCGCGGACGATATGCCCGCCAGCGAAGAAGGGGCAACGGCCGGGCCGGCGCGGGACGAAGAGCCCAAGGCGGAAGAATAGGGCATTCGTGTGGATGGCCTCAACGACTGTCCCACGTCTCAAAATCCAGCCCTTCAACCCTCGAAAAATGTTTCCGGTTGTTGCTTGCCAGGGTCGCATTGAGCGAAATGGCATGGGCGGCAATCATGGCATCGGCAAATCCGATGGGCATACCGCGGTCAAGCAGTCTGGCGTGGATGCGGGCAAAGGAATCCGCCTGTTTGGCGCCCCAATCAGCGATGAAATCGATACGTTCGCAAAACCCTGCAATGCGACTGTGATACTTGTCCGTCCCGGCGCCGAGCTTCAGTTCCTGATACGTGATAACCGAGATGCAGATACTGTGACCGTCAGTAAATTTGTCATGCAGTGTCCGCAATAGCGAATTTGCGTGCTCACGCATGATGTAACTGCAGATATCCGTATCCAGCATGTAGATCATTTGAAACCGGTCCGGTCAGGGTCGAGAACGGAAAGATCGGGACGGCGTATCAGGAAGTCACATCCGGCTGGATCAGTTTCCTTGTTCAACGTCAGCCAGCTTTTGCGTGTGGGCTCAAGGATAAGCTTGTCGCCGACCCGGCTGACTCTCAACTCCCTGACTCCTTCAAAAGCCAGGGCCTTTGGAATACGCACTGCCTGACTGCGTCCATTCATGAATATCCTGGCGGTTTGGGACATGGTCAATCTCGTTGGGATATATGCCGAGCATATGATAAAAATTCGACGGAGACAAGAGTTTTTCGCGAAGACGGGTGTTGGGCTTAACTCGTCGAGAAATTATAGTAAACTGGATGTCCGCAATTCCGGCAGAATTTCTGTAACTTATTGAAAATATGATATTTTATTGATTTCTGCCTAAACCCGCCGGATATTTCTTCATGGCCACAGCAGCACAGGCGTTTTCGGCAATGGCGGGGGACGACGAGCCCTCGCAACTCAGCGTTCCGCCTCATTCCCGGGATGCGGAACAGGCGGTGCTCGGCGGCCTCATGGGCTATGGCGACGCCTGGTTTGAAGCTTCCGACATGCTGGGTTTCCAGGACTTCTACCACCCGGAACACCGGGAAATCTACCGGGTCATGGAAGAGCAGTCCGGTGCGGGCAAACCCATTGACGTGGTGGCCCTGATCGACGCGCTCACCGCCAATGGCAAGCTCGACAGCGCCGGCGGCGTGGACTACCTCAGCGATCTCTCCGAAAACAACCGCGGCACCGCCAACCTGCGCCACTACGCCGAAATCGTCAGGGACCGGGCCTTGCTGCGCCAACTGATCAGCGCCGGCAAGAAGATCGTCGACAGCAGCTACAACACCGAAGGCGCGCCGGTGGAGGAAATTCTCGACCGCGCCGAACAGCAGATCTTCAGCATCGCCGACGACCGGCCCAAGGACAAGGGGCCCGAAGCGCTCAACCCCCTGCTGGAAGGCGCGGTGGAGCGAATCGAACAGCTCGCCAGATCCGGCGGTGAATACACCGGCCTGCCCAGTGGTTTTCTCGATCTGGACAAGATCACTTCCGGCTGGCAGAAATCCGATCTGATCGTCGTTGCCGGGCGCCCGTCCATGGGCAAGACCGCTTTCGCCATGAATGCCGTGGAGCATGCGATCCTGCACCAGGAGCAGCCCGTGCTCGTGTTCAGCCTCGAAATGCCGGCCCAGAGCCTGGCGTTCCGCATGATTTCCTCGGTGGGGCACATCAACCACAAGAACATTCGGGAAGGCAGGATTTCCACCGGGGATCGCTCGAAAATGAAAAACGCCATGTCGCGGCTCAAGAACCGGCCGCTGTACATCGACGACAGCGCCGGCCTGTCGCCCAACGAGATGCGCGCCCGGGCCCGCCGCCTGTGCCAGCAGCACAAGGGTGGACTCGGGTTGATCATGGTGGATTATCTCCAGCTCATGCGTCTGAAAGGCACGGTGGAAAACCGGGTGGCGGAAATCTCCGAGATTTCCCGCTCCATGAAACTCATGGCGCGGGAATTCGAATGCCCGGTGATCGCGCTGTCCCAACTCAACCGCGGCCTTGAACAGCGACCGAACAAGCGCCCCGTGATGTCGGACTTGCGGGAATCCGGCGCCATCGAGCAGGACGCCGACCTGATTCTGTTCCTTTACCGGGAAGAGGTCTACAAGGGGGAGGACACAAAGGAAGAGGACCGGGGCGTTGCCGAAGTCATTATCGGCAAGCACCGCAACGGAGAAATCGGCACCGTGTACCTGAGTTTCCTGAACCAGTTCACCCGCTTCGAGAACCGCGCCAGGCAGGAATATGCCGCCAGCTACACGCCCAATCCCTGATGTCGGGCCGAAGCCCCGGGAAACCCGGGCGCGAGCCTGGGCCACGGTGGATCTCGCCGCCCTCGGCCACAATCTCCAGCGTGTGCGCGAACTCTGCCCCGCGGCGGACATCATCGCCGTGGTCAAGGCCGACGCCTATGGCCATGGCATGGCCGAATGCGCCAGGGCCTTGCGCGATGCGGACGCCGGCATCCGCGGTTTTGCCGTGGCCACCATGGTGGAGGCCCGCCGCTTGCGGGAACTCGAAGGCGAATTGCCGATCCAGTGTCTCGCCGGCTTCGGCAACGGGGAAGAACTGGAGGACTGCGCCAGATACGGCCTTGAGCCGGTATTGCACGAGCCGGGTCAGTTGCGCCTGCTGCGGGATTTTTCCCTGCCTGGCGATGAACGCTTGACGCTCTGGCTGAAACACAACAGCGGCATGAACCGCCTGGGGCTGGATGCGGACGCCATTCTGGCGGCGGCGCGGGAATTGGCGAAGCGCAAGAATCTGAAGCTGCGGCTCATGTCCCATCTGGCCTGGGCCGATGAACTCGACAATGCCGGCTCCGCCGCTTTCACCCGGCAACAATTGCTGGCATTCGATCACTTGCGGCGCGAGCTTGGCGCCGTGCTCGGGGCGCCTCCCGAGTGCAGCATGTCCTCATCCGCCGGCATTCTGTGTCTGCCCGATGCCCATTACGATACGGTGCGGCCCGGCATCATGCTCTACGGCAGTTCGTCCGTCGCCGGCCGCAGCGCCGCGGAGCTCGGTTTGCTGCCGGTAATGACCCTGCGCGCCCGCCTGCTTGCGGTGCGCGAAGTCAAGGCCGGGGAAGCGGTGGGATACGGCGCAAGCTGGCGCTTTCCCCGGGACACCAGAATGGGGGTGGTTTCCATCGGTTATGCCGACGGCTATCCACGCTCGGCCGCCAATGGCACGCCGGTGCTGGTCGCGTCCGGCGGCGGATTTGTGCGCTGCAAACTGGCGGGCCGCGTTTCCATGGACATGATTACCGTGGACCTCGGCGAAGTCGACGATGTCGGCCCCGGCAGCGAAGTGATTCTCTGGGGCGATGGCCTGGACGCCGACGAAGTGGCCGCCCGGGCCGGCACCATCGCCTATGAACTGTTTACCCGCGTCACTGCCCGGGTAGAGAAGCGCTACCGCTGACGGAATCCTCGTGGCCAAAGCCAAAATCGCCTTCGTCTGCAGTGATTGCGGCGCCGACTACGCCAAATGGCAGGGCCAGTGCGGCGCCTGCAATGCCTGGAATACCCTGGTGCAGTTCAATCCCGGTTCGGGGGAGGGCGCCCGCACAGTCCGGCGCCAGGGCTATGCCGGCGTCCAGAGCGAAGTGACCCAGCTTGCTGAAATCGATCTTGCCGAATTGCCCCGCCTTGCCAGCGGTATCGGCGAACTCGACCGGGTGCTTGGCGGCGGCCTCGTGCCGGGTTCGGTGGTGCTGATCGGCGGCAACCCCGGCGCCGGCAAGAGCACCCTGCTGCTGCAGGTCATGTGCCTGCTCGCCGGGCAAGGCCGCGAGGCGCTGTACGTGACGGGTGAGGAGTCCCCGCAGCAGGTGGGGATGCGGGCGCGCCGGCTGCAACTGCCCCGGGAGACTCTCAAGCTGCTTGCGGAAACCGGCGTCGAGCAGGTGCTGAAGGCCGCCGCCCTGCACAGGCCTGAATTGCTGGTGGTGGATTCGATTCAGGTCATGCACAGCGCGGAACTGCCCTCGGCCCCGGGCAGCGTCAGCCAGGTGCGCGAATGCGCCGCCTGTCTCATCCAGTACGCCAAGCAGAACGGCGCCGTGCTTTTTCTGGTGGGCCACGTAACCAAGGAAGGCAATCTCGCCGGCCCCAAGGTGCTTGAGCACATGATCGACTGCTTCGTCATGCTCGAAGGCGGAACCGAGTCGCGCTACCGCATCCTGCGCGCCCACAAGAACCGGTTCGGCGCGGTGAACGAACTCGGCGTGTTCGCCATGACGGAAACCGGCCTCAGGGAAGTCCGCAACCCTTCGGCGATCTTTCTGGCCCGGTCGGAAGAAGAAGCGCCGGGCTCGCTGGTGGTCGCCCTGTGGGAGGGCACCAGGCCCCTGCTCGTGGAAATCCAGGCCCTGGTGGACGCCAGCGCCCTGGGTAATCCGCGCAGGGTGGCGGTGGGGCTGGAACAGAACCGGCTCGCCATGCTGCTCGCGGTGCTGCACCGCCATGGCGGCCTGTTCATGGCCGACCAGGACGTATTCGTCAACGTGGTCGGCGGCGTCAAGGTGAGCGAAACCAGCGCCGACCTCGCCCTGTTGCTCGCCATCGTATCCAGCTTCCGCGACCGGCCCCTGCCCAAGGATCTGCTGGTATTCGGCGAAGTGGGGCTCGCTGGCGAAATCCGCCCGGTCCCCGGCGGCCAGGAACGCCTGCGCGAGGCCGCCAAACACGGCTTCCGCCACGCCATCGCCCCCAGCGCCAACACCCCCCGCAAGCCCATCCCGGGCCTGCGAATCCACCCCGCCGCCAACGTCACCCAGGCCCTCGAAGCCGCCGAGAGCCTGAACGAAGATTGAATTTGTTTCCCTTGGACCACCTGTGGCATTGCGGACCATAATTTTTATAATATCCTTGGCTACATGTATATCCAGAGGAAGATCATGCGGATTTCGAAATGGGGCAATAGTTTGGCGGTGCGGCTTCCCAAGTCGCTGGTGGAGAATCTCGGGCTGAAGTCGGGCGATGAACTTGAGATCGTGTCGGCGCGACCCACACGAATTACCGTGGCGCGGGACAAACGCAGGGAGCGGGCGGTAGAGCGAATGCGCAAACGCGCCCTTGATCTGTCCAAAGACTACGCATTCGACCGCAACGAGGCCAACGCCAGGTGACCGCCTTTCTCGACACCAATCTGCTGGTTTATGCACAAACCACCGATTCGAAGAGCGAAATAGCCCGCCAGGCGATAGTGGAAGGCGGAATAATCAGTGTTCAGGTGTTGAATGAGTTCGCCAACGTCCTGCGACGAAAACTCGGCCTGGGTTGGGATGAAATCGCCGAGGCTCTTGAAGACGTGAAAACCGCTCTGGGCCCGGTTCGCCCGATTACGCTGGATACACATACCACCGCCTTGGAACTCTCACGCGCACACGGATTCCATGTTTACGATTCGCTGATCATCGCTGCCGCCCTCGAAGCGGAATGCGATCAATTGCTGACCGAAGACCTCCAGGCCGGACGCCGCATCAAAGGTCTGGCAATCGTTAATCCGTTCGCTCGCTAGGGAAGCTCTGATCAAGTCAAAACAAAACCACGCTTTTGTTTTGCGATAATGAAAAACTCCACGGATAGAGTTTTTCAGAGAATACCTAGTGTGCTGCCCCACAAGTTCCATTTGACGCTATGCCGGCGCATTGGCGATGTCCTGTTGGATGGTGCGGGTGCAGAGGTAGTAGTGGACGGCGCACCAGAGGTTGACCAGGACGGTGATGGCCATGGCGTAGCGCAGGGCGTTGGCGCCGTACGAGGGGGTCAGCAGGTCGCTGACGAAGCCGGTGAGCATGGGGCCGAGGCCGAGGCCGATCAGATTGAGCATGAAGAAGAGCACGGCCGAGCCCATGGCGCGCATCCGCACGCCCACCAGAAAATGGGTGGAGGCGATACAGGGCGCCAGATACCAGCCGCCGAAAAATACCGGCAGCAGATAGGAATAGACTGCGATATAGCCCGTGGGCATGAGCAAAAGCGAATTCAGCGCGAAGGGAATCGCGATCAGCGTGGAGATGAATGCAATCCGGATGTACCAGGTCTGGTCGTTGTGTTTCTTTACCATGCGGTCGGATATCCAGCCGCCGAAATAGGTCCCGGCCAGTCCGCCGATTCCGGCGATGAGGCCGTAGTACCAGCCGATATCGATGGTCGGCATCTGGTGAACCCGGCCCAGAAAAAGCGGCATGAAATTGCCCATGCCATAAGTGACGAAAGCGTGCAGGGCGCAGGCGAAGGAAAGGTGGCGGAAGGACTTGCGCTGCCAGAGCAGGTTCATGACCTGGAAAAACCCCGGCGGCGCGGCGTCCCGGCGGGCTTCCGCCATGCCCCGGGGCGGCTCCTTGATGATGAAGCGCACCAGAATCGCAAGCAGCAGGCCCGGCAGACCCACCACCACAAAGGCCGTGCGCCAGTCGAACATCGACACGAGATAGGCGCCGCCGACGGTTCCCACCAGAATGCCGCCGTACACGCCAAGGGAATAGATCGACAGCGCGGTTGCCCTTTGTTCGGGCGGAAAGATGTCGGAAACGATGGAATGCGCCGGCGGTGAACCGCCCGCCTCGCCGACGCCCACGCCGAAGCGCGCCATGAACAATTGTGCGAAGTTCTGCGCCGCCCCGCAAAGCACCGTCATCGCGCTCCAGACGGCTACCGCCAGCGAAATGATGGTGCGGCGGTTGCCGAGGTCGGCCCAGCGGGCGATGGGAATGCCCAGGGTGGTATAGATGAAAGCGAAGGCCAGCCCCGAGAGCATCCCGAACTGGGCGTCGCTGAGCTGCAGGTCTTCGATGATGTAGGCCGCCAGGACGTTGATGACCTGGCGGTCAACAAAGTTGGAAACGTAGACCACGGTCAACAGGCCGAGCACCAGATAGCGGTACCAGGGCCGGCTGTAGGCATCGGCAATGGCTTGCTGTTCCGGGCTCAGCGCCGCCCCGGTGGAATGCTGATCCGCGATGCCATT
Source organism: Pseudomonadales bacterium (assembly GCA_022819645.1). Taxonomy (GTDB): domain Bacteria; phylum Pseudomonadota; class Gammaproteobacteria; order Pseudomonadales; family Pseudohongiellaceae; genus UBA9145. The sequence continues at coordinate 13,003 of JAJEGU010000014.1, forward strand.
GCTCATGATTCGCCTCCCTGTTTTGATTGCCCGATGCAAGCAAACCCCGGCGCATGAAAGCACTAATTCCGGGGCAAGTCCACGCTCGCCAGGAGCCTGTGGCGCCGGCTCCGAGCCTGGGCTATTCCCGCGCCAGACGCAGCATCAGCACGGCGCTGAGCGCGGCGCGTTCGGCCAGTGAACTGGCCCTGGCCTCTTCGCGGTTGGAATGGGCGCCGCTGCCGGCGATGCCGAGCGAATCGATGGTCGGCAGGCCGACTCCCTGCGTCAGCGAGCCGTCGGTGCCGCCGCCGGAATCGACGATGCCGATGTCCTGGCCGAGCAGGCGCCCGATGGCGATGGTCTTGTCGAGCAGGTAGTCGGATTCGGGAGTCGGAATCTTCGGCGGCCGATGCAGGTTGATGTAACTTTCGGTGGTGATTTCACCGCTGTCGACCGGGTAGCTGTAGACTCGTTCGAAAATCTCCCGCCAGAGCTCGACCGCCGCGACGCCCTGTTCGGGTTGCGGATAGCGCAGGTCGATCAGCGCCTCGGCGCAGGGAGAGATGGTGTTGCGCGCCTCGCCGCCGTTGACCACGCCGACGTTTACCGTCAGGCCGGTCTCGTAGTTGGTCATGTTTTCGATCTGAACGATCTTGTAGGCCAGTTCCTTGATCGCCGACAGTCCCTGCTCGTGCGCCCCGCCGGAATGGGCGGCGCGGCCGGTGACCACCAGCCGGGCCTGGCCGATGCCCTTGCGCTGGCGCGTCATGGTGTCGATGCCCGAGGATTCGTACACCAGCCCCCAGTCGTGATTCAGGGCTTCTTCCTCAAGGTATCCGCGCGAGGAAAGCGAGCCCATTTCCTCGTCGCTGTTAAGCAGGACCGTAAAGGCGGCTTCATCGAGCGCGTCCGCGGCGGCCAGCGCCTTCAGCGCATACAACATCACTACGAGTCCGCCCTTCATGTCAGCCACACCCGGGCCGTAGATCGTGTCGCCTTCGCGGCGAAAGGTCTGGAACGGGCTGTCGGGCGGGAATACGGTGTCGGTGTGACCCATCAGCAGCAAGCGGCTGCCGTTGCCGGGGCGTCGCGCGAGCAGATGATCGGCCAGGTCGACGGAATATTCGCTGCCCGGGCAACTCGGCATCTCGATCAGCTCTCCCGGCAACCGGCTCGTGCTGAAACCGAGTCCGCGCAATTCCTCGTCGAAAACGGCCGCCACGGCGTCGAGGCCGGCGCGGTTAAGGCTGCCGGAATTCATGTTGGTAATGCGCTCGAGCAGGGCAAGCATTTCCTCTTCCCGTTCATCGAGCCAGACAACCATTTCCTGTTCTTCGGCGTTGATCGCAGGCTCCACGGGTTCCTGCGCGAGCGCCGCCAAGCTCAGGTTCAATGCCAATACGGAACAGGTCAAACGCAATGTATTCATTTCGATCCGCCCGGTAATCGATTGTGAAACCAGAATTCGACTTCGGTTGTGTCTTCCGGGAACTCCGCTGCGTGTATCGTCCCGGCCGGCACATGATACCAGTCCCCCGGCCCGAGGCGCTCGGACTTGCCGCCCATGGTGAGCAGTATCGCGCCTCTGGTCACCACGCCGACATTGTCGGTTTCGTGATCGTGGGGCGGAAGCACGGTTCCGGCCTGGTAGGTCGCGAACACGACGTCGCAACCCTCGGCGTCGAGTTTCAGTGCGCCCTCGTGGCCGGCAAGCGGCGGCAAGCGGCGAATCGGCTCGGGAAATTCGCTGTTTTTCGACATGGCTGTCCTCTGTTAGAATCATCCGGTCGGGAGACCGATTATCACATGGCGGCGCCGGCCGGGCTAACCGGGGCGAAGCCGGTCAATATGTTGTTATCCTCAGCTATTCCACCATATTCGTAATGGCAGGATTTTCATCGGCATAGGGAGCTGACCTCTGTGGTCAAACCTGTAAGCAGACGTGAATTTCTCAACTTGCTCGCGGCGGCCGGGGGCGCCGGGGCGGTGGTCAAGGCGGGCGCGGCGCTGGGAATCATGCCGGCCGACGCGGCGGCGTCGACGCTGGATCTGGCCGCCGGCAACGGCCGCAGCGCGGTCATTCTCGGCGGCGGCATTTCGGGACTCGCAACCGCCTACGAACTCGGCAAGGCCGGCTGGGACTGCACCATTCTCGAAGCGTCCCACCGCTGCGGCGGCCGCATCTTCACCGTGCGCCATGGCACATTGATCGACGAACTCGGCAATCGGCAGTATTGCGAGTTCGACGACGAGCCGCATATGTATTTCAACGCCGGAGCCGCGCGAATTCCCAATACCCACCGCACCTTGCTCGGCTATTGCAAGAAACTCGGCGTCGAACTCGAAATCTTCATCAACGAGAACAAGACTTGCTGGGTGCAGGACGACGCAATGCTCGGCGGCAAGCCCGTGCGCAATATCGAATACACCACCCACTTGCGCGGTTTCGTCGCCGAAATGATGGCCAAGGCCATGCACGAAACAGACATGGACGAACCGTTTACCGAGGAAGAAGCCGGAACCCTGCTTGGCATGATCCGCAGCTTCGGAGACCTGTCCGAAGACAATGTATATCGAGGTAGCTCAAACGCCGGCTACGCATCCGGCGGCTTTCTCAGCCCCGGCGTGCAGAATGACATCATCGCCTTCCGCGACTTGCTCAAGACGCCGTTTGCGATGAGGTTGCTGAGCACCAACGAAGGCGAAACCGGCCCCATCCTCCTGCAGCCCCGGGGCGGCATGGACCAGATCACCGAAGGATTCCTGCGCCAGGTCGGCGACCGCGTCAGTTACCGCGCCACGGTCGCATCGATCCAGGTGCGCGACGACGGCGTTGAAGTCGCCTACGACCAGGACGGCGCGCGCCGCCAGATCCGGGCCGACTATTGCTTCAACTGTATTCCGACCCACCTCGTCACGGGCCTCGATCACAATTTCCCCGCCGACTACGTGCGTGCGCTGAAACACGTGCTTCGTGGCGAAGCCTACAAGGCCGCCTTCCAGGCGAAGGAGCGCTTCTGGGAAAAGCAGGACATTTACGGCGGCATTTCCTGGATGAACAATCGCAGCCAGCAGATCTGGTATCCCGTGGCCGGCATCCACCGGCAGAAGGGTGTCATTCTTGCGGCTTACGATTACGGCGGCGGCATGTACCACACCCGCATGACGCAACAGGAACGTGTGGAAGCGCATCTCGCCGACGGCGAGAAAGTGCATGCCGACTATCGGGACCTGGTTGAGAAACCTGTCACCGTGGGCTGGCATCGCATGAATCACATGCTCGGCTGTTCCGCGCGCTGGCGACGCAGTTTCCGTGAAGGCTGGACCGGCGAGACCGAACAACACTACCGCACGCTGCAAGCGCCGGTAAACGGCCGGCATTACATGATCGGCGACCAGATCAGCATGCGTTCGGCCTGGATGGAAAGCGCGCTGCTTTCCGCGCATTGGGCCATGGCCGATCTCGACCGCCGATTGCGGAACGCGCCGGCATGACTCGCCTTGCGCTAATCTGCCTTCTGTGCATCCCCTTCCTGGCGTCGGCGGCGGAACGCGAGCCCTTCGACGATCGTTATTGCACCACCTGCCACGGGACCGATGGACGCGGCAACGAAGGCGTGCAGGCGCCGCGGCTCGCGGGCATGGAGCCCTGGTACCTGAAACGGCAACTCGAGAACTATCGGGACGGCGTTCGCGGTGCGCATCCCGACGATATCGAAGGCCTCGCCATGCAACCCATGGCCGCCGGGCTGACGGACGAGTCCATACAGGATATTATCGAGTGGGCAGGCGGTTGGAATTACGTTCCCGCGGAACATACGATCAGCGGTGACCTCGATGCCGGCAGGGCGCTATACCAGCCCTGCGCCACCTGTCACGGCGCGAACGCCGAAGGCAACGAGGCGCTGGGAGCGCCGGCCCTGGCGGGGCAGAACGACTGGTACATGGTCACCCAGCTCAGGAATTTCCTGGCCGGATACCGCGGCGTACACCCGCGGGATGTCTATGGCGCGCAGATGCGCGTGATGACCACGGGGCTGAACGGCGAGAACGATATCAATAACGTGGTCGCTTACATAAACAGCTTGTCCGACTAACTCTATGCCGCATGGCGGCGGCCGGTTCAGCGCAGCCGGCGGGGAGAATCCGCATGTCCTCCATGGCCATTTTCAATCTCGTCATTTTCGCCGCCCTGCTGGGCTTTCTTTATCAGTTGTGGCGCCGCGGCATGGGGCTGTCGCGCCGGGTGCTGATCGGCCTGGTGATCGGCACGATCTACGGCTTCTATCTGCAGTTCGCGTTCGGCTCGGGCACGGAAGTCACCGGGCAGACGATCGAATGGACCAACATCGTCGCCAACGGCTACGTGAATCTGCTGCGCCTGATCATCATGCCGCTGGTGCTGGTGATGATGATCGCGGCGGTGGTCAAGGTGCGGGAGATTCGCTCGCTCGGCAAGATCGGCGGCTCGATCGTCGGACTGCTGGTCGGGACGACCGTGATCGCCGCGCTGGTCGGCATCGCCATGGCTTCGATTTTCGGTCTCAATGCTGGCGAACTCGCCGCCGGCCCGGCGGAACTGGCGCGGGCCGAGGTGCTCGAATCGCGCCAGGGCACGATCGCCGACCTGACCTTTCCGCAACTGCTGGTCAGCTTCATTTCCAGCAATATCTTCCTTGACCTCACCGGCGCGCGCAGCACTTCCATCATTGCGGTAGTAGTTTTTGGCCTGCTGATCGGCGTCGCCGCGCTGCTCGTGTGCGAGGAGAATCCGGAACAGGGCCCGCGCATCCGCGGCTTCCTCGACTCGGCCCAGGCCGTCATCATGAAGCTCGTGCACATCGTCATGGCGCTGACGCCGTATGGCGTGCTGGCGCTGATGACCCGGGTCATAGCCACGTCCGACGGCAACGCCATCGTCACCCTGATCGGTTTCGTGGTCGCTTCCTATATCGCCATTGCCATCATGTTCGTCGTTCACGCCTTCCTGATCGGGCTGATCGGCGCCAGCCTGCCGGAATACTTCCGCAAGGTCTGGCCGGTGCTGACCTTCGCGTTCGTCACCCGCAGTTCGGCCGCGACGATTCCGCTGACGATCCGCGCCCAGGTAGAGGAACTGAACGTGGCGCCTCCGGTCGCCAACATTGCCGCTTCCTTCGGCGCCACTATCGGTCAGAACGGCTGTGCCGGCATCTACCCGGCGATGCTGGCGGTGATGGTCGCGCCGACCATGGGCGTCGATATCGATTTCGGCTTCATCGCCAGCCTGTTATTGATCATCGCCATCGGCTCCTTCGGCATCGCCGGGGTCGGCGGCGGCGCCACCGCCGCGGCGCTGGTGGTATTGCCGGCCATGGGCTTTCCGGTCACCGTGGCGGCCTTGCTGATCTCCATCGAGCCGCTGATCGACATGGCGCGCACGGCGCTGAACGTCAACGGCGCCATAACCAGCGGCATGATTACCCAGCGTTTCCTCGGCGCAGAAGCCGGGGGAGCGGAAGCCGCGGCACCAACCCATCAATGATTGAGGAAAATCCCATGCAAGTATTCAAAACCGCTTTCGTCGTCCTGGCACTCGCGTTTACGCCGCTGGCCGTCGCGCAGGAAATCACCCGGCATAACGAAGGCAACCTGTTCTATACCGCCATTACCATTCCGCCTGGCGCCGAAACCCTCTACCTGAGCGGCTCCGGCGCGCGGCAGCAGGAAGACGGCACCTGGGGCGACATTCGCCAGCAGGCGGTCGATACCTTCAGCCGCTTCAGGGACACGCTGGAAGGGCTGGGCTGGTCGATGAGCGATGTCGTGCAAGTGCGGGTATTCGCCGTAGCCGATGAAGACGGCAATGTGGATTTCGCGGCGTTCAACGAAGGGTATCTCGAATTCTTCGGTACCGAGGAAAATCCCAACAAGCCCGTGCGATCGTTTCTGGAAATAGCCGACCTGGTGGTGGACGGCTGGTTGCTGGAAATCGAGATTCGGGCAGCGCGCATGCCTGATTGATCGTTCCACGGGAACTGTAAGCACAGCCGCGGCTCTCGCCATGGCGAGCCTCGATACCGTCATTTGGCGCGAAGTCGCGGAATCCTCCGCGAATCACGGGTGCACAATCTCGATTGGTGTCATTCCGCGCGAAGTCGCGGAATCTCCCTGGGTTGGCTGGGTACTCCGCGATCAGCACGCGGAGCATCGCGGCCCCGGTAGCTCTCGATAGCCGATAACGACCGGACGCGAATCGTTGAAGTCAACCGCTGCCGCCGCGGCGACGGGCGCCTTCGCGAACCCGCGCTATGTCGCCTCCAGACCGGGGGGCGAGATAGCCGCAAGGATTTCCGGAAAATTGTCCATGGTTACGATCACGGCTTCTGCGGCATCCGGGAAGGCTTCGTGGAAGGCGTCCAGCGAGCGCATGTGGCGTTCGGCGGCGCCGTCGAGCGTGACCTGGATCGGTATCGGGCCTTCGCCGGACTGAACGACGAAATCCACCTCACCGGCGGTATCCCGCCAGTAAAACACATCGAACCCGCGCTTTCTCAGTTCCACGAAAGTGGCGCATTCGAGCGCCTTGCCCAAATCCCGACCCGCGCGCGTTACCGAAACCCGCCGCAGGGCCGTATCGACGGGATAGTACTTCCGGTTGCGGTGCGAGCGTTTGCGTTCCGAGAAGGCGAACCACGGGCAGGAAAAAAGCAGGTAGGCCTGCTCGCAGGCTGCGAGGTAGGCCGCCACGGTTTCAACCGCGACGCCGCTGGCGGCGGCGATTCTGCGCAAGCTGAGTTCCGACCCCGCGGACTCGAAGACCATCTGCACGATTTGCCCGAGGCTGAGCGACGAGCGCGCGCCGACCCGTTCGCGCACGTCGCGTTGCAGGATGTCGCTGAAGTACTGGCGCAGCAGCAAGTCTCCGTCTTCGCCGCGGAGTGGCTCCGGGAAGCCTCCGTAATGCAGGTAGTCGGCGAGCGTACCCTTGGGGCGAAGCTTGCGGAACTCGACCGGATCGAAGGGAAACAATTCGGCCGTTATGTGCCGGCCGGTCAGCGTGGTGGACAGTTCCCCCGAAAGCAGATGGGCATTGGAGCCGCTGATCACGAATTGAAAGCGGCCGGGCCGTTCGAGCTTCGATCTCAGCCATTGCTCCCAACCCTTCACCCATTGAATTTCGTCCAGAAAAATCGTGAGCGGCGCCGCATTCGCTCTCGCGGCGGCGAAAGCCGCGGTGAGTTTCTCCAGGCTTTCAAAGTGCAGGTTGCCGGCGAGGCGGGGGTCCTCGAAGTTGACGAACAGGCAGTTTTTTCGTTCCAGCCCGTAGCGGCCGATCAACTGGGTGAGCAGGGTGGACTTTCCGCAGCGGCGCACACCCTGGATGACCAGGGTGGTGCGGCTGGACAGCGCCTTGGGCAATTCGATGTCCCGCGCCACGGATTTCGGCGGCTCACGGTCCCAGAAGCTCCAGTCGCGGGCGATTTCGAGCAGTTGGTCGTTTTCCCGGTCATTGTCCATTTGTCGAGTCAACTCTGCAATTTCAATTTCGTAGAGTGTAATCGACAAAATTAAAATTGTCGAGTCAACTCGACATCTGGCGCATGGCAGGCTCCCGGCGCCAGCTCTGGGTCAGGAAAGAAACTTTCCTTCCGCGGCCATCTTGATCGCGGTTGCCCAGGGAAGCACGGTCACGTCGTCGTATTTCTGTGTGCGTTCCCCCTGGTAGACCCCGAAAGCCTGCTCGATTTCGCCTGATTCCAGCAAAGCGTTCAGCCCCTTGTTGAACGAACTTTTCCACCCGGAAGACGATTTGATCTCGAATCCCGCGGCGCGATTGCCGCGTCGCCAGATCAAATCCACTTCGTTTCCCGACGGAGTGCGCCAGAAATGGAATCGCGCGCCCAGCGAAAGCCAGGAATTGAGCGCCCTGAATTCATTGAGGACAAAAGTCTCGAACAAGGTTCCCGTCTCTTCGGATGAAGGAATATCGCGGTGCAGGCCGGCCAGCGTGCGCTGTACGCCGCAATCGAACAGGTAGAACTTGACGTGAGCCACTTCTTTCACCTTCGTCCGATTGCGCCAGGCCGGCAGATACCAGCCCAGATGTGTGTCCTCAAGAATGCTGAAGTATCCCTGGACCGTGGAACGGGCAACGCCCACCTCGCGCGCGATATTGGCGACGTTGAGCAGTTGACCGTTGACCGTGGCGGCAATCGTGAGAAAGCGATAGAAGCTGTCGAGGTTTCTGGTCAGCGCTTCCTGCTGGATCTCCTCTTTCAGGTAATTCTCGATGTAGGCATCGAGGAAATCGACCTTTTCTTCTTCAGTGGCGGCAGTCACGCTCATGGGCAGTTGTCCGTAGCACAGCGCGTTTCCCAGGTTGAAATCCGCTTCCGTCTCCAGCATGCTCAGGGGAAACATCCGTCTGGAAAGCGCGCGCCCGCCCAGCATGTTGGCTTCGGAACGCTTCAGCTTTCTGGCGCTCGAACCGGAGAGCGCGAACCGGAGCCTGTCGCTCGCAAATAGCAGGGCGTGAACTTCGTCGAGCAGTTCCGGCAGTTTCTGCACTTCGTCGATGATGATCCAGGCCGATTGCCCGCCCAGGGCGGCGACTTCCCGCGCCAGCAGTCCGGGGTCGCGCTTGTAGCGAAGAAATTCGCCGGACCTGAGCAGGTCGATGCGTAAAGGCGACTCGGCCAATACCTGTTGCAGCCAGACGGATTTTCCCGTACCGCGAGGCCCGAAAAGGAAGAAACTGCGTTTTGGAAGCGGGAGCAGTCTTTGATACATGCCGATGATTCCGTTATTTTTACCGTAAAAATAACGGAATCATCGGCATGTGGCAAGTAATTGCCCGTTTTGCCAGCAATTCTCATTTTGGCGCTCCAACCTGTCATTCTGCACGAAGCGAAGCGCAGTCGCGGAATCTCTTTGGGGATTCTGTGTGAGGGTGCATGCCTTCCCTGGCGCGGCTACGCCGGTCGGGCCCCACCCCGCGACTGCGCGCGGGATGACTGATGTGCTCTCGCCCATTGCCATAATGGGAATTGCTGTCGTTTTACACTCTTCCCGATATTGCCTACTATCCCGGATGGCGCTCAGCCCGATATCCCAGCCGATTCGGAGGCTTGCCATGTTGACTCGTATCTCTTTCCTGTTTGCCGCGCTTGTCGTCAGCGGTTCGGGTTTTGCCCAGTCCGGTGAAATCGTTCCCGATTTCGACTATTTCATGAATGAAGTGCAGCCCATTTTCCTGGCGAAGCGGGAAGGCAATGTGCGCTGCATTCAATGTCATTACCGGTCGAGCAATTTTCGCTTGCAGACGCTCGAGGAAGGCGAGTTTTTCTGGACCGAGGAACAGTCGCGCATGAATTACGAATCGGCGCTGACTATGGTGCTTCCCGGTGAGGATCCGCTCAACAGCAGGCTGTTGACCCATGTGCTGGCGCGGGATGCCGGGGGCGACCCCTTCCATGGCGGCGGCACGCATTTCCGGAGCCAGGACGATCCCGAATGGCGCATCATGGCCGACTGGGTGGCCGGGGCGACCGAGCGGCGCGAACCGGCGGAACTCGCCGTGCGCATCATCCAGACCAATGCCGCCGGCGACGATTCCCACGTGATCGATCCCGAGACCAACGAGGTCATCGGCAGGATCACCGACATCGAGATTCCCCATGGCATCGTCGGCGCGCCCGACGGCAGCCAGCTATACATCACCAACGAGGCCATGCACGCCCTCGACGTGGTCGACGCGCGCACCATGCGCGTCAAGCGCCGCATCCATCTCAGCGGCCGGCCCAACAACGTCGCCGTCATGGGCGACGGCAGCAAGGTCTACGTCGGCATCATGGAGATGCCCGGCTCGGTGGACATCATCGACGTGGCGAGCATGAAGCTCGTCAAGACGCTGCCGGTGGAAGGGGCGATCCACAACATCTATGTCACGCCGGACAGCAAGCACGCCGTGGCCGGCTCGATCCAGCGCAGCATGATCAATGTCATCGACACCGCCACCGACGAACTCGCCTGGACGCTGGAAATGAGTTCGGGCATCCGGCCCATGGCCTTCAACGCCAATCCCGACGGCTCGACGAAGAACATCTTCGTGCAATTGTCCGGCTTCCACGGCTTTGCCGTCGTCGATTTCGCCACCCGCCGGGAAGTGGCGCGAGTCGAACATCCGCCGGTCGAAGGCGAAGAAGCGCATTACGACGGCTTGCAGGGCGCTCCCGCCCACGGCCTCGGCGTCTCTCCCGACGGCAGCACGCTCTGGTCCACGAGCAAGGTCTACAGCCACGTCTACATCCACTCACTGCCCGACCTGGAAGAGATCGGCCAGGTGTTCGTCGGCCAGCATCCCGAATGGGTCACTTTCACGCCGGACGGCAAGACCGCCTACATGGGCGCCGCGGGCGATCACGTCACCTATGCGGTGGACGTGGAATCCATGGAAGTCGTCGCGGTGATTCCGGTCGGCCAGGTGCCGAAGCGCGTCGCAATGGTGCGGATGGCGGTAGACGAGGGCTGAAGCATGATCAGAACCTTACTCGCGGGCGCGTTGCTGGTTTGCGCCCAGGCCGCCGCCGCGCAATCGTTCATCTATTGTGCGCGAATGATCGACGGAGTCGAATTGGCGGTTCATGAAAACATGACCATCGAGGTCCGCGACAACCGGATCGCCGCGGTCCACGACGGCCGGCACGACGCCACCACGGTCGACCTGGGCGATTCCACCTGCATGCCTGGCCTGATCGACGCCCATGTGCATATCGTCACGCAAACAAGCCCAAATTCGTTCGTCGACCGGTTCCTGCTCGACCCGGCGGATTACGCGCTGGGCGCGGTTCCCTATGCCGAACGGACCCTCATGGCCGGATTCACCACGGTGAGAGATCTCGGCAGCGCCGATAACGTCTCGATCAATGTGCGCGACGCCATCGACCGGGGGCATATCGTCGGACCACGAATCCTGACCGCGGGCAAGTCCCTCGCCACCACCGGCGGCCATGCCGATCCCAGCAACGGCGTCAACGACGAACTGACCGGCGACCCGGGGCCGAAGGAAGGCGTCGTCAACAGCCCCGAGGACGCGGCCCAGGCCGTGCGGCAGCGCTACAAGGACCGGGCCGATCTCATCAAGATTACCGCCACCGGAGGCGTATTGAGTCAGGCTACCAGCGGACTGAATCCCCAGTTCAACGACGCGGAGTTGCGCGCGGTGGTGGAAACCGCGAAAGATTACGGATTCAAGGTGGCGGCCCATGCCCACGGCGACGAGGGAATGAGGCGGGCGGTGGTCGCCGGCGTGGATTCCATCGAACACGGAACCTACATGAGCCTGGAAACCATGCGCTTGATGCGGGAGACGGGAACCGCCTTCGTGCCGACCATCATTGCCGGCAAGTTTGTCGCGGAAATGGCCGAAATCGACGGTTATTTCAGTGAAACCGTGCGCCCGAAAGCGCGCGAGATCGGGCCGATCATCCAGGACACTTTCGCCAGAGCCTATGCTGAAGGCGTGCCGATCGTGTTCGGCACCGATTCGGGCGTTTCACCCCATGGCGACAACGCGAAGGAGTTCGGCTACATGGTGGAAGCCGGCATGCCCGAAATCGAAGCGCTGACCTCGGCGATGATGCCGGGCGCGATCCTGCTCGACCGCGCCGCCGATCTCGGTTCGATCGAAGCGGGCAAATTCGCGGACATCATCGCCGTGCCCGGTGACCCCACCAGCGACATCTCGCTGATGGAGCAGGTTCATTTCGTCATGAAGGACGGGCAAATCTACAAGCAGTGATCCAGCCAGGCGTCATGATTCCAGCCGAAACGTAGCAAACTGGTCAAACCAGAATGTATGTGATCGGAATCGACTTTTCAGCGAATCCCAGGAAGACCGGGATGGCGGTGACGCTCGTGGATGATAAATCTTCGGCTATCGAAATCCTTAATGTACGCACTGCAAACGAGCCCAATCCTCCCGTGGAGGTCGCAGCCGATTGGATTCGCAGCTTCGTTGACGACTCGCGCGTGCTGATTGCGATCGACGCTCCGCTGGGTTGGCCGGACGCCATGCGTAGCGAAAAATTTGTGCGGCACTCTGCGGGTGAGCGCATGGATGTGTGCGCCGACGAACTCTTTATGCGCGCAACGGATCGGCAGATTCGAAGCCGCTTTAACAAAACGCCGCTTTCCGTGGGCGCTGACAAGATTGCTCGTACGGCGCATTCGGCACTCAATTTTCTCAGTGAGTTGAGCGGGAAAGTGAATCTCGACTCGCTGCCACTCGCATGGTCTCCGTCAGATGTTCAGCGGAGCGCAGTAAGTGTGATCGAGGTCTATCCTGCTGCGACTCTGCTCGCACACAATGTAAGCACTGATAACTACAAGAGCAAAGATCCTACAATTAGGGGAAGAGCGTGTAGGCGAATCATTGACTCTCTGTCGGAATCGGCACTAACACTGAGGGTCAGCATTGATAGCGTTGCGAGAAACGACGACACCGTGGATGCTGCGGTCTGTGTCCTGGCAGGCTTAGACTTTCTCGCCGGTAATTCGGAAGAACCAGAAGGCCATTTGTTGGAACAAGCGAAACGCGAGAGCTGGATTTGGACCAAGACGTTACCTACATGAACCGGGGAAGCCGAACAAGACTTTTTATGATCCCGCGTTGGATAAGGCGCTGTTGAAAGTGATGAGGGCCTACTGGAAAAGCTGATCGGAGCAACCGCATATCGGTCAAACGGCATTCGCTATTTTCTCCAAACGGCTTACAAGAATGGGTAGCCTTGCTTGGCTACCAGAATCTCCGGGAAGATGGCCCGGCAATGAATCGACAAAATTTCTGTTTGCGAGCAAGGCAGCGATGCGCCCGGCAAGATGAGCGCGAGCATCGGTTTCCAGTAGTTCGATCTCTTGTGAAACTTCCGGCCGGCCGTCGACCACGGCGAGAAAATCCTCCAGGTCGTGGCTCGATGCGTAGTCTCCATGACCCCGCCATTCGAAAGCAGTGAGCTTCGTTAGCAGAAAGTAGGGGGCCGAGATCAGCCGGATCTGGCGGCCTGAGGGAAGTTCGTATATCTCGGCGCCAGCGAACGCGCGTTCGTACCACTCGCTGCTGAAGCCCAGGATATCGGATTTGGTGGGCATCACATCCAGGAGTACTCCATGGCCCGTCCACCGGCAGATCGGAGCCTGTTGGGAGCGGTCCTCCGAAAACTTCAATTCCCGAAGCGACGCTGAAACTCGACGGTACTCGGTCAGGGAGGCTACCTCGACGATAACATCGACATCCGTGGTCGCCCGAACTGGCGGGGCCGCCGGGTCTGTAATCAATAGCCCGGTTGCGCAGCCGCCAAGAAATACCATTTGGTCGCATAGAGGTCAGAGGCCAGACACGGCCGCCTCCAGTATCGCGACGTTTGGATTCAAGGCTCTAACCATACGCTTTCAGCCGCTTGCCCAATTCTCGCGCAGCCAAGGTGCGCTCACGGGCCCGGCCGCCGCGAATCGCGTCTACTAGCGCCAGGAGTTGGTATAGCTTGTTGTCCCGCATCGAGGCCTTTGGCGCCGAACGAAAGATCGGCGAGAAGGATTCCCCGCGAACCTTGCCTTCCGGGTGGGGCCAGACCGGAACGACGTCTTGAGGCTCGATCAGCATATCGACGAGCGGCGGCGCACCGTGTGCAGTCGGTATTCCGCGGGTGAGTTCTCCCCTTCGGGGGATGCAGAGATACTTCAGGCCATGAACGAGGAACTCCTCCAGATTGTTTGTCTGGGGAGCGATTCGGCCATTGCGCCGGAGCGCCAGTTGCGTGGACAGCGCGCGTTTGACGGCCGAGTGCGCCTGGGAGGAGCTCATGCCGAGTTCTGTGGCGAGATTATTGTATGACCAGTCCCGTTGGCCAATGGACACGAGCTTCAACATCACCAGAATGTCTTGCGGTGCAATATCCACAATTCATCCCATATTCTGGAATACGGAATGAAGAGTATGCCTTTAAGGATACCAGCGCAACCCGTTTGAAGTTGAAGACTGAACGTGGCTTGCTAAAATGGGGAGTCATGAGTGGAGTCTATATCGAACCTTGGCGAACAGCGCTTTCGGTGGTGCCTACCACTCCCCCGAGGCGCTCGACTTAACGATTGCAGAGTGATGATAGCCATGCAGGTTGAGTCAACGCGGGGCCGCATTAAACGCTTTCTCTTTAGATCAGCCTTGATCGATCCGATCAGGAAGGCGCATCCCGACCACACCCACTGACGCGATTTTCTTCAGCTTCCTTCGATGCTTGCCGTTTTGACATGTGGATCTGATCTGATTCCAAGTCGCAGCCGCAGTTTCCCCTCCGGTGTCATAGCCCAGATCCGTTATTGTGGATGAGTGTACCCAAGGGCGCGACGATAGCGAATTTTCGCTTTCGCGAATTCCTGCGGCGCAGGCTCCTGGCGTACTCGTCCGCCATCTTCATTCCCCGGATTCCATCAGTTTGCGAGCAAGCGCCTCCCCGGCGGAGGTGCGGCGGTAACGCTGGTTTCCGCTTGTGGGCCTGTTTGGCAAGGTCATTTCGATCAGGCCTGCTTCAAGGGCGGGATTCAGGTAGGAGTGAATGAAGCTGCTTCGGTCGCGCAGATTCAGAGCCGTTTGCAACTCGGCGCGGCTCATGTCGTGTCGTGCGGCGCCGACCAGGCGCTCAATGCGGTCGTTAACTTGCAGGGTATCTTGCAGGGTATCTTGCAGGGTATCTTGTAGGGTATCTTGTAGGGTGGCATCGCGAGAAATCTTGGATTTATCCTTATATTCCAAATGCTTATCTTGTATGGTTTCCTGTTCCGCAGCATCTCGCCCGTCGTTCGGAAACGATGGATGAACGGCCAGCCGCACGAGAAACCAGCTACGATCTTCATCGGTCTCGAAACTCGGCGGCGGCGAGCCGTTGTTGCGCATCGCCCGGAGAATCTTCGGCACGCCGGTCGAACGCCCTTCGGCCAGGTCCAGTTCCTTCAGGAATTCTCCGATTCGCCGGTTACGGTAGCGGCGGGTCACGGCCTTTCCCAGTTGCAGGTCGTCCATGCGGATTGAGCGGTCCGCGCCGGGATAACTCAGAATCAGCATTTCCTCCCGGGTGATTCGCACTTCGACGGGTTCGCGCTCTTCGTAGGAGCGATGGTAGACGGCATTGGCCAGTGCCTCTTCGACCGCTGCGACCGGGAAATTCCAGAAGCGCTCGGCTTCGGGCTTGTCGGGATGCTTGACGACCCCTTCTTTCAAGTAGTTGCCCTCGATGTAGGCAGTCGCGTCGCGCAGAATCGACGCCAGCGGTCCACGAAATTCCTTCTCCTCGAAATAGTCGCCTCCCGGCCCGTCTGGAAACCAGACGACATCGATTTGCGTCGCCGGAAAGAACTCGTGGGGACGGTCGTTGAAGAACAAGAGGCCGACGTTCTTTGGGAACAAAGCCTCGGAGGGGCCGCTGACAATATTCATGCGTCTTCCGAGCGCTTCCATCGAAAGCGTGGCCACTTCCGGCAGGAGCTCGCTGCCGACATCCTGCAGGTATTGCTGAATCAGCCGGAAGGAAAGATCGTCCAGCGAAGCGTTCCGGTGGTAGCGGTCGTCGAACGGCACCGTGGCCGCCAGGCCGAGCAGTTCGCGCTCATCCTGCCCGGTGGCCCGCACGGTGCTACTGTGCTTGCGGATGTAGTAGCCCCACTCGCCACGGCGCGCGGACAGGCTTGTCCTGGCCCTGTACGGCCGAGTCTCGCCGCCGGGAGCGTACAGGACGAGAATCGATTTACCGTCGATTTCATGTGCCGCGGTCAGCGGATGGTAGGGCGGTTGAATCGAGGAATTTCCCAGTCTCAGGAGTTCCTTCCGGATTCCGTCGATGGCATTCGGGTCGATGCCCCCGGGTGGTAGCACGGGCCGCCCGTCGCGTTCCTCCACGCCGATAACGACATACCCGCCGCCCAGGTTATGGAAGTCGTTGGCGAATGCGGCCAGCGCATGCAATACGCCTTCCGGATTCCATCCGGCCTTGTATTCCACCCGCTCGCTTTCGATCGTCCGGCGGCGCAGGAGGCTGTCGATGTTGATGGGCAGATTGAGCGTCATGGCGGCCTCGGCGATCGCTCCAGCGGTGGCGGGTCAGGCACCCTGTCGACTATAATAGCGGCATGAAACGCAAGACGCTCGCAGAGACAAACCCGCACCTGCGCGATCCCGCGAAAGCGAGGTGGCAGACGATTCGCAGTGTGGCCAGTTCGACGGCGATCGAGACTGGCAGGCCGGTGGAGGAGATTGAGGCAAGGATCATTTACCTCCATTCCTTGCCGCCTCGCGTAAATCTCGCTTGAACAGGCCCCCGTATTGTTACCATGCCTGGTGTCTTGCCGGACGTGCCTTGCCGTCCACTACCTTCCGCTGGCATATCAGCTTTCGGTGTGAGGCTGTCCCCTGCGAATATCGGACTTTTGAGCGTCAAGGACACTGGTCTCCCATTGTTGCCGATGCGACTGCTCGTTCTCCGTCAACTGGAGGATTCGTTCCGCAGAACCCGGAAGGACTTGATTATAGTGCTCAAACAGGATGGGCGGCGGGAGTGGACCGTTAAATGACGCAGCCTGCGCGTAGGCGATTTTGGTCTCTTCCGGTACTTCCGCGAGTGTGTCGTTAAGCGCTGGGTCGGAACATTCGCTGTTTGCAGGCTTCTCCGGCACCGCAACAGACGGTTTAGAAACTCGGCGCATCGACGGGCAGCAGGATGACCGGGACCATCTCGCTGTACTGGAACCAGTCGCCGTCGATGCGCTCGATTCGCTGCCCGCTTGCGTCGAGGCGCAGGCGGCCGGTGAAATCCAGGTCGAGGCGGGGGATGGAGATTCGCAGGGCGTTGTCAGTGAGGCTGACGCTGTCCGCGGGCATGCCGTAAATGCCCATTGCGGCGCTGAACAACTGCGCCCGCAATTCGCCGCCGTTCAGGCTGAAAGTGAACGCCAGCGTCATGCTTTCCCTGCCGATGACCAGCGGCCCTTCGAAGGTGCCGAGCAGCGCCTCGGGCGCGACTTCCTGCGCCCGGACACCGCCAGCGAATGCAAGCAGGAGCAATAGTGGCGCAATGCGTTTCATCGACAGGATGTTTTCAAAGCAGGCGGTCCCGGTCAAGTGCGACTCCGCTGGACGATCGCCAACGTTGGTCAACCGGGACCGCATTCGGTATAGTGAAAGGCATCAACAAGAAACGCAGCATACAACTCAACATTGTTATCACTATGAAAGCCATACAAATCACTATGGAGGCCGATCTCGTGGAACAGGTTGATCGATGTGCGCGATCACTAGGCGACAGCCGTTCGGCTTTCGCGAGAAAGGCGCTGCGCGAGGCAGTGCGGCGTCGCGACCGCGAAATGCTCGAACAACATCATATCGAAGACTACCGGAAAACTCCGCCTATGGAGCAGGACTTCGGCATTCCCGAAGCGGACCGTTGCTGGGGCGACGATGCCTGGAGCGAAGAATAGTGCGTAGAGGCGAAGTTCGCTGGTATCGTTTCGCGGCGCCAGACAAGCGGCGTCCCGTGGTTGTCTTGAGTCGGGATTCAATCATGGCGAGTCTCAATACGGTTACCGTGGCTCCCGTGTCCTCGATAATTAATGAAAAATTCCAAGGAGGGAATTTTTCAGAGAATACTTAGAGACATTCCAAGTGAAACGCCATTGTCGAGGGACGACGGCATGCCGCGCGAGTGCGCGGTGAATTGCGATCATTTGCAGACTGTGGACAAGACGAAACTGGGTTCGGTAATCACCACCTTATCGCGTGAACAAATGCAAAACGTCGCCGCCGCGACATGTTTTGCGCTTGACTTGCGTTAGCGAAATTCCGGGAGCCGCGCGATGAATCAACCGCCTGTGATCGAACAGCTTTCCAATCAAACGGCGGCGGTCGACGCCACCGTCATCTGGCTACACGGGCTCGGCGCCGACGGCAACGACTTCGTGCCCGTCGTACCGCAATTGAAACTGCCCGCGGATTACGCGGTTCGATTCGTGTTTCCCACTGCGCCGTCGATTCCGGTCACGATCAACAACGGTTCCGTCATGCCGGCCTGGTACGACATTCTGCGGCTGGACAACGTGCGCAGTATCGATGAAAAAGGACTGCGCGCTTCTTCGGCGGCAACGCAGTCGCTGATTCGGCGCGAACTCGACCGCGGCATCGCCGCCGAACGCATCATTCTCGCCGGTTTCTCCCAAGGCGGGGCGGTTTGTTACGAGGCGGGGCTGACCTTCGACGAGCGGCTCGGCGGCATCATCGCCCTGTCCACCTATTTCCCCACCGCTGACAGCGTCGTCGCGCACACCGTCCAGCAAGGCCTTCCGGTGCTTGTCTGCCACGGCTTGATGGATCCGATGGTGCCCGAAGTATTGGGCAGGGCCGCCATCGAGAGTCTGAGCGAGAAGGGACTGACGCCCGAATATCACACCTACCCCATGGCCCATGAAGTCTGCATGCCGGAAATCGGGCGGGTTGGGCGCTGGCTCTGTTCAGTGCTGGGGGCCTGCGCCACAGGAATTCGCGAAAGCGAAAATTCGTTATCGCCGCGCCCCTGGCCGGTCGATTGAGGCGAATATTGGTGGATATTTAACGAAATCGAGCGGCCAGGGGCGTGGATGAGAGCGGATTTGCAGCCGTGAATTCCTACGGCGCAGGCTCCTGGTATGGGCGAATGAAGACGACAATTGATCTGCAAGACCAACTACTCGTGCGCGCCAAACGCCACGCGCGGCGAACCGGGCGACCTTTGCGCGCCGTGGTCGAGGAGGGACTGCTCCGGGTGTTGTCAGGCCCCGAGCCCGCAAATAGCTATGTTATGCCAGACTTGAGGGCGGGCGATCCCGACGCGCGGAATCCGCTCGACACGTATTCCTGGCCCGAATTGCGGGCCGCTATTTACAGCGAGCCCGGCGCCGATTGATCGCTGTCGATACCAACATCCTGGTGTATGCGCACCGGCGTGAAGCCCGGCATGGAAATGCCGCTTTGTGCGTCGCCCACGGCGTGGACGCCTTGCTCAGTTGCGACCGGGACTTCTCGCTTTTTCCCGAACTTCGAACGCGAAATCCCTTTCCCGTCGATGATCAGGGACTGTAGGGCATCGATGAATGATGAAGATTGATCTTCAAGCCACGTTCAAGCCGGAAAATCGCGAACTTCCAGCTATTCTCATTTTGGCGCTCCAACCTTCATGTCATTCCGCGCGAAGCGAAGCGCAGTCGCGGAATCTCTTGCAGCGGCCACGCAATGAGATTCTGCGACTGCGCGCAGAATGACTGATGTGAGCGCGGCCATTGCCA